>JAWLAD010000026.1:0-44200 GCA_041395605.1 Steroidobacteraceae bacterium
TCCACGTTCGGCAGGTGCTCGTTCAGCCAGCCGCGGCACTGCGCCAGCGACTGGGCATGACTGCAGATGCGCGAAATCTGCGCGAGGTCGGTCATCCGCCCCATCAGGTACTGGTGGATCCGCAATTCGACCTCGCCGCAGATCTTCAGCGGCGAGTTCAGGAAGCGGTCGAGTGTGTGGTTGACCGTGCCCTCGGTCGAATTCTCGATCGGCACGACGCCGAAATCGGCGTTGCCTTTCTCGACCTCGTGGAAGACTTCGTCGATCGCCGGCAGCGGCAACGCCCGCACCGAATGCCCGAAGTGCTTGTAGACCGCGGTCTGCGTGAACGTCCCCTCTGGCCCGAGGAACGCGACCTTGAGCGGCTCCTCCTGCGCGAGGCAGGCCGACATGATCTCGCGGAACAGGCGCACGATCTCCTCGTCGCGCAGCGTGCCGGACTCGCGCGCCGCCTGGTTGCGCTCGAGCGCGAGGCGCAGCACCTCGGCCTCGCGCTCCGGACGGTAGAAGTCCACCAGGTGTCCGTCGGCGTGCTTCGAGACGCCGACGGCACGCGCAAGCCGCGCGCGCTCGTTGATCAACTCGTGCAGCGATGCGTCGACGCGATCAATCTGGCGCCGCAGTTCGCCGAGCCCACCGCGCGCCTTGCCGGCGGAAACGCCGGCAGCGCGACCGGACTTGCGCTTCGAGACGCTGCGCTTGGAGGATCGGGGCGGCTTGCGGGCAGGCATTGCAGGACTCCGTTGCGGCCATCGGCCTCGTCAGGCGTTCACAACTGGCGCGCCGACAACACGCCACCGATCGCGCGGATCTCATCGAGCATCGACTCGCCGACCGAACCTTCGGCATCGACCAGCGTATAAGCGTATTCGCCGCGCGACTTGTTCAACAGCTCCGCGATGTTCAGCTTGCCGGCAGCCAGGCAGGTGGAAATCTGCCCGACCATGTTCGGTACGTTGCTGTTCGCGATCGCGAACCGGGTCGTGTTCTGCGTGCGCGGCAGCACGGCTTCCGGAAAATTGACGCAGTTGCGGATGTTGCCGTTCTCGAGGAAATCGCGGACGGTGTCGGCCACCATGATCGCGCAGTTTTCCTCGGCTTCGCCGGTCGAGGCACCGAGGTGCGGCAACGTGATCACGCGCGGGTGATCCTTCAGCAGGTTTTTCGGGAAGTCGCAGATGTAGGCGTGCAGTCGCCCGGCGTCCAGCGCTTCGATGACCGCCCGGTCGTCGACGATCGGGGCGCGCGAGAAATTCAGGATCACGCCGCTGCGCCGCATCAGCTTGAGACGCGATTCTTCGACCAGCCCGCGCGTTGCCTCGGCGAGCGGCACGTGCACGGTGACGATGTCGGCGCGGGAACAGGTCGTCGAGCGACAGCGCCTGCTCGACCGACGAGGACAACTGCCACGCACGCTGCACGGTGATCTGCGGGTCGTAGCCAAGCACCTTCATGCCGAGCTTCTCGGCCGAATTGGCCACCTCGACGCCGATCGCGCCCAGTCCTATGACCCCCAGCGTGCGACCGGGCAGCTCGAAGCCGACGAAATTCTTCTTGCCCTTTTCGGTCGCCTCGTCGATCGCCTTGTCGTCGCCGGACAGGCCGCGGGCAAACTCCCAGGCCTGGCAGATGTTGCGGGCGGCGAGGAACAGCCCGGCAAGCACCAGCTCCTTGACCGCATTGGCGTTCGCGCCGGGCGCATTGAACACCGGCACGCCGCGTCGCGACAGCGCTTCGACGGGCACGTTGTTGACGCCGGCCCCGGCACGACCTACGGCGATGACGCTGGCGGGAATCTCGAGGGCGTGCATGTCGGCCGAGCGAACGAGGATCGCGTCTGGCCGCGCCAATTCCGAGGCGATTTCGTAGCGATCGCGGGGCAGGCGCTCGAGGCCGCGGACGCTGATGTTGTTGAGCGTCTGGATCCGATACCGGTTCATGGCGGGGGCCCTCAGCCGTGACGCTGCTGGAAATCGCGCATGAACGCGATCAGCGCGTCCACGCCATCAAGACCCATCGCGTTGTAGATGCTCGCCCGCATGCCACCGACCGAACGATGCCCCTCGAGATTCATCAGTCCAGCTTTCGCCGCCTCGGCCACGAAGGTCTTCTCGAGGTCGGGATTCGGAATCGTGAACGGGACGTTCATCCACGAGCGGCAATGCTTCGCGACGGGGTTTGCGTAGTAGCCGGACCCGTCGATCGCGGCGTAGAGACGCTCGGCCTTCTGCCGGTTGCGCTCGCCGATGGCCGCGAGACCCCCTTGCTTCTTGAGCCACCTGAACACCAGTCCGGCGAAGTAGATGCCGAAGGTCGGCGGCGTGTTCAGCATCGATCCGTCCTTGGCCATCGCGTCGAAGTCCCAGACGGTCGGCGTGCCGGCGCGCGCCTTGCCGAGCAGGTCGTCGCGGACGATGACGACGCAGACGCCGGACGGCCCGATGTTCTTCTGCGCGCCGGCATAAATGACGCCGAACTTCGTGACGTCGATCGGTCGCGACAGGATCGTCGATGACATGTCGGCCACGATCGGCACGGCGCCGGCGTCGGGCACGTACGGGAACTCGACGCCACCGATCGTCTCGTTCGGCGTGTAGTGCAGGTAGGCCGCCTTCGGGTCGACACGCAGCGCCGCAGCATCCGGCACCGTCGAGTAGTTGCTGGCGGACTCGTCGGCGATGACTTTCGCGCTGCAATACTTCTTCGCCTCGCTGATCGCCTTCTTGGACCACGCGCCGGTGTTGATGAACTCCACCACCGAGTCCGCGGCAGTCAGGTTCAGTGGAATCGCCGAGAACATGCCGGTGGCGCCGCCCTGCAGGAACAGCACCTTGTAGTTGGCCGGGATCGCCATCAACTCGCGAAGATCGGCTTCCGCCTGCTGCGCGACCGCGACGAACGCCTTGCTGCGGTGGCTGACTTCCATCACCGACATGCCACTGCCCTGCCAGTCCGTCATCTCCGCCCGAGCCTGTTCGAGCACTTCGAGGGGCAGCGTGGCCGGGCCGGCCGCGAAATTGAATACACGCACGGGTTGCAATCCTGGGTTCGGAGGAAGGAATTCGGGCTGTTGCAGCTATACCGCCGGCGGCGGGTCATCGCCCGCGGCAGGTGACGCATCGCCGATCGGTGGCTCGCCGCCGGTCGCGGGCGCCCCATCGTCGTCGTCGGCGGCGTCCATCGCCGCATCCGCGGAGAGGTTCTCGATCCGGCCCACACCCGCGAGACGCTCGCCATCATCGAGCCGGATCAAGCGCACACCCTGGGTGTTGCGACCCAGCACGGAAATTTCCGCGACCGGGGTACGCACGAGCGTACCGCTCGAACTGATCAGCATGATCTCCTGGTCGGTGCTGACCTGCAGCGCGGCGACCATCGCGCCGTTGCGATCGGTCGTCTGCAGCGCAATGACGCCCTGCCCCCCGCGACCGTGCAGCGGGAACTCGTCGGCCGGCGTGAGTTTGCCGTAGCCATTCTCGGAGGCCGTGAGGATCAGGCCTTCAGTGACGACGACGAGCGAGATGACTTCCTGGCCGTCGCCGAGCTTGATACCGCGCACGCCCGTGGCATCGCGACCCATCGGCCGCACTTCCGCTTCGTCGAAACGGATCGCCTTGCCGCCGCTGGAGCAGAGGATCACGTCCCGCGCGCCGTCGGTCAGCGCGACGCCGACCAGCCGGTCGCCGTCGCGCAGGTCTACGGCGATGATGCCGGAGGGGCGCGGGCGCGAGTACGCCGACAGCGGCGTCTTCTTGACGGTGCCATGGCTCGTCGCCATGAAGACGAAATGCCCGTCGTCGAACTGCTTGATCGGCAGGATCGCGTTGATCTTCTCGCCTTCCTCGAGCGGCATCAGGTTCACGAGCGGCTTGCCACGCGCGTTGCGCCCGGCCTGCGGCAGTTCGAACACGCGCACCCAGTACACCTTGCCGCGGTTCGAGAAGCACAGCAGCGTGTCGTGCGTGTGCGCGACGAACAGCGTTTCGACGAAATCCTCGTCCTTGACGGCGGTGGCCGCCTTGCCACGTCCGCCGCGGCGCTGCACCTGGTACTCGGTCAGCGGCTGGCACTTGGCGTAGCCGGCGTGCGACAGCGTGACGACGACGTCCTGCGGCTCGATCAGGTCTTCGGTCGCGAGGTTGATGTGGTCACGGTTGATCTCGGTGCGCCGCTCGTCGCCGTAGGCATCGCGGATGGCGTCCAGCTCGTCGCGCACGACGGCCGTGAGCCGCTCCGGGCGCGCGAGGATGTCCGACAGGTCGACGATGCGATCGAGCAGGTCGCGGTATTCGGCGAGGATCTTGTCCTGCTCGAGGCCGGTCAGCCGGTTCAGGCGCATGTCCAGGATGGCCTGCGCCTGCGTTTCCGAGAGGCGATAGATCGCACCCTCGGCAAGGCCAAATTCGCCCGTCTGGCTGCGTGGGCGGGTCGAGATCGCACCCGCGCGCTCGAGCATCTGCGGCACGGAACCGGCCGGCCAGCGCTTCGCGACCAGCGCCTCGCGCGCCTCGTTCGGCGACGGCGACGCCTTGATCAGCGCGATGATCTCGTCGATGTTCGCCAGCGCGACCGCCAGGCCCTCGAGGACGTGCGCGCGGTCGCGCGCCTGCTCGAGTTCGAAGATCGTGCGCCGTGCCACGACCTCGCGCCGGTGCGCGATGAACGCCTCGAGCATCTCCTTCAACGACAGCAGGCGCGGCTGGCCATCGACCAGCGCGACCATGTTGATGCCGAACACCGTCTCGAGCGGTGTCAGGGCATAGAGGTTGTTCAGCACGACTTCGGCGTTCTCGCCGCGACGCAGCTCGATGACGATGCGCATGCCGTCCTTGTCGGACTCATCGCGCAAGCCGTCGCCGGCGATGCCGTCGAGCTGCTTCTCGCGCACGAGGTCGGCGATGCGCTCGATGAGCCGCGCCTTGTTGACCTGGTACGGCAGTTCGGTGATGACGATGGCCTGCCGGTCGCCCTTGCCGACCTCTTCGATGGTCGTACGGCCGCGGATCGACAGGCGCCCGCGCCCGCCCTTGTAGGCGGCGACGATTTCATCGGCGCCGTTGATGATGCCCGCCGTGGGGAAATCCGGGCCTGGCACGTGCTGCATCAATCCGACGAGCCCGATGTCGGGTTCGTCGATGACGGCGATGCAGGCGTTGATGACTTCGGTCAGGTTGTGCGGCGGGATGTTGGTCGCCATGCCGACCGCGATGCCCGACGAGCCATTGACGAGCAGGTTCGGGATGCGCGCCGGCAGCACCGACGGTTCCATCTCCTTGCCGTCGTAGTTCGGCACGAAATCGACGGTGTTCTTGTCGATATCGGCCGTCAGCTCGCCGGCGATCCGTTCGAGACGGCATTCCGTATATCGCATCGCCGCCGGCGGATCGCCGTCGATCGAGCCGAAATTGCCCTGGCCATCGATCAGCGTGTAGCGCAGCGAGAAATCCTGCGCCATGCGAACGAGCGAGTCGTAGATCGCGGAATCACCGTGCGGGTGGTACTTGCCCATGACGTCGCCGACGACGCGCGCGCACTTGACGTAAGGCCGGTTCCAGACGTTGTTTGCCTCGTGCATCGCGAACAACACGCGGCGGTGCACCGGCTTCAGGCCATCACGGACATCGGGCAATGCACGGCCCACGATCACGCTCATGGCGTAGTCGAGGTACGACTTGCGCATCTCGTCTTCGAGGTTGACGGGCAGGATTTCGCGGGCGATTTCCGACATCGGTTGACGCGCGTCCGGGGACCAAAATGAAGCGGAAATTCTAGCACAACGGACCTGTCCAAAGCCTTGCCTTCGGTACCCCCGGGCGAGGCGCACCGATATACTGGCGATCGGCTTGCCACCCTTTCCGGAACCACCCTTGACGCAGTCCGTCGACCTGCTGATCCATGGCCGCTGGCTGCTGCCGGTGGAGCCGGCCGGTGCCGTCTTCGAGCGGCACGGGGTCGCCGTGCGCAATGGGCGGATCGTGGCCATCGCACCGTCGGAATCGCTCCAGCAGCAGTTCGACGCGGGCGCAGACGTCGACCTGCCGAACCACGTGCTGCTGCCGGGGTTCATCAATGCCCACACGCACGCGGCGATGTCACTGCTGCGCGCGGCGCCCCCGCGCGGACCGCTGCGGCAATGGCTGCGCGAGACGATCTGGCCGCTCGAGAACCGCTGGGTCGGGGCGGAGTTCGTCCGCGCCGGCACGCGGCTCGCGATCGCGCAGATGCTGCGCGCAGGGATCACGAGTTTCGCCGACATGTACCTGTTCCCGGAGGAAGTCCTGCGCCTCGCCGGCGAATTGCGACTGCGGCTGGCCGTAGGCCTGCCGATCGCCGAAGCGCGCACGCCGTGGTCGACCGATGCGCGCGACTGCCTTGCGCGCGGCGCCTCGCTCTGGGATGCACATCGTTCAGACCCATGGGCGCGGCCGTTCTTCGCGCCCCACGCACCGTACTCGGTCGACGACGAGACGCTGCTGCACCTGCGCCGCATCGCCGACCAGCTCGACGCACCGATCGCGATGCACCTGCACGAGACCGCCGCGGAGGTGCGCGAATCGCTCGCGACGCATGGCCGCAGGCCGCTGGCGCGGCTTGCCCAGCTCGGCCTGCTGCGACCGGGCTTCACCGCGATCCACATGATCCATCTCGACGACAGCGACCTCGACCTGGCGCAGCGCTCCGGGATCGCGGTCGCGCACTGCCCGCAGTCGAACCTGCGGCACGGCGCCGGGATCGCACCGGTCGCGAACCTGCGCGAGCGTGGCGTGCAGGTCGCGCTCGGCACGGACGGCGCGGCCAGCGTGGGCGCACCCGACCTGCTCGCCGAAGCGCGCCTCGCGCTGCTGCTGGCGGACGGCAGCAGCGAACAGTCGCCGCGCCTGGACGCGCACGGCGCGCTGCAGATGGCCACGCTGGCAGGCGCGCGCGCGCTCGGACTGGACGGCGACGCCGGCTCGCTGGTCGTCGGCAAAGCCGCGGACCTGATCGCGGTCGACCTGGCGCGCGTTCCCGGGCTGGCGGCCGACGGTGTCGCGGAGGCCCTGCTCTTCGACGCCGGACGCGCCGACGTCAGCGACGTCTTCGTCGGTGGTCGCCGCGCCGTACGCAACGGCCAGCTCGAACTGCTGGACCTTGCCGAGGTCGAACACAGCGCGCGCCAATGGATGGCGCGCATGGGACTGGGAGCCGCCGCATGACCACCACACCGCATGGCACCGCCCGCGCCGCGGCCGACCCGGCCGAAGTCGCGCACTTCGACTCGCTCGCGCACCGCTTCTGGGATCCGCAGGGCGAGTTCATGCCACTGCACCGGCTGAATCCGGTGCGCGCCGAGTTCGTGCGCAGCCGCGCTGCCCTTGCCGGCGCGCGGGTCGTCGATGTCGGTTGCGGCGGCGGACTGATGGCCGAGGCGCTGGTCCGTGCCGGTGCGACCGTCGTCGCCGCCGACCTGGCACCGGCGATGATCGAAGTCGCGCAGCTGCACGCACTGGAGAACGAGCTGTCGATCGACTACCGCATCGCATCGAGCTCGGACCTGCTGGCGACCGACGCAGCCGGCTTCGACGTCGTGACCAGCATGGAAATGCTCGAGCACGTGCCGGATCCCGATCGCACGCTGGCTGAACTGGGCCAGCTGCTGCGGCCCGGCGGCTCGTTGTTCGTCTCGACGATCAACCGCACCGCACGAGCCTTCGCGCTCGCGATCGTCGGCGCGGAGTACGTTGCCAGGATGCTGCCGCGCGGCACGCACGAGTTCGAACGCCTGATCCGCCCATCGGAGTTGGCCCGCTGGGCCCGCGCCGCGGGGCTCGAGTTGCGCGAGCTCGCCGGCCTCGAGTTCAACCCGCTGAATCGCCAGGCCAGCCTGAGCCGCGATACCGCGGTCAACTACATCGCGTGGTTGACTCGACCGGGGGCGGCATCGTGAACGCGGTGCCGCCCATCCGTTGCGTGCTGTTCGACCTGGACGGCACGCTGCTCGACACCGCCCCGGACATGGCGGCGGCGCTGAACGCCTTGCGGGGCGAGCGTGGCCTGGCGCCGCTGCCGGCCGAGCGCATCCGACCGCATGTTTCGAATGGCGCCGCGGCGCTGGTGCGGCTCGGCTTTCCTGGCCTCGACGGCGACGCGTTCGAGACCCACCGCCTGCGTTTCCTCGCGCTGTACGCGGAGCGCATCTGCGTCGACACGGCGCTGTTCGACGGCGCCGAGGAACTGCTGCACGGGCTTGAAAGCGCCGGCCTGCCCTGGGGCATCGTGACCAACAAGCCGGGGTGGCTGACCGACCCGCTGCTTGCGCAGATGCAGCTGGACCGGCGGGCCGCGAGCATCGTCAGCGGCGATACGCTTGCGACACGCAAGCCCGATCCAGCGCCGCTGCACCACGCCGCGGCGCAGATCGGCGTCGCGTCGGCCGACTGCGTCTACCTGGGCGATGCCGAACGTGACATGGTCGCCGCGCGGTCCGCCGGCATGCGTGCGGTGTTCGCCCGCCATGGCTATTTCGAGTCGCTGCGCGCCGACCTGTATGGCGCCGAACTTGGCTGCGACGACCTGTGGGACTTCGCGCGCTGGCTGGGCTCGCGGACCGCTGCGGGAACGCTGGCATGAGCGGCGCATCGCCGGTCGTGCTGCTCCTCGTCGTCGCAGCGCTGGCACTGCTGGTCGGCGGCGTGATCGGCTGGCTGGCCGGACGCCTCGGCGCCAGCCGCCGCGCCGAGGAACTGCGCGGCGAACTCGAAGCGGCCCGCGCCCGGGTCGCCGCCGATGCCGAACGCCAGCGCGAGCAGCTGCAGCTGCTCGAACGCAGCGAAACCCAGCTGCGGCTGGCGTTCGATGAACTCGCGGGACAGACACTGCGTGCCAACAGCGAGATGTTCCTGCAACTTGCGCGCGAGACGCTCGGCCGCGAACAGGCCGAGGCGCAATCGAACCTGAAGGAGCGCGAGGCGGCGCTGACGCAACTGCTCGGCACGATCCGCAACACGCTGGAGAAGACCGAGAAGCAGGTCGAGTCGCTGGAACGCGAACGGCGCGAGGACTTCACGTCGCTGCGGACGCAGATCGCCAGCGTGACGGCCGGCCAGGCCCAGCTCGAACGCGAAACGCGCAATCTCGTGACGGCCCTGCGGCGCCCGGAAGTGCGCGGCCGCTGGGGCGAACTGACGCTGCGCCGCTGCGTCGAGCTCGCCGGCATGTCGGCGCACTGCGATTTCACGGAGCAGCTGCAGACCGACACCCCCGAAGGCGCGTTGCGCCCCGACCTGGTCGTGCACATGCCGGACGCGCGCGACATCGTCGTCGACGTCAAGACGCCGCTCGACGCCTACCTCGAAGCCATCGAAGCGCAGACCGACGAGCAACGGGACCAGGCGTCCAGGCGGCATGCCGCGCAGGTCGAGGCGCGGGTGCGCGCCCTGTCGTCGAAGTCGTACTGGGCGCAGTTCCAGACCAGTCCGGATTTCGCGGTGCTGTTCCTGCCGGGCGACCAGTTCCTGTCGGCGGCGCTCGCCGAGAACCCGGACCTGCTCGACAACGCGATGCGCCAGAACGTCATCGTCGCGACGCCGTCGACGCTGATCGCGTTGCTGAAGGCGGTGGCCTACGGCTGGCGCCAGGCAGACGTCGCGCGCAACGCCGTGGCGATCCGCGACCTCGGGCAGGAACTGCACAAACGGCTCGGCGTGTTCGTCAACCACCTCGGCAAGCTCGGCAAGAACCTGTCCGGCTCCGTCGATGCGTACAACAGCGCGATCGGGTCGCTCGAGCGCAGCGTGCTGCCGCAGGCACGGCGCTTCGCGGACCTCGGCGTCGGCGACAGCAGCACGCTCGCCGAAACGGCACCGGTCGACAAACTGGTGCGCGAGCCCGCCGCGCCGCAGTCCGGCCTGCCGGCACCGCCTGACGCCGCACCGTGACGTCGACCGCTCCGCCGCCACCGGGCGGCGCCCGCTACCACAGCTGGCTGTTCGCCCCCGATGCGACACGCGACGGGCTCGCTGCACTGCTGACGGTCGAGCGCGAAATAGAAGACAGCTGTCGTCCCGGACTCGAGCACAGCGTAGCGCACGCGCGGCTCGACTGGTGGCAGCAGGAAGCGGCGCAGCTGGCAGCCGGCAGGCCGCGCCATCCCGCCACCCGCGCGCTCGCCGCGGCCTTGGCCGCGTCCGATCCGCCGGATCTCGCTCCGCTGGTCGAAACCGCGCGCTGGCAACACGCCCAACTCGCGTTCGGCGATCGCGATGAATTACGGCAGGCGCTGCAGGCCTGGGGCGCGACGGTGTTCGCGACGGCCTGCCAGCTGGGGGTGCCGGACGGTGCGCGCACACCGGCGACGCAGGCGGCGCTGCACGCCTTCGCGCTGCGCGCGGGGGAAGCCGTCCGCGAAATCGAATGGCTGTCGGAAGCCATGCCACGCGCCCGTCGCGGCCTGCTGTCGCTGCCGCTGGACGAACTCGCGGCGACCGGCTGCGATCACGGCGCCCTGCATGCCTCGCCGATGCCCGGCGTCATCGCCGCGCTGCTGCGCGCCCGCCTCGAGCGCGGCGCGACCGAACTGCGGGAGGCCGCTGCATCGCTGCCCGCTGCGCTTCGTGCGTCCGCGCGGGTCGGCCTGCTGTGGAGCGCGACCGCGGCCACACTCGCATGCGACAGTGCCGCCGCGTTGCCAAACCAGTATGCTGCGTCGCGTTTCGCGCCGCTCGGTGCAACGCTGGCCGCATGGCGTGCGGCGCGCGCCTGCCTGCGCGGCCAGTTGCCCGTCCCGTTGCGCCAGAGGTCGACCGCCGCATGACTGCTCCGTTCGCCGACACCGCCCCCGGCGGCTTCGATCCGCGCCGATGCCAGCCGTCAGCCGACGCACTCGCCGGCCGCGTGATCGCGATCACCGGACCGACCGCCGGGATCGGTCGCGCGCTCGCCATCGCCTGCCTGCGGCACGGAGCCGAAGTGCTGCTGCTCGGTCGCAACCTGCGCAAGCTCGAGGCGCTGCATGCGGAGCTGGTCGCCTTGCCAGCCCGCGACGGCGCGCCGCCACCGCGCGAGCCCGTGATCAGCGTGCTCGACCTCGAACGTGCGGTCGCCAGCGACTACGACGCGATCGCCGCGGCCGTGATGCAGCGCTGGGGTCGCCTCGATGGCCTGGTGCACAACGCCGGCCTGCTCGGGCAGCTGGCGCCCATCGAGCACTTCGACGTGCCGACCTGGGTACGCGTGATGCACGTCAATGTCACGGCCGCGTTTGCACTGACCCAGGTGCTGCTGCCCGCGCTCCGCGCCTCGCCGGACGCGTCGCTGATCTTCACGTCGAGCGCCGTCGGCCGCCGCGGCCGCGCGTACTGGGGCGCCTATGCCGTGTCGAAATTCGCCGTGGAAGGCCTGATGCAGGTGCTGGCCCACGAACTCGACAAGACCAGCGTCAGGGTCAACTCGCTGAACCCGGGGCGCGCCCGCACGGCGATGCGGCGCCAGGCGTATCCGTCGGAGGACCTGGAGTCGCTGCCCGAACCGCAGGCGCTGACCGCGCCGTACATCGCGCTGCTCAGCGGCGCGGCGCGCGGCGTGACGGGGCAGGCGTTCGACTGCCAGGGCTGACAGGCGCGCGGGCCACCGCGGCGGCCTCCCGGGCCTGCGCGCCGCCACCGAGCAGCGCCACCTGCTCCTCCGGCGTGGCGGCGCGGAACCGCCCGCGCGGCAGGTCACGCGTCAACCGCACGGGCCCCGCCGCGACGCGCAACACGCGACTGACTACCGCACCCTGCCGCTCGAGCAACTGGCGCACCTGCTTGCCACTCGCGCCGCGGACGACCAGCTGGTACCAGCGGTTGCTGGCGAGTTCGTCGCTGGCCCCTTCGACGATGGACAGCACCTCCACTAGCGTGCCGTCATCGAGTTCGCCCTGCTGCGCCGCCTGCAACTGCACGGCATCGAGGCTACCGCGGATCCGCGCGCTGAACTCGGACTCGAGCGAATGGATCCGCCGCTGCAGCTGCTGCGCCATTGCGCCGTCCGCCGTGGCCAGTTCCAGCCCACCGTCGATGCGCGGCATCGGACTGATCACGGTGAAGCGACGACCCGCACGGCGCGGCAGGCGCTCGAGCAACCCGTCGGTCAGCGAGTCCCCGGGCGATCGGTGCAGCACGAACAGCGACGCCGCCTGCGGCGCGGCGAGCAGGCGCGGCGCCCGCAGCGCGCGCCCGTCGACGCGCAGCTCGTCGCGCGCCGACACACGCTGGCCCAGCGTGGCCGGCACGCCATTGACCGTCACCCGGCCGGCCCGGATCCACGCCTCGGCCTCGCGGCGCGACCCGAGACCCGCGGCTGCAAGGACCTTCTGCAGGCGTTCCGGCTCGGGTTCAGGTGGCGCGCGACGCGACCGGCTGGCCACCGTCAATCCTGGTCGCGCGGCGCGGCAACCAGGTCGGCGGTGGTGTCCCCCGCCGCGTGTCGCGGCGTCGTGTCACCGTCGTCATCGCCCGCTGCCGCGCTGGCGCCGTCCTCCGGTGCATCTTCGTCGCCGTCGGCCACCGCGTCGGGCGGCGCTTCGGCGGTGAACACGCCGCTCGCGTCCGCGTTGTCCAGCTGGGTGCCTGGCAGTGGCAGCTGCGGGTTGAGGTCCGCCATGTCGCGAAGCTCGGCCAGCGGCGGCAGGTCGTCGAGCGATTTCAGCCCGAAGTAATCGAGGAAGTCGCGGGTCGTGCCGAGCAGTTCCGGATGGCCGGGCACGTCGCGATGCCCAACCACGCGAACCCAGTTGCGCTCCATCAGCGTCTTGATGATGTTCGGATTGACGGCGACGCCGCGCACCTGCTCGATCTCGGCCCGCGTGATCGGCTGGCGGTAGGCAATCAGCGCAAGCGTCTCGAGCAGCGCACGCGAATAGCGCTGCGGACGTTCCGGAAACAGCCGACCCACCTCGGGGGCAAACTCGCTGCGCACCTGTATCCGGTAGCCGCTTGCGACCTCGCGGACCTCGATGCTGCGCCCGGCATAGTCCGCGCGCAGTGCTTCGATCGCGCCCAGCAGCGCGGCCTTGTCGGGCCGCAGTGCCTCTTCGAACAGTTCGGCCAGGTCGGCCAGCGTCAGGGGGCGCCCCGCCGACAGCAGCGAGGCCTCGATGACGTTTCGGATGTAGTTGTCGCTCATGATTCCTCAACGGGCTCCGCGCTGGCCTGCGGCGCAGGCGGCGGGGATTCGTCAGTGGTGGCAGGCGGATCGCCTGCGGCAGTGTCGCGTCCATCGGCATCGCCCACGACGCGCAGCTCGGGCCGGGGCTGCGCGGACCGCACGTGCAGTGGCCCATAGGCCTCTGTCTGCACGAGATCCAGCAACCCCTCGCGGACCAGCTCCAGGATCGCGATGAACGTCACCGTCACGCCCATGCGGCCTTCCTCGGGCTTGAACAGCCGCGTGAACTCGACGAACGTCGCACGCTCGAGGCTCGAGAGGATGTCCGTCATCCGCGCACGCACCGACAGCCGTTCGCGCTGCACATGGTGATGCGCGAACATTTCGGCGCGCGAGACGACGTCCCGGAAGGCCAGGATCATCTCCTGCAACGCCACCTGCGGCAGGGCACGCGCCTGGCGCCGCAGTTCAATTTCCGCACCGGCATTCCAGGTGTCGCGCTCGAGCCGTGGCAACCGGTCGATCGACTCCGCGGCACGCTTGTAGCGCTCGTATTCCTGCAGGCGGCGCACGAGCTCGGCGCGCGGATCGGCCTCCTCGCCGGCCGCCGCTTCCGCCGACCGCGGCAACAACATGCGCGACTTGATCTCCGCGAGCGTCGCCGCCATCACCATATACTCACCGGCCAGTTCGAGCTGCAGGTCGGTCATCAGCTCGATGTAGTCCATGTACTGCTTGGTGATCTCGGCCAGCGGGATGTCGAGGATGTTGAGGTTCTGCCGGCGGATCAGGTACAGCAGCAGGTCGAGCGGCCCTTCGAACGCCTCGAGGAACACCTCGAGCGCCTGCGGCGGGATGTACAGGTCGCGCGGCAGCTGCGTGACCGGCTCCCCCTGCACGATCGCGAACGGCATCTCGTGCTGCTCGGGCGCGGGGCCGCCGTCCGGCATCGCCAATGCCGTCGCGGTGGCCGCGTCCGTCGCCGGCGCGTCGGGCGTGTTGGAGACGACGATCTTGAGGTCCGGCTTGCGCTTGGCCATCGTCAGTCGGTCCTCAGGTGCATCGCGCGGCGGACGTCGTCCAGGGTCGAGCGCGCCGCGTCCCGGGCCTTCTCCGCGCCCTCGTTCAGTATGTTGCGCACCATCTCGGGGTTGTCTTCGAATTCCTGGGCGCGCCTGCGCATGCCGCCGATCTCGTCGATGACCTTGTCGATCAGCGGCTTCTTGCAGTCCAGGCAACCGATGCCCGCCGAACGACAGCCCTGCTCGACCCACTGGCGCGTCGCGTCGTCGGAGTAGATCCGGTGCAGGTCGAACACCGCGCATTTCTCCGGGTCACCCGGGTCGGTGCGCCGGACCCGGGCCGGATCGGTCTGCATCGTCCGCAGCTTGCGCGCGACCTCGTCCGGGTCCTCGCGCAGGCCGATGGTGTTGCCATACGACTTCGACATCTTGCGACCATCGAGGCCCGGCAGCTTCGGCGTGCGGGTCAGCAGCGCCTGGGGTTCCGGCAGGATCGACACGCTGACGCCTTCTAGAAAGCCCAGCAACCGTTCGCGATCGGCGACGGTGATCCGTGCGTTGCCGAGCACGATATTGCGCGCCTTCTCGAGCGCCGGCTGGTCGCCCGTTTCCTGGAACTGCTTGCGCAGCTGCTTGTACAGCGTGCTGTTGCGACCACCCAGCTGCTTGATCGCCTTCTCCGCCTTCTCCTCGAAACCCTGCTCGCGGCCGTAAATATGGTTGAAGCGCCGGGCGATCTCCCGGGTGATCTCGATGTGCGCGACCTGGTCTTCGCCCACCGGCACGTAATCCGGACGGTACAGCAGGATGTCCGCCGACTGCAGCAGCGGGTAGCCGAGGAAGCCATAGGTCGCGAGGTCGCGGTCCTTGAGCTCTTCCTGCTGGTCCTTGTAGCTGGGCACGCGCTCGAGCCACCCCAGCGGCGTGATCATCGACAGCAGCAGGTGCAGCTCCGCATGTTCCGGCACATGGGATTGCACGAACAGCGTCGCGACCCCCGGGTTCAGGCCGGCGGCGAGCCAGTCGATGACCATCTGGTGCGTGTGCGACGGGATACCGCTGGTGTCGTCGTAGCCAGTCGTCAGCGCGTGCCAGTCGGCGACGAAGAAGAAACACTCGTGCTGGTACTGCAGGTCGACCCAGTTGCGCAGCGCCCCGTGGTAGTTGCCGAGGTGCAGCTGGCCGGTCGGTCGCATGCCGGACAGCACGCGGCGCGTGCGGGCCACGGCGTTCATCGCGCAGCGCTCCCGGCCATGGGTGAACTAGGACTAGAGTAAAGTTTCACAAGTAATTGATTTTTTGGCTTATCGAGAGATCGCAGCCAACGCGGCGGCTTGCGCGCGCTGGTCGACCACGAAGTATAGCGAACCTCAGGGCGTGAGCCCGAAAGGCGCAACGCTGCCGCGACCGACGCGACTGATGACAGGCGGGTCGGCGACCATGTCGACGACGGTCGTCGGCTCGATGCCGCAGTGACCGCCATCGAGGATCGCGTCGAGGTCATGCTCCATGCGCTCGCGGATCTCCTCGCCGTCCGTCAGTGGCAGCTCGTCGCCCGGCAGCATCAGCGTCGAACTCATCAGCGGTTCACCGAGTTCCTGCAGCAACAGCTGCGGCACCGGATGGTCCGGGATACGCAGGCCGATGGTGCGGCGCTTCTCGTGCTGCAGTCGCCGTGGCACCTCGCGGGTCGCGGGCAGCAGGAACGTGTACGGGCCGGGAGTGGCCGCCTTGAGCATGCGAAACTGCCAGGTCTCGACTCTTGCGTACCGGGCGATTTCGGTCAGGTCGCGACACACCAGCGTGAAGTGGTGGTGGCGGTCTGCCTTGCGGATCCGGCGGATCCGCTCCAGCGCATCCTTGTCGCCGATGTGGCAGCCGAGGGCATAGCAGGAGTCGGTCGGATAGGCGATCACGCCGCCGCCCCGCACGATCTCGACGGCCTGCCGGATCATGCGGATTTGCGGATTCACGGGATGCAACGACAGGTAGAGCGACAAGGGAACCTCGGGGTATCGGCCGCAGTCCGAACCAGGCGACCCATCCGTTATGATAGCGGGCCTTGTCGCCGCCCTGCGCCGGAGCCGATGCAAGCATTGCTGGAATTCGTCCCGCTGGTCGCGTTTCTCGCGGCCTACTGGTGGGCAGACATCTACGCCGCCACGGCCGTGCTGATGCTCGCGATGACATTGCTGCTGGCGGCGCGCTGGCTGCAACGGCGCGAAATCGGCACCGTGCTGGGCGCCAGCACGGCGCTGGTGCTGGTATTTGGCGCCGCGACCCTGTGGCTGCGCGACGAACGCTTCATCCAGTGGAAGCCGACGGTGTTCTTCTGGGCGCTGGCGGGTGCCTTCCTGGCGAGCCGCTGGTTGGCCGGGCCGCCGCTGGCCCAGCGGCTGATGACGCCCGCACTGCCGGACCTGAACGTCGCCCCGGCCGCTTGGCAGCGGCTGAACCTGGCCTGGGTTGCCTTCTACACGACGATGGGCGCGCTGAACCTCGCGGTGGCGCGTCTGGCGCAGCAGTCGACCTGGGTCACGTTCAAGGTGTTCGGCATCACGCTGCTGACGCTGGTGTTCGTCGTGTTGCAGGCGGTCTGGCTGCAGCGCCTGCCTGCGGCGAACGGCCCGGCCGCACCCCGGCCCTCGCCATGAGCCCGACGGACCGCGTCGAACGCCTGCGGCGCTGCCTGCAGGTGCTTGAACCGACCGAGTTGCAGGTCCGCGACGACAGCGCGCTGCATGCGGGCCATGCCGGGGCTCGCGAAGGGGGGCACTTCCACGTTCGCATCGTCTCGCGTAAGTTCGCGGGCCTTGCGCCGCTGGCACGGCACCGGCTGGTCTATGCCGCGGCGAGTGACTTGATGGGGCAAGAGATCCACGCGTTGTCGATCGACGCGCACCCAGAGTAGTTTTTACTGTAGATAATCCCTATAACTGATTGAGAAATAAAGACATGAAGATTTCCAGAGTGCTCTGCATTGGCGTCGCACTGGGGCTTGCAGCCTGTCAGGGTGGCGGTGGCGCCACGGCTGATGCCGCCAAGGACCCCGGCGCCGAGACGGTCGCGACGATCGACGGCAAGTCGATCTCGCGCAACCTGCTCGACTTCTATATCAAAGCCGCCAGCGGTGGCCGCGATCCGGCCGAAGTCACCGCCGAACAGCGGCGCGAGGCGCTGGACTCCCTGCTGCGTGGCTTCGCCGTCGCCAACCAGGCGGGCAAGGACAAGGTCGACCAGGAGACCGAGGTCGCCTCGCAGCTCGAGCTGATGCGGCTCGAAGTCCTGCAGCGCGCCGTGCAGGCGAAGTACCTGAAGGACAAGACGCCGACCGAGGCGGAACTGCGGGCCGAGTACGAGACCCAGATCGCGCAGATGCCCAAGACGGAGTACCGGGCGCGGCACATCCTCGTGCAGACCGAAGAGTTCGCGAAGGTCGCGATCGACCGCATCAACAAGGGCGCGAGGTTCGAGGACATCGCCAAGCGCGATTCGCTCGACGGCTCGAAGGATCGAGGCGGCGACCTGGGCTGGTTCATGCCGCAGACGATGGTCAAGCCGTTCGCCGACGCCGTCATGGCGCTGAAGAAGGGCGAGATGACGCAAACACCTGTGCAGAGTCAGTTCGGCTGGCATGTCATCAAACTGGAAGACAGCCGCGACGTACAGCCGCCGCCGTTCGACCAGGTCAAGGACCAGCTCGGCAACGTCGTGCTGGCGAAGAAGTTCAAGACCTACGCCGACGAACTGAAGAAGACCGCCAAGATCGAAAACAAGCTGTGATCGACTGGCCCTGACCCGGCCGCGCCGGGCGGGTCGCGACGGGGGGCGGATGCCGCAAGGCGCCCGCCCCTTTTCTTCGGCTCCCTCTAAGGGGTGCCGGCCTCCGGGGCGTCGCTCAAGGGCAAGGCGCCGCGCTCCAGGATCTGCTGCAGCGCCGCCTCGTCGAGCACCGGCACACCGAGCTCCTGGGCCTTCTGCAGCTTCGAGCCAGCCTCGGCACCCGCGACCACGAAGTCGGTCTTCTTCGAAACGCTGCCGGACACTTTCGCGCCCAGTGCCCGCAGCCGCTCGCCCGCCTCGTCCCGCGACAGCCCCTGCAGGGCGCCGGTCAGCACGAAGGTCCTGCCGGCGAGCGGCAACCCCTCAGGCCGCCGCGCCGGCAGGTCGGGCCAGTGCACCCCCGCGGCCTGCAGGCGGGCGACGATCGCGCGGTTGGCCGGGTCGGCGAAGAACGCCGTCACGCGGGCGGCGACGACCGGCCCAACGTCCGGCACCTGCTGGATCGCCTCGGTATCGGCTGCGATCAAGGCCTCCAGCGTGCCGAAGTGCTGTGCCAGCGCCAGCGCGGTCGCCTCGCCGACGTCACGGATGCCCAGCGCGAACAGGAACCGCGCCAGCGTGGTGCTACGGCTGCGCTCGATCGCCGCGAGTACCTTCTCCGCGGACTTCTGCCCCATCCGGTCGAGTTCACTCAGCTCGCTCGCGCCCAGCTCGTAGATGTCGGCCGGGTCGTCCACCAGCGCGCCCCCGACCAGTTGATCGACGAGTTTGTCCCCGAGGCCCTCGATGTCCATCGCACGCCGCGATGCGAAGTGCAAGATGCGCTCGCGCCGCTGCGCCGCGCAGACGTATCCGCCACTGCAGCGGGCGACCGCCTCATCGGCATCGCGCCGTACCGGTGAGCCGCAGACCGGGCAGCGCGCCGGCAGCATCACGCTGCGGGCATCGGTCGGCCGTCTCTCGAGCAGTACGCGCACGACTTCAGGGATCACGTCGCCGGCACGCCGCACGACGACCATGTCGCCGATGCGGACGTCCTTGCGCTCGAGCTCATCCATGTTGTGCAGCGTCGCGTTGCTGACGGTCACCCCGCCGACGAACACCGGATCGAGTCGCGCGACCGGCGTCAGGGCACCCGTCCGTCCAACCTGGAACTCGACATCGGCGACGCGTGTCTCGGCTTCCTCGGCGGGGAACTTGTGCGCGATGGCCCATCGCGGCGCGCGCGACACGAAGCCCAGCAGATCGCGGTCGCTGCGCCGGTCGACCTTGTAGACGACGCCGTCGATCTGGTACGGCAACTGCTGCCGGCGCGCGCCGAGTTGCGCGAAGTACGCGAGGCAACCGGCCACGTCGGTGACGCGAGCGCCCTCGGGGCAGGTCCGCAGCCCCCAGTCCCGCAGGGCATCAGCGAGTTCGCTCTGGCGATCGGGAATGCTGCCGTCCTCGATCACGCCGACCGCATAGAAGAACAGGTCCAGCGGCCGCTCGGCGGTGATCCGCGGGTCCAGCTGGCGCAGGCTGCCGGCAGCGGCGTTGCGCGGATTGACGAACAGCTTCTCGCCGCGCTGCGCGGCGCGGGCATTCATCGCCTCGAAGCCCGCGACCGGCATGTAGACCTCGCCGCGCACTTCCAGCAGCGCGGGCGCCTTGCCACGCAGCCGCAATGGGACGGAGCGGATCGTCCGCACGTTCGCCGTGACGTCCTCGCCGGTCACACCGTCGCCACGCGTCGCGGCCCGCACGAGCAGTCCGCGCTCGTAGGTCACGCTGATCGCCAGGCCGTCGAGCTTCGGTTCCGCCGCGTAGTCGATGGGCTCGCTGCGCCCCAGGCGTTCGCGGACACGCCGGTCGAAGGCCACCACCTCTTCATCCGAGAACGCATTGTCCAGCGACAGCATCGGTATCCGATGGGCGACGCTTGGAAACGCCGCAGCCGCCACGCCGCCCACCCGCTGCGATGGCGAATCAGGCGTGACCAGTTGTGGATAGGATGCCTCGAGCGTGCGCAGCTCGCGCAGCAGCGCGTCGAACTCCGCATCACTGATCTGCGGATCATCCAGCACGTGATAGCGATAGTTGTGGTGGGCGAGCGACTCGCGCAGCTGCGCGACGCGAGCCACCGCGGACGCCGGCGGCGCCGGGTCCGTCAAGCGTCGGTCCGCGGGGCCTCGCTCCCCGCGGCCTCGCGTCGCAGTTCAGCGAGCCGGGCGCCACTCAGCACCTGGCCGGTGGCGTCGCGCACATCGCCGCGCAGTCGCTGCGCCAGCAGGCCTGCGACGACATACAGCCGCTCGAATGTCTCCAGCGCCGGACGTGGACCGGGCAGCACCGCGAACAGGTTCAGCCCCAACAGGCTCTCTGTGTCGAGCTTCTCCAGCCGAAAACTGCCGGGCTTGGTCAGGTTCGCGGCGCTGATCTCGACCCGACCGTCCTCGACGCCGAGATGGAAGATATCGAACTCGCCGAACTCGAATCCCTCGCCCTGCAGGGCCTGCCGCACGGCACCGCCCGTGAAGCGTTCGCCGGTCCGCGCGACGACGCGCAGCGCGAGGATCCGCCGCTGGTTGTCGTCCGGCCACTCGAGCCTGAGCCTGCGGCTGGCGACGGGCGCCTCACCCTGCACGGAAGGCTGGGTTTCGGCGAGCCACTGGGCCGCGCGCTCGACCGCCGCCTCGCCCACCTCCAGGCCACCCGATGCCGACATCACCGGCAGGCTGACGACATCCGGTCCATCTGGCAGGCCGTCGACCGACGGATCGACGATCTCCACCAGCGGTGGCTCTCGCAGCGCCTGCCGCCCACGATGCGGCGCGGTGACGCGCGCAGCGGGCAGCCGTTCCGCCTCGGCCCCGACAGGTTCATCGTCATCGTCGGCCGCATCGGCATCGCCACCGCGGTCAGCCTCGCCCGTCGGCTCGACGCTCCCGTCGCCACGCCGGCCGCGCCCGTAGCGCTCCCACAGGAGCAGCCCGATGACGAACAGGGCACCCAGCGCGAGCAGCGACCAGCGCAGCTCCGGCATGGACTCAGCTCGCCGCGAGGCGCAACGCCTCGTCGACGTCGACGGCCACCAGGCGCGAGACCCCCGGTTCGTTCATCGTCACGCCCATCAGCTGCGACGCCAGTTCCATCGTCGACTTGTTGTGCGTGATGAAGATGAACTGGACGCGTTGCGCCATCTCGCGGACGATCTCGCAGAACCGGCCGACATTGTTCTCGTCGAGCGGTGCGTCGACCTCATCGAGCAGGCAGAACGGCGCCGGGTTCAGGTCGAAGATCGAGAACACGAGTGCGACCGCAGTCAGCGCCTTCTCGCCACCCGACAACTGCGCGATCGTGACGTTGCGCTTGCCCGGCGGGCGCGCCATGACCGCGACACCGGCCTCGAGCGCATCGTCGCCGACCAGTTCCAGGTAGGCGTGCCCGCCGCCGAACAGCCGCGGGAACTTCTCCTGCAGGCCGGCATTGATCTTGTTGAACGTGTCCTCGAAGCGCGCGCGCGTTTCCTTCTCGATCTTGCGCATCGCCTGCTCCAGCGTATCGAGCGCCGACGTCAGGTCGTTGTACTGGCGATCGAGGTACTCCTTGCGCTCGGTGTTCTCCTTGAGCTCGTCGATCGCCGCGAGGTTCACCTGGCCCAGGCGTTCGATGTCGGCACGGACCCGTGACAACTGCTCCTCCCATTCCGGCACGGCGGCCTCGGCCGTCAGGGACGCAAGCACTTCCTCGAGCACGAACTGGGTCGCCGCGAACTGTTCGGCGATCGATTCGCGCCGCACGCGGGTCTCCTGGGCGGCGAGCCGCGCCAGGTCCATCTCCTCACGCGCGACATTGACCCGCTGCTCGGCCGACAGCCGCTTCTCGTCGAGCGAGCGCAACTCGGCATCGGCCTCCTCGAGCGAGCGCCGGGCGACGGACAGCTCGCCCTCGACCTCGAGCCGGCGCGCGAGGAAGCCACTGAGCTGGTTCTCGAGCTCCATGACCGGTGCGTCGCCCGTCGACAGCTCCTGTTCGAGCTCCCCGAGCCGGGCCTGCTGCTGGCCCTGCTGCTCGGCCATGCGCTTGAGTCCGACCTGCATCGACTGCAGCGTCGAGCGGCGTCCCTCGATGCGCACCAGCAGGTCCCGGGCGGCGAGCTGCGCGTCGCCGGCTGCCGTGCGGGCTCGGGCGAGCGCTTCGCGGCGCTCGTCGCGCTCCGCGTCGAGCTCGCCGCGCCGGCCGTCGAGTGCCTGCAGTTCCTGCGAGCCGCGATCGAACTCCAGCCTGGCCCGTGCGATCGTCCTGCGCGACGCCCTTCTCGCGCTCGACCTCGGTCGCCTCCAGATCGAGCCGTTCGCGGCGCAGCAGCGATTCCTGCGAGCGGGCGCGCGTCGCCTCGAGCTGGCCGAGCACATCCGCATGCGCGCGGTGGGCCGACTGGATCCGCGCCTGGGTCGAATCGCGCAGCGCCTCGCCCTGCGCCAACCGCTCGCGCAATTGGGCCAGCGCGGTTTCGGCCGTCGTCACCTGCGTATTGCTGCGCGCGAAGTCCGCGCGCAGGACCTTGAGCCGCTGTTCGCGCTCGATGACACCCGCATGGGCATCAGCGCCGCGATTGATGCGCAGCCAGTGCGCACCCACCCATTCGCCGGCGCGCGTGACGATCGATTCACCGTTGCGCAGGCCGCGGCGCCCCGCCAGCGCCTCCGCCAGCGAATCGGCGAGCCGAACACTCGCCAGCATGTCGGCCAGCGCACGCGGACCGCGAACCTGGGCGGCGAGCGTGTCGCTGGCGCCCTGTCCAGGGTCACCGCCCGTCTCGAGCATGACGACGCGGGACTCACCGATCCGACCAATCGCGTCCGCGACTTCGTCGAGGCCATCGATGCAGATCGCTTCGAGATAGTCGCCGAGGACCGTCTCCACGGCGCGCTCCCACCCCCCCTCGACCTGCAGCGATTCGGCGACGCGCGGGCGACCGCCGAGGCCGGACGCCTCCAGCCACTGGTTCGCCTTGCCCGCCTGCGCCCCGAAGGCCGCCTTCTGCAACGCCTCGATCGACAGCATCTCGGCGCGAACGCGTTCGCGCTCGGTCCGGGCCTGCTCCAGTGCCTTCTCGAGTTCCAGCTGTCGCGAGCGCTGCTGCTGCACCTCGGCGAGGGCGCTGGTCAGCGCGACCGACAGTTCGTCGGCCTCGCTGCGGGCCGCCGATTCACGCTGCGCGAGTTCGCCCAGCAGCGAGGAGGCCTCCTGCGCGACCAGGGCATCGCGCTCGACGGCGAGCCGGTCGGACTGGCCGTTCAGGCGCCGCAGCTGGTTTTCGAGCTGTTCGATCCTGGCGCGCTCGACCTGGGTCGTCTGGTGCGCGGCACCCAGCTGGCGGTTGAACTCCTCCCAGCCCTGTTGCCATGTCGCCAACGCGGCCTCGGCTTCCTGCAGGCGCGCGACGCAGGCCTGCTCGGTCGTACGCGACTGTTCGAGATCCGGCGCGAGCTGCTCGAGTTCGTTGCCGAGCGAACCGCACTCCTGCTCGTCGCGTGCGATGTGCACGGCGAGCTCGGCCAGGCTGGCACGCGTCTTGGCGAGATCGGCGCGCTTGCGTTCGAGCGTCTCGCGCGTGAACTCGATCTGCTGCTCGGTCCGCGTGATGTCGGCGCCTACGGAGAAGTAGCGCCCCTGGATCTGCGACACCAGTTCGGTCTGCTCGACATGATAGGCGCGCTGCTTCTCGATCGCGGCCTCGTTCGAACGCAGGTCCGCGAGCGCCGCCTGCATCGCCAGGTCCTTTTCGCGCAATGCGCTGTCGTGGATCTCCGCGCCGCTGTCGAGCTCGCGCAGCCGCAGCGCGAGCAGTTCGGCGGTCAGGCGCCTTTCCTGCTCCTTGAGGCCCTGGTAACGACGCGCGGTCGCGGCCTGGCGCTGCAGGTGCCGGATCTGCTTGTCGACTTCGTCGCGCACGTCCTGCAGTCGCTCGAGGTTCTCGCGCGTGTCCGCGATGCGTGCTTCGGTCTCCTTGCGACGCTCCTTGTATTTCGAGATTCCCGCCGCCTCTTCGACGAACGCGCGCATGTCATCGGACTTCGCCTCGATGACGCGCGAGATCATCCCCTGCTCGATGATCGCGTAACTGCGCGCGCCAAGACCCGTGCCGAGGAACAGCTGCGTGATGTCCTTGCGGCGGCAGCGGGCACCGTTGATGAAATAGTTGGAGCTGCCGTCGCGCAGCACTTCTCGTTTCAGGGACACTTCCGCGAACGCGGCATAAGAGCCGCCGATCTTGCCATCGCTGTTGTCGAACAGCAGCTCGACGGATGCCTTGCCGACGGGCTTGCGGGCGCTGGAACCGTTGAAGATCACGTCGGCCATCGAATCACCGCGCAGGTGCTTGGCCGACAGTTCGCCCATGACCCAGCGCACCGCGTCGATGACGTTCGACTTGCCGCAGCCGTTCGGGCCCACCACGCCGGTCAGGTTGCTGGGAAAGGAAACCGTGGTCGGATCGACGAACGACTTGAACCCGGCGAGCTTGATTTTCGTCAGCCGCATGTCTGTGGCATCACCCTGTTCGGAAAAGCGCGCTAGTGTAGTTTAATCTCCTGCCGCTCGGGACGGCGCCGTCACGGCGGCGCCCGCGACACCCAAAAGCTTCTGCCAAGTTCAATCAATATGCCGCTACAACCTCTGACCAGCGTTGAAACTTTTGCCAATCCGCAGCCGGCCCACGACTACACGATCCGGATGACGATCCCCGAGTTCACCTGCCTGTGCCCGAAGACCGGCCAACCGGACTTCGCGACGCTCGAACTCGAGTACGTCGCCGACCAGCTGTGCGTCGAGCTGAAGTCGCTGAAGCAGTACATCTGGTCGTTTCGCGACCGCGGCGCTTTCCATGAAGCCGTGACCAACGAGATCGCCGACCATCTGGCCGGCGCGACCCATCCGCGCTTCCTGCGCCTGACGGCCCGTTTCAACGTGCGCGGCGGCATCTACACGACCGTCGTCGCCGAACGCGGACAGGCCGGCTGGCGCCCCGCACCCCGCGTCGAACTGCCCTGAGCGCGAGTCCCGCGGCGCCCTGTACAGGCGGGACTCGGCCGGTATAATCCCGCGTCCCGCGTGTCGGACGCGGCCGGGGCTGTTCGCCCAGGAGGCTTCGAATGCCCAAGAAGAAACCGGTTGCCCGAAGCAGGAGCTCGCGGCCTGCGCCCGCGAAGAAGGCCGCGGCCAAAGTATCAGCCAAAGCCACATCCAAGCCGCGCAAGGGCGCCGCGTCGAAATCCGCCAAACCCGCGCGCAAGCCAGCCACGTCGGCCAAGGCTGCGCGCGCCTCCGTTCCCATGAAAGCGAAGACCGCCATCAAAACCTCCAAACCGGCCCCCGCTGCCAAGCGGGCCCCCGCTGCCACGAAACCGACCTCCGCCGCTGCGAAGGCCGCTACCGTGAAGGCTGCGGCCGCGCCGTCCAAACCTGCCGCGCCCGCCAAGGGCACACCTCGTGCGGCCGCGACCGAACCGGTCGTCGCGCCGGCGTCGCGCGCCACCGTCCCCGCACCGAAACCGCCGGCCCGCACCGCTCCCGTGGTGGTCGCGACGGCGATTTCGCGCGGCACGATGAACCGTCAGCCGCTCGAGTCGGTCGATGGCGAGGACGGCGAAGAGTCGTCGAGCCTGCTTGCCGGCCCGCGCAACGTCCAGCCGTACATCGCCAAGCGCGGCGAGCAGTACATGAACCGGGAGCAGCTCGATCACTTCCGGACGATCCTGCAGAGCTGGAAGCGTGACCTGATGGTTGAAGTGGACCGTACGGTCACGCACATGAAGGATGAAGCGGCCAACTTCCCGGACCCCAACGATCGGGCCACCCAGGAAGAGGAATTCAGCCTCGAACTGCGCACGCGTGATCGCGAGCGCAAACTGATCCGCAAGATCGACGAAGCGCTGAAGCGAATCGAAGACGGCAGCTACGGCTACTGCCTGGAAACCGGCGAAGAAATCGGCATCAAGCGCCTCGAAGCACGCCCGGTGGCCACCCTCTCGATCGAAGCGCAGGAGCGGCGCGAGCGGCGTGAGCGCCAGTACGGCGACCGGGACGATCGGTACCGCTGAGCCGACGCAGGCAGCGCCGTCGCCGTATGTCGGCCGGTTCGCGCCATCACCGACCGGCGAACTGCACCTGGGTTCACTGGTCGCTGCACTCGGCAGCCGTCTGGAAGCGCTGCGTGCCGGCGGCCAGTGGCTGCTGCGCATCGAAGACCTCGACACGCCGCGCGTGCTGCCGGGCGCCGAGTCGCGCATCCTGGACCAGCTGGGCACGCTGGGTTTCATCCACGACGGACCTCTCGAGCGACAGTCTGCGCATGGGCAACGCCATGCTGCGGCGCTGGAGCAGCTTCGGGCCGGCGGGCACCTGTTCGCCTGCGCCTGCACGCGCCGTCAGCGTGCCCTGGAACAGGAAGACTCGGGCAGGTGCATCTCCGATTGCGCGATGCGCGAGTTGCCCTGGAGCGGCAACGCCGTGCGTTATCGGATGCCGACCGATCCACAGCTGCTGTGCTGGAACGATCGCCTGCAAGGCATGCAGCGGTACGACGCGAGCCGTTACCGGGACGTCGTCGTACGGCGACGCGACGGCATCGTGGCCTATCAACTCGCGGTGGTCGTCGACGACGCCGCGGCGGGCGTCACGGACGTCGTTCGCGGCGCCGACCTGCTCGACAGCACGCCGTGGCAGCGCGGCCTGCAGCATTCGCTGGGCCTGCCATCCACGACCTACGCCCACCTGCCGCTGCTGCTGGAAGCCGACGGTGCCAAGCTCGCCAAATCCCGACGCAGCCTGCCACTGCAGCTCGCGCAGCCGTCGGCGACGCTCGGACTGGGGCTCGCGCTGCTGCGGCAGGAGCCCCCAGCCGGGCACGTCGACTGGCCGGTCGCCGAATTGTGGGACTGGGCAGCGAGCCACTGGGAACCGGCCCGAATCGCCGGTCTGCGCGAATGGCGCCTGCGCTGACGAAAAGAGTGGGTAGGCAGCGCTCGATGTACTAGGCTTGGAGCCTCTGTCAGACGCCTCGGGAGCAAGCGATGAGCGAACCCAGGGTCATCAAGAAGTATCCGAACCGGCGGCTCTACGACACCGCCGAGAGCCGGTACATCACACTCGCCGAGATCCGCGCGCTGGTACTCGAGCGGGTCGACTTCGTCGTCATCGACAAGAAGAGCGGCCAGGACATCACGCGCACCATCCTGCTGCAGGTGATCGCCGAGCAGGAGCAGCACGCGGATCCGGTCATGAGCCGGGACTTCCTCGCACAGGTCATCCGCTCCTACGGGGGCACGATGCAGGGCATCATCGGCAGCTATCTCGACCAGAGCATGAAGCTGTTCACGGCCCAGCAGCGGGAGATACGCGATCGCGTCAAGACAGTGGTTGGCATCGACCCGGTCGACGCGGTCGCCGAGGTCGCGCAGAAGAACTACCAGCGCTGGCGCACCGTTCAGGACGAGATCTTCAGGCGCATCGTCGACGTCACGGGGCTGCAGGTGCCGGGTCGTGGACGGGACGACACCGCGCCGCCGGACGACAAGCAAGAGCCTGACTCGCGCCGCTGACGGCACGGGGCGGCCGGCACCGGGCGGCGTGAAAGCACAGGCACCCGGCGGAATTGCCGGGCACCCGTCCCTTTCAACCGGTTCAGCCGCCGTCGACGTCCTTGATCGACAGGCGCACGCGACCCTGGCGGTCGACTTCCAGCACCTTGACGCGGACGGTGTCGCCTTCCTTGAGCTTGTCGGAGACGCGCTCGACGCGCTCGTTGGAAATCTGCGAGACGTGCACCAGGCCATCGCGACCCGGCAGGATCGTCACGAACGCGCCGAAATCCATCAGCCGCGCAACCTTGCCCTCGTAGATCCGGCCGACTTCGACATCGGCGGTGATCAGTTCGATGCGGGCCTGGGCCTCACGACCCGCCGCACCGCTGACCGACGCGATCTTCACCGTGCCGTCGTTGTCGATGTCGATCTGCGTGCCGGTCTCTTCGGTGATCTGGCGAATGACCGCGCCGCCCTTGCCGATGACGTCGCGGATCTTCTCGGGATCGATCTTCAGCGTGATGATCGTCGGCGCCCATTCGGACATCTTCTCGCGCGGCTTGGAGATGACCTTGTTCATCTCGCCGAGGATGTGCAGGCGGCCTTCCTTCGCCTGCGCGAGCGCGACCTTCATGATCTCGGGCGTGATGCCCTCGACCTTGATGTCCATCTGCAGCGCCGTGACGCCGTCCTTCGTGCCGGCGACCTTGAAATCCATGTCGCCGAGGTGGTCTTCATCGCCGAGGATGTCGGTGATGACCTTGTAGCGGCTGCCATCGAGCACCAGGCCCATCGCGACGCCGGCCACCGGCGCCTTGATCGGCACGCCGGCATCCATCAGCGCCAGCGACGTGCCGCAGACCGAGGCCATGGACGAAGAACCGTTGGACTCGAGGATCTCGGAGACGACGCGCAGCACGTACGGAAACTTGCCCATCTCCGGCATGATCGCCATCACGCCGCGCCGGGCGAGGTTGCCGTGACCGATCTCGCGGCGCTTCGGACCGGACATCATGCCGGTCTCGCCGACGCAGAACGGCGGGAAGTTGTAGTGCAGCATGAACGGCTCGCGTCGCTCGCCCTCCAGCGCATCGATGATCTGCGCGTCGCGTCCGGTGCCGAGCGTCGTGACGACCAGCGCCTGCGTTTCGCCGCGGGTGAACAGTGCCGACCCGTGCGTACGCGGGAGCACGCCGACCTTGATCGAGATCGGACGCACCGTCGTTGCGTCGCGACCATCGATGCGCGGCTCGCCCTTGAGGATGCGCTCGCGGACGATGCGGCTTTCGAGCTTGAACAGTTCGTTGTCGATCAGGTCGGCATCGTAGGCGGGCGATTCCCCGCCGGCCAGCTTCTCGATGGTTCCCTTCTTGACGGCACCGACACGCTCCTGGCGAGCCTGCTTCTCGATGATCCGGTAGGCCTCGGCGAGCGCGGCCTCCGCTTCAGCGGCCACGGCCTTCTCGGCCTCGGCGTTCGCCGCGTCCGGCTGCCAGTTCCAGCGCGGCTTGCCCGCTTCCTGGACCATCGAGTTGATCGCGTCGATCGCGACCTGCATCTGCTCGTGGCCGAACACCACGGAGCCCAGCATGACTTCTTCGCTGAGTTCGGACGCTTCGGACTCGACCATCAGCACGGCGTCCTTGGTGCCGGCGACGACGAGGTGCAGCTTCGAGGCCGCAAGTTCCTTAGCGCCCGGGTTCAGCAGGTACTTGCCGTCCTTGTAGCCGACGCGGGCTGCACCGATCGGCCCCTTGAAGGGCACGCCGGACAGCGCGAGCGCGGCCGAGCTGCCCAGCAGCGCCGGTATGTCGGCATCGATGTCCGGATCCAGCGAAATGACGGTCGCGACGACCTGCACATCGTTGTAGAAGCCATCGGGGAACAGCGGGCGGATCGGGCGGTCGATCAGGCGCGACGTCAGCGTCTCTTTTTCGGTCGGCCGGCCTTCACGCTTGAAGAAGCCTCCCGGGATGCGACCCGCGGCGTAGGTCTTCTCCTGGTAGTTGACGGTCAGCGGGAAGAAATCACGGCCCGGGGTCGGTGATTTCTTCGCGCAGGCCGTGCACAGCACGACGGTGTCGCCCATGGAAACGACCACCGAGCCTTCGGCCTGGCGGGCGATCTCGCCCGTTTCGATCGTGACTGTCTGGGCACCGAACTGAAAACTACGTTTGATGGAGCTCACGCTACCTACCTCGATCTGAATGTGAAATGCGAGAAGGCCGCGCTCGACTGGCGCGGCCTTCTCGGCGAACCTGGATCAGCGGCGCAGTCCGAGCCGCTCGACGACTTCCTGGTACTTCGTCGGCTCGGTCGACTTCAGGTAGTCGAGCAGCTTGCGGCGCTGGTTGACCATCTTGACGAGGCCGCGACGCGACGAGTGATCGGAGGCATGCGTCGAGAAGTGCTGGCCGAGGCCGCTGATGCGCTCGGAAAGCAGCGCGATCTGCACTTCTGGCGACCCGGTGTCCTTGGGGTCGCGGCGGAACTTGGCGACGATTCCGCTCTTCTTCTCAGCATCGAGGGGCATCAGGGAAAATCCTTGGAATTCGATGATTACGGCTCTTGTGAAAGGCCGCGCATTCTACTCGCAGCGGGGCTTGCTCAAGCGCAAGATCACCCGCCGGCGGGTCACGTTGCCCGGCCGGGGCACCCTGGACGAACAGCCGCCGGGCATGCAGCAGTCCCGCCGGATCGACCCGCCCAAGGCCGAGGAAGGCGCCCTCGGGGCCATACAGGCGCACCGGGTCCGCCGGCGGCAGTCCGGACGGCACGGCCTGCCCCTGGCCAATACGCCGCGCCTGACCGGCATCGAGCCGCGCGGCGGGCAGGTGCTGCAACGGCATGTCGGCCGCCAGCAGTGGCGGGGCCGCGCCATCGGCCAACAGGGCAGCCAAGGTGTCCAGGGACAGCATGGCCGACGACTCGAACGGCTCCACGGCGATCCGGCGCAGACGGACGACATGACCGCAGCTGCCCAATGCCCGGGCGATGTCCTCGGCAAGCACCCGGACGTAGAGGCCTTTGCACAACGCACGCGGCAGGTCAGCCGGTCCGGACCCAGCACCTGCCCTGACAGGGCGTGGATCAGTATCGGGCGTGCGGGGCGTTCGACCCCAGCCCCTGGCGGGCCAATCGGTACAAGGGCTGGCCGCCCTGCTTGATGGCCGAGTACATCGGCGGCACCTGTTCGCCCGGCCCGACGAATGCCTGCACCACCTGTTGCAGCGCCGCGATGCGGTGCCGGCTGGCACGGGCCGCTCCTCGACGACCTCCCCTCGGCGTCACCGGTCGACGCGCGAGCCGAGCAGCACGTCGAATTCGTAGACCTTCGCGCCTTCGACGATCTGCCCGGCGATCTTGGTGGCCCGCCGACACAGATCGGCAGCATGCCGGTCGCCAGCGGATCGAGGTTGCCGACGTGACCCGCACGCGTAGCGGCCAGCAGGCGTTTGACCCGCTGCGTCGCGGAATGGGATGACAGCCCCAGCGGTTTGTCGAGCAGCAGGATGCCGCTCGGGACCTCGCCTGGCATCGCGGGCACGGGCAGCGCCCTCAGCGCGTTGCCGGTTCGTCCGGCGGCGACGACCCGGCGCTGCGTCCTGATCGGTCGCGGCGCCTGGCTCCGGCTGTGCGCGCGCGCGCTGTCGTCCAGCACGGCGGAACTGATCAGCGCACTGAGCGCCGATCCACGTTCGATCGTGATCGTCGTAACGGAAATCGAGCCGCGGCGCGTGCCGCAGGCCGAGCCGGCGGCCGACCTCGCCGCGCAGGAAGCTCGCTGCCCGCGACAAGCCTTCGGCGACTTCATCGATGCCGTGGGCCGCACCGAATGGCACGAAATACACCTTGGCGACGCTCATGTCCGGCGCCACCTCGACCGACGTGATCGTGACGCTGCCAACCCGAGGATCGCGTACATCACGCGAAATCAGCTGGCGACGACCCGCTGCAGCTGCGACTCGACACGCTGCGTGCGCGCACTCTTGCTGCCGCGAGCGCCGCGCATCACTCGATCGTCCGCGCAACCTCGAAGCGCGAGTAGCACTCGATCTGGTCGCCGACCCGGACATCCTGGTAGTTCTTGACGCCGATGCCGCACTCGGTGCCGGCGCGCACTTCGTTGACGTCATCCTTGAAGCGGCGCAGCGATTCGAGCGCTCCCTCGAAGATCACGACATTGTCGCGCAGCACGCGAATCGGGTTGTTGCGCTTGACCGAACCCTCGACGACCAGGCAGCCCGACACCACGCCGAACTTGCTCGAGCGGAACACCTCGCGCACCTGGGCGGTACCGACGATCTGCTCCTTGATCTCGGGCGCCAGCAGACCGCTCATGCGCTGCTTCACGTCATCGATGGCTTCATAGATGATCGAGAAGTAGCGGATCTCGACCCCCGTTTCCTTGACGGCTTCGCGCGCACCGCCGTCGGCACGCACGTTGAAACCGATGATCAACGCCTTGGACGCCGCGGCAAGCTGCACGTCGGACACGGTGATCCCGCCGACGCCGCTCGCGATGACCTTGACCTGCACTTCGTCGGTCGACAGCTTGTTGAGCGAGTCGCGCAAGGCCTCGGCACTGCCCTGGACGTCGGCCTTGATCATCACGGCGATGACGCCAGCCTTCTCTTCGCCCATCTGCGAGAACACGTCGCCCACGGCGGCGGCCTGCTTCGCGAGCTTGACGTCGCGGAACTTGCCCTGGCGATACAGCGCGACTTCGCGCGCCTTGCGCTCGCTCTCCGCGACGACCAGTTCATCGCCAGCGTTCGGCGCCCCGGACAGCCCGAGGACGACCACCGGCATCGAGGGCTTGGCGTGGTTCACGGCCTTGCCGTTCTCGTCGAACATCGCGCGCACGCGACCGAACTCCTGGCCGGCGATGATCGGATCGCCCATGTTCAGCGTGCCTTTCTTGACGAGCACGGTGGCCACGGCGCCCCTGCCCTTCTCGATCGACGACTCGATGATCAGGCCTGCGGCGCGGCCGGTCTCCGGCGCGCGCAACTCGAGGACCTCCGACTGCAGCAGGACGGCATCGAGCAGCTTGTCGATGCCATCGCCGGTCTTGGCCGACACCGGCACGAAAATCGTGTCGCCGCCCCATTCCTCGGAGATGACCTCGTGCTTCGACAGTTCCGTGCGCACGCGTTCGGGATCCGCATCGGGCTTGTCCATCTTGTTGACCGCCACCACGAGCGGCACGCCGGCCGCCTTCGCGTGCTGGACTGCCTCGATGGTCTGCGGCATCACACCGTCGTCCGCGGCGACGACGAGGATGACCACGTCCGTCGCCTTGGCGCCGCGCGCGCGCATCGCCGTGAAGGCGGCGTGGCCCGGCGTATCCAGGAAGGTGACGATGCCCCGCGGCGTCTCGACGTGGTAGGCGCCGATGTGCTGCGTGATGCCGCCCGCCTCGCCCGCCGCGACCTTCGCCTTGCGGATGTAGTCGAGCAGCGAGGTCTTGCCATGGTCGACATGTCCCATGACCGTGACGACCGGCGGACGTGGCAGCAGGTCCTCGGCACCGGCTTCGCCGTCCTGCAGGTCTTCCTCGAGCTGGTTCTCCTTCAGCAGCTTCGCGGTGTGGCCCATCTCCTCGACGACCAGCACGGCCGTATCCTGGTCGATCGGCTGGTTGATGGTGGCCATGACGCCCATGCCGAACATGACCTTGATCACTTCGGTGGCCTTGACGGCCATCTTCTGCGCGAGCTCCTGCGGCGTGATCGTCTCGCCGATCGCCACCTCGCGCTTGATCGGCGCCACCGGGAGTTCGAAGCCGTGCCGCGCTTCGACGCCCACCGGCGCACGGCGATCCTGCACGCGGCGCTTCTTCTTCAGGCGCGAGCTGACGTCGCCGGCGACGTGCAGCTCGGCACGACCGTACTTCGTGCTGCGCCGCTTGTCTGACTCGCTGGCGGCGACCGGCGCCGGCTCGGCGGCGCGCGCACGCGTCTCCGGTGCGCGGGCCTGGGTGGTCTCGGCCGTCTTGCGGCGCGAGCTCGCGCTCGGCATCGTCACGCGCCTGCTGCTCGGCGACACGCCGCGCGTCCTCGGCGGCGCGGCGCGCCTGCGCCTCTTCCTCGATGCGCCGCCGGTTCTCGGCCTCGATGCGCTCGGATTCGCGCCGCTCGGCCTCGGCACGCTCGCGCTCCGCCTTGGCCTGCTCCTCGACTTCGCGCTTCTTGGCGTCGATCTCGTCCTGCTGCGACTTGACCTGCTCCTCGAGCACTTCGCGCTTGACGTAGGTCCGCTTGACGCGCACTTCGACGTTGACGGTCCGCGAGCGTCCCGCGCCACCCGGGAGTTTCAGCTCGCTCTGCGTCTTGCGTTGCAGCGTGATCTTGCGCGGGGCGCTGCTGGCGGCCCGCGCCTCCTCGGCCTGCCCGTGGCTGCGCCGCAGATGCGTCAGCAGTTCGAGCTGCTTCCTCGCTGACCCGATCGCTCGGGCCCGCGACCTTGATGCCAGCCTGGTCGAGCTGGGCAATCAGTTTGTCGACCGGGACCTTCAGGACCTCGGCGAACTGGGCAACGGTTACGTCAGCCATCAGCTACGCCCCTCCGCGAACCAGTGCTCGCGAGCTTTCATGATGAGCTTGCCCGCCTCTTCAGGCGTCAGGCCCTGGATGTCCATCAGGTCGTCGATGGCCTGGTCGGCCAGATCGTCCCGCGTGCGCACGCCGCGACGCGCCAGTGCGAGCGCGAGATCCGGTTGCGGCATGCCTTCTCGAGCAGCAGCAGGTCGTCGGCCGGCAGCTGCGACTCGAGGCTCTCCTCGCTCGCGATCGCCTGGGTCAGCAGGACGTCGCGGGCGCGGTTGCGCAGCTCCTTGACCATTTCCTCGTCGAATTCGGAAATGCCCGACAGTTCGGACTGCGGTACGTAGGCGATCTCCTCGACAGTCGAGAACCCCTCCCGCACCAGGATGGTCGCGACGTCCTCGTCGACGTCGAGCGCCTTCATGAAGTTCTCCACCAGCGCACGGGCCTCGGACTCGCTCTTGGCCTCGGCGTCGGATTCGGTCATGACGTTCAGGTCCCAGCCCGTCAGCTGGCTTGCGAGCCGGATGTTCTGGCCGCCGCGGCCGATCGCCTGCGACAGCTTTTTCCTCCGTCACGGCGATGTCCATGCTGTGCGAGTCCTCATCGACGACGATGGACATCACTTCGGCCGGCGACATCGCGTTGATGACGAACTGCGCCGGGTTGTCGTTGAACGGGATGATGTCGACGCGCTCGCCGGCGATCTCGTTGGAGACCGCCTGCACGCGCGAGCCGCGCATGCCGACGCAGGCGCCGACCGGATCGATGCGTGGATCGTTGCTGCGCACCGCGATCTTCGCGCGCACGCCGGCATCGCGCGCAGCGCCCAGGATCTGGATCAGGCCCTGGCCGACCTCCGGCACTTCCAGCTTGAAGAGCTCTATCAGGAACTCCGGTGCAGAGCGAGTCAGGAACAGCTGTGGGCCGCGCGGCTCCGAGCGCACTTCGCGCAGGAAGGCCTTGATGCGGTCCTGCGGCTTGACGAGCTCGCGCGGGATCATGTCGGTACGCGCGACGAAGCCCTCGGCATTGCCGCCGAGATCCACGAAGATGCCATTGCGGTCGACGCGCTTGACGACACCGCTGACCAGCGTGCCAACGCGATCCTGGTAGGCCTCGACGACCTGCGCACGTTCCGCTTCCCGCACCTTCTGCACGATGACCTGCTTGGCCTGCTGCGCGGCGATTCGGCCGAAGGCGACCGACTCCATCGGTTCCTCGACATAGCCGCCAACGACCGCGTTCTTGTCGACATCGAGCGCGTCGTCGAGCCGCAGTTCATGTTCCGGATTCTCGAGCTCGTTCGAATCATCGGCGAACACCTTCCAGCGACGGAACGTGTCGTAGTCACCTGTCTTGCGGTTGATCGCAACCCGGACGTCCCAGTCCTCGCCATGCTTCTTGCGGGTGGCCGAAGCCAGCGCGGCTTCCAGCGCCTCGAAGATGATCTCCTTGTCGACGCCCTTCTCGTTCGACACGGCATCGACCACCATCAGGATCTCTTTGTTCGTCTTTTCCATCTTTCCTCCGCCGCGATGGGGTCAGCCCACCAGCCTGGCTTTCGCAATCGCATCGAAGCTGATCTGGACCGGCAGCTGGTCCACTTCGACTTCGATACCGTCCTCATCCACCCGCAGCAGTTCGCCGGTGTAGCGACGGCGACCGTCGCGCGCGACGCTGAGTTCGATTCGCACCCGCTGGCCGACGAAGCGGCCGAAGTGGCGCGGCAAGCGCAGCACGCGATCGAAACCCGGCGACGACACCTCGAGCGAATACGCCCCTGGCACCGGATCGTGTTCATCGAGCAGCGCCGACAGTTCGCGGCTGGCGCGCTCGCAGTCCTCGATACCAATGTGCCCGCGACCGGCGTCGGCCTGGTCGATATAGACCCGCACGACGCCACCGCCCGAACCACTCACCCACTCGACATCAACCAGTTCGTATCCCAGTCGCTCGACGACCGGTTCGATCAGCGCGATCAGTCGATCCCGCAATCCCGCCCCTGCCATCGCCGCTCCCGGAATCCTGCATCCCAAAATAAAAAAGCCCCTCGGGGGGCTTTTGAAATCAAGCACTTCCGGCCAGACCTTTCGATCCGGCCCCACCTGCGGTCCGAGGGCCCGCGCGGGGTGCGCGATTGTAAGCGAATTGCCGCCGCTGCACAAACACCGCTTTCGCGGCCTTACCGGGCCTCGGCCCGGGGCAGCGTGGCCGGGCCGAGCCAGCGATCCAGCCAGTCATGGATCTCGCGATAGAACAGACGGCTGTTCTCGCCCCCGAGGATCCAGTGGTTCTCGGTCGGATACACGACCAGACGGCTCGGCACCTGCTGCCGCTGCAACGCGGTCCAGTACTCGAGCACGTTGTTCAGCGGCACGCGGAAGTCCTGCTCGCCCACCGTGACCAGCGTCGGCGTCGCGAAACGGCCGGCGAGCCGGATCGGGTTCTGCTCGCGCCAGACTGGACCCTGCTCCCAGACCGGGCCGCCGTTGTTGACTTCACGCGGGTACGCGACATCACTGGTGCCCCATTGGGCTTCGAGGTTCACGAGTCCGGCATGGCTGACCAGGCAGCGATAGCGCGTCGTCGTGCCCTGCAGCCAGTTCGACAGGTGACCGCCGTAGCTCGCGCCGCCTGCGCAGTGGCGCTGGCCGTCGATGAACGGGAACTTCGCGATCGCAACGTCCACCGCCTCGTTGATCTCCTCAGCAGGCGTTCGCAGCGGATCGCCCTGGATCGCCTGCGCAAACGCTTCGCCGAAGCCCGTGGAGCCCGTATAGTTGGTCAACACCAGCACATGACCGCGCGCCGCGAGCAGATGGTAGTTCCAGCGCAGCACCCACTGGTCACGCCACATGGCATGCGGACCGCCGTGAATGACGGCGAACACGGGATAGCGCTGGTTCGGATCGAAGCCGGGCGGGCGTACCAGCAGGCTGTGGATCCGCCGACCTCGCTGGCTCGTGAACCAGAACGGCTCCACCGCAGGCAGATCGAGGCCCTCGAGCCTCGCCGCCGTGAAGCCCGTCAGTTCCCGATGCGTACCGCGGAGCGGATCGATGCGAACAACCTCGGGCGGTCGCTGCGCGCTCTCCCAGGTCGCGATGATGACCGGCGAACCGCGGCTGCGTTCCGCAATCGACAGGTTGCCGTAGACGCCCCGCTCCATCGCCACCGTGGGCTGCACCCGACCGTCGCGCAGGTCGAGGCGGAACAGCTTCTCGTGACCGGCGTCCTCGGCGAGGAAGTAGATCGAGCGCGAATCCGGGCCGAACGCGAAGCGGCCCACCGACAGGTCCGTCGCCGGAGTGAGCCAGCGCGGCTGGGCTGGTTTCGCCGCATCGAGCGCCGCGAGTTGCGAGCGGTTGTAGACCTTCTCGGTCCGACGCTCCACCGAAGCCACCAGCCATCGCCCATCCGGACTGAACCGCGGATCAGACCACTGATCCTGGCCCGACGTCAGCGCGACCGGCTCGCCCCCTTCCGCGGCGACGCGAAAGACCTGCGAATTGGTGAACGAAAAAGCCGCCGTGTTCCGATCCGTGCTGGCGACGAACACGATGCCGGTCCCATCCGGCGTCCAGATGGCGTCCAGCGCCTGCCCTCCATCGGCGAATCGCCCCGCATAGCCTGCCTGTTGCAGCAGGCGGGTGCCGGCGAGCAGGCTGCGCGGTTCAGCCGGCGCCTCGCCGGGACGCGGCAGGTCGAGGACGAACACGTGGGCCTGCCGGTCGTCGAGCCAGCGATCCCAGTTGCGGATCGGAAAGCCCTCGTAGATCCGTGCGTTCCAGGGGCGCGCCTTGCGTTCCGCATCGATCCGCCGCTGGTCAGCGTCATTGCGCGCACCAGGCCACATTTCGCCGACCATCAGCAACCGCCGTCCGTCGGGCGAAAACTCCGGCGCACGCACTCCGCCGGCGAGACTCGTCAGGCGCTGCGCATCGCCGCCGGCCAGCGACAGCAGGTAGATCTGCGATGCGTCGTCGCCATCCCGCCGGGCACTGAACGCAATGCTTCGGCTGTCGGGACTCCAGGCGATATCGGCCTCGCGACCGGCCGTGCCGGTCAGGCGGCGCGCCGGCTCGCTGCCATCGGACGGCAGCAGCCAGAGGTCCGAGCGCTGCGCGGTCGGGTCGTACGCCGGTTCGGTCACGCTGACGACCACCCAGCGCCCGTCCGGACTGACCCGTGGCCCGCCCACGCGCGGCATCAACCAAAGGTCCTCGTGGGTCAGCACGCGGCCCGCCGTGGACTGCGGCTGACTGCCCCGTGCCGGCGGTGCCACGAGCATGACGCCGGCGAGCGCCGCACACGCAAGCCCACTGCAAATCATCCTCGCCGATCGCTGCGCATGGCTCATGACGATGTCCCGCGATGCAAATTCCCGAAAGATGGGACGCATATTGAGCCATGGCCGGCCCATCGCCAAGCCGAGCGGCCATCGCACGGGCTAGTCCCGATGACCCTTGAAGCGGCTGATCTGCAGCGGCTGGCCCCGGACCCGGATGCCGCGCAGGTGTTGCAGGGTTTCCTTCGACAGGTCGGCAGGCAGCCGTACCAGCGTGTAGTCGGCGCGGATGTCGACACCATTGATTTCGCTGCCGTGCAGGTCGGCTTCGTGCGCGAGCGCACCGACGATGTTGCCGGGCTGCACGCCGTGGCGTCGCCCGACCTCGATCCGGTAGGTGGCTTGCGGAGCCTCGGCGCGCCGCGCCTTGCCGCCGCGCTTGCCACCAGCCCGCGACGGTTCGGGGCGCGACGGTTCATCGCGCGACGGGCGGTCCGGCTCGACTGCCGGCTGCGACTCCGGGCGCTCCAATGCGAGGCTCTTGCCGCCACGGACCATCGACGCGAGCGCCGCGGCCACGTCGAGCAGTTCGGCGCCGGTCTCCCGCAGGTAGTCCTCGATGACGACGCGATACGGCCCCGCCTCCGCGGTCGCCATCGCTGCCGTGATCTGTGCCTTGAACCGGTTGGCACGCTGCTGGTTGACCTCTGCCACCGTAGGGAGGTTCATCGGCTCGATCGGCTGGCGGGTCGCGCGCTCGATGATGCGCAGCATGTTGCGCTCGCGCGGCGCGATGAACAGGATCGCCTCGCCGCTGCGTCCGGCCCGGCCCGTGCGGCCGATGCGGTACGTAGGACTCGTTGTCATGCGGCACGTCGAAGTTGACGACGTGCGTGACGCGATCGACATCGATGCCGCGCGCCGCCACGTCGGTCGCGACGACGATGTCTATCTTGCCCGCCTTGAGCGCGGCGACCGTGCGCTCGCGCTGTGCCTGCAGGATGTCGCCGTTCAGCGCGGCAGCGGCGAAGCCGCGCGCCTCGAGGCGTTCGGCGAGTTCCACCGTCGCCTGCTTCGTGCGCGAAAGACCAGCATCGCCTCGAAGGGCTTCCACTTCGAGGATGCGCGTCAGTGCATCGAGCTTGTGCATGCCCGCGACCAGCCAGTAACGCTGGCGGATATTGGTCGCCGTCGTCGTCTTCGCGCGGATCGTGATTTCGCGCGGCTCGCGCAGGTGCTTCTGCGCGATGCGACGGATCGGCGGCGGCAGCGTCGCCGAGAACAGCGCGACCTGCCGCTCCTGCGGCACTCGCCCGAGGATCTCGTCGATCGCATCGACGAAGCCCATCTTCAGCATCTCGTCCGCCTCGTCGAGGACGACATAACGGATCGTGCCGAGATCGAGCGTGCCGCGCTCTAGGTGGTCCATGACGCGACCCGGCGTGCCGACGATGATCTGCGTGCCGCGCCGCAGCGATTGAGCTGCGGCGTATAGCTCTGGCCGCCGTAGATCGGCACCACATGCAACCCGGCAATTGCGCCGCGTACTTCTGGAAGGCCTCGGCGACCTGTATCGCGAGCTCACGCGTGGGCACGAGCACCAGCGCCTGTGGCTCGCGCCGCTCGACCGTCAGCATCGATAGCAGCGGCAATGCGAACGCCGCGGTCTTGCCAGTCCCCGTTTGCGCCTGCCCGATCAGGTCGCTACCGGACAGCATGACCGGGATGGTCGCGGACTGGATCGGCGACGGCGTCTCGTATCCCACGGCTTCGAGCGCGGCGACGAGTTCGGCCTTCAGGCCAAGGTCAGCGAATGCTGGCGCGGGAGCGGCCGACGCCTCGGATCTGGACTTGGGCATGACTTGACGGAATTCCTGGCACCGGAAACGAAAAAGGCCCGCTGCTGCCAGCGGGCCCTCCCGGATTGAAAATGGTAGCGGGGGCAGGATTTGAACCTGCGACCTTCGGGTTATGAGCCCGACGAGCTGCCAGACTGCTCCACCCCGCACCAGTAGGGGCGCGTAGTGTACAGATTGCGCGGCTGGGCGCAAGCCCGCCGCCGCGATGGATCAGCCCGCGCCCAGTACCCGCGCGCACAAGGTCAACAGCGCGTTCGGCAGCAGGCCCAGTGCCAGCACGGCGAGTGCATTCAGACCCAGCGCCGCGCGCACGGGCATCGCACCGCCGCCGGCCGGCAAGTTGCCAGGGTCATCGAAATACATCAGCTTCACGATGCGCAGGTAATAGAACACGCCGATCACCGAAACCGCCGCGGCCAGCATCACGAGCGCGACGTGGTTGGTGGCCCACAGCGCCTGGAAGATCTGCAGTTTTGCCCAGAACCCGACGAACGGCGGGATGCCCGCGGTCGAAAACATCAACATCATCATCATCAGCGCCAGCAGCGGGTCGCGCGCATGCAGGCCCCGGTAATGGGCGAGTTCGTCCGCCTCGAATCCGGCACGGCTGGCCAGCACGATCACGCCAAACGAACCGAGCGCCATGATGACGTAGGCGATCGTGTAGTAGAGCGCCGCCTCGTAACCCTGCTCGGTCCCGGCCACGAACCCAAGCAGGATGAACCCGACGTTGCCGATCGCCGAGTACGCCAGCATGCGCTTCAGGTTGGTCTGCGCGATAGCGACCAGGTTGCCGATCGTCACTGACAGGGCCGCGACGATGGCAAGCATCTGGGTCCATGTCCCGGCGATGTTGCCCAGGCCTTCCGCCAGCAGGCGGAAGGCGAGCGCGAACGACGCGATCTTCGGCGCCGTTGCCACGAACAGCGTCACCGCCGAAGGAGCGCCGTGATAGACGTCGGGAACCCACATGTGGAACGGTACGGCGCCGAACTTGAACGCCACGCCGACGACGATGAAGACGACCCCCAGCACGACCCCGAGACTGGGTTCGGCCATGAGCACGTTCGCGAGTTCGTTGAACCGCAGGCTGCCCGTCAGCCCGTAGACCATCGACATGCCGTACAGGAGACACCCTGACGCGATGGCGCCCAGCACGAAGTACTTCATGGCGGACTCGGCGGCCACACCGGAATCCCGATCGAAAGCGACGATCGCGTACAGCGACAGCGCGAGCAGCTCGATGCCGACGTACATCGTGAGCAGGCTGTTGGCCGAAATCATGACGAACACGCCCAGCAGCGCGGTCAGCACCAGCACGTAATACTCGCCACGGTTGATGCCGCGCGCATCAAGATAGTCACGCGAGTACAGCAGCGCCACGGCCGTCACCAGGAAGCCGAACAGCTTCAGCAGCGTCGCGAGCGGATCGGCGACGTAGAGGCCCGAAAACAGCTCGACCCGTCCATCCACCTGCGCCCATGCCAGCGTGATCGCCGCACCGCCCGCAAGCACGACGAGCGTCAGTGTCGGGGTAATGCGCCGACCACGCTCGCCGAGGAATACGTCGATGAGCAGCACGAGACACAGCGCCGCGGTCAGGAAAATCTCCGGCAGCGCGGGTGCGAGGCTCGCGAGAGTCAGGACAGGGGTATTCATAGGGGCAGCTTGCTCAGCGTGATCTGCTCGACGAGGTGCGCGACCGAGGCGCGCATCAGGTCAAGGAGCGGCGCGGGCCACAGGCCGAGCAGCAGCACCCCGACCGCGAGAACGCCGAGTATCAGGAACTCGCGCGCGTTCAGGTCTTCGAGTGCGGCGACATGGTCATTGCCGACCGGGCCGAAGATGACCCGCTTGACGAGCCAGAGCGTGTACGCGGCGCCGAGGATCAGCGTGGTCGCCGCCAGCAGCGCGTACCAGAAGTTCGCCTTGAAGCTCGCGATGATCACGAGAAACTCGCCGACGAAGCCCGACGTGCCAGGCAGCCCCGCATTCGCCATCGCGAACAGCACCATGAACGCGGCGAACCTGGGCATCGTGTTGATGACGCCGCCGTAGGCGCTGATCTCGCGACTGTGCATCCGGTCGTACATGACGCCGACGCACAGGAACATCGCGCCGGAGACGAGTCCGTGGGAGACCATCTGCACCATCGCGCCGTCGATGCCCATGCCCGCACCCTGCAGCCCCCCGGTGTTCGCGGCGATGTCGAAAGCAAGGAAGCAACCCAGCGTCACGAAGCCCATGTGCGCGATCGACGAATAGGCGATCAGCTTCTTCATGTCAGTCTGCACGAGGGCGACGAAGCCGATGTAGACCACGGCGATCAGCGACAGCACGATGATGATCAGGTCGAGCGCCCGCGCGGCGTCCGGCGCGATGGGCAGCGAGAAGCGCAGGAAGCCGTAGCCACCCATCTTCAGCATGACGGCCGCCAGCACGACGGAACCGCCGGTCGGCGCCTCGACGTGCGCGTCGGGCAGCCAGGTGTGCACCGGGAACATCGGGATCTTGACGGCGAACGCCGCGAAGAACGCGAGGAAGATCCAGAACTGCTCGCGCATGCTCAGCGGCAGCGCGTGGAAGCTCGCGATCTCGTAACTGCCCGTCTTCAGGTACATGTAGACGAGCGCGACCAGCATGAAGACCGAGCCGAGGAAGGTATACAGGAAGAACTTGATGGTCGCGTAGACGCGCCGCGGTCCGCCCCATACCCCGATGATCAGGAACATCGGGATCAGCATCGCTTCCCAGAAGAAATAGAAGAGCAGGCCATCGAGCGCCGCGAAGACACCGACCATGAGGCCTTCCATGACCAGGAAGGCCGCGTAGTACTGCGCGACGCGCTCCTCGATGACGGTCCATGCCGCGATGACGACCGGGATCGTGATGAAGGTCGTCAGCAGGATCAGCGGCAGCGACAAGCCGTCGATGCCGAGGTAGTAGTCGGAATTCAGGAACGGGATCCAGTCCAGGCGTTCGACGAACTGGTAATCCGCTGTCGATGCATCGAAACCCGCCCACAGCGGCAGCGATGCCGCGAACGTCGCGATCGAAATTGCAAGTGCAAGCCACCGACCCATCGCGGCGTTGCGATCACCGACCGCGAGGACAGCCAGCCCCCCGAGGATGGGCAGCCAGATCAGCAGCGAAAGAAGTCCGAAACTCGTCATCGTGGAGGTTCCATCAGGCGCGCATCAGGAACCAGCCCAGCAGCAGCGCCAGGCCAATCACCATCCAGAACGCGTAGGAATACAGGAAGCCGGTCTGCACACGCCGCACGACGCCAGCCAGTGCGCCAACCAGCCCCGCAGAACCGTTGACCAGCGCACCGTCGATGATCGCCTGGTCGCCGCCGCGCCAGAAGATTCGCCCGAGGGCGCGGCTGCCGGCCGCGAGCACATGCTCGTTGAACCAGTCGAAGTAGTACTTGTTGTCGAGCACCGTCCGCACCGCTGCCAGCGAGCGATCGAACGCGGCCGCGATGGCCGGTTGCTTCAGGAACACGAACCACGCCGTCACCGCACCGCCCAACGCGAGCCAGAACGCGGCATGCGACGGCGCCTTAAGCGCAAACGCCAGCCAACCCGGGAACTCGCGACCGAGTTCGGCGACGACGTCGTTGGCGCTGCGCACCTGGATCACGCCGTCGAAAAAGCCGCCGAACAGCAGCGGCTGGATCGTCATCGCCCCAATGATCACCGAAGGAATCGCCAGCAGCACGAGCGGCAAGGTCACGACCCAGGGGCTCTCGTGCGGCGCGCCGCCGCCGTGGCCATGGTCGTGGTGGTCGCCGTGGCCCGCATGATCGACGTGGCCGTGCTCATCGGCATGGCCCTGCCCGCCCGCCTTCCAGCGCGGCGTGCCGTGGAAGGTCATGAAGATCTGCCGGAACGTGTACAGCGCGGTGACGAACACGCCGATCAGCACGCACCAGTAGGCATAGGTCGCGCCCCAGCGGTGCGACTCGTGCACCGACTCGATGATCAGGTCCTTCGAGTAA
>JAWLAD010000027.1:0-42115 GCA_041395605.1 Steroidobacteraceae bacterium
GCGCGCGCCGCAGCAACTGGATCGCCGGGAAGATCACCATGTCGATCGCCGAGTAACTGTCGCCGACGATCCAGTCCCCCTTCGACAGGCGCATCTCGATCGTGCGCGCCTCGCGCGCCACGACGTGCATTGCCTCCGTGATCGCGTCGGAGTGGGGATCGGCCGAGCCCGTCAGCAGGCCGCGGCAGATCTTCATCAACTGCTCTTCGGTGTAGGCCTGGAACTCCTCGATGACCCGCATGATCACCGCGCCCTCCTCGGGCGAGCGACCGAACATCGGCGGCTCCGGGTACTTCTGATCGAGGTAGTAGAGCACCGCGATCGACTCGAACACGACGTAGTCGCCGTCCTTCAGCACCGGCAGGCGGCCGCGCGGGTTCATCGCCAGCATCTGCGGGGACTGGTGCTCCTGCTTGGAGAACTGCAGCAGGTGGCTGCGATAGGGCAGCCGCTTGTGCTCCAGCGCCAGCAGCACCCGCCATGAATACGGACTGCCACTGCCCCAATAGACGTCGATGGTCATTCCGCGATTGTATCGGTAACGCATCACGCGGAGAATTCGCAGCCATGACACACTGGAACACGCTGATCGACGCTGCCACCGTCGCCGCCCATCTGGGCCGTCCCGACTGGGTCGTGCTCGACTGCCGCTTCGACCTCGCGCGCCCGGACTGGGGCGCGCAGCAATACGCGAGCGCACATCTGCCCGGCGCGCACTACGCGCACCTGGATCGCGACCTGGCGGGGCCGGTCGGACCGACGACCGGACGCCACCCGCTGCCTGCGCCTGCGGACTTCGCGGCCCGGGTGCGCCGCTGGGGCATCGATGCCGAGACGCAGGTCATCGTCCATGATCAAGGCAACGGCATGTACGCAGCGCGCGCCTGGTGGCTGCTGCGCTGGATGGGACACATGCGCGTCGCGCTGCTCGACGGCGGCTTCGCCGCCTGGACCGAAGCGGGGCTGCCGGTGAGCGCGGACGTCACCACGCCGACCCCTTCGCAGTTCGCGGGACAGCCGGACATGTCCCGCGTCGTTGACGTCGATGCGCTGCAGGGCGCGCTGGCCGCCGGCGGCACGCAGGTCAGCGACGCACGCGGCGCCGACCGCTTCGCCGGACAGAATGAAACCGTCGATCCGGTCGCCGGTCACGTGCCCGGCGCCGTGAACCATCCGTTCATGCGCAACCTCAATGCGCAGGGTCGCTTCCTCCCGGCCGCCGAGCTGCGCAACCGCTGGCTCGCGACGCTCGCCGGCCATGGTCCGCAGCAGCACATCGCGATGTGCGGCTCCGGGGTCAGCGCGTGTCACAATCTGCTGGCGCTCGAACACGCCGGCCTCGGCGGTTCCCGCCTCTACCCCGGCTCCTGGAGCGAGTGGATCCGGGATTCATCGCGACCGGTCGCCACCGGTCCTGCCTGAGGTCTGATGCATGTCCGCTGAACCGAATGCCGTCGCCACGAATGGCGCGAAGCGCGCCGTGGCCCCCTGGAAGATCGACGATTCGCGCGATCTGTATCACGTCGAGGCCTGGGGCCAGGGCTATTTCTCGATCAACGCAGCGGGCCACGTCGTCGTTCGCCCGAACCAGAAAGCCGGCGAGGAGATCGACCTGTTCGAGGTCGTGCAGGGCCTGAAGGCCCGCGACCTGACGACGCCGGTCGTCGTGCGCTTCTCCGGCATCCTCGCGCATCGGCTGCGGCACCTGCACGAAGCGTTCGCGCAGGCGATCGCCGAGAACGAGTATCGCAACGGCTACACGGCCGTGTTCCCGATCAAGGTCAACCAGCAGCGCCTCGTCGTCGAAGAGGTCTACCGCTACGGTCGCGAGTTCGGCTTCGGCCTCGAAGTCGGCAGCAAGCCGGAGCTGCTCGCCGTGATGGCGATGACCGAGAACTCGTCCGACCGCCTGATCGTCTGCAACGGGTTCAAGGATGACAGCTACATCGAGGCGGTGATCCTGGCGACGAAGCTCGGCCGCACGATCATTCCCGTCGTCGAGAATTTCTCCGAGCTCGGCCTGATCATCAAGCATGCGAAGCGTTACGGCGTGCGGCCGCGCATCGGCGTGCGCGTCAAGCTGACGAGCGAAGGCTCCGGGCGCTGGCGCGATTCGGCCGGGGAGAAATCCAAGTTCGGCCTGTTCATCACCGAGATCCTCGAGGCGGTCGAGGTGCTGAAGCAGCACGACATGCTGAGGCTGCCTGAAGCTCGTGCACTGCCACCCGGGAAGCCAGTTGCAGGACATCCGGCGCGTCCAGGACGCCATCCGAGCTCGCGCACGTCTACGCCGAGCTCAAGCTGCTGGGCGCCAGGCTCGAGTACATCGACGTCGGCGGTGGCCTCGGCGTCGATTACGACGGCTCGGGCACGAACTACCAGTCCTCGATGAACTACACGCTGGCGGAATACGCCAACGACGTGGTGTACCGCGTCGCCAGCGTCTGCAACGAGCGCGGCATCGCGCATCCGCGCATCGTCAGCGAATCGGGTCGCGCGACCGCCGCGCACCACAGCGTGCTGATCTTCAACACGCTGGGGACCTCGGCACTCGACAAGTTCCGCGTCACCGGTCGCGAGGACGAGGACTACCGCGGCTCGGCGCCGATCCCGCAGCCCGTCCGCGACCTGTTCGATGCCTACCGGGGTGTCACCGAGCGGCGACTGGTCGAGTGCTACCACGACGCGATGACTGCGCGCGAACAGACACTGCAGATGTTCAACCTCGGGCTGATGTCGCTCGAGTTCCGCGGCCTCGCCGAGCGGCTGTTCTGGGCCACCTGCGCGCGGATTCGCGACCATGCGCGCAAACTGGACGAAGTGCCCGAGGAGCTCGAGGGTCTCGAAGCCATCCTGTCGGACATCTACTTCTGCAACGTCTCGGTGTTCCAGTCGCTGCCCGACAGCTGGGCCATCGACCAGCTGTTTCCGATCATGCCGATCCACCGGCTCGACGAAGCGCCGACCCGGCGCGGCGTGCTGGCCGACATCACCTGCGACTCGGACGGCAAGATCGACCACTTCGTCAGCCATCGCGAGGTCAAGCGCACGCTGGAGCTGCACGACATCTCGACGGGTGACGAGTACTACCTCGCGGCCTTTCTGGTGGGCGCGTACCAGGAAACGCTGGGCGACCTGCACAACCTGTTCGGCGATACGCACGTGGTGCACATCCGGCTCGAGGAGGATGGCCACTGGTCGATCGGCGAGATCGTGATGGGCGACACGGCCAACAAGGTGCTGGAGTACATGGAGTACGACGTCGCCGAGCTCTACCCTGCGCTCGCGCGCGATTGCGAGCGCGCGATCCGCGAGGGCCGGATGACGGTGGCCGAGAGCCAGGCGATCAAGCGGTTCTACGAAGGCGAGCTGAACGGTTACGCGTATCTCGAGTAGCACAGCGCCGCACAGGGCGGCGACAGCGGACACCCGTCAGGTGCGCACCACCAGCCACTGCAGCGCGCCGCTGCCCGGGTTGCGCACCAGTAGCTGGTCGCGTTCGCCGAGACCCGGCACCTCGATGATGCCGCGTTCGGCAGCGATCTCCACGCCCAGTGCCCGGCACTCGCGCGCGGCCACATCAAGGTCATCGACCTCGAAGGCCTGCGCGAGGTAACCGATGTTCGGCGCCCGTGCTTGCGGCGCCAGGTCCACGCACTGCTCGAGGTAATTGCGCGGCGCGGACAGCGCAATCTTGCCGAACATGTGGCCGCCCTGCATGAACTGGATGTGCGTGACGCCGTCCGCCGGCAGGCGCAGGAAGGCGTTCACGTGCGGCGCGCCCAGCTCGTCGTCGATCAGCACGCCCATGCCGAGCACGCGTTCGTAGAAGCCGCGCGCGGCATCGAGCGAGCGCACGACATGCGAGGTCGTGACGACCGGCGTGAAACCCTGCTTCGTATAGCCGTGCTGCTCGACGTAGGCGCGCATCTGGCCGATGCGCGTCGCCGGATCGCGGCTCGTCAGCTCGACCAGGTTGATCGCGACGTGGTCCGGCCCGTCGAAGATGACCTCGATCGGGTTGCCGACGCGCTCATCGAGGCTGTGCTGGGTCGGGTCCGACCACACCGCATGGCCCTGCGCCGCGAATTGGCGGATCGCGGCGCGCAGGTCGCGCGCGTAGAAGTTCAGGTTGGCGAGACCGATCACGCGCGAGTGCGCGTCGCGCTGGATCGGCTCGCGGTCGAGGCCCGCGGGCAACGAGGCAGCGTCGAACTCGAGCAGCAGGATGCGCCCGACCGCGCCGTCGCCCACGCCGAGCATGCAGGCACGGGCACGCGCGCCCGCCGGCAGCGACCACAGGCGCTCGAACTGCGCGCCGCGCCAGTCGAACACGCGCCCCGCATCCAGGCCGATGCGGTCGCAGTAGAACTCGAGCGAACTTTCGAGCCGCTCGCAGCTGATCACGGCGAATGCGAGCGGACTGCCCTCGGGCGCGACGATGTGTCCGGCCGCCGCGTTCACAGCGACAGCTCGCCCGCGCCCAGCGCGACCACCTGGCCACCGACGCGCACGGAGCGCGCGGCATCGATCGACAGCAGCAACTCCGATGGTCGCTGCACGCGTTCGCCCTGGTGCACGCGGCGCACCAGCGGTACGGTCGCGCCCGTCGCGAGATACCAGCCACCGAGGTTGGCGCAGGCCGAGCCCGTCGCAGGGTCTTCGCGGAACGCGCCGCCCGCCTCGAACAGGAAGCGCGACAGCACGTCACCCTCACCGGTCTCGGCGAACACGTAGGCGAGCTGGCGGCCCAGTTCGTTGCGCAGCCGCGCGAGCCGCGCCGCATCGGGCGCAACGCGATTGACCGCGGCCGCATCGACCAGCGGCACGACCAGCTGGTCCGAGCCCGCGTTGACCCACAGCGGCCGACGGCCGCCCGGCTCGGCGACGATGTCCGCCGCGCGCAGGCCCAATGCGGCAGCGAGATCTGCGACCGAGATGTCGATGTCGCGATGCGTCGCTGGATTCGCCGTCAGCGTCCACAGGTCACCGCGCGCCTGAACCGGAATCAGCCCCGCCTGCATCTCGAGCGTGATGGCATCCGCAGGCTTCGCCTGCAACGCCCGCACGACGTGCGCCGTGCCCAGCGTCGGGTGACCCGCGAACGGCATTTCGAAATCCGGCGTGAAGATGCGCACCCGCGCCGTCGCGCGCGACGACGGCAGGATGAACGTGGTCTCGGACAGGTTGAACTGCCGCGCCAGCGCCTGCATCGAGTCGGTGTCGAGACTGCTGCCGTCCTCGAACACGCAGAGCGGATTGCCAGTGAGCCGGCCGCCGCGGGTGAAGACGTTGACGAGGTGGTACTTGAGTTTCATGAAAATGGGTTCGGCGCGCCGCGCTACAGGCGAGCAGTGTAGCGCTGCATCGATTGCTCGAACGACATCAGCGGAGCCCGGATCAGGCCATCCGCGAGCCGCTCCCCACCGAGCGGGTCGACCGGCTGGATCAGGTAGCGATCCGCGGCGGCGTCGAGCCCGTCGATGATCACATCCAGCGTCATCGCGCGCCGCGAGCGCGGCGCGAACCAGTGGACGTTGTCGCTCGGCGTCGTCATCGCCGCTGCGTATCCAGGGCCCGCCAAGACGTCGGCGGTCGGCCGGAGGATCAGGGCACGACCTTCGTCCCGGATCCGATCGTAGGTCCTGATGCGCACCCGGCCGTCGACGACCACGTGCGCGCTGACCATGTGCCGATGCGCATGCGGCGTGATGACGCTGTCTGCGTCGAAGTTGAACAGCGCCAGGCCGTACCCGAGCCTGATCGGTTCGCCGTGCTCGTCCAGCATCGTCACGAAGCGCTTCTGCGGATCGCGCCCGAATGGGGCCGCGGCGTCCTTGATCCGCGCCCGCCTGAGCTCAGCCGCCAGCTGCTCGAGATCGAGCTCGCGCGCGAGCGCGTTCACACCGGCATGCCACTGCAGCTGCGTCACCGATCCGTCGCGCAGGCCCCGCGCCAGGTCCCGCTGCAGCGACACCCAGCGACGCGCCGTCACACCCGTGGCCGCCGTGCCCGCCGAGGCGAGCTCAGAGAGCAGCGCGAACGTCATGAAACCGGCGCAGCCCTGCAGCATGCCGCGACGGTCAGTCACGCAACGGCACTCCACGCGACACACTTGGCATGAGCCTCCCAGCGACCTGACCATGACGACGTCACGCTGCGGATCGTCGCCCACCATGCAGATTTGTTCACCGCATTCACTGAAGCCTGACTTGCGATAGAACGCCTGCGCTCGGCCATCGTGCTCCCATACGCCATACCAGAGCTGCGCAGCGCCGGGGCGTCGTCTCGAACTTCCAAGCGGATCATCGAACGAGCACTGGAACGAACCTGACCATCAGGGAAATCAATAGCAGACCGAGCGGAATCAACACGCCATAGATGAGCTTTTCTGTTTCCCCTTGGCGCGAATCAGCGACAGCAATCAGAGTGAACACACCCCAACCCATCAGTACAGCAACCGCCCACAAGTCAAAGTCGGCATGGGGGATGATCGGCAACAGCACCCAACTGCCTGCGATGAAAGCTACCGTAGCGAACGAGCTCTTGAAACGCTCGATCTTCTCCAAACCCGCGTAGTCGTTCTCGAGACGAGCGATCTGACGCTCCTCGAAAACACGTTCCACGCGCGCCAGATCGCTCTTGGTCACAGGCCCGACGCCACGGCGAGACAACTCTGCCTTCGCGAGATCCTTGGCCTCGTCAAGGTACCCACCATCAATGAAGGCTATACGGACGAGGTCATCCGTTGGCATTTCAGCGTAATTCGAAGCGGCTCGGCTCGGATCGAATTTCATCTATCGCCCCGCACTCACGACCACAATCCGACGCGACCCAACGAACGCTGAAGACAACTCAGAGGAATCCGAACGACGTAGCGCTTCCCACGGACACAGAGGTACCGCAATTCCGCGACCATGCCCGTGACGACCGAAACGCCGCCGCCCACGCAACCGCGACGCGCTTCGGCCCTGCGGGCGTGCCGCGACAGGATGTCGCACGCGAGCTTCCGAGGATGGATTCACAGCGTCCCCGGCGGGGTCGAAGTGCGTCGCGGCAGGGTGAACGACCGTTCCGCTCTTCACGGCGCCAAACTCAAATCACATCCCACGGATACCCGCCCCGCTCCAGCGCGAAGCCGGCGATCGCGTCGATCTCCTTGTCCTCGTGCTTCGTCAACCGCCGGATGTTGCCGGCCATGCGCCGCTTGGCCTGCTGCACGAACACGTTCGCGATCTCGATCGCCTTGCCGGCATGCGGATCCTTCCCGGCGGCGAGCGTGGATGCGCGCGACAGCGTGCACAGCCCGACGAACAGGTCGATCGCGATGTCGGCGACGCGCTTCAATTCATACTGCCGGTCCACCACCCCTTTGCCGAACTTGCGCAGCACGTAGTCGGAAGCCTGCGCGAGTTCGGACGCGTACTTCTCGAGCGTCGCGCGCGCGTCGGCGAGTTCCGGTGGCAGACGACTGGCGATGCGGTCGCGGCCCACGCCGGTCGCCTGCGACAGGCGCTGGCCGGCATAGCCGGACAGCACGCCGAAGCCCTTGATCGGGTTGTTGAAGATGTCGTCGACGGCGCTCTTCAGTTCCGTCAGCGCGCGGCCGGCATCCTTCAGGCCCGCCAGCGCGACGAACAGTCGCAGGATCTCGTTCGTGCCTTCGAAAATCGACAGGATGCGGCTGTCGCGCACGATCTGCTCGTACGGGTATTCGCGCATGAAGCCGTTGCCAGCCGCGATCTGCAGCGCCTCGTGGCCGCAGCGCTGCACCGCGTCGCTCGCGAAGATCTTGCTGATCGCCGCTTCGGTCGAGTAATCGTCGCAGCCGGAATCGATGTAATGCGCCAGCATCCAGACGGTGCTCTCGGCGGCGAAGCAGTCGATCATCATCTGCGCGATCTTCTCGCGCACGAGGCCATAGTTCGCGATCGGCTGGCCGAACTGCCGCCGCTCCGTCGCCTGGTGCGTGGCGAGCCGGATCAGCCGCTTCATCGTGCCGACCGCCCCGCCACCCAGGCCTGTACGGCCGTTGTTCAGGATCGCCATCGCGACCTTGAAGCCCTTGCCCGCATCGCCCAGCACGTTGTCGGCCGGGATGCGCACGTCGCTGAAGCTGACGACCGTCGTCGATGACGCGCGGATGCCCATCTTGTCCTCATGCGCGCCGTGGCTGACGCCGGGCCAGCCGGCCTCGACGATGAAGGCCGTGATCTTGCCGTCCGTGCCCTCGGTGCGCGCGAACACGGTGTAGACCTGGGCGATGCCGCCGTTCGTGATCCAGATCTTTTCGCCGTTCAGCGTCCAGCTACCATCCTCGTTCTGCTTCGCGCTGGTGCGGATCGACGCGGCATCGGAACCCGCGCCCGATTCGGTCAGGCAGAACGCCGCGATGTACTCGCCGGTCGCGAGCTTCGGCAGGTAGCGCGCCTGCTGCTCGGGCGTGCCGAACAGCAGGATGCCCTTCATGCCGATCGAACTGTGCGCGCCGATGGTCAGCGACACCGACGCATCGTGGCTGCTGGTCTGCATCAGCACGCGCGCATAGCCGCCGTTCGACAGCTCGAGGCCACCGTGCTCCTCGGGGATGATGACGCCGAACAGGCCCATGTCGCGCAGGCCCTGGATGAACTCCTCCGGCTGGTGCGCGTCGCGATCCCACTGCTTGAAGTCGGCCTCGCGACCGTCCAGGAAGCCGTCGATCGCCTCGACCACCGTGCCCAGCACTTCGCGGTCGCGCTCGCGGATCTTCGGAAACGGGAACAGGTTCTCCTCAAGGATCTCGCCGACAAACAGGCTCTTGGCGGCGCTCTGGTCGCGCCGCAGCAGGTCGGGGGCCGCAGGCCGGACCGGGGTGTCGATGTCGCTCATGGTGTAGCTCCGGGAATTCGATATTTGCGGCCAAGGTACGTTGCCGTACGGATTGGCTCAACCCCCGTCCCGTGGCACAGTGACGCCATGAACGCCGCGCTCGAATCGATCCCGACGCCGCCGCCGCTGGAAGTAAGCGAGAGCCGCGATTTCCGCAGCTACCACGCCTTCCTGCGCGCGGCCCGCAACTACGCCGAGGGCACGCTGGTCGTGCAGATGCACGACGAGCACGAGGCTCGCCAGTTGCCGCCGGCGGCCGACTGGCGCGAACTCGAGGCACAGCTCGATGCCCAGGCGTCGTTCCAGCTGTACTGGTGGTACTACCGCAACTTGCAGCGTTTCAAGTATCACCGCCCGGACGTAGGCATCTTCGCGCTCGTCGGCGCGCAGCGCGAGCGGCTCGAGCGCGCGCTCGACGATGCGGCGGCCGCGACGCCGCCGGCGCAGCTGCGGCTCGACCCGACCCTCGAACTGCCGGCCTACTTCCGCTACGTGCCGTTCCACCAGCACACGGGCGGCGTCACGCATGACCCGCTCGACGGCCTCAGCTACGAGATCGGGCGCCGCACCACCGTGCCGTCGCACGCCGACCCCAACGGCATCTACCGGCTGCTGTTCGATGCGATCGCGCAGCACGCCCCGGGCCGCGAATTCGCGCGCGTGCTCGACTGGGGCACGGGCCACGGCGCGGCGCTGATCACCTGGCAGGAACTGCACCCCGGGTCGGAGTGCCACGGCGTCGATCTGTCGGCGCCCTGCCTCAAGCTCGCGAACCTTCGCGCGCGCGAACGAGGCCAGCGCCTGTTCCTGTCGCAGCAGGACCTCGAGCACCTCGATTTCCCGGACAACCACTTCGACCTGATCTTCTTCAACTTCATGCTGCACGAGCTGCCGCCGTCGCACACGCCGGCGCTGCTGCGCGAGGCCTGCCGCGTGCTGAAGCCCGGCGGCCTGTTCGCGGGCCACGAGTTCCACCTGCGGCCCGGCGACCTGTTCCAGAACGTGCTGCAACGCAGCCATGCGCTGACCAACAACGAGACCTACTCGACGCCCTGGTACGAAACGCCGATCGAGACCGTGGCGCGCGAGGCGGGCTTTTCGCGCACGACGCAGCGACCGTTCGAACGGCTGAACCGCTCCGTGCAGCGCCCGGGGCGCCAGCCCATCAATGTGAATTTCTGGAACCTGTACGTCTTCGAGAAGTGAGCCGCGCATGAGCGACACGCCCCGCAACGCCGCGCTGCCCGGCCCCGTCACCGGTGCCGAGCCGGACTTCCTCGGCGCGCTGCCGATGGACAACGCGGTCGGCGCCATCGTCGCGCTGACCGCCGAAGTGTGGATGCTGCGCGAACGCCTGGCGGCGCTCGAGGCCGAGCTCGAGAACCGGCGCGTGCTGCCGGCGGGCGCCGTCGAGCAGCACGAGGGCACGCCAGCACAGCAGCAGGCGCGGGCCGACGACCTCGCCCGCTACACCAACCGCGTGCTCAGCGAGCTCGCCCGCGACCGGCGGCCGGTCTCGACCATCGATCCGCGCGTCGCAGAGTTCCTGCGCACGCATGCCGAGCTGAACGCCGGCAAGCCCTGAAGGCCGGTATGCCCCGGGGCGGGCAACCAGTCGTCATGGTGGCATAATGACTCAACACCGGCCCGCAACCGCGGCCGGCACCGGCAACAAGGAGTTCCGCATGATCCGCATCCGTTACGCGGCATTGGCCGCGGCCCTGCTGTGCGCACCGCTCGCAGGCCATGCCGCGAGCAGCAGCAAGCGCATCGACCTCAACACACCCGAAGGCGCCAACGCCGCGGCGCGCCGCACGCAGTGCTCCGACAAGGACGGCGAGCAGACGGTGTACTGGTTCCATGGCGAGGGTTTCGCGCGCGTTCCCGGCGAGCGCGACCGCAAGCTGTTCAACGTCGAAGGCATGAACGTGCGCACCTGCGTGACCGTCGAGGACCCGCAGCGTGGCAAGGGCTGGCGCCTGGTGTCGCGCGAGCTGCTGCTGTACACCGACCCGGCGACCGGCGAACTGCTGCGCACCTGGAAGAACCCGTGGACCGGCCAGACCGTCAACGTGCTGCAGACCGCGAACGACCCGGTCAACCAGCGGCCGGTGTTCGCCTACGGCACCGACGGCAAGCCGACGGCGGTATGGCGCGGCACGATCAGTGGCAAGACCTGGTGGAACACCATCACGGTGCCGCTGTTCTACCGCAACCCGCTCGGCGGCGATTACCAGAAGTACGTCGGCGGCATGTACCACGCGACCGAGATGTTCAACTTCTTCGGCAACGTCGACGAGCTGACCAACCCGAAGATCGCGAACCCGGCCGTCGAAGTCGGCTGGGTGCGACTCGCGAACTGGCTGCCCTGGATGGAGATGGGCGACCGCGCCGGCATGATCTACATCCATGCCGCCGGCCGGAAACTCGACCGCTTCGACCAGCTGCCCGCCGTCATGCTGAAGGAAATCGACGCGGTGTATCCCGAGTACCGCAATCCGCCGCCGGGCGACGACGCGCGCGAGAACGAGACCAGCTGGACCTACTTCCGCAAGAAGGTGCCGGGCGAGCCCGCGCCGAAGAAGTAAGCCAGTTCCGCCTGCAAACCACGGGCCGTCGGCAGCGATGCCGTCGGCCCTTTTGTTTTGCGGTGCTTACAGGGCCGGCGACCGCGGGCCCCTCGTTTACTTCGGCGCGGGGCCGGAGTTAGCATCAGGCCAGTTCGTGGGATAAACGAACGGGGGACAGGACTTCATCGTCCTGTGGATCGAGGTTATGCGGGACATGCGAGCCCACACTACCGCTCGCCGCTGTCCGCTTGTGTGAGAGACAACTGGATGACGACGATCTATGTGGGCAACCTGCCCTTCTCGGCGACCGATGCTGACATCCGCGTTCTGTTCGAGCGTCACGGCAAAGTCGATTCGGTGAAGATCATCAACGATCGCGAGACCGGCAAGCCCCGCGGCTTTGCATTCGTGGACATGCCACCGTCGGACGCCCAGGCGGCGATCGCCGGGCTCAACGGCTACTCGATGAACGGCCGCCCGCTGCGCGTCAACGAGGCGCAGGAACGCGCGCCGCGCGGCCCCCGCCCACCGGGCGGTGGTGGCGGCGGCTTCCGCCGCTGAATCATCCGCTTATCGAGCAGGGCTAACCGGGCGCCGCGTGCCGAAGCGCGGCGCCCTCACCACATCTGCCGCGAGCGCTGCAGCACGTCGACCGTGGCCGGCGCGGCATCGTCCGCGAGCCCGCTGTCGAGCACAGCCGATCCGTGGAACACGGTCGCGTTGAACGCCTTGCCCACGCGCTCGGTCATGAAGCGGCTGCGCCCGCCGTACACGTGCGCGTCGCTCTTGGGGCCCTGGCTGGTCACCGCAAAGCGCAGCGGCTGGATCAGCGCGAGCTCGTTGCGGGCGCGGGTCATCGCGACGTAAAGCAGGCGTCGCTCTTCCTCGATCAGCGCATCGCTGCGGGTCGAGAACTCGGACGGGAAACTGCCATCGACGACGTTGAGCAGGTGCACGCTGTCCCATTCCATGCCCTTGGCGGAGTGCACCGTGGAAAGCACGAGGAAATCCTCGTCAAGATGCGGCTGGCCCGCGAGGTCGCTGGTCGACTGCGGCGGATCGAGTGTCAGCTCCGACAGGAAGCGCTCGCGCGACGGATACTGCGTCGACAGCAGCTCGAGCTGGTCGAGATCGCCGAGGCGGGTGTGGAAGTGCTCGTAGATGCGTTCGAAGTGCGGCTTGTACCAGTCGCGGACGAGCCGCACCTGGCCCGGCCACGGTCGCTGGGGCTCCGACAGCGCGCGATACAGCTCGACGAACTTCGGCCAGGCCAGGCGTGACTCGGGTGGCGGCTGGAACTGTTGCAGCGACTCGAAGCTGTAGCCCGCCGCCTTGACCTGCTCGACCACCTTGCGCGCATTGACCGGCCCGAAACCCGGCAGCAGTTGCACGACGCGGAAGCCCGCCAGTTCATTGCGCGGGTTGTCCGCCCAGCGCAGCGCGGCGAGCAGGTCCTTGATGTGCCCACCCTCGAGGAAGCGCAGGCCGCCGTACTTGACGAAAGGGATCTTGCGTCGCGTCAGCTCGATCTCCAGCAGGTCGCTGTGGCTGCCAGTACGGAACAGCACCGCCTGCTTGCGCAACGGTACGTTCGCCTCGCGCTTCTTCAGTACCTGTGCACAGATGTACTCCGCCTGGGATTGCAGGTCATCGGTCGTCACGTACAGCGGCATCATCCCGGCGCCGCGCGCCGAGATCAGCTGCTTGCGGAACTGCTTGGGTGCCTCGGCCATCAACGCATTGCTGGCATCGAGCACGGGCTGCGTCGAGCGGTAGTTCTGGGAGAGCTGGACGACCTCGGCACGCGGCTCGAACTGGCTCGGGTAGTCCAGGATATTGTCGACCGATGCGGCACGAAACGAGTAAATCGACTGCGCATCGTCGCCGACGACGAACAACCCCTGGCCATCCGGCTTCATGAGCCTGAGGATCTCGGCCTGCAGCCGGTTCGTGTCCTGGTATTCATCGACGAGCACGTGATCGAAGTGCCGGCCGACGTGCTGCGCGAAACGCGGGTCCTGCATCATGCCGTGCCAGAACAGCAGCAGGTCGTCGAAGTCGAGCAGCGACAGCTGCTGCTTGCGCTCGACATAGGTGCGGAACAGCTTCGTGAGGTCGTCCGCCCACTGCTGGCACCACGGGAAGTGCTGCTCGAGCGTGTCCTTCAGCGAGCACTGGCTGTTGACGCGATGCGAGTAGATCGCGAGGCAAACGTCCTTGCGCGGGAATCGCTGCGTCTTCTCGGCGAAGCCGAGCTGCTCGCGCACGCTGTCGAGCAGGTCGGCCGAGTCGCCGCGATCGAGCACCGAGAAGGCCGGATCGAGGTTCAGGTGCCTGGCGTAGTGGCGCAGCAGGCGGTTGCCGATCGAATGGAACGTACCGGCCCACTGCAGCCGCTGCGCCAGCGTCTGGCTGCTGCCACCCAGGGTTTCGCCGAGCGCCTCCTTGATGATGTCGCGCGCGCGGCGACGCATCTCGAGCGCGGCCCGGCGCGTGAACGTCAGCAGCAGCACGCGCGCCGGGTCGACGCCGTTCAGCAGCAGGTGCGCGACACGATGCGCGATCGTCGCGGTCTTGCCGGTGCCCGCACCGGCGACGACCAGCACGGGTCCGCAGGTCCATCCACGGGCCTTGGGCGCGGCCGGATCGGCCAGCGGCTGGCCGATCGTCACCGCCCTGCGCTGCTGGTTGTTGAGCTTGGCGAGATGCTGCATCGTCGACATCGGATCGCGACTATACGAGAGCGCCCGGCCACGGACCAATGCCGACCGTGCGTGGCGGGTCACAGAACCATTGTCGCCAGCGCGGCAATCGCCCATGATCGCGGCCGCAGCCGCGCACTGCGTCACACAGGCTCCATGTCATGGCCCAGGACAGCATCGGATTCACAGGCTTCGTGCTGCGATTCGCCGCCGCGCTGGCGCTCGTGCTGCTGAGCTTCAACCCGAGTGGATTCTCCTATTTTCACTGGCTGCGCGACGCGCTGCCGGATGTCACGCCGCCCACCGTGCTGCTCGGCATCGCGTTGCTGATCGGCTGGGTCGTGTTCCTGCGCGCGACGATGCGCTCCCTGGGCATCGGCGGCGTGCTGCTTGCGGTCGCGTTCTTCGGCGTGCTGGTCTGGTCCGTCGCCTGGTACGGTTGGCTGTCGCTCGATGACACGGGCGTCCTGACCTGGGTGGCGCTGGTGGTCGTTGCCGCGATCCTGTCGATGGGCCTGTCGTGGTCGCACATCCGCCGCCGGCTTTCCGGCCAGGCCGATGTCGACCAGGTCGATGAACACTGAGGCGCGAACCGCCCCCGGTCATTACAGAGGTCGTGCGCACATGGCGAAGCGATATCCGTCCCAACCCAGTCACCTGACCGCACTCAAGCTGCGGATCCCGAAGCGCAAGCAGCTTGCACCGGACCTGCGCAAGTACTTCGATGTCTGCGACGAGAAGATCGGCTTCCTGCCCAACGTGCTCGCGGCCTACAGCTTCGACGAAACGAAGCTGCGCGCCTTCATCGGCATGTACAACGACCTGATGATGGGCGACTCGGCGCTCAGCAAACTGGAACGCGAGATGGTCGCCGTGGTCGTTTCGGCGGCCAACCGCTGCTACTACTGCCTGACGGCGCACGGCCAGGCCGTGCGGGAAATGTCGGGGGACCCGGCATTGGGTGAACTGCTGGTCATGAACTGGCGCGCCGCCAAGGTCCCGAAGAAACAGCGTGCGATGCTCGAGTTCGCGCACAAACTGACCGTGGCGCCGGCCGAGACCGGCGATGCCGAGCGGCGCGCACTGCGGCGCGCGGGCTTCGATGACCGCGCGATCTGGGACCTCTGCGCCGTGGTCGGCTTCTTCAACATGACCAATCGGCTGGCCACCGGCACCGACATGATGCCGAACGAGCAGTACCACGCACTGTCGCGCTGATCGCCGGTCCGAGGACTCGCCTTCAGGGTGCGCCCTGCACCTTCGGGACGATCAACTGGATCCCGGCGCGCAGTTCCCCCAGGTCGACATCGGGGTTGTACTGCTGCAGCAACCAGGTTGGCAGTCCGCCATAGCGCTGCGTCACCGCCCAGGCCGAATCGCCGCGCCGCACGATGTGGATCTCGGTACCGACGATGCGCTGGGTCTCGAAGTAACGCGCCTGCAACGCGCCGTGGAAATCGCGGCGCTTCTGTTCGAAATCGGCACGCGACACGCGTGAGAAATCCAGCTTCAGCCGCCGACCCAACAACACCGGCTGCCCTGGTCGCAGCCGGTTCAGCGTCCGCAGCCGCGACGCCGGTACGCCAAGCCAGTCGGCATAGTGGCCCAGCGTCTCCTCGGAGATGATCCGGATCGTGTCGTCGTTCGCGACGACGATGTCGGTGAACTCGGCCGCGGCCGCGCTGCCGGCTCCCGGCCCGACCGACGGCGTCTGCGGTTCGACGGCGTTGTCGGTCACGATCGCCACGGCCGGTTCAACCGTCGCCGTGCGCGAGGCCACCCGCGCGCGGGAAGGCGGTCCACGCTCCGTCAGGACGGCGGGTTCGACCTGGCCCGTGACTGTCGCCGGTGCATCGACTGCTTCCGGCACCGGATCGGGCGGTGGCGCTGGCGTGCCGGACGCGGTCGCACTGCCCGGCGCGCCTGCGGCGAGCAATGGACTGCGGCCGTCACCGATCCGCAGCCGCTGCCCCTCGTAGAGGAAGTTGGCGTCGCGGATGTTGTTCATCCGCATCAGCTCGGCGGGCCGCAATTCGAAACGGCGCGCGATCTCGTACAGCGTGTCGCCGGCGCGAACGCGATAAATGCGCGACGGGTCCGCGGTTCCAGCGGCCTCGGTCGTGGCGGCCACCGCGTCGGCGCTCGCGGCCGATTCGGGCGCCTCGGCGGCCGCTACGGCGGTTGTCGCGGCGGTCGCCGCACCGGGGACGGCCTCGGCGACGCGCGCCGCGACCGCGGCCAGTTCGACTTCGGCCAGCGTGGGCGGCCGCCGTTCTGGCAGTCGCAGCCGCGCGCCACGGCGCAGCCGCGCGTCGCGCGACAGGCCATTGGCCTGGGCCAGCTCGGCCTCCGTGATGCCGTAGCGCCGCGCGACGCGGCCGAGGGTTTCGCCCGCGGCAACCCGGTGCGTGCCGGACCTGATCTGCGCCGAGTACAGCTCACCCGGACCGAGGGCAGCCGCCAGCCGCTCTGGCGTCCAGCCTCGCGCCGGCGCCGAGGCGCAGGCGATAGCCTCGCGGCAGGAAGCGTTCGCCGCGCCAGACGGGTTCGCGGAGGCCCGGGTTGAATTCGCGCAGCACGGCCGTCGTCGTGCCGAGCGCCTTGGTCAGCGCCTCGACATGCGCGTAGGCCGGCAGCTCGATCTCGTGGAAGCGCAACTCGGGTGCCCGCTGGATCGGGCCGAAGTACCGCTCCGGGTCCTGGTCTATCGTCAGGGCCGCAAGAAACGACGGGTAGAAATTACGCGATGCGAAGCCGAAGCTGCGACTCTGGTAGTTGCGCGCGATCGTGACGAAGTCGGTCGTGCCGGTCTGCTCGACCGCGCGACGCATGCCGGCTGCCCCATGGTTGTACGCCGTCAGCGCCAGCGGCCAGGTCCCGAGCACGCGATAGTTGTACGCGAGCAGCTGGGCTGCCGCCTCGGTCGCGCGAAACGGATCGAGCCGCTCATCGACGACTTCGTCGTCGATCCGCATGTAGCGCCGACCCGTCGCGCGCATGAACTGCCACAGGCCGGCTGCGCCGACTTTCGAGTAAGCCGTCGGATCGAACGACGACTCGACATGAGGCAGCGCCGCGAGTTCCGGCGGCAGGCCGAGGTTCGCCAGGGACTGCGCGATGTGGGTTTCCCAGCGGCCGGAGCGGATGAGCCCCTCGCGAAACCGGTCGGCCTGCCCAAGCTGGAAGCGCACGCTGCGACTGGCCTCGAGCAGTCGCGCCGCAGTCACGTCCGGGCCCCAGAGCTTGAGCACGCGGCGCTCCTCGTCGCTCAACCCCGCCGGCCCCTCGGAGGTGCCGGCGCCGCGCTGTGCCGGCAGCGCGGCTGCCAGTCGCTTCAGCAACTGGGTGTAACGCTCGCGCGCTTCGTCGACCGTCGGCTTGCGCTGCTGCGGCGTCAGGTTTGGCGCGAAGCGCAGCGTCTCGTAGACGATCGACAGGTCGCGATCGTCATGCATGAATCCCGCGCTGGTCGGAATCTCGGAGTACACGCGGATCCAGAACTGCACGTCGCGCTCGAGCGCCGCCGGACGCGGGATGCGGGTGTCGCCCGGCGCCGTCGCGACCGGCGACACCAATGCCTGGGCGCTGGCGAGCGGCGCGGCGTTGCGCACCGCTGGCGTCGCGGCGCCAGTGCTGGTGCTGGCCAGCAGCAGCAGCGTCGCGCCCAGCGCCCCGCGCGCCTTCCACATCACGGCCCGGCCCGTACACACTGGCTTGACGTAATCCGCCGCGACAGATGTCGACATCATTTACAGGAATCCCCGGCGCTACAAGTCATTGATTGAATTGGGCTTCAGGTCCGCCAGCCGCAAGCAGGCCGTCGCCCCCGCGATGCGCGCGTCGACGGGTTTGACAGTCGCGCTCAACGGGTGCCGATCTGACTTATTCAGACTAGCGTTCCAGGTTCCTGATTTATCACGAATTCGTCACGCTTCGACGCTGGAAGTTCAACGTTATGTCGTGCTTTTCGGCACGAATCCCCGATGGCACGCGCGTTGCTCAATCTTTCGCCACAAGAACAAGAAGCGAACACTCCTCCACAACAAGCAAGCGACCATGGCCCCGCGCAAGCGGGGCTGTTTTTTTCGGGATCGGCCATCGATGCCTGAGAAAAACAAGGCGGCCGTGAGGCCGCCTTGGAAAGTCGCGCCGATCCCGTCAGGGTGGGAGCCAGGCGGGGAGCCCGGCGAGGCGCGAATACTGTCGTGCGCGCGGGTGACTCAGCCACCCACCCGCAACGCGTTCATGAGTGCGGCCTGCGCTTCGCTAGCCGCTGCTCGCTCATTGAGTGCGGCCTGCGCTTCGCTAGCCGCTGCTCGCTCATTGAGTGCGGCCTGCGCTTCGCTAGCCGCACTTTGAATCGCCGCAATTCAGGCAGGTCATGCAGCCGTCCATCATGACGACCGCCGCGGTGCTGCACTTGCTGCACAGCTGCGCGCCTTCCGGGAAGTGCGACTTTGAAAACGCATCCGTCTGCTTCTGGCGCGCCTCGAATTCAGCGCGCTTCTCGTCGACCAGCTTCTTCTGGTGCTCGTCGAGTTCGACCTTGCGGATCAGGCCGATGGTCTGCAGGTGCTTCTCGATGACGTACCCCAGCTCGGCGATGATCGACGGCATGAACTTCCCGCCCGGCTGCCAGTAGCCGCCGCGCGGGTCGAATACCGCCTTGAGTTCATCGACCAGGAAGGTGACGTCGCCACCCTTGCGGAACACCGCGGAAATGATGCGCGTCAGCGCGACGATCCACTGGTAGTGGTCGAGGTTCTTCGAATTGATGAACACCTCGAATGGGCGGCGCTGCTCGTGCTCGCTGCCTTCGTTCAGGATGATGTCGTTGATGGTCACGTACATCGCGTGATCCGACACCGGCGTCTTGATCTTGTAGGTCGAGCCGATCAGCACCTCCGGGCGCTGGACTTCCTCGGTCAGGCGGATGACCTTGCCCTTCGTATCGCGCGTCTTCGCCTCGACGGTCCTCGCCTCCGCATCGGCTGCCGCGGCGGACTGGTCCGAAGGCTTCTGGACGCGAAACTTGGCGATCTTGCGATCGATCTTGATGGCGGACATGTGCGGTATTCCCGGGTTCAGAACTTGCCGTAATAGCCTTCTTTGAGGGCATCGAACAGATTCGCTGCGGTGTGCATCTCGCCGTCGTACTCGATTTCCTCGTCGCCCTTGCACGAGATCTCGGTGCCGTCCTCGAGCGTGAACACGTACGTCGTGTTCTTGAGGTCCTCTTCCTTGACCAGCACGCCCTGGAACGCCTCGGGATTGAAGCGGAACGTCGTGCAGCCCTTCAGGCCCTTTTCGTGCGCGTACAGGTAGATGTCCTTGAACGCGTCGTACTTGAAGTCCGTGGGCACGTTGGCGGTCTTGGAGATCGACGAGTCGATCCACTTCTGCGACGCCGCCTGGATATCGACGTGCTCGGTCGGCGTGATGTCGTCCGCTGTCGTGAAGTAGTCGGGCAACTGATCGCCGGGGCTGCCCGAACCGGCCGAATGGGGCATCGCACGCGGGTTGACCAGCTCGCGGTAGGCCAGCAGCTCGAACGAGAAGACGTCGACCTTCTCCTTGGTCTTCTTGCCTTCGCGGATCACGTTGCGGAAATAGTGGTGGGCAAACGACGGCTCGATGCCATTGCTCGCATTGTTCGCGAGCGACAGCGAGATCGTGCCGGTCGGCGCGATCGACGTATGGTGCGTGAACCGCGCGCCGACCTGCGCGAGCTGGTCGACGAGCTGCGGCGCGACTTCGGCGACGCGCTGCATGTAGCGGCTGTACCGCGCGTGCAGCAGGCGACCCGGGATCTTCGCGCCGACCTTCCAGCCATCGCGGACCATCTCCGGGCGCTTGCGCAGCATCTCACCCGTGACCGTGAACTCCTCGTTCATGATCGGCGCCGGGCCCTTCTCGCGCGACAGGTCGAGCGCAGCCTCCCAGCCGGCCACGGCCATCTCGCGCGAGACGTCTTCGGTGAAGCGGATCGACTCGGCCGAGCCGTACTTCATGCCGAGCAGCGTCATCGTGCTGCCGAGACCGAGGAAGCCCATGCCGTGGCGACGCTTGCGCAGGATCTCGTCGCGCTGCTGCGAAAGCGGCAGGCCGTTGATCTCGACGACGTTGTCGAGCATGCGCGTGAAGACCTTGACGACCTCGCGGTACTCCGCCCAGTCGAACTCGGCGAACTCGGTGAACGCGTTGCGCACGAAGCGCGTCAGGTTCACGGAGCCGAGCAGGCACGAGCCATACGGCGGCAGCGGCTGCTCGCCGCAGGGGTTGGTGGCGCGGATGTTCTCGCACCACCAGTTGTTGTTCATCTCGTTGACGCGGTCGATCAGGATGAAGCCCGGCTCGGCGAAATCGTAGGTGGACGACATGATGACGTCCCACACCCGCCGCGCCTTGATCGTCTTGTAGATCTTGCAGGCGACCAGGCCCTCGCCGTTCGTGACGTAGCCTTCGGTGACCGGCCATTCGCGCCAGATGAACTGCGCCGGATCGTCGACGTTCATGGTCTCGGCGTCGAATTTCTTCTGCGTGACCGGGAACGCGAGCTGCCAGTCGGTGTCGGCGCGCACCGCCTGCATGAATTCATCGGTGATCAGCAGCGACAGGTTGAACTGGCGCAGCCGACCGTTCTCGCGCTTGGCGCGGATGAACTCGAGCACATCGGGATGGCCGATGTCGAAGGTGCCCATCTGGGCGCCGCGGCGTCCGCCGGCGGACGACACGGTGAAGCACATCTTGTCGTAGATATCCATGAACGACAGCGGCCCGGACGTATAGGCACCGGCACCCGAGACATAGGCGCCACGCGGCCGCAGCGTCGAGAACTCATAGCCGATGCCGCAGCCGGCCTTCAGCGTCAGGCCCGCCTCGTGCACCTTGCCGAGGATGTCGTCCATCGAGTCGCGGATCGTGCCGGACACCGTGCAGTTGATCGTCGACGTCGCCGGTTTGCGTTCCTGGGCGCTGGCGTTCGACGTGGATCTGCCCGGCCGACTGCCGTGACGCATCGTCCAGAGGAAGCGCTGTACCAGTGCTCGCGCACATCGTCCTGTTCGACGTCGGCCAGTGCCCGGGCGACCCGCTTGTAGGTGTCGTCCATGGACTTGTCGATGGGTTGCCTGGACTTGGACACCAGGCGGTACTTCTTGTCCCAGATGTCGAGCGAGGCATCCTGGAACCGAATGGAGCTGACGTCCTGGGTCTCGATCTTGACCACACTGTTCATGCGAAGCTGGCGCTCCCCGAATCTCTTCCAATCAAAATAAAGAAAAACAAACCCTGCCCCCTCGAAGGCAGCGCGGCATCCCGCCGTGTACCGGTTTGCTTGCGATCGCTGTCAGACGACCGCCCTTGGCCCCTCCGACACCCCTCCCCCGCAGCGTTGCACCGCGACCTGCTGTGCACCACAAGATGTTGTGTCGGCCCGGGAAAGACTAGTTCCGCCCCCGCGGAGCGTCAAGGGTCGATTCGCGAAATTACAGTTTCGTTAAACGGCTTGTTTTTCAGATGCTTACGAAATTCTCTCGGGCGTTGCACTTGTCAATAAGACCATGAAACAACGCGGCTCCATCGGGCCGACGCGCCGCAACATCTTGTGTGCACCGGCTCCACACACCCCATGCACAACTTACCAACAGCCTGACGGTCCAAGCGTTGATTTCCGCGGGCGCGGCGCCAGTTCCCAAGACAGGCTCGTACAATGCCGCGCGCCCCTGCCGAGGAGACATAAGTCGATGAAAATGACCGTTGCGACGTTCGCCCTGGCCGCCTGCGTGGCCGCGACGCCCCTGTGGGCACAACAGACCGCCGCCACGCCGTCGGACCCGCTGCCGGCGGCCGCCACGCCCGTCATGCCGACCCTCGCACCTGACGATCCGGCGTCTCGCCTGCGGCGTCGTCAACATCGCCATCCGCGGCACAGTGTGTGAACGCGCGCCTCGCGCAAACCGCCGCTCGAGGACCCGTTCTTCCGCCGCTTCTTCGACGTGCCGCCGGATGGCGGCCAGCGCGAACGGCTGTTCCAGAGCGCAGGCGCCAGGCGTGGATCATCGACGCCAAGGGCCGGCCACATCATCACGAACGCGCACGCCGTCGAGGAACGGAAGAAACAACGTCACGCGCCGCATGGCCGGCGACCTCGCCGCCGAGGTGGTCGGTGCCGACGCGCCGTCGGACGTGGCGCTGATCGGGTCAAGCCAGAGGCCCTGACCGACATCTCGCTGGGCGATTCCGACCGATGAAGCCGATGACGGTCGCGCGATCAAAATCCGTTCGGCCTGCAGCACACCGTGACGTCGGGCATCGTCAGCGCGCTCGGTCAACGCTGGCATCAACAGCGATGGCTTCGAGGACTTCATCCAGACCGATGCATCGATCAACCCGGCAACTCCGGCGGCGCGTTCGTCAAATTCCGCGCGGCGAACTGATCGGCATCAACAGCGATCTACTCGCGCAGCGGCGGCAACATCGGCATCGGCTTGCGCTGCGATCCCGCGTCGAACATGGCGCGCAGCATCGTCGACAGATCCCTCCGTTACGGCAGCGTCAGGCGCGGCTCGCTCGGCGTCAACATCGCGCCGGTCACGCCGGACGTCGCGCAGGCGCTCGGACTGCCGAATGCGAACGGCGCACTGGTCACGCAGGTCGTCGATGCCTCCGCCGCGGCGAAGGCCGGCATCCGTGCCGGCGACGTCATCGCGGTCAACGGCCGCGCGGTCAAGTCGCACACCGATCCTGCGCAACGCGATCGCCTGCTGCGCGTCGGCGAGCGCGTCGACATCGCGCTGCTGCGCGACGGCCAGGCGCAAGCTCACGGCGCTGATCGAGGTGCCTGCGGGCGACACGCTGCGGCGGCGACCGCTTCGGGCGAACCCGCGAAGCCACCGCACGGGCGGGCCTCGAGGGCGACGCTCGCCGACGCGCCCGCCGGTGGTGTCCAGGTACGGGCGATCGCGGCCGAACAGCCGCGCGGCGGCGACGGGGCAGGCCGAACGACGTCATCGCGGGCGCTAACCGCGTGGTCACGAACCTCGATTCGCTGCGCAAGGTCGCCCAGGCCGGCGGCTCGCTGGGTGCTCGGCGAAGCGACCATCGTCATCCTGCGCTGCGCTGACCGGAGTCCGACATGCAGATCGTGATCCTTGGCGGCACCGGCTTCGTCGGCAGCGCGCTGGTCGCGCGGCTGGGCGCGGCCGGACATGACGTTTCCGTCCTGACGCGGCACGCGGCACGCGCGCGCCACCGACCGTCGTGCCCGGCGTGCGCAGTATCGCCGCCAACGTGCACGATGCGTTGGTCCTGCGGCGCGAGTTCGCCGGCGCGGACGTCGCGATCAACCTGGTCGGCATCCTGAACGAGCCCGGTCGCTCGGGCGCGGGGTTCACGGCCGCGCATGCGACGCTGACCGAATCAGTGGTCGCGGCGGCGGCGGCACGCGGCGTCGGCAAGCTGCTGCAGATGAGCTCGCTGGGCGCGGACGCCGGCGCGGGCCCGAGCCACTACCTGCGCTCCAAAGGGGTGGCGGAGCAGCATGTGCGCGCCGCGCCAATGCGCTGGACGATCTTCCGCCCGTCGGTGATCTTCGGAACCGGGGACTCGTTGCTGAACCGGTTTGCCGGACTGCTGCGGCTGTCGGGCGGCGTCATGCCGCTGGCGCGGGCCGGCACGCGTTTCGCGCCCGTCCATGTCGGTGATGTCGTCGAAGCTTTCCTGCGTTGCCTGCCCGGGGCCAGCCATGGCGAGCTGTCGGATGGCGAGAGCTACGACCTGTGCGGCCCCGAAATCCTGACGCTGGCGGAACTCGTGCGGCGCACCGCCGACGCCATCGGCGTACAGGCACGGATCCTGCCGTTGCCCGACGCGCTCGCGCGGGTGCAGGCCGCCGTCATGGATTTCCTGCCCGGCAAGCCGTTCTCGACGGACAACTACCGCTCTCTGCTGCGCGACAGCGTCTGCACCGACTGCGGCCTTGCGAAGCTCGGCGTCACGCCGACCTCGCTCGCCGCCGTCGTGCCGTCCTACCTGGGCCCGGCCGCGCACAGCAACGTGCGCCGCTCGGCCTCGGGCCTGCGCGCCAGGTCACGCACGCGCTGAAAAATCCGCCGCAGGTCGCCGTCGACGCCGGCCAGTTCGCGTTCGAAGCCGGCGACGCACTGCCAGTACGTCGCCACAGATGCCAGCTGCGCGTTGTTGAGGCCGAGTTCGATCCAGCGCGAGAACCCCGCGCGACGCCCCGCCGCCGCCTCGAGCGCGCGCAGTTCATCGCCCAGTCGCAACAGGCGCTGCTGCTTGGCGATCCGCATGGGCGCAGGCGCGAGCGGCCGGGCATACAGCGCCGCGAGGTCAGCGCGGGCGCGCACGACCGCCGCGACGAAGCGCTGTTGCACTTCGAGGTGCGCTCGCCGAGCCTCCAGCAGGGTCGAATCCGGCGCATCCCCGGCATCCGGCGCCGCGTCGCGGCGCTCCAGCCAGCGCGCGAGCCCGGCCTGCTCGACCGTGACGGCGAACGCCTCGTTGAACGCGGTGTCGCCGGGCACATAGACGACCTGGTGCGCCAGTTCATGGAACAGCGTACTGATCGCATCTTCGGTAGTGCCGCGCAGCATCGAGCTGACGATCGGGTCCGCGAATCGCCCCAGCGTCGAGTACGCGGCGACACCGCCGACCGAGACGTCATACCCCTCGCGTGCGAGTCGCGCAGCGAACGCCCGCGCCGCGCGCTCGTCGAAGTAGCCGCGGTAGCTGACGCAGCCGGCGACCGGGAAGCACCACTCGCGCGGCTGCACCGAGAACTCCGGCACCGCGACCACGCTCCAGACGACGAACGGCCGGCCGATGTCCGCCCAGCTGCGGTAGCTGGCGTTGTCCGGCAGTCCGAGCTCGCGGCTCGCGAAGTCCCGCGCCGCGCGAATTTGCGTCAACTGCGCCCGCAGCGACGCATGCCGTTCGATCGCATCGTCGAGCGGCACGCGACTCGACATCAGCTCGGTGTGACCACGCGCGGCCTGCAGCAGGTAGCCGGCACCGCAACCCGGCAGCAACGCGCCGCACAGCACGGCGACGCCAGCGCGCAGCCCGGCTCGCCACCCGCTGTGCGCGCGCTTACCATGCATGCATGGAAGTCTATCTGGTCGGCGGCGCGGTGCGGGACATGCTGCTCGGCCGCGCCGTCGGCGAGCGCGACTGGGTCGTGGTCGGCGCGACGCCGGCCGAGCTCGAAGCGCAGGGATTCCGCGCGGTCGGCCGCGAGTTCCCGGTATTCCTGCACCCGACGACGCACGAGGAATATGCGCTCGCACGCCTCGAGCGCAAGGTCGCGCCGGGCTATCGTGGCTTCGTCGCCGAGTTCTCGCCGTCCGTCACCCTCGAAGACGACCTCAAGCGGCGCGACCTGACCATCAACGCGATCGCTCGCGCCGCCGACGGCACGCTGATCGACCCCCATGGCGGCCAGCGTGACCTGGCGGCGCGCGTGTTGCGGCACGTCTCCCCGGCCTTCGCCGAGGACCCGGTGCGCATCCTGCGCCTCGCGCGTTTCGCCGCGCGCTTCGCACCACTGGGCTTCACGGTGGCGCCCGAAACCACGGCGTTGATGCGCTCGATGGTCGACAGCGGCGAAGTCGATGCGCTGGTGCCCGAGCGCGTGTGGAAGGAAGCCGAGAAGGCGCTCGGCGAACCGCGCCCCGATGCGTTCATCGACGTGCTGCGCAGCTGCGGCGCGCTCGCGCGCCTGATGCCGGAAGTCGATGCGCAATTCGGCGTGCCGCAGCCCGAGCGCTGGCATCCGGAGATCGACACCGGCGTCCACCTGCTGATGACGCTGCGGATCGCGGCGGCCCGCGGCGCGGGCGCGGCCGTCTGCTTCGCGCTGCTGCTGCACGACGCCGGCAAGGCGCTGACGCCCGCGGACCGACTGCCCAGCCACCCTGGCCATGAGACTGCCGGGCTGCCGCTCGTCGAGCAGCTGTGCGAAAGATTGCGTGTACCGGCCGCGTTCCGCGAACTGGCGCTGCTGGCGACACGCTTCCACACCCATGTGCATCGCGCGCTCGAACTGCGCGCGAGTACGGTGCTTGAACTGCTCGAGCACGCCGACGCCTTCCGCCGGCCGGAGCGCTTCAGCCAGTTGCTCGAGGTCTGCGAATGCGACGCGCGCGGCCGCGCCGGCCTGGAGGAACGCGACTACCCGCAGCGCGCGCTGCTGGAACGGATGCTCGCCGCCGCGGCTGCGGCCCAGCCGACCGACACCGAACGCGCGCAGCTGCGCGGCCCGGCCTATGGCGACGCGCTGCGGCGCCGGCGCCTCGAGGCGATCGAGGCGTTGCGGCCGCTCAGATGAACACGCCGACGATGAACCCGGCGAGCAGCAGCCGATAGATCGTGAACGGCAGGAAGCCGATCTTCGCGATGAATTTCAGGAAGAACGCGATGCAGAAATAGCCGACCACGGCGGACACCACGACGCCGGTCAGGATCGACGCCAGCGGTGGCGTGACGGCGGCCTCGCCGGTCGCGAGCTTGAACGCCTCGTAGCCGCCCGCGAGTGCGATGCCGGGCACGGACAGCAGGAAGGCGAAGCGCGCCGCGCCCTCGCGCGTCAGGCCCAGCGCCAGTGCAACCGTCATCGTGATGCCCGAGCGCGACGTGCCAGGCACCAGCGCGAGGGCCTGGCCGCAGCCGATCAGCAGCGCCTCGCCCAGCGACAGCTCGGTCTCGCGTCGATTGCGCTTGCCGTAACGGTCGACCAGGTACAGCACGATGCCGAACACCGCGAGCTGGAACGCGACGACGAACGGACTGCGCAGCTGCTGCTCGATGAAGTCGGCGAACGACAGGCCGGCCAGGCCCACCGGGACCGTGCCCAGCGCGAGGTTGAATGCCATGCGACCCGCGACATCGCTGCGGTTACCGCCGACGTAACGGAAAAACCCGCCGACCAACGGCACGAGGTCGGCACGGAAATAGGCGAGCACGGCGATCAGCGTGCCGACATGCACCGCGACGTCGAACGCGAGCCCCTGGTCTTCCCAGCCCAGCAACTGCGGCATCAACACCAGGTGTCCCGAGCTCGAGATCGGCAGGAACTCCGCCAGTCCCTGGATGATCGCGAGGATCGCCGCCTGCCACCACGTCATGTCCATCGCCGTCGTCGCCTCTGTTACAGGGAGTCGCGCAGATCCCGCAGCCGCAGACCACGCAACGGTGCATCCCAGCCGCGCGTCAGCACCATCACCTTGACCGCCTCGCCCATCTCACCCGGCAGCAGCAGGCGCTTCAGTCCATGCATGGCCGCCAGATGCGCCGCCGGCACGCGCGCGTCGCGATCCGCCCCGTCGGGCAAGGTCTCGGCGGCCAGCGACTCGACGCCGAGCGCGAGCAACCATGCCGCCTGCGTCGTGAACCCCGCCACCTCGAGGCCGGCCGCAACCGCCGCCTCGGCCACCCGCGTGAAATCCACCCAGGACGTGATATCGCACAGGCCCGGATACAGGAAAGGATCATGGTGCGCATGCTGCCGAACGTGGCAGCGCAGCGTGCCGTCCAGTCGCTGCGGGTGATAGTACTGCGACCGCGGCAACCCGTAGTCGACCAGGATCACAACTCCCCGCTCGAGGCGCGCGGCAACCCCCTGCAGCCAGCCTTCGATGCGGGGCGCGATCTCGCCGCTGTAGCCGTCCGGCAGTTGCGCGAGCCGGTCGCCCAGAAGCGTGTGCGCTCGACCTCGGCCAGCCAGCAGGCATCCACGGTCCGCCATGGCGCCGCACGCGGCGTACCACGCAAACCCGCCGTCGCGCACCGTGACCCCCAGGCGCTGTGGCCGGCCGCCGCGGATGACGAAACGATCGCAGGGCAGCGCATCGAGCAGTTCGTTCGCGAACACGACGCCGACCTGGTGCTGCGGAAAGCCGTCGAGCCAGGCCACGCGCGCCGCCAGCGCCTCGCCCGCCCGGCCGATCTCCTCGCGCTGCCGTGCGCGCAGGTCCGCACTGACGTCGAGGATGGCATAGCGATCCGGCAACACCTGCAATCGCGCGAGCTCCGCGAGCGCGTCCCGCGCGAAACGGCCGGAGCCCGCGCCCACCTCGAGGATGCCGCCGCCCGTGACGGCCAGCACGTCGGCGAACTGCCGCGCGAGCGAGCGCGCGAACAGCGGCGAGATCTTCGGCGCAGTGACGAAATCACCCGCAGCGCCGAACTTGGTCGCCCCCGCGCTGTAGTAGCCGAGTCCGGGCGAATACAGCACGGCATCCATGTAATCGTCGAACGCGAGCCAGCCGCCGCTGGCACCGATTCGCGACACCAATCGCTCGCGCAACGACGCGCTGTGCGCAGCGGCCGCAGCCGACGGCGGTGGCAGCGTTGTGGTGGATGCGCCGATCGTCATACAGTGGCCACACCATGACGCCGAAGCACCCGCCTTCCCCGCATCCGCTCGGCACCGCGGCGCCGCCAGCCCCGCTCGCCGGCAAGGTTGCGCTGGTCACCGGCGCCGCCCGCCGCGTCGGCGCCGAGATCGCGCGCGCGCTGCATCGCTGCGGCGCGAACGTCGTGATCCACTGCAACCGCTCGCGCAGCGACGCCGATGCGCTCGCGGCCGAGCTCGAGGTGCAGCGCGCCGGCAGCGCGCACGTGCTGCAGGCCGACCTGCTCGCGGCCGCGACGCCCGCACAGCTGGTGGAAGCCACGCTGCAGCGCTTCGGCCAGCTCGACATCCTGGTCAACAACGCCTCGACGTTCTACCCGACGCCGTTCGGCGAGATCACCGCCGCGCACTGGGATGACCTGATGGGCTCGAACCTGAAGGCGCCGCTGTTCATGGCACAGGCGGCGCTGACGCCGCTCAAGCTCGCGCGCGGGCTGGTCATCAACATCGTCGACATCCACGGCATGCGGCCGCTGCGCCGCTACCCCGTCTACAGCGCCGCGAAAGCCGGCCTGATCATGCTGACGAAATCGCTGGCACGCGAAATGGGGCCGCAGGTGCGCGTCAACGGCATCGCGCCGGGGCCGGTCATGTGGCCCGAGGACGGCACTGCGGACAGCGAGCTGCAACGCAAGATCGTCGACCGCACCGCACTGAAGCGATCGGGTTCGGCGGCCGACATCGCGCGCGCCGCGGTGTTCTTCGCGACCGAGGCGCCGTTCGTGACCGGGCAGATCCTCGCCGTCGACGGCGGCCGCAGCGTCGGCTGGTAGCGCGCGACTCACAGCTCGACGCGCTGCATCGCGTGGTCGCGCGGGAACCGCGCCCACAGCTCGGCCATCGTCGCGCCCTCGGTCGGGTGGCGCAGGTCCGGCGCGATTTCCGCCATCGGACCCAGCATGTAGGGCCTGCGCAGCAGGTCCGGCCGCGGCAGCGTCAGGCCCGGCCGCGCGCAGACCAGGTCGCCGAACAAGAGGATGTCGAGGTCCATGCTGCGCGGCGCCCACTTCGGCGCGTCGCGTTCGCGGCCGCAGAGGCCCTCGATGCGCTGCAGTTCGGCGATCACGGCGTCGACGTCGAGCGTCGTGTCGAAGCCCGCGACGAAGTTGATGAAGTCCGGGCCGTCGAAGCCGACGGCGCGGTTCTGCCACGCGGTCGAGAACACGACCGGCGCGAAGCAGCGCTCGAGCTCCGCGCAGGCGCGGCGCAGGTTCGCGCGCGGCTCGACATTGCTGCCGGCCGCGACGAAGACCCGGGTCATGGCGACGGCCGCGCGCGGATCAGCGCGCGAGATCGGCGCGCGTGCGCTCGATCGCGACGCCGACGTCACGCGAACCGCGGATCGCACCCGGCTTGTTGATCGACAGCCGGATCCATTCGACGCCGAACTCCTCGAGCACCAGCAGCGCGACGCGGTGCGCCAGCGTTTCGACGAGCTGGAACTCGGACGCGCCCACGTAGGCGATGATGCGCTTCGAGACCTTCTTGTAGTCGAGCGTGTCGGCGACGTCGTCGCGCTCGGCGGCACGCCGGCAGTCGACCGGCAGTTCGAAGTCGATGACGACTTTCTGCCGGATGCGCCGCTCCCAGTCGATGAAGCCGATCAGGCATTCGACCTCGAGGCCGCGCAGGAAGATGCGATCGCCGCTCTGTGTGTTCGTCATGTGGGTGACAGGCTCGCGAGCGGCCACTGCGCTCGGGCGCGGATCGCGAGCGGTTCGTGTTCCCCGGCCACGAGCCGCGCGAGCCCCGCCACCGCGATCATGGCCGCGTTGTCGGTACAGAATTCGAGGCGCGGATAATACACGCGCACACCGCGGCGACTCGCGCCGGCGTCGAGCCGCTCGCGCAGCCGGCGGTTGGCGCTGACGCCGCCGGTCACCACCAGCGCGGTGTGGCCGGTCTCGTCCAGCGCCCGCAGCGCCTTGCCGACCAGCGTGTCGACGATGGCCGCCTGGCACCGAGGCCGCGATGTCGGCGGCGGCGGTGCGGGCGAATCCGACTGCACGGGCGAGGCGCACAGGCGGTCTTCGCGGCCCGGCGGAAGCCGAACTCGAGGCCCGGCGATCCAGCATCGGCCGCGGCAGCGCGCGAGCGCATCGGCGCGGCCCGCTTCGGCGAGCTTCGCGAGCCGCGGACCGCCGGGCACGGCAGCCGAGCAGCTGGTAGCCCTTGGGTCGAAGGCCTGCCGGCGGCGCTCGTCGCGTCTCGCCGGAGCACCGGTAACGGCCGACCCCTCGACCTCGATCAGCACGCCGCCGGACACCAGCAGTGAGGTGCGGCAGCGGCGGCGGCTCAGGCTCGAGCGTCGGCGCCAGCAGATGGCCCTCGAGGTGATGGACACCGATGGCCGGCACGCCCCACGCGAACGCCAGCTGGTCGGCCGAGCGCCGCGCCCGTCAGCAGCGCGCCGATCACCAGGCCCGGGCCGGCGGTGAACGCGGACGCCATCGACCGGGGCTTTGTCCGGTGCAGCCCTCGACGGCGGCAGCGGCAGAGCACGCGCTCGAGCATGGGCAACAGCCGGGCGACGTGGTCGCGCGAGGCGAGCTCGGGGACAACGCCACCGTAGACCTGTGCAGGTCGATCTGGCTGACCTCGCGCGAAAGCAGGTTCCCGGGCGGCATCCAGCACCCGCCGACGGCCGTCTCGTCGCAGGAAGATTCGATCGCGAGCACACGCATCCGGCCATGATATGGCTACCCTGGAGCTGACTTGCGCGCATCGCCCAGCGTCACAGAATGCGCGCCCCTGTGTCGACAGCTGCTTAGAAAAAAGTCAGGCTTTTCAAAGAGTTGAGGTTTCGATGCCCAGCGTCCGTGTCCGCGAGAACGCGAGTATTTCGACGCTGCCCTGTGCCGTTTCAAGCGCGCGTGCGAGAAGGCCGGCGTGCTGACGGAGCTGCGCCGCCGCGAGTTCTATGAAAAGCCGACCCAGGAACGCAAGCGCAAGAAGGTTGCCGCCGTGAAGCGGCACATCAAGCGCAACACGTGTGGTCCGGCCACGGACGCCCGCTGAGGCCCGACCGAGCCCGCCGTGACGCTCAAAGAGCGCATCACCGAAGACATGAAGACCGCGATGCGTTCCGGTGAAAAGGAACGCCTCGTCATTCGCCAGATGCTGCAGGCCGCCATCAAGCAGCGCGAGGTCGACGAGCGCATCACGCTCGACGATGCCCAGGTGCTCGCGGTCCTCGAGAAAAGGAGCGGCGCGAATCGATCAGCGCAGTACGAGTCCTGGCGGCCGCGCCGACCTCGCAGCCAAGGAAGCCGCCGAGATCGCCGTGCTGCAGGTCTACATGCCGGCGCAGCTTTCTGGAAGCCGAGCTCGATGCGCTGATCGCCGCGGCCATCGCCCAGACTGGCGCCGCGTCCATCAAGGACATGGGCAAGGTCATGGGCATCGTGAAGTCGCAAGCCGCCGGCCGTGCCGACATGGGCGCCGTCGGTGCCTCGCATCAAGGCACGCCTCGGCGGCTGAGTGGCCGCACCGCCGCCGTCTCGGTGGCGCCCCGCAGCGGGTAAGCTGCGCGGATGGCGGGCCTGATCCCACAATCCTTCATCGATGAGCTGGTCGCGCGCACCGACATCGTCGAGCTGATCGGCAGCCGCGTGCCGCTGAAATAGCCACGGTCGCGAGTTCCGGGCGCCTGCTGCCCGTTCCACAACGAGAAGACGCTGGCTGCCTGGTCAGCCTGGACAAGCAGTTCATCACTGCCGGCCAAAGCAATGGCACCTCGCTCGGCTTCGATGAACTACGACCGCATGACCTTCCGGCGCTGCCCAGACCGGCGAAGCGCCGGCGTGAGATCCCGCGGTAAGTTGTGGACACGAATATCGGAATCCGGCCTCGAGCTGTCTTATAACCCAGTCGCGCACCTTACGATACCATGTTTGAGTTGCCAACCGATGATGCTGGCGGCGCGAACCAAGATGGCCTGAGCTGCGGATCGCGCGGCGCTGACACATGATCGGCTGCGCTCAACAGCCGGAACGAGTTCAGCGCTTCAGGCGGTGACCGCGGCTGGCATACATGCTCGCTGATCATGGTCTGCTGGCCTGAGCGCGAGCGTTGGGTCCGCAAAGACACGACGCCTTCCGCGACCGCCGATGCCCTGATCCGTGATGGCGGCTGCGTCATTCCGTGGTTTCCGGCGCGTGATGTCGATCGTGGTACGAACCGGCGCTTGAACGCCTGAAACAAAGAACTGGCATAAACGCGACGTATTGCCTCGCGAGATGAAAGGCGATACAACAGCGCATGAGGTTTGATGACCGCCGCCGTCGAGGTATTGCATGATACCGCACATCAGGCTTTACGAACTACGGCGAACGTGATGTCGTGGTGATCAGATCAATTCTGACATCCGAGCCAATACCGCCCATCAGCAGGTCGCAAATTACTGATAGTTATTCCGCGCTGGACGCGGCGGTGGCGACTTGCAACGTCGTCGAGGCGCGAGAGTCGCAAACCGTGCGCCCGTTCCGTCGATGGCGAGATCCGATAGCCTTTCAACAGGCCGCGTCAAGATAGCGCGCCGCAACGCGATGCTGCTTATCGGAGCACTCTGCCCCACGAGCCTGAATTACGTCGATCCTGATGCTGACGGTCAAACACCGCTGCTGCCGCCCAGCTACTGTCAGGGCGTTCCGAGGGCAACCACATTGCTGCTGAGCAGCTCATGGTCGATCTGGCCCGGTCGCTCGACTGGCTTTCGCGGCTGCCGTGATACGCCCTGCCGATGGTGGTGGTGGTGGTGCGCAGGTGCAGTAGTTCGATGTTTAATAAGACAGCGACGCTCATGCTGCCGTTGCTGCAGTATATCTCACCGCCGACGAGAACTTATGCGCCAGGCTGACGCTGCTGGTACTCCCAATGAGGCGTGAGCGCGCCGCTGGCGCTGACGACGCTGCTCGCGACGCGCGATAGATTTCGAGTAAGATATGCTGCGTTAATCGCCATTACAGGTAGAAGAGTTGGGACTCCGATCTGACCACCAGTTGCCTGATGGCTTGTTTATCCGATGTACAGCCGCCACCGCCTGAAACGTGGTCATGATCCTGCCGCGGTATAACCATATTTGTTGGCTTATCGTCGACGAGCCGAATATCGACTATTTTGCTGAGTTTCCGACTGGATCTTTCGGCGTTGAACTGACGAAGTAGCGGTAGACTCTCAAACGATCGACATGCCAGCAGCGGCAACCAGTTCTGAAAACTGACTGCACCTGAGGTGCTTGACCGTCCTGAATTGTAGCTACGATGGCTACGCACCGCAAACACTCCCAGGAACCATGCGTTGATGGTCCGCATCGTCATGGTTTACTATTGTGCTGTCATTACGAAGATCTGGCGTATCGGCTGCCGCCTCATTCTGCTGGATCAGTCTCAGAAGAATAGCAAAGTTTTTCAAGCTTTCGAGGAGTCACCGGAGCCAAAAACAAAGTGCGGTGAGGGCGATGGTGAACAGCAAGCAGTGAACGAAGATATGAGGTATTAAAAATATGAGCAGCCTGTCGCCGGCCAATAAAGAGTGAACAAATGCAAACTGAGCTGGGCTGGAAGTCAGCAATGTTTTCAGGAGCCCGGCAAAAGATTGATTATATGAGCACAGCAGCAATGTTCCCGGCTCGCCACACAGCACACTTCAGACATACCGCACGCGCCACACCGGGTTAAGGCGGTTAACGCCGCCGCCGCCAGCGGTATCCGCCATGCGTTGCGCGATCCTGAGGTCGTGCCGGGCGCGCGCCGCCATCGGCGCCAGGCAGCCATCGTGGATCTCTTGATCGTCGCCCGGCCTTCGTAGCCAGTCGATCGCACCATACAGAACAGCCACCGATCCCACTCCAGGTCAATATCATCGCCTGAGCGAAAACCGGCTCATCCGGTCGACACCGAGTGATGCGAGATCAGCCAAACACGATCGAACGGCAGGCAAATCCCTCTGCGCGAGACGCTTCCACAGCGATCCGCACATCCGTCATCCGTCGGACGAAGCAGCCAGAACGATGCCGCATGCGACTACGAACAGGCCTGACGCTGAACCGTGGCTCACCGATCGATCCCAGCGGCTGCATTGATGGGCAATGGTCGAACGTCATGACCGCGAGGCGGATCCGGACGCCAAGCGCATCATAAGGTTCCTTGAGCGCGCTGCGCGCGGTCGCGCCAGCTCTTCGCGCTGACCTTCGATTTGCACCGTACGCCACGAGCCTGGTTCACCGGTGGCCAACAACTGGTGACCGATTCGCCCGTCATCATATCCGAACTGCGCCGGATGCCAACGCGCAGAATCCACCAGGTTAGCTGTGCGATCGCCGCGAACCAAAACGAGAACGAAAGAAGAAGGCACAGGATCACGACGTACGACAGTTAGTTCGATACGTAATCCGGATCCGAATAGTCGCGCCCGCCGCTTGATCCATTGGTGTGCCTTCGCACCGGTGGTGTGCCTTCACCGCCCGAGTTCGGCGTCGAAGACTTTGGCGACTCGTCAAAGCCGCACTTAACCTGCCTCGACAGTCTGGATGGACCAGCGCGAACGCTGGGCAACATCGCAGGGCGCGATCGCGATCCTGCGTCGCAATTGAACGATGCGCCGCTGCTGAGCGCGAGATCACGACCGCGTCCGGCGACCGGGCGTCGCGGTTGAATCATCACGGATGTCCAGAACTGAAGAGACCAGCAACTGCTGGTTGCAGTAGGCACATGAAGGCCGGCAAGAAATACTCGACCGGCCTGGCAAGATTCAAGGACGACATCGAGAAGCGCCAGCAGCGCCTGCTCGAGATCGAGCAGCTGCGCCACCTGTCGATCGGCGACATCAAGGACATCAACCGCGAAGTGTCGATCGCGCTGGCAGCGCCGCGCGAAGAAGGAGCTATCGAGGCCAACCTGCGCCTCGTCATTTCCATCGCGAAGAAGCACGAACCGCGGCCTGCAGTTCCTCGACCTGATCCAGAAGGCAACATCGACCTGATGAAGGCGGTCGACAAGTTCGAATACCGCCGCGGCTACAAGTTCTCGACCTACGCGACCCGGTGGATCCGCCAGCCATCACGCTCGATCGGGCGGGACCAGGCACGCACGATCCGCATCCCGGTGCACATGATCGAGACCATCAACAAGCTGAACCGCATTTCGCGGCAGATGCTGCAGGAGATGGGCCGCGAGCCGACGCCGGAAGAACCTCGCCGCGCATGGAGATGCCCGAGGACAAGGTCCGCAAGGTGCTCGCGATCGCGAAGAACCGATCTCGATGGAAACGCCGATCGGCGACGACGATTCGCACCTCGGCGACTTCATCGAAGACACCTCGGTCGCCTCGCCGATCGACCAGGCGACGATGGAATCGCTGCGCGAGACGACGCACTTCGGTGCTGGCGCAGCGACGCCGCGCGAAGCCAGCGCGGCTGCGCATGCGCTTCGGCATCGACATGAACACCGACCACACGTCATCGGCAAGCAGTTCGACGTCACGCGCGAGCGCATCCGCCAGATCGAAGCCAAGGCGCTGCGCAAGTCAGTGGCACCCGAGCCGGCAGCGAGCAGCTGCGGCTTCCTCGTCGACGAGTAAGCGGCGACGGCGCCCCGCGCGCCCGGCCCTCGGAAACTGCGGACGCTCGCCGGCGCCCCCGGGTCTATGCTGGAATTCATGCCCGGCAAGGACCAGGGAGCCCGCAGTGACCCGTCGTACATGCCCCAAGCCCCGCGCGGTCGCATCCGGCGACATCGCGCCGCGACTACGCCCGCGGCGCTGCGCCGTCACCGCGTCCGGCGAAGCCACGATCGCCGCGAACACGGCCACCGCGCAGGCGCTCACGGATCTCGACGCGGTCATCGCGGGCGCATCGCCCGATGAACTCGTCGCGCTGCGCCGCCTGCTGCGGCGGCAGCACCGCGATGCCCGCCGGGCCCAGCGGGATGCTGACGACGCCGAGCTCGCGCCGGATTGGCGCAGCGGCGGTTATCCCTACCGGCACCTGATGTCCCGCGACCGCTACGAGGAACAGAAATACCGGTTGCAGGTCGAGCTGCTGAAGCTGCAAGCCTGGGTCAAGGACACAGGCGAACGCATCGTGATCCTGTTCGAGGGTCGCGACGCCGCCGGCAAGGGCGGCACGATCAAGCGCTTCATGGAGCACCTGAACCTCGCGGTGCGCGCGCGGTCGCGCCCTCGAGAAACTCCAGCGAAGTGGAGCGCGGCCAGTGGTACCCAGCGCTACGTGCAGCACTCGCGCCGACGCGCGGCGAGATCACGCTGTTCGATCGCTTCCTGGTACAACCGCGCCGGTGTCGAGCGCGTGATGGGCTTCGCAGCGACGCCGAGTATGCGCAGTCTATGCGCGAAACGCCCGAGTCTGAACGGCATTCCGGCGCGCAGCGGCCTGCACCTGTTCAAGTTCTGGGCACCCTCCGTCAGCCAGTGGAGCAGCGCCGCCGTTTCAAGGAACGTCGCGCGCACCCGCTGAAGCAATGGAAGCCTGTACCCGGTCGACCTGGCTTCCCGACAAGTGGAGCGACTACACGCGGGCCAAGGAGGCGATGTTTTTCCACACGGACACCGCCGACGCGCCGTGGACGGTCATCAAGTCGGATTGCAAGAAGACGCGCGCGGCTGAACGCGATGCGCTACGTGCTGCACAGCCTGCCGTATGCCAACAAGGACGAGGCGGCGGCGATCGGCGACCGATCCGCTGCTGGTCGGGCGCGCGAACGTCGTCTACGAACGCGGAGAGCGCCCCGCACTGCCGGGCGCCTGATCAGTCGGCGACGGCGTCGCGTTTGCGCGCGCCGCCCAGACGCTGGATCAATGCCAACGCGCCGACGATGACGCCGCCGGCGACCACGCCGGTGATGCCGTCGGCGATCACGCTGACCAGCGTCGCGGCAACGCCCGCCATCCCCGCCGTCGCGGCCTGCACCGCGTGGTGCAGGAACGGCAAGCCATGCAGCAGGATGCTGCCGCCGACCAGGAACATCGCGGCGGTGCCGGCAATGCCCAGCAGCTTCATGAACTTCGGCGCAGCGGCGAGGATGCCGCGCCCGATTGCACGCGCGGCGCTCGCCCGCGCTGCGCGTCAGGTGCAGCCCAAGGTCATCAAGCTTGACGATGCCGGCGACGAGCCCATAGACGCTGACGGTCATCAGCGCCGCGATCGCGACGAGCACCGACAGTTGCGTCATGAACGGCTTGTCGCTGACCGTGCCGAGCGCGATCACGATGATCTCGGCCGACAGGATGCAGTCGGTGCGATCGCCCTTGATCTTGTCTTTCTCCAGCGCCACCAGATCGACGGTCTCGTCGGCGACGGCGGCGACGTGCTGCGCGTGCTGCGCCGCCGCCTCGGCCTTGTGGAACAGCTTCTCGGCGACCTTTTCGAATCCCTCGTAGCACAGGAACGCGCCGCCGACCATCAGCAGCGGCGTCACCGCCCAGGGCGCAAGCGCACTGATCGCGAGCGCCGCCGGCACGAGGATCAGCTTGTTGACGACCGACCCCTTGGCGACCCCCCAGACAACCGGCAGTTCCCGATCCGCCCGCACGCCGGCGACCTGCTGCGCGTTCAGCGCGAGGTCATCGCCGAGTACACCAGCCGTCTTCTTCGTCGCGACCTTGGTCAGGGCGGCGACGTCGTCGAGCACCGACGCGATGTCATCGACCAACGCAAGCAGACTGCTACCAGCCAAAGCACGGACTCCCGATCGGATGCGGCGCGGCAACCATAGCAGGTCGGCGGCACCGACCGACTGTGACGCGGCATGCTTCCCCGGCAACGGTGCCTGGAGTACCGTGGGGGCATGAAGCGCTTCTTCGATCGCCTGCTGCAGCGCAATGCATCGAACCCGAAGGTCGAACCGAAACCGCCGGGCGCGCGCCCAACGGCCGGCGCGGGCGAACGCGGCACACCGCGCGTCAACGCCTACCAGGCCGTGGAAATCGTCCCCTGTCTGAGGGCCTGCGAGGCGGCGCGCGAAATCACCGGCACGAGGTTCCTCGCGCGACGCGCGCCGGTGCTGCCGCTTGGCATCTGCGACCGCAAGACCGACTGCACCTGCCGCTTCCGCAAGCACGACGACCGGCGCGTCGGCCCCCAGCGCAACCCCTATGCGTCGGAGCTGGTGCGCGCCTACCCAGGACAGGACCGGCGCCGCGTTCGCGGGCGCCGCAGTACCGACCGCTGATCCGGCCGCGGCGTTCGCTCCGCGCGCCGGAATCATCATCTGCCTGCACGACTCCGGTATGCCTGTCGCGCTGGTCTGGCTACCATATTGCGGTCGGATCTTGCGCCGCGGATGTCCCGCGCGATCGAAGCCGGCGTGGGGGCACTGATGGCCGGACAACGCAGCATCTGCGACCTGTGCGACGACTACCCGGACGAGGTGCGCATCGCCGCACCGTTGCTGCGCAGCTACGGTGCTCGCCAGGCTTTCGGCGGCCGCGCCGCCACCGTGCAGTGCCATGAAGACAACGCGCTGCTCGCCAGCGTGCTCGATGAACCCGGCAGCGGTCGGGTGCTGGTGGTTGATGGCGGTGGTTCGCTGCAGCGCGCGCTTGTGGGCGGCAAGCTGGGCGCCAAGGCTGCCGCAAATGGCTGGGAAGGCATCATCGTGCAGGGCGCGATCCGCGACGTCGAGGAACTCGACCAGATCGGTGTCGGCGTGGTGGCGTTGGGTATCTCTCCGCGGCGGCCGCAGAAGCTGGGCACTGGCGCACGCGACGTCATCGCGCATGTCGCCGGCATCGTGATCGCGCCCGGCGACTGGGTCTGGGTCGACCGCAACGGCCTGATCGCCACTGCACGCGAACTGCGCTGAGCCGCGCGATGGATGTCGCCGACAAAACGTACTCGGCGGCCTGCGAGCGCAATCGGGAGCCTATCCTCGAGGTGCTGCGCGGGCATTTCGCCGACCGGCGCGAGGTGCTCGAGATCGGCAGCGGCACGGGGCAGCACGCCGCCTGGTTCGCGCGCCACCTGCCACACCTGACGTGGCACAGCTCCGACGTCGAAGCACACCTGCCCGGCATCCGCGCCTGGCTGGCCGATCCGCCGCTGCCGAACGCACCGCCACCGTTCGCGCTGGACGTCGCCGGAGATTGGCCGGCGCGTCGCTGGGATGCAGCGTTCACGTCGAACACGCTGCACATCATGTCGTGGACGGAAGTGCAGCGCATGTTCCAACAGCTCGATGCGGCACTGGCCGACGACGCGGTGCTCGCGATCTACGGCCCGTTCAATCGTGACGGTCGCCCGACCTGCGACAGCAATGCCGCGTTCGACGCGAGCTTGCGGGCGCGTGCCGCGCACATGGGCCTGCGCGACGCAGCCGCGGTCGACGCCCTGGCCAGCGCCATCGGCCTGCGGCTCGTCGCCGAGGTCGAGATGCCGGCCAACAACCTGACGCGCGTCTGGCGCCGCCCCTGAGCGTGCCCCGGCCGCACCCGTACTGGTGTGCATTGGGCGCAGCGCGGTCGGCCTGCCGGTCTACTGGGTCTGGAAGCGCTCGTCGTCGGTCATCGCCGCTTCGATGCGGGCCGCGTGTCGATCGGACGCGGTGTCGCGGCCGTCCGCACCCGCCCCGGCGGCGGCACAGGCCAACACGACGGTCACGAACAGCTTGCGCATGGACTCAGCCTCCGACGGCATGAAGTGACATGCACGCCACGTCATCCCAGCCGTTTCGCGTAGCATGCGACTCGCGCTCACTGATGATCGGAGCACGAGCGATGAAACTGACACGCAAGCAATTCCTGCATGGCGCCGCAGCCGCCAGCCTGTGCGCGCTCGCACCGGCCGCGCGCGGCAACCGCGCGAGGTCCAGCGCCGAGATCGACAGCTGCGGTGCTGACGCAGGATGTCACCGTGGCGCCGACGATGACGAGTGGCGCCGCGGTTCACGGTTGTGTGGAAGAGCGAAGGCTGCATCCATCGCCGGCGGGCATGCGCGAAGCCGAAGATGCTGCGCGGCACGCTGGCGGCGCTCGCTGGCCGGGCGGCTCGTGATGCCCGGCCTCGTAAACTGCCACACGCATCTGTCGAACGGCGTGCTGCGCGGGCTCTATGACGAGATGCCGCTCGAAGTCTGGTTCAGCAAGGGCATGTGGCCGGTGCTGGATGGGCTGAACGGCCGCAATGGCGAAGCGGCCGCGGCGCTGTCGCTGCTGGAACTGATGTCGATGGGCGTCACGACGACGGCCACGGGCGAGATCGGCGCGCCGAACCCGGACCTGCTCGACGGCGTGCTGAACAGCGTCGAGCGCTCCGGCATCCGCGCGCTGGTGTCGCGCATCGCGATGGACAGCGCCGATGAATCGAGCCCCTCGCAGTTCATCCGCGAGGGCTACCGCGACACGCCGCAGTTCGCCGCCGACGAAGTGCGCCGCCTGAAGCGCCGCTTCGATTCGGACCGGGTCACGGTGACGCCCGAAGCGATCGGGGTGCTGCGCTGTACCCCGGAGATGGTGCGGGCCATGCACGCCGTGTCGGTCGAGCACGAGTGCCTGTTCACGATGCACGCGGCGAGCTCGCAGGACGAGCGCGACGCGAGCCGCCAGCGCTTCGGCCACGGCAGCATCACGCAGCTCGAGAGGCTCGGCGTGCTCGGGCCGCGCACGCTGCTGGCCCACGCGATCTGGCTCGATGACAACGAGATCCGCCTGCTCGCGGAACGCGGCACGGGTCTGTCGCACAACCCGGTCTCGAATGCCTACTACGCCTCGGGTGTCGCGCGACTGCCGGAGCTGCTCGCTGCCGGCGCGCGGGTCGGGCTCGGCGTCGATGGCGCCTCGACCAACAACGGCCAGAACGTCTGGGAAACGATGAAGATGGCGATGCTGTTCCAGAAGCAGTTCCGCGAGCAGCCGGGTTTCGGCTCGGCGGAGCTCGCGCTGGAACTGATGACGCGCGGCGGCGCGGCGGCGCTGCATCTCGAGCATGAGATCGGCTCGCTCGAGGCCGGCAAGCGCGCCGACTGCATCGTGATCGACATGGAGCGCGTCTCGCTCGCGCCGTCGCAGACCGTGGTGTCGAACCTCGTCTACTCGAACGATCCGTGGGCCGTGCGCGATGTCTACATCGACGGCGAGCACATCGTCCGCGATGGCCAGCATCGCGCCTTCGACCGGCCGGCCGTGATCCGCGGCGCGCAGGCGGCACTTGCGCGCGTGCTCGAACGCGCCGGCCTCACGGGTTACATCGAGGAGCGCAGCCGCTGGCAGTGGCAGTGAACGCCGGCGGGCGCGCGCAACTCAGCCCGCGCGCAGCAGCGCGCTGGCCTGCTCGGCCGCCGCGGCGGGCGCGGCGTCCTCCGCCTGGATCGACGTGCTGCCGTTGCCATACGGCGCGTACATCGCCGCGTCGGTCACCTTGAAGAGACCGAGCACGCGCACGCGCGCGGCGCTCGCGAGGTGCATGACGCCGCAGTCGGCGGTCACGAACAGGTTCATCGCGCGGCAGACGCCTGCCATCTCGCGCGGCTGCGACGAGAAGTACGCCGGGAATTCTCCGCCGAAGCGCGGCCGGCCGTCATGCGGCA
>JAWLAD010000028.1:0-41896 GCA_041395605.1 Steroidobacteraceae bacterium
CGCGGCCGTGCGCGCGCTCGTCGAGCGCGAGCAGCCCCACTACATCGTCCCCGAGATCGAGGCGATCGCCACCGACACGCTGCTCGAGCTCGAGCGCGAGGGCTGGACCGTGATCCCGACCGCGCGCGCGACCCGGCTGACCATGGACCGCGAGGGCATCCGCCGGCTCGCCGCCGAGGAGCTCGGGCTGCCCACGAGCCCCTATCGCTTCGCCTCCTCGCTCGACGAGCTCAAGGCGGCCGTCTCGGCGCTCGGGCTGCCCTGCGTCGTCAAGCCCGTCATGTCGTCGTCGGGCAAGGGCCAGAGCACCCTGCGCGCGCCCGAGGACATCGAGCGCGCCTGGACCTACGCGCTCGAGGGATCGCGCGGTCGCTCGGCGCGGATCATCGTCGAGGGCTTCGTGTCCTTCGACACCGAGATCACGCTGCTGACGGTGCGCACCAAGGGCGAGGGCACGCTGTTCTGCCCGCCCGTCGGGCACCGGCAGGAGCGCGGCGACTACATGGAGTCCTGGCAGCCCGAGGCGCTCTCGCCCGCCACGCTCGCGCGCGCCCAGGAGATCGCCGAGCAGGTCACGACCGCGCTCGGCGGCCGCGGGCTGTTCGGCGTCGAGCTGTTCATCACCGGCGACGCGGCGGACGGCGTGGTCTTCAGCGAGGTCAGCCCGCGCCCGCACGACACCGGCATGGTGACCATGGCGACGCAGGACATGAGCGAGTTCGCGCTGCACGTGCGCGCGATCCTCGGCCTGCCGATCCCGAACATCGCGCAGCATGGTCCGTCGGCGTCGTGCGCGCTGCTCGTCGAAGGCGACAGCGCCAACGTCCGCTTCGACAATGTCGCGGCATCGCTGGGCGAACCCGACACGGCGCTGCGGCTGTTCGGCAAGCCCGAGGTGCACGGCAAGCGGCGGATGGGCGTTGCGCTCGCGCGCGGCGCATCGCTCGACGCGGCGCGCGACAAGGCCCGGCGCATGGTCGCGACGTTGTCGGCCGGCGTGCGGCTGTAGCGCGACCGCGCCCGCGACAGGTCAGCGCGGCAGCGCGACCTGCAGCGTGCCCAGCAGCACGGCGATCGCCGCGACCCAGGCGCCGAGCACGCGCGGCGCGAGCGGCAAACGCTGACCGAGGCGGCGCACGCCCTCCTGCAGCCACAGCAGCACGATCACGCCGCGCCAACGCCAAGCAGCACGGCGACGCCGCGCACGGTCGGCACGGCCAGCGCGGCCGCGAGCGCCGGCAGCAGCGCGCCGCCCGCGGCAAGCAGCGCACCGGCGCGCTCCGGCACGGGCAACCACGCGATCGCGGCCGACAAGACAGTGACCAGCAAGCCCGTGAGCAACGCGAGCCGGAACTGGCTGGCTTCCGCCATCGCGACGACTGCACAGGCCAGGCCGAGCAGTGCAGCCACTGCCAGCGGCGTGACCAGCACGTGCAACGCACCTGCCCAGAACGGCGCGAGCTCGCCGAAATTCGCATGGGCGGACGCTGGCGCCGCGGGCAACGCCAGCAGCAGCGCCGCAATGCGCCGCATCAGCCGAGCCCGAACAACCCGCCGACGAACCAGAATCCGGCGAGCGCGATGGCGCCGCCTGCAGGCGCGCAGCACGCCCGGCAGCGCGCCGTATCGCGAGCTGCGCGATGCCGATGCCGGCGATGTGCAGCAAGCCGGTGGACAGCACGAAGCCCGCCGCATAGCCCTGCGGCTCCGTCGCCGACGGCAGCTCCGTGCCATGCGCATGGCCATGGAAGATCGCGAACACGACGATGATCGCAAGCGCCGCCGCGGTGGGCGCGGCCCAGCGCGCCGCGATCGCGACGCCCAGCACGACCACGGACAGCGCGATGCCCAACTCGACGTAAGGCAGCATCACGCCCGCGATGCCGAGCGCGCCGCCGACAACCATGACCAGCGGGAATGCGACCGGCAACTGCCAGGCCAGCGCGCGACCGAGGAAGGCGCTCCAGATGCCGACCGCGACCATCGCGAGCAGGTGGTCCATGCCCGTGACCGGATGCAGCACGCCGGCGAGGAAGCCTTCGGCGGTGCCGTGCGAACCATGCGCAAATGCCGGCGAGGCGGCTGTCGCTGCCACGCACAGCAGCAGCGCGGACAAGCGTGCGGCACGAGGCCGCGTGGCGGTGGTCGGATCGGGGCGCATAGCTTTCTCCAGTACCGGCCTGTCGGCCGCCCGCGGTTATTATGCGAATGTTGTAGTTCTTCCTACTTTAGTCCGCGAGCGAGCGTTGTTCACCATCCTGTCAGCCGGCTTCGTGCTCGGCCTGCGCCATGCGCTCGAGCCCGACCACCTCGCGGTCGTCTCGGCGCTCGCGTCGCGCGGCGACCCGGCGCGCGGCTTCCTGCGCCATGGCCTCGTCTGGGCCACGGGCCACTCGCTGTCGATCCTGTTGCTCGCGGGCGTCGTGCTGCTCGCCGGGCGCAGCCTGCCACTCGAGTGGGATCGCGCGCTGCATGTCCTGGTCGGGGTGCTGCTGCTGGTGCTGGGCGCCGGCGCGCTGCGCCGCGGGCTGGCGACAGCCGCGCATGCCACCGCGCACGCCGCGGCGCATGCAGGCGCGGCGATCAGCGGCACGGCTTCCCCGGAACCCGCACGCTGGCGCTCGATGCTGATCGGCTTCATCCAGGGACTCGCCGGTTCCGGCGCGCTGCTCGTGCTCGCGCTCGATGCGACCGGCAAGCCGATGCAGGCGCTGGGCTACGTCGGCGTGTTCGCGGCAGGTCCATCGTCGGCATGGCGGTGGTCGCGGTGCTGTCGGTGCCGCTGGCGCGCCGCGCGGCAGGTCGCGAACCTGCACCGCTGGCTGTCGCTGGTCGCCGGCATCGTGATGATCGTGCTCGCGATCGTCACGCTGCGACAGTGGCTGCCATAGCCCCGACCGCCGCCGCAGGTCGGGTCGCTCAGGTGTCGTCGCGCCGACGACGCACCTGCATCGCCGCCCACAGCATCACCAGCGCAGCAACACCCAACAGGTCGATGTTCGCCAGCAGCGGCGAGACGTCGAGGCGGCTGGGCGTCGGCGATCTGCGCGGAACTCGCGTTCGGCGGCGCCGGCACCGGCAGCGGTCTCGCTGCGGTTGATGCCCATGCCCATCGCATCGAAGAAGCCGCCAAAGCGGTACTCGAGGAAGCGCGCGACATGGTTGGTGTTGAAGGCCGTCTCCTCGAGCAGCATCAGGCCACCGGCGGCAGCACCGCCCACAGGAACACGTTGCGGCGGGCCCAGGCGGAGATCAGCAACAACGCCGCGGCGATCGGCGCATACCACAGCGCCGCGATCAGTGTGCCCAGCAACATCGCGCCCTGCACGCCGAACCACACCGGCGTGTTCCGCACACCAGGGTCGCGAACGGGCCGCCCGAGTTTGAGGCCCAGGGCACCGGCATGATCGCGAGGCTCGTCAGCACCGAGATCGCCCAAACGCCGAGCGGCACGACCAGCAGTGCAACCAGCGCCTTGGTCGCCACGGTGTGTGCGTCGGACACCAGCAGCGACTTCCAGAACAGGATGCTGCGAGTCCTTGCGCTCGCCAGCGCAGCGCGTCGAGCATGTAGAAGGCCAGCACGATCAGCATGACGATCAGCTGCGGCACGTACAGGCCGGCGATCAGCACGCCGAACAGCTTGGCGGCGCACTCCTCGGTCGGGAGCCTTGACGAAGTCGATCTGACCATCGATCTCGACGCGGGCGTCGGCCGAGATGTGCACGCCGCCAGCGAGGAATGTCAGCACGACCAGCAATCCCGCGACCACCAGCGGCGCGAGCCACAGCGCCCGATGCTCCCAGAATTCGCGGCGGATCAGCGTCTGCCAGTACTTCACGACGCGACCCTCCCGCTTTCGATGCGCGCGACGAACAGGTCTGACAGCGCCGGCGGTCGCACTTCGCCGAAGGGCCTGAGTTCCGCGGCGCTGCGGCCCTCGAACACCATGCCGATCCGGCCGAACACCTCGCGCTCGTGCAGCGGGCCGAGCGCACGTGCCGCCTCCGCCTTGTCGGGCGTCGTCACCACCTGCAGGTAGCGCTCGCCGATCTGCTCGACCGGCGTGTCGAGCACGACCTTGCCGCGGTTGATGAACATGACGTCGGTCAGCAGGTTCTCGACCTCCTCGACCTGGTGGGTCGTCACGATGATCGTGCGTTCCTTGTCGAAGTAGTCGTTCAGCAGCGTGTCGTAGAACGCACGGCGGAACAGCAGGTCGAGGCCCAGCGTCGGTTCGTCGAGCACCAGCAGCTTTGCGTCGATCGCAAGGATCAGCGCCAGGTGCAGCTGCGTGACCATGCCCTTCGACAGTTCGCGCACGCGGCTCTTCATGCGGATGTCGGTCTTGCGCAGGAATTCCTCGGCGGTCGCGCGCGCGAAGCGCGGATGTACGCCGGCGACATAGTCCAGCGCCTGGCTGACGCGCAGCCACTTCGGCAGCACGGCGACGTCGGCGATGAAGCAGACGTCGCGCATCAGCGCATCGCGCTGCGTGAACGGATCCAGCCCGAGCACGCGCAGTTCGCCTTCGAAGGGCGTCAGGCCCAGCACTGCTTTCAGCGCCGTCGTCTTGCCGGCGCCGTTCGGGCCGATCAGGCCGACGATGCGGCCGCTGTCGATGCGGAAATCCACGCCATCCAGGGCACGGTGCGCGCCGTAGGACTTCGCCAGCCCGCGCGCTTCGATCACCGGGGTTGTCATGTCTGTTGCTCGCTGTCGGTATCGTCGCCAGCACGCGCCCAGCCTTGCGTGTCGCTCGCCGCGGGGGGAACCCGCAGCAAGTCCTCGAGCGCGAGCCCGAGGCGCACGATCCGTGCGTGCACGCGCGGCCATTCGTCGTCGAGGAAGCGCTGCTTCTCGTCTTTCATCAATGCGGCGCGTGCGCCAGCATTGACGTACATGCCGCGGCCGCGGCGTTTTTCGACGAGTTGTTCGTCGACCAGTTGCTGGTAGCCCTTCAGCACGGTCAGCGGGTTCAGACGGAATTCCGCGGCGACGTTGCGGACGGATGGCAGCGGATCCCCCTCCTTGAGGACGTCCTCGAGGATCATCGCCACCACCCGGTCACGCAGCTGCCGGTAGATCGGCGAGCTGTCGTCCCACTGCGGGTCCATCAGTAACTGCTCCATGCCAGCGCCGTCGCGGTGTTGCGGCTGGCTAGAACACTACTTTAGCAGGGGACACCGCCGAGCCCTTGGCCGCGCCCGAACCCGCCTCGGCCACCTGAGCCACGACGCCACCGGCGACCTGCGCCGCGTCCACCCAGCGCGCCACGGCGGTCGACTGCACGAACGCGTGGCTCATCGTCCAGGTCAGGGCCAGCGCAATCGCGGCGGCCATCGTCATGCCCTTGAGGCTGGTCTTGCTGATCGTTTCCATCTGTCGTCTCCTCTTTGCCCCTTGCCGGAGCTGTTCGTTTCGGGGAGGGCACACTGCCCGCCCTGCTCATGGTGTTATATATCACTACAACACCAATACGGAGTCAACAGGAAATTTCGCTGGAACCCGCGCATTGGCTTTAACTATTTGTTTTTATTTAAAAAATAGTTTAGCCCCTCGCCGTCACCAGCCGCGTTGAAGGGGTGGATGCGCCTCGATAGCACGTCCAGCCACGATCCTTGTCGGCCCTCCGCGCGACCACGCCGGGGCGGTAGAGTGCTGCACATGCCCGATGGCGATGGCCAGGACCCCGATTCCGATGAGGCGCTGATGCTCGCCTACGCCGCTGGCAGCCTGCCGGCCTTCGACCGCCTGTACGCGCGCCATCGTCAGCCGCTGTTCCGCTACCTGATGCGCCACACGCGCCAGCGCGAGCTTGCCCACGACCTGTTCCAGGAAGCCTGGGGCAAGCTCGTCGACGCGCGCTTGCGCTACGAACCGCGCGCGCGTTTCCAGACCTTCCTGTACACGATCGCGCATCACTGCTTCATCGATCATTGCCGGCGCAGTGCGGTGCGACCCGTGACGTCCGCGACGCAGGCCGACGGCAGCGAGACCGACTGGCAGGGCGCCGCCGAGGACGACCCGGCGCATCAGGCGCACGCCGGCGAGATCAAGTTGCGGCTGCGCGCTGCGCTCGATGCGCTGCCCGCCGACCAGCGCGATGCCTTCCTGCTGCACGAAGAAGCGGGCCTCACGCTCGAAGAGATCGCCGAGGTCACGGGCGTGGGCCGCGAAACCGTGAAGAGCCGACTGCGTTACGCAGTCGCGAAACTGCGCGACGCGATGCAGACGCTGCGCGAGGACAGCGCGTCATGACGCCGACTGGACACGACGACGAATTCGAGTTGCGGCTGCGGCGTGGCGAGCGCTTCGTGCCGCAGTTCGACGCCGATCTCGACGGACCGGACGACGCGGTCGATCGCGCCGTGCTGGCGCGCGCACGCGCCACGGTGCTGCAACCACCGGTGGCCGAACCGCGCTATCACCGTGCGCCGCGCTGGACGCTGCCGCTCGCCCTGGCCGCCACCGTGCTGTTGTCGTTCACGCTCGTGATGCAGATGGACAGCCGCGACGTCATCGCGCAGCGCACCGCCGAGCGTGCCGACGACGCGACGCGCGCAGCCGATGCGGAACTGCCGGCAGGCGTCGCCGAGCCGGCGATGCAACCCGAAGCGGAAGTCCTCGTGCAGCCGCCGGCCGAAGCCGCGCCGATGGCCAGCGCGCCGGCCCCCGTCGCGAGCACCTCCGTCGCAGCCGCGACAGCCGGCGCCGCGGACACCGCCCCCCGCGCAGCGCAGCCGCCGGCACCTGCACCACCACCGCCACCGGTTGCGTCCGAAGCACCGCTCGTCGACGCCGCGGCGCCGGCCCCGGCGCCTGCCTCGGCCAAGAGCTTGGCGGCGGGTGCAATGCGTCGCGAGGCCATGGACGAGCGCATGATGGCCCGTGCGGCCGACGCGCCTGAGCCGCCCGAGGCCTGGCTCGCGCGCATCGAGGCCCTGCGCGCGGGTGGCGACCTGGCCGCCGCGCGCCGCGAGCTCGAAGCCTTCCGCCGCCAGCATCCGGACACCGAACTGCCGGCCGCGCTGCGCCCGCTGCTGGAACCCTGAACGGGCCGGGCCGCGGATGCTGCGACGCGCGGCATGAAACGCCGGCCGAAACGGCCTAGAATTCGCGCGCCTTTTCAGCCACAGAGCCACCCCATCTCATGAAAACCCCGGTCAATGTCGCGATCACCGGTGCCGCCGGCCAGATCGGCTACGCCCTCGCCTTCCGTGTCGCTTCGGGCGCCCTGCTCGGCCCCGACCAGCCCGTCAACCTGCACCTGCTCGAGATCACGCCGGCGCTGCCCACGCTGCAGGGCGTGGTCATGGAGCTCAACGACTGCGCCTTCCCGACGCTGAACAAGATCGTCGCGACCGACGATGCGCGCGTCGCGTTCAAGGACCTGCACGTCGGCCTGCTGGTCGGCGCGCGGCCGCGCGGCCCGGGCATGGAGCGCAAGGACCTGCTGCTCGCCAACGCGCAGATCTTCTCGGCGCAGGGCAAGGCCCTGAACGACGTCGCGAGCCGCGACGTGCGCGTGCTGGTCGTCGGCAACCCGGCGAACACGAATGCGCTGATCGCGATGAAGAACGCGCCTTCGCTGAACCCGAAGTGCTTCACGGCGATGACCCGTCTCGATCACAACCGCGCGCTGTCGCAGCTCGCCGAAAAGACCGGCAAGCACGTCAACGACATCCAGCGGATGATCATCTGGGGCAACCACTCGGCCACGCAGTACCCGGACCTCAGCCACTGCCGCGTGGATGGCAAGCCCGCCAAGTCACTGGTCGACCAGAACTGGATCGAGACGAACTTCATCCCGACCGTGCAGCAGCGCGGCGCCGCGATCATCAAGGCGCGCGGCGCATCGTCGGCGGCCTCGGCCGCGTCCGCCGCGATCGACCACATCCGCGACTGGGCCAAGGGCAGCCCCTCCGGCGACTACCTGTCGATGGGCATTCCGTCGGACGGCAGCTATGGCATCCCGGAAGGCGTCATCTACTCCTACCCGGTCGTCTGCAAGAACGGCCAGTACGAGATCGTGCAGGGCCTCGATCGACGAATTCAGCCGCAAGCGCATGGATGCGACGCACGCCGAGTTGCTCGAGGAGCGCGACGGCGTCAAGGACCTGGGCTGAGCATTCGACCAGGTCATGACGGGCGGCGCGTCCCGAACTCACTTCCCGGTCTCGAACCTGATGGAGAACGCCCGATGACCCGGAACAGCCCACTGGCCATCCTCGTGCTCGCTGTAACGCTGCTGGGCGCGACCGCGCTGGCAACGCCCGACGCGCCGGGCGACCGATCGCGCATCAACGGTTCGATCAGCGTCGGAGCAGGCCAACGTGCCGGCGACGTCAAGGATTAACGGGTCGATCAAGCTGGGCGCGCGGGCCGAGATCATCGATGCCGGGCAGTCGGCAGCATCAGCGCGGCCGATGGGGTACGCGCGCAATCGCTCGAGACCGTCAACGGCAGCATCCGGGTCGGCAGGGCGGTACAGATCCGCGGCAACGTCGAGACCGTCAACGGCGCCATCGAAATAGGCCCCGACAGCGCGATCGCCGGCAATGTCGAGAACGTCAACGGCCGGCTGACGCTGCGCGGCGCCCGCGTGGCCGGCAACCTCGGGACCGTGCGCGGCGACGTCGAACTGGCCGGCGGTGCGCGGATCGATGGCGACCTCGTCGTCGAGAAACCCACGATCGGTTGGAACTGGCGGGACAAACCGCCGCCGCGGGTCGTGGTCGGCCCGGATTGCAGCGTCGGCGGTCGTCTGCGATTCGAGCACCCGGTGACGCTGTACGTCAGCGACCGGGCCACGGTGGGGCCGATCACGGGCGCGACGCCGATCCGCTACAGCGGCGACTCCCCGCCACGGCGCTGAGCCGGCTGCCGGGCGGCAGGCTGCGGCCGCCAGCGCGCATTGCGTCCCTTACCGTGCCCGCGATGCGGGGCTATATTGGACACCATCTGTCGCAATCACTGATGGTGCACCGATGGTTCGTGCCCTCGTCACTCTCGCGCTGCTGGCCGGCGCGCTCTACGCGCTGACGATGCCCGGCGGCATCATCGCGCTGCTGTTCGTCGTCGCGGTGCTCTACCTCGCGTATCGCCGCATGAGCCTGCTGAGCTTCACGGTCACGTTCACCGTGCTGCTCGCGGCCTACACCTGGTTCGGTGCGCCGGCCGGTGTCTGGAAAGGCTTCCTGTGGGTGCTGCTCGGCACGCTCTGGGCGCTGAACCTCAGGCCGTTGCGCAAGGCGCTGATCTCGCGCCCGTTCCTGCGCACCTATCGCAAGCTGCTGCCGGCGATGTCGCAGACCGAGAAGGAAGCGCTCGAGGCCGGCACGGTCTGGTGGGACGGTGAGCTGTTCACCGGCAACCCGGACTGGTCGAAGCTGATGTCGGCGAAAGCGCCGACCCTGAGCGCCGAAGAGCAGGCCTTCCTCGACGGTCCCTGCGAAGAGCTGTGCCGGATGGTCGACGACTTCGACATCACGCACCGTCGCGGCGACCTGCCGCCGGAAGTCTGGGACTTCCTGAAGTCGAAAGGCTTCTTCGCGATGATCATCCAGAAGCAGTACGGCGGGCTCGAGTTCTCCGCGTACGCCCACTCCTGCGTGCTCGCGAAACTCGCGAGCCGCAGCGCAACGGTCGGTTCGACGGTCGCCGTGCCGAACTCGCTCGGCCCCGCCGAACTGCTGCAGCACTACGGCACCGAGGACCAGAAGAACCACTACCTGCCGCGGCTCGCGAGCGGCGCAGAAGTGCCCTGCTTCGCACTGACCGGTCCGCGCGCGGGTTCCGACGCGGCGTCGTTGCCGGATACGGGTGTCGTCTGCAAAGGCAGCTGGGAAGGCCGCGAAATCGTTGGCCTGAAGCTGAATTTCTCGAAGCGCTACATCACGCTCGCGCCGGTCGCGACGGTCATCGGCCTCGCGTTCCGGATGTTCGACCCCGACAAGCTGCTCGGTGACAAGCCGGACCTCGGCATCACGGTCGCACTGATCCCACGCGACACGGCCGGCGTCTCGATAGGCCGGCGGCACTTCCCGCTGAACATCCCGTTCCAGAACGGGCCGATCCACGGCAAGGACGTGTTCGTGCCGCTGGATTTCATCATCGGCGGCCCGAAGATGGCCGGCCAGGGCTGGCGCATGCTGGTCGAGCAGCTGTCGGTCGGTCGCTGCATCTCGCTGCCGTCGAACGGCACGGGGGGCGCGAAGGCGGCGGTGTTCGCGACCGGCGCCTACGGTCGCATTCGGCGCCAGTTCAACATGCCGGTCGGCAAGTTCGAGGGCGTCGAGACCGTGATCGCGCGCATGGTTGGCTACACCTATGCGATGGACGCCGCGCGGTCGGTGACGGCCGGCGCGATCGACGGGGGCGAGAAACCTTCGGTGCCGTCGGCCATGCTGAAGTACCACGTCACCGAAATGAGCCGCCAGATCGCCAACGACGCGATGGACGTGCAGGGCGGCAAGGGCATCTGCCTCGGGCCCCGCAACTACCTTGGCCGCGGCTACCAGGTCGTGCCGGTCGCGATCACGGTCGAGGGCGCGAACATCCTGACGCGCAGCCTGATCATTTTCGGCCAGGGCGCGGTCCGCTGCCATCCGTTCGTGCTGAAGGAAATGGAGGCGGCGCGCAATCCGGATCGCGCGCGCGGCGTCGACGACTTCGATCGTGCGCTGTTCGGCCACATCGGCTTCACGATCAGCAACGCCGTGCGTTCGCTGGTGATGGCGCTGACCAACGCGCGCTTCACCAATGTGCCGGGCACTGGCGCGGAGAAGCGCTACTTCCAGCACATCGTGCGCTTCTCGGCGTCGTTCGCCTTCGCAGTCGACGTCGCGATGCTGACGCTGGGTGGCTACCTGAAGAAGAAGGAAAACCTGTCGGCCCGCCTCGGCGACGTGCTGTCGAACATGTACATCGCGTCGATGGTGCTGAAGCACTGGGAGAACCAGGGCCGTCGTGCCGAAGACCTGCCGGTCGTCGAGTGGGCCTGCCGGCACCTGCTGTACCGCGCACAGGAGCAGCTGCATGGCTTCCTGCGCAATTTCCCGAGCCCGTTCATCGGCGGTTTCATGCGTTTCTTCATCTTCCCGCGCGGGCTGCAGTACTCGGCGCCTTCCGACCGCTCCGGCCGGCAGCTGGCCGATCTCGTGCTGAATCCAACGGCGGTACGCGACCGGCTCTGCCATCCGGTGTACCGCGAGGTGCAGCCGCACAACCCGCTCGGCCTGCTGCAGGAAGCGCTCGAACTCGCGATCAGCAGCGAACCGATCGAGAAGCGCGTGCGTGTCGAAGGCGTCAAGACCGGCAGGGTGACCGCACTCGACGTGCCGGGGCAGATCACGCAGGCGCTGGCTGCCGGCATCATCTCCGAGACGGAAGCCGCGCAGCTGCGCGACTACGACCGCAAGGTCATGGAGCTGATCCACGTCGACGACTTCGAGCCGCATGAACTCGGCACGCAGGCAGCCACGCCACCGCGGGAGACCGCGCCACAGACCGTCGGCGGCTTCCAGGCGGCATGAGCGAGGCGTTGCTGGCCGCGGCGCCGGCACGTTCGCCGGCGTGATGCTGCTGGTCACGGCGGTCTACAGCGCGTTGACGCTGTGAGCACGCGCGTGATCCTGCACGTCGACATGGACGCGTTCTACGCGTCGGTCGAGCAGCTCGACCATCAGGAACTGCGCGGCAAACCGCTGATCGTCGGCGGCACGAGCGGCCGCGGCGTCGTCGCCGCCGCGAGCTATGAGGTGCGCCGCTTCGGCGTGCGCTCCGCCATGCCGATCCGTCGCGCCCTCGCGCTGTGCCCGGATGCGATCTGCGTGCGGCCGCGCATGGCGCGCTACAAGGAGGTCTCGCGCCAGGTGTTCGGCGTGTTCCACGAGTTCACGCCGCTGGTGCAGGGGCTGTCGCTGGACGAAGCCTATCTCGACGTGACCGGCAGCCGCCGGCTGCTCGGCGACGAGGTGTCGATCGCGCGCGAGATCAAGCGGCGCATCCGCGAGCGCACGGGGCTGACCGCGTCGGTCGGCGTTGCGCCCAACAAGCTGGTCGCGAAGATCGCCTCCGACATCGACAAGCCCGATGGACTCACAGTCGTGACGCCGGAGCGCATCCACGACGTGCTCGACCCGCTGCCCGTGCGTCGGCTGCCGGGCCTCGGGCGCAAGAAGGGCGAGCAGGTCACGGCGGCCGGCATCACGACCTTGGGCGCGTTGCGGCGCGCGCCGGATGCGCAGCTGTGGCCGCTGTTCGGGCGCGACACGCCGCGGATGCGCGAACGCGCGGGCGGTGTCGACGATCGCGCGGTGATCGCGGACTGGGAAGAGAAGTCGATCAGCGCCGAAGAGACTTTCGCCGACGACATCGCCGACCCGGCACGACTCGAAGCCGAGTTGCTCGCGCTCAGCGACCGCATGAGCGCGCGGCTGCGCGCCAAGGGCCTGGTCGGGCGCTGCGTCACCATCAAGATCCGCGAGCACGACTTCACGACCTGCACGCGCCAGAAGCACTTTGCGCCGGCGAGCCATGACTCGGCGGTGCTCGGCCGTCTCGCCCGAACGCTGCTGGCGCGCTGGCTGGACCAGAACCCGGGCGCGCGACTGCGCCTGCTCGGCGTTGGCGCCAGCGAACTGTCGCCGGCCGATGCATCGCCGGGCACGCAGGCGGACCTGTTTGCCGCGCAGCCGCAGGTCAGTGCGGGGGACGCGCCGCTGGACTCGACACTGGACCGCATCCGCGAGAAGTTCGGCCAGCTCGCGGTGAAGCGGGGCAGTACGCTGCGCGGCAGCGACCCCTCGAGCCCGGCACGGAGGCAGCGGCCATGATCGATCGCGACACGCCCGGCATCGAAGCGCTGCGCGCGCGCTATCGCTGGTGCGCGGCGGCCAGCGACGCGACCCTGCAGCGCGTGATCGGGGAATCCGTGCTGCTGCGTGTCCCGGCCGGGCAACCGGTGTTCGCGGAAGCGGCGCAATGCACGCACTTTCCGCTGGTGCTGGATGGCACGATCCGCGTCCGCAAGCTGTCGCCGCAGGGCAAGGAGCTGCTGCTGTACCGGGTCGAGCCCGGCGAGAGCTGCATCCTGACCAGCAGCTGCCTGCTCGGCGCGCGCGACTACACGGCCAGCGCCGTCGCCGAGACCGACGTGCGCGTGCTGGCGATGCCGCGCGCGCTGTTCCTCGAACTGCTCGACGGCGTGCCGGCGTTCCGCATCGAGGTGTTCGAGCTGTTCGCCGCACGCATGACCGACCTGATGTCACTGGTCGACGCGGTCGCGTTCCAGAAGCTGGACCAGCGGCTCGCGAACCGGCTGCTCGGCCACGGCACCGTGCTGCAGACGTCGCACCTGCAACTCGCGCAGGAGCTGGGCAGCGTCCGCGAGATCATCTCGCGACTGCTCGGCGAGTTCGCGCAGCGTGGCGCGCTGCGCCTCGGCCGCGGCCGGATCGAGATCCTCGACGCCGCGCTGCTGCGCCGCATCGCCGCCGGCGAGCCTGGCGAACTGCCACGCCGCGACCCCCCGGAAAGTCCCTAGCCGTCTGTGTAACCGCAGTTACATACCACGGTGTCCACGACCCTTAATCTCCCTGCCACGCCATCCAGCCAGGAGAGGAACATGAAAGCAAACGTCGGTGGAATCGATCGGGTACTGCGCATCGTCGCAGGCCTCGCGCTACTGTCCATGGTCTTCGTGCTGCCGGAACCGAACCGCTGGTGGGGCCTGGTCGGCATCGTGCCACTCGCAACCGCCCTGCTGCGCTTCTGCCCGCTGTACGCACTGATCGGCGTCAACACCTGCCCGGCGAAGAACGCCGGCGGCTGACCCGCGGTTGACCCACGGCTGACCAAGCCCGGCCGGTGCCTGCCCCCCCTGGGCACCGGCCGCCCCTGCTGCCGGCGGCGGGAGGGGCATGCAATACTTGCCGGATGTATCTGCCGTTTTTCGGCCTCAACGAAAAACCGTTCGCGATCACGCCGGACCCGCGCTACCTGTTCCTCAGCGAGCGCCATTCGGAGGCGCTCGCGCACCTGCTCTATGGCATCACCGAAGCCGGTGGCTTCGTCCAGCTGACGGGTGAAGTCGGCACCGGCAAGACGACGACGATCCGCTCGCTGCTGGCGCAGACGCCGAAGAACGCCGAAGTCGCGCTGATCCTGAATCCGCGCATCAGCGCGCCGGAGTTCCTGCTGACGATCTGCGAGGAACTGGGCGTCGGCGTGCCCGATTCGGCGATCGGCAGCGTCAAGGAACTCGTCGATATCCTGAACAGCTACCTGCTGCGCGCACATTCGCAGGGCAAGCGCGTCGTGCTGGTCGTGGATGAGGCGCAGAACCTCGCGCCCGAAGTGCTCGAGCAGGTGCGGCTGCTGACCAACCTCGAGACCGAAACCCAGAAGCTGCTGCAGATCATCCTGATCGGGCAGCCGGAGCTGCGCGACATCCTCGACCGCGTCGAGCTGCGCCAGCTCGCGCAGCGAGTGACTGGCCGCTATCACCTCGACCCGCTGTCAGCCGATGAATCGGCGTCCTACATCCGCCATCGACTGCGCGTCGCGGGCGCGACCAGCGACATCTTCTCGCCAGCCGCGCTGCGCGAGACCTATCGTCTGTCGCGCGGCGTGCCACGCCTGATCAACGTGATCTGCGACCGTGCGCTGCTCGGTGCGTACACGCAGGATCGGCACCGGGTGACGCCCACCATCGTCCGCCGGGCCGCCACCGAGGTGTTCGACCGGCCGATCGCGCCAGGCTGGCTGCCGTGGGCCTTCGGCGGTGCCGGCCTCGCGGCCGCGCTGTTGACCGCGTTCGCGCTGTGGCGGGTGTTCGGCTCCACGGACGCCACGCCGGCCGCGGCCGCGCCTGCGGCACCTGTCAGCGCGTCGCCGGCGCCCGCTGCGACGGCGGTGACGGCAACACCTGCATCAGCCGTGGAGCCGGCCCGGATCGAAGACCTGCTGCAGCGATTCGCCGCCGAAACCGACGGCGACAACGCGTTCAACAAGCTGTTCGCGCTGTGGAATGCCCGCTACATCGTCGGCGACGTCACGCCCTGCGCGCAGGCGCAACAGCAAGGCCTTGCCTGCCTCGCCCAGCGCGGCACGCTCGCCGAACTGCTGCAGTTCAACCGGCCCGCGATCCTGATCCTGCGCGACGCCACCGGGACCGACCACCAGGTCGTGCTGGCGGCGTTGACCGACGAACGCGCGGCGCTGAGCCTGGGCGGCACGCTGCGCGAAGTACCACTCGCGGATCTGTCGCGCGCCTGGTTCGGCGACTACGTGCTGCTGTGGCGCGCCGGACGGGACGAACCGCGACCACTCGAACCGGGCGCGCGCGGCACCGCGGTGCAGCGCCTGCAGCAGAATTTGCGTGCGTCCGGCAACGCGCCGGCGCAACCGGCCAACGGCATCTATGACGCGGAGCTGATGCGGCTGGTGGCCGAGTTCCAGCGGCGGCATCGGCTCGAACCGGACGGCATCGCCGACATCCCGACGCAGGTCATGATCGACAGCGTCCTGCCGGCGGACTCACCCCGCCTGGTGCGCGCACCCGAGCCGACCCCGAATCCCACCGCCAGTTCGCAGACGCCGCTGCCGGGAGCCTGAGATGTCCTTCATTCTCGATGCGCTGAAGAAGAGCGAGAACGAGCGCCAGCGGCAGTCCGGCCCGGGCGTGTTCCAGCCGCGCATCGCATCGCCGCGAACGCGCTTCCCGGTCTGGGCCGTCGCGCTGGGTTTGCTGCTGGGCATCAACCTGCTGGTGCTGATCTGGGTCATGACGCGGCCGGAGAACGCGCCGCCACCGCTCGCGACCACCGGGGCCGCACCACCATCCGCCGCCGCACCGGCCGCCATGCCCGCGCCTGCTGAAAGTCCCTCGACGACACGGTTCAATCCGCCCCTGATCATCGATCCGGAACTGGTCGATGCAGCGGGCAGCGCACCCGCCGTTGACGTACCGGCCAGCGTCCCACCGAACGGCGCAGCGCCCGTCGCGGCGCCGCAGCCGACCGGCCCGAACTACAACCCGAACGACTACCTGCCCGCACAACCGTCGCCGGCCGGGGCTGCGACCGGGACCGCGACGCCGCTCGGCGCGAACCCGGCGGCGCCCGGGGTCGGCAATTACGCCACACGCGAGGCGCTGGTCGCACGCGGCCAGAGCGTGCCGGAGGTCGCGCTCAGCCTGCACGTCTACGACGCCGATCCGGCCAAGCGCTTCGTATTCGTCAACGGCCAGCGCGGTACCGACGGCGACAGCCTCGCGAGTGGCCTGCGGATCGAGCAGATCGTTCCGCAGGGTGCAGTGCTGTCATGGAACGGCAACCGCTTCCTCGTACCCATCCAGTGAGCGCGACCGGCGTCGCCACGCTCGACGGGCCGCAGCTCGCCGACGCGCTGCGCGCCGGCATCTACCGGCTGTTCGCCCGCACGGACCACATCAACAAGATCAACGTGTTCCCGGTACCTGACGGCGACACCGGCACCAACATGTCGATGACGCTTGCGGCCGTGCTGCCGACGCTGGAGCGCGATGCGCCGCGTCACGCCGGCCAGTTGCTGACACGTGTCGCCGATGCGGCGCTCGACGGCGCCCGCGGCAACTCGGGCGCGATCCTCGCGCATTTCCTGATCGGCGTCGGCGACCGCGCCGGGCACCTCGAACGACTCGATACCGGCAGTTTCGCCGTCGCGGTACGGGCCGGCGCCGCCTATGCCCGCGATGCATTGACCCAGCCGCGCGAGGGCACGCTGCTGACGGTACTGGCGGATTTCGCCAGCGAACTGGAGCGCATCGTGCACGATGCGGGGGCCGTGGACTTTCGCGCGTTGTTCACCGATGTCATCGAACCGGTGCGCCGCTCGCTGGCCGGCACGCGGGGCGTGCTGGAGGAGACGCGGGCCGCTGGCGTCGTGGATGCCGGTGCGCAGGGCTTCGTCGACCTGCTCGAGGGCATGACGGCCTGGCTCGAACGTGGCGAGATGCAGGTCGTCGCGGCGCCGCTGCATGGCGATGGCGAGGTCATGGTGGAGAGCGGTCCCGGCGACACGCGGCATCGCTACTGCACCGAGTGCATGGTCACCGGCGCGGAACTCGATCCACGTCGGGTTCGCGAGAGCCTGGGCCCCTTCGGCTCCAGCCTGGTCGTCGGTGGCACGCGCAGCAAGCTGCGCATCCACATCCATACCAACGAACCCGAGCAGCTGTTCGAGTTCGTCGCGCAGTACGGGCGCGTCAGCGGACAGAAAGCGGACGACATGCGTGCGCAGCGCAGCGCCGCCCACCATGCCAGCTCGCGACAGGTTGCGATCGTCATCGACTCGGCCGCCGACCTGCCGGATGCGCTGCTCGAATCGCTGGAGCTGCACATGGTGCCCGTGCGGGTGCACTTCGGCCCGCGCTCCTACCTCGACAAGGTCACGCTGACACCCGAGGAGTTCTACCGCGAGCTCGAGCGCAATCCGGAGATGCCCAAGACGTCGCAGCCACCGCCCGGTGATTTCCGCAGGTTGTACGAGTTCCTGGCGTCGCACTACCAGGCTGTGCTGTCGATATCGCTGTCGAGCCGCGTCAGCGGCACCTATGACGCCGCGGTCAGTGCGGCGCAGCGCATCGAGGGTGGCAAGGTGCGCGTGCTTGATTCCGCAAGCGTCTCGCTCGGGCAGGGTCTGGTGGCGATCCGCGCGGCGGAGCTGGCGCTGGCGGGTGCGGACATCGATGCCGTGGAGAGCGGTGCGCGCGGCGCGCGCGCCCGCATCCAGACCTGGGCACTGACCTCGACGCTCGACTACGCGGTCCGCGGAGGACGCATCCCGCCCATCGTGCGCACGCTGTCACGCCTGTTGCGCTTCATGCCCGTGCTGCACACGACGCGCGACGGGTTCGTGCGCCCCTGCGGCGTGCTGTGGGTGCGACGCCGCCGGATCGAGCGCTTCGCGGACTTCATCGTCCGGCGCCTGCCGCCAGCGCCCGGCTATCGCCTGCTGGTGGGCCACGGAAGCGCGGAAAGCGACGCCGCCGCCCTGCTCGCGGCGCTGCAGGCGCGGCTGGGCAGTGTCGAGGCGGCACACCTGACGACGCTGGGCACCGCACTCGGCGTGCATGGTGGCCCCGGCCTGCTAGTCGTCGCGGTCGAGGCCTGCCCCGTCTAGCGTCGCGACCGGCCGCTGCGCGGCCTGCCAGCCGAGAAAATCACCTTCGAGGTGCGCGAGGCGCGTGAACCCCGCCGCGCGCAAGGTATCGAGCGCGAGTGCCGCACGCTTGCCGCTGCGGCAATAGACGACGAGTTCGCGCCCGCGCGCATCGTCGAGCTCGCCGACCCGCGAAGCCAGCAGGTCATGACTGATGTTGCGCGCACCCGGCACATGCCCGGCCGCGAACTCCTCGGCCGTGCGCACGTCGAGAACGACCAGATCCGGGTCGTTGGCATCGATGCGCGCCAGCAGCGAGTCGTGGTCGACCGGCGTGACGGCGGACCCGGATTCGGTCGACGGGGCTGGCGTCGCGGCGGGCGCCCCAGCGGCGCTCTGCGGGACTTTCTGGACCTTCGACATGTCATAGCCGAGGTCGCGGACGCGGGCGAGCAGCGCGTCGTATCGATCCTGCGGCAGCGTCGGGGTTCGCGCCATGACCCAGACGTAGTCGAGGCTGCTGCGGGCGATGATCGTCTCGGTGTAATCGGTATCGACCCAGGCGATGACGTACTCGGCCTTGATCGGCCAGATGAACCGCATGCCCCAGATCGCGTTCCCGGTACCGGGCACGACGAAGCCGCGCGGGTTGTACTGCTTCATCGGGCCATCGAAGCCGCCCTTGCGGAACGTGAACGTCGTGGCGATCGTGCCGTCGTCGTCGAGCCGATAGGTCTCGATCGCGTCGTGCGCACCCTTCTCGATGACCGTGGGGATGTTCGCGATGACGTACCACGGACCCATGAAGCGCTGCAGTTCGACGCTCGGCAGCGGCCGGATGGTGACGTTCTCGGGTGAAACGGCACAGCCCGCGAGCCATAGCAGCGGCGCGAGGAGCGTGAGGCGTGGATGCAGGTTCATGAGGTCTCCCGTGACGGTCTTCACTCGGCGATGTACCAGCGATCGTCGATCTTCTCGAGCACGAAGCGATCATAGGCGAGGCCCTGGCCGCTGACGTCGTAGCTGGCCCGCGTGCCCTCGTACTCGAGCCGCGGCGCGGCGCGGCGCACGATCCGCAACGCGGCAATCAGCGACTCGCGTGCGCCCAGGCTGTTGCGACAGCTCGCGATCAGGGTGTCGAGCATCTTGCGCGACAGCGTACGGCGGAAATTCGGGCTCAGGTATTCGCGGTAGTACTGATCGCAGCGTCCGTCGACCAGGGCGGTCTCCGCGGCGCCCAGCATGGCCAGGATATCCGGCGGATTGGCGGTCCGCGGCGCCGCCGGACCGGTGCCGCCCGTCGCGGCCGCCGATGTTGGCGCCCCCGCAGACGGGGCAGTCGGCGCCGCAGCGGCACGCCCGACGACACGGCCGTCGATCAGGTCCTCGATCTGCGCCTCCAGTTCGCTGGGCAGGGCCGACTTCCAGTCCTTGCCGTAGGGCAGCAGGCTGACGGTCTCGATCACCTGCGTCGCGCCACGGTCACGCGGCTGCCGGCCGCGCACGACCACATGCGTCAACTCGCCCGAATCGCGGATCGCGGCGACGCCGCGCAGGTCGTCGTAGATCCGGCCGCGCGGCAAATCGAGCCGGCGCGCGAGGTTCGTGAAGAACACCAGTGTCGTCCAGCGTTCGACTTCGGCGAGCGCCGTGGCCTGGCCGAACAGCCGCGCCCGCACCGTGCCGTCGCCGCGCGCAGCTTCCTCGCGCAGTTGCGTCAGCAGGGTCTGGCGCAGCTTGTCGAGTTCGGCGGGATGGATGGCGTAACCGATGACCTGAGGACTGCCGTCGGCGAGTGCCGCCAGGTACTCCGCCGCGCCGCGCCGTTGCGCAGCGCTGACGTCCTGCGCCACGGCCTTCGCCGACGCCAGGACGGCAACCGCCAGCCACAGGCACGGCAGCAACCACTGACGCCCCGCCCCGGACCGCAGCAAACGTACTGAACCACTGCTCATCCCCTGTCTCCTCCGGCGCCCGGGGCGCGATGTCCGACGACCGATCCTCCCCGCGACCGCAGCTGCAGGTCAACGACGATCGGTCGATGATCACTGCCTTCGACGTTGGCGCGGGCGAAAGAGTTCACGATGACGTCGGGCGAGACGAGCGCGTGGTCGATCTGCAGGCCCAGCGGTGGCAGGAACCGCGGCCAGGTCGGCTGCCAGCCAAAACCGCTCGCCGCGTCGCGCAGGCCGGCGCGCGCGAGCAGCGCGCCAAAGTGCGGCGACCACGGCGTGATGTTGAAGTCTCCGATCGCAACCACGGGCGAGGCTGCCTCGCGTGCGGCGTCGGCGACCGCCGCGAAATCCCGCGCACGCGCCGCCGAGGCCGCGCGACCCATCGGCCAGCTCGCGTGCACCGCGATCAGCCGCAATGGCCCGGCGGGTCGTTCGACGGCGAGCGCGACCTCCGGCGTCCCGGGCGTGCCGGTATCGAGCACCTGCAGCGCGCCCAGCGGCCAGCGCGAGAGCACCAGCGTGCCGGTGTGGCCAGCGCGCCGTTCGCCGTGCGCATGCGGATACTGGTCCCGCAGGCGATCCAGCGCGCGCTCCCAGCGCGCATCGACTTCGACGAACACCAGTACGTCCGCCTGTGTCGCCCGCGCCCAGGCGATCGCGGCGTCATGGTCGGTGTTGCGCCAGAACAGATTGAACGACGCGATGCGCACGCGCTCGCCGGCCGGCGTCGCGGCGCTTGCCGATGCGATCGGCGCCGGCGCCGGCATGGCGCGCAGCACCGGCACCGCGTTCAGCAGCAGGGCCAGCACGGCGGCGAGCAACCAGTCACGCCGTCCGAACCACCATGACGGTCCCAGCAGCAGCGAGGCCCCCGCGACGTACTGCACCCGAAAGTGCACCAGCAAGTCGGCCCACCAGACGCGCTCGGCTGCCAGCGCGACCACGCTCGCCAGCACGAGTGCGACTGCCAGCAGCGTCAGCGGGGCTTGCAATGCCGTGGGCCGGCTCGCACCATTCCTGCGCGGATGCACCGTCATGAACAAACGCTACCTCGAAGACCTTGCCATCGGCGAACAACGCGAGAGCGCGCCGCTGACCGTCGAACTCGAGCCGATGCTCGAGTTCGCGCGCCGCTACGACCCGCAGTATTTTCACACCGATACCGACGCCGCGCGCGGCTCCGTGTTCGGCGGGGTGATCGCCTCCGGCATCTACACGATGGCGCTGTGGCGCCAACTCGACCACCAGATCAGCCAGGACATTGCGTGGATCTGCGGCGTCGCCTGGGACGACGTGCGGTTTCCGCGCGCCGTACGCGCGGGTGACCGGCTGCGGGCCCGTTCGGAGTGCCTGTCGACGCGCCCCTCGACCAGCCAGCCGGGCCGCGGGATCGCCGTGTTCCGCTACCAGCTGCTGAACCAGCACGATGAAGTCGTGTTCGACTGTCGAAGCACGAATCTGGTCGAGTCGCGTGCCGACCCGGTCACTGCGCAGACCGCCTGAAACTGCGACCCGGTTGGCGTTTCGCGGCCAGCGCCGGACCGATGTGACAGAATCTGCTTTACGACCGTCGCCAGCTGCCTACACTGCGGTGTCACCTGACCGCGGAGATCAGGCGCTTGGAGAATCCCGCCCTGAACGTGCCACCGGAGCAAACCCGCGACGAGCTTCGTATGCCTGGTGCCGGAGTCGGTGCCGGTATCGGTCTGGTCGTGCTGTCGAAAGACGACGGACTGATCGACACGGTCGAGCGAGTCGTCACCGCGGATCACGCGATCACGCTGTGCATCAGTGCCGATGAGCTGGCGGAGCAGATCCTCGCCGGTCGCGGCGGCGTTGCCATCGTCGATGCATCCGCCTGCGCAGCGCCACTGGCCGCGCTGACGCGCCGCCTTCGCCAGCAGTTCCCGGATCTAGTGCTGATCGTCGCCGGCGATGCACAGCACCAGGGCGAGCTTGCCGCGCAGATCACCAGCGGCGAGGTCTATCGATTCCTGCACAAGCCGGTGTCCGAGCAACGTGTCCGGCTGTTCGTCGAGGCGGCCATGCGCCGGCACGACGAAGAGCACGCGGTGCAGGCCGTGCCGCCACGCCGCCCGGCGGAACCCGTCTTCGGCGCACCGTCGGCGGGCAGTCGACGTTGGCTGTTGCCGGCCGCGTTGGTAGCCGTGGCCGCGATCGCCGCCGCCTGGATGCTGGGCCGCGACGACACGCCGGCCGCCGTCACCGCGCGTGCGCCGGCCGGCGCGGCGACGCCTGCCGACGAAGGGCTCGCGCAGGTACTCGCGGAGGCCGACGCTGCGCTGGAGGCCGGTGCGCTCGTTGCGCCGCCCGGCCGCAACGCCGCCGAACTGTACCAGCGCGTGCTGTCGCAGGATGCCGGCAACAGCCGCGCGCGCAGCGGCATCGATCGCATCGTCGGCACGCTGCTCGGCAACGCCGAGCAGGCCATCCTCGCGGGCGAACTCGATGCCGCCGCGCGCAATGTCGAAGCGGCGCGCACGCTGCAGCCGGACAACGTCCGCATCGCATTCCTGAACGCGCAGCTCGGCAAGGAGCGCGAGCGGGCGCTGCTGACCCGCGCGCGGGCTGCAGCCGCCAGCGGCGACGTCGGTGCTGCGCTCGCCGCGCTCGATGGCGTGGCGTCGGGCAGCAGTTCCGACCCGGCGCTGTCGGAAACGCGGCGCGTGCTGCAGCGCCAGCAGGTCGACGAGCGGGTCAAGCAGTTGCTCGACGATGCCGCGCAGCGCCTGCAGCGCGGCGCCCTGCTGGAACCGGCCTCCGACAACGCGGCGTTCTACCTCGAGCTACGCACGCTCGCGCCGCGGGACGCCGCCTGAACCGCCTGAACCAGCAGCTGCGCCGCTTGCTGGCGGAAGCGCGGCAGAGCGCGACGCGTGCCGATACGGCCGCGGTCGATCGCTGGCTGCGCGCAGCGCAGGAGGCCGGCGCCTCGCCGGCGGAACTGACGGCCGTGCGCACCCAGCTGGCAACCGCGCAGAACGCCGCGCGCGGCAACGAGGCCGCACGGCTGGCTGCGCTGATCACCCAGCGGATCGGCGAGGGCGCCTGGTCGAACCGGCGGGAGACAGCGCCCGCCACTGGCTGACGGGTTGCAGCGCACCGAGCCCGGCAGTGCCGTGACGACGGGCGCACGCCAGTCCCTGCTGCGCGCCGTGATCGCCGACGGTCGGGCGGCGCTGGCGCGCGGCGACGCCGCGGCAGCAGCGCGCGCACTGCTCGAGGCCGAATCGCTCGGCGCGTCGACGACCGAACTCGGCGGGCTGTCGAGCGAGGTCACGGCGCTGCGCGAGCGGCAGCGTGCCGAGAACTCGGTGGTCGGCATCAGCGCGCTGAAGCGCACGCGCTTCGTGGAACCCTCTTATCCACGGATCGCGCGCGATGCCGGCACGGAAGGCTGGGTCGACATGGAATTCGTCGTGCGCGCCGACGGCACGGTCGGCGACGTGCGCGTGCTGGCTTCACAACCTGCAGACACCTTCGAGGAGTCCGCCGTGGCGGCCCTGTCCCGCTGGCGCTTCGAACCCGTGGAACGCGACGGTCGCGCGGTCGACCAGCGGGCACGCATGCGCATGCGGTTCACGGTTCAGTGAGGCAGCGATGATCGAACGAATCACCATCGCCAGCCTGCAACCCGCCATCGCGACCTGGCTGTCGCAGGTCATCGGCACGGTGCGCCCCTACGCCGAGATCCATGTCGTCGACCTCGGCGCCCTGACCGCGGGAGCGATGCCCGCGAGCCACGAGCACTGCGACCTGCTGGTACTGCATGCATCGTTTGCCGGCGATCCGTCCAACCCGGATTGCGTCGGCCTCGACTGGCTGCGGCGCCTGCGCCAGACGCCCGAGTGCCCCGTGATCGTCGTGATCGCCGACGATGGCAACGAGTTGACCGCGGTCGCCGCGCTGAAACACGGCGCCGAGGACTACCTGCCGCGCAGCGCGGCCGGCCCGTCGAAGCTCGATGGCATGCTGCGCCAGGCGCTCGAGGTCGCGGAACGACGCGCGGCGTTCGCACGGCGTGCGCGTCCGGAGGCCGGCACGGACACCCAGACAGAACTCGAACGCGCCACCGGCGTCGTGCCGCGCTACGAGATCCTGCGCGTCATCGGGCGCTCCGAATCGTCGACCGTGTACCTGGCCAGCGGCCCCGACGGTGAATCGAACGTGGCGCTCAAGGTCGGTCCCGAGCAGGAACTCGACGACGCCAGCGTCAACGAACTGCTGTCGCGCGAATACCGTGCGATCGCGGCGATCGACCACCCCTGCGTCGTGGACATCTACGACTACGGCATCTATGCCGGCCGCGAATACCTGGCGATGGAGTACTTCCCCCGGGGCGATCTCGCGGCGCGCATGAAGCAGCCGCTGTCCGTGGCGACCAGCGTCGAGTACGCGCGACGCATCGCCTCGGCACTGCAGGTCGTGCACGAAGCCGGTTTGATCCACCGGGATCTCAAGCCGCAGAACGTGATGCTGCGCGAGAACGACGATATCGTGCTGATCGACTTCGGGCTGTCGAAGGACCTCAACAACACCCAGAACTCGACCCGCACGGGGATGCTGCGCGGCTCACCGTATTTCATGAGCCCCGAACAGGCCCAGGGCCTGCCCGTGGACGGCCGATCGGATCTCTACAGTCTCGGCGTCATGATCTACGAGATGCTGACGGGACGTAAGCCGTTCCATGGGGAGACCGCCATGGACATCCTGCAGGCGCACGTCACGCAGCAGGCGCCGCCGCTGCCGGCGGACCTCGCCGGGTTCCAGCCATTGCTGGACAAGCTGCTCGCGAAAAAGCCCAACGACCGCTACGACACGGCGCGGGATCTGGTCGCCGCGCTCGCGGCACCGATCAGCGCCAGCGCCTGACCGCGCTACGGACCGGCGCCCTCGCGCCGCGCCGCCTCGCCATCGTGGCGGCGTCCGAGCAGCCAACCCGTGCCTGCCCACATTGCCGCGAAGCACGCGCCGACGATGGCCGCGCCGGCCGCCGACACGCCGGCGATCTCGATGGCGGTCTTCGCCTGCGCGCCGACATAGTCGGCCGCGCGGTAGACCGGCACGTCGATGAAGTTCTTGGCCTTGTACTTCGTTTCGGTGTCGAGCGTGCTGAACAGCATCTCGCGACCCGGACGGATGAACGCGTACTCACCCCAGCGGCGCGCCACCAGTGCGACGGCGATCACGGCGAAGGTATTGAACGCGGACAGCAGCAGGAACGCACCGATCATCACGATGGGCACCATCGTCAGCAGGATGCGAACGCCCAGCTTGGATGCGATGCGCCCGGTCAGGAAAACCTGCGACAGGATCGTCAGGGTCTGCACGAGGATGTCGATGTTCGCGAACACTTCGGTGCGCCGCGTCCGGTCAGTGAAGGTCTCCTCAACGATCCGCAGTTGCTCGAAGTACAGGAACGTATTGACCGTCGACAGCAACGTGACGAACAGCGCGATGCCGAGCAGGTAGGGTGAACGCAGCACGATCATCAGGCCGGCGAACGGGTTGCCGCCAAGGCCACGATCCCTGGTCGGATTTCCAGGCGGCCGCGCCGCATCGGACGCACTCTCGCCGGCCGCCACCGCAGCCAGCGCACTGCGCTCGCGACCCCAGATCCGGATCAGTATCCGCTGGCAGAAGATCGCGCCGATGAAGCCGACCGCCCCCATGTAGAGCACGCCAGGATTGCCGACGATATCGACGACCAGTCGCGTCGACAGTGGGCCGATCAGCGCACCAGCGGTGCCGCCGGCCGCGATGAAGCCAAACAGCCGCTTGGTCTGGTCGCTCGAGAAAATCTCCAGCAGGAAGCTCCAGAACACCGACACCAGCATCAGGTTCAGGACGCTGATCAGGACATAGAAGAATGCGCCGACGCCGAGGTTCTCGGGATCCGCACGCAGCGACAGGCCCACCAGCACCAGTACGATCGAAACGAAGCCGTAGATGCACGGCAGCAGTACGCTGCGGCGGATATGGCCGACCAGCCAGCCGTACAACGGCACGATCAGGATCGAGAACAGCGCGGTGTACAGCCAGAGATCCGCGACCCGTTCACGCCCGAGCGTCGTCGCGATCGTTTCGCGAACGGGTCGCACGGCGAAGTAACTGCCCAGCACGAAGAAGAACAGCAGGAATGCCGCGACCACCGTCGCGGTCTCGCGCGGATCGACGTTGACCCAGCGGGACAGCAGCCTCTGCAGTGCGTTGGTCGGGGGCTCGGGGCGTGCCGCGGCGTTCATCAGTGCAGTCCTTCTTGCGCAGTGGGGTGATCGTCTGCCAGCGCGGGCAGGCCCGCCAGGTCGACCCGCAGGCCGGGCTCGGCGAGGGATGCGGTGACGCCGCGCGCGCGGAAACGCTCCGCCAGTCCCTTCGCGGCTTCCGGTTCGCCGTGCACCAGCCAAACCGGCGGAGCGGGCTCGAAGCCCCCGAACCAGCGCAGCAGGTCTTCCTGGTCGCCGTGGGCGGAGAGGCCGCCCAGCGTGTGCACCTGCGCCGCAACGCGCAGTGTCTCGCGATGGATGCGCACGGTGTCATGACGGTCGACGATGGCCCGGCCGAGCGTGCCCGGTGCCTGGAAGCCCGTGATGACGACGTGGCACTCCGGACGCTCGATGTTGTGCTTCAGGTGATGCAGCACCCGCCCGCCATTGCACATGCCGCTGCCGGCGATGATCAGCGCGCCGCGGCGAATGCGGTTGATGCGCTGCGATTCCTCACCCGTGCGCGACAGCGTCAGGTTCGGCAGCGGTGGCATGTCGGCAAAGGATGCCCGCAGGTGGCGCGCCTCGCTGTCGTAGCGGTCGACATGCTTCCAGTAGACACGACTTGCCTCGATCGCCATGGGGCTGTCGAGGAACACCCGCCAGCGATCCACCTGCCAGCGTTCGCGGTTGGCGCCGAGCAGGTACAGCACCTCCTGGCTGCGACCGATCGCAAAGGCGGGAATGATGATGTTGCCGCCGTCACGCCAGGCGGCGTCGAGGATCTCCCCGAGTTCGACTTCCGTCGCCTTGCGATCGCGATGGCGACGATGACCGTACGTGGATTCCATCAGCACCACGTCGGCGCTGCCGAACCGGTAGGGGTCCTGCAGGATCGGCGAGTCGTACTGCCCAAGGTCGCCGCTGAAGACGAGCTTGCGCCGCAACGCCCCCTCGGCGAGCCACAACTCGATGCTGGACGATCCCATGATGTGGCCGGCATCCCGCACGCGGACGTGCACGCCCGGCAGCAGCGCGCGCACCGTGTCATAGGGCAAACGCTTGACCAGACCGAGCGTGCGCTCGACGTCGTCGAGATCATAGAGTGGCGTTGCCTGCGGCTCATCCGGTTTGCGGTAGCGGTTGCTGCGCTCGGCATCGCGGATGCCGAGGTGGGCAGAGTCGCGCAGCAGGATCGGCAGCAGGTCCGCGCAGGCCGCGTTCGTGTAGATCGGCCCGCGGTAGCCACGCTTGACGAGCAGGGGCAGCCGGCCACAGTGGTCTATGTGCGTATGGCTCAGGACGACGGCATCGATCGCTTGCGCCTGGAACGGAAACGGCTCGCGATTGCGTTCGGGGGCATCCCGCCCGCCCTGGACCATGCCGCAGTCGAGCAGCAGCTGGCGGCCGCCGACGTGCACCACGTGGCACGAACCGGTCACCTCGCCGGCAGCGCCGAAAAACTGTATTTCCATGTAGTATCCGCGGCCTGCCCTGTCGACCTGTTGCGACTCTAGCCTAAACGAGGACCCGGCCGTGATTTCCCTGACCATCAACGGTGTCCGCCGCGAAGTCGACGCGGAACCGGACATGCCCCTGCTGTGGGCCCTGCGCGACTTGCTCAAACTGACCGGCACGAAGTACGGCTGCGGCGCCGCGCTGTGCGGTGCCTGCACGGTGCATCTCGATGGCCAGCCCGTGCGCGCCTGTGTCACGCCGCTCGCCGCGGTGGGCACGAGCCGGATCACGACCATCGAGGGGCTGTCGCCGGATGCCAGCCATCCGGTGCAGCGCGCCTGGGTCGAGCTCGACGTCGTGCAGTGCGGCTACTGCCAGTCCGGCCAGATCATGGCCGCGGCGTCGCTGATCGAGGCCAACCGCAATCCGAGCGACGCCGACATCGACGCCGCGCTCGACGGCAACCTGTGCCGCTGCGGCACGTATCCGCGGATCCGCGCGGCGGTCAAGCGCGCCGCTGAACTCGCGCGCGGCGAGGGTTGAACATGGCGCGCGATGAACTGGACGCCAGCACCAGTCGCCGTCAGTTCCTGATCGGCATCGGCGTCGTGGCCGCGGGCACCGCTGCCGGCATCAAGCTCGTGCCGCGGCTGCTGCGCGAACCGCTGCCACCGGTCGACTTCGAACCCCACGCATTCGTGCGCATCACCAGCGACGACGTCGTGACGATCATCATCGGCAAGTCCGAAATGGGCCAGGGCATCTACACGGGCCTGCCGATGATCGTCGCCGAGGAACTCGATATCGATCCGCAGCGCGTGCGGGTCGAGGTCGCCGTCGGCCCGGCGTTCAACCATCCGTTCATGAAGATGCAGTTCACGGGTGGCAGCAACAGCACGACGAGTTCGTTCGATGCATTGCGCGAAGCCGGCGCACTGGCACGCGCGATGTTGCTCGCGGCAGCGGCACAGGACTGGGGCGTCGATGTCGCCACGCTGCGCACCGACGATGGCGTGGTCACGGACGGCCGGCGCCGGGCGAGCTACGGCTCGCTGGCCGCAACGGCCGCGACGCTGCCGGCGCCGGAGGCCGTAGAGCCCAAGGCGCGCGAGCAGTATCGCTGGATCGGCAAGCCGCAGAAGCGGCTCGACAACCTCGCCAAGGTCACGGGCCAGGCGCGGTTCGGCCTCGACGTCGACCTGCCGGACATGCTGACGGCGATGGTCGCGCGTGCGCCTGTATTCGGCGCGACGGTGCGCGGGTTCGATGCGAGCGCGGCGCTGGCGGTACCCGGTGTCGTCGAAGTCAGGCAGATCCCGTGTGGCCGTCATCGCCCGCCACACCTGGGCCGCGAAGCAGGGCCGCGATGCGCTGCAGGTCGATTGGGAGCTCGGCGAGGGCGCGAAGCTGTCCACCGAGTCGCAACGCGCCGAGTGGCGCCGCCTTGCGCAGCAGCCGGGCGTCGTCGCGGCGGATCGCGGCGATGCGGCCGCGGCGCTGCGCGGCGCCGCGAAGCGCTTCGACGTCGAATACGAGCTGCCCTACCTCGCCCACGCCTGCATGGAGCCGTTGAACTGCGTCGTGCAGGTCAGGGACGGGCGCTGCGAGATCTGGGTCGGCACGCAGAACCAGTCGCAGGACATCATGCTCGTCGCACGCGAGCTCGGCATTGACCCCACGGCGATCACGCTGCACACGCAATTCCTCGGCGGCGGCTTCGGCCGGCGGGCCAGCAACACCTCGGACTTCACGGTCGAGGCTGCGCACGTTGCGAACGGAGTCGGCAAGCCGGTCAAGACGGTCTGGACGCGCGAGGATGACATGCGCGGCGGCTATTACCGCCCCCACAGCATCAGTCGCGTACGGGGTGGTGTCGACGCCGCCGGCCGCCCGGTCGCCTACCTGCACACGGCCGTCGGCAAGCCGGTCATCGCGCAGTCGCAGTTCGCGGCGATCGTCACCCGCCTGGGCTTCGACCCCACCAGCGCCGAAGGCTCGGCCGACATGCCGTATGTCATCGACAACGTGCGCGTCGACCTGCACCAGACGAACGAGGTGGTCCCCATACTCTGGTGGCGCTCGGTCGGCCACTCCATCAACGGCTTCGTCGCGAATTCCGCGATCGACGAGCTCGCCGCGCTCGGCGAGCGTGACCCGGTCGAGTTGCGCCGCGAGCTGCTCGCGGGCAAACCGCGCCATCTTGCCGTGCTGGACAAGGCCGTCACGGCGGCGGGCTACGGCCAGCCGCTGCCGACCGGTCACTTCCACGGCGTCGCGTTGCACGAGAGCTTTGGCAGCATCGTCGCGCAGGTCGCGGAAGTGTCGGTCGATGGCGGCGACGTGCGCGTACATCGCGTGACCTGCGCGGTCGACTGCGGCCTGGCGATCAACCCGGACCAGGTCGTCGCCCAGATGCAGAGCGGCATCATCTATGGCCTGACGGCCGCGCTGTACGGCGAGATCACCCTCGTCGACGGCGTGCCGCAGCAGGCGAACTTCGACACCTACCCGGCGCTGCGCCTGTCGGAGTCACCCGCGATCGACGTGCACATCGTCAACAGTGAGGGCCCGCTGGGTGGCATCGGCGAACCGGGTACGCCACCGATCGCCGCGGCGGTCTGCGGCGCCATCTACGCGGCGACCGGTCGCCGGATCCGCCGACTGCCGATCAGGGCTGCGCTGCGGACGTGAGGTAGTCGATCGCGACGTTGGCCATCGCCCGCGCCGCGATCGGAATGCCTGCCTCGTCGACGTAGAACAGCGGCGAGTGGTTCGACGGCGCGGCGACCGGGTTCTGGTCCGGCGGCGTGATGCCGACGAAGAAGAACAGGCTGGGTACCTTCTGCGCGTAGAACGCGAAGTCCTCGGCACCGGTGATCAGCGGCAACGCCTTGACGTTCGCAGCGCCGACCGTGCGTTGCAGCGACGGCAGCACACGCGCCGTGAGTTCCGGATTGTTGAAGACCACCGGGTTGCCGCCCGGATCGATCGCGAACTCGGCCGTAGCGCCGTTTGCCGCAGCGATGTTCGTCGCGATCCGCCCCATCCGCTCGATGATGTCGGCCCGCTGCTGCGGGTCGAAGGTGCGAATCGTGCCGATCAGTTCCACTTCGTCCGGCACGATGTTGTTGCGGATCCCGCCCTTGATCGCGCCGACCGTGACCACGGCCGGGTTGGCGGTGATGTCGACCTGGCGGCTGACGATGTTCTGCAGCGCGGTGACGATCTGCGCTGAAGTCACGATTGGATCGACGCCAAGCCAGGGTCGCGCGCCGTGGGTCTGCCGCCCGCGCACCACCATGCGCCACGAATCGGACGCGGCCATCATCGGCCCGCCGCGATAGCCGATCTGCCCGGTGCGGATCGTCGAGAAGACATGCAGGCCGAAGGCCACGTCCGGCCGGTACTTCGCGAACAGGCCTTCCTTCAACATCAGCTCGGCGCCGCCCTCCTCGCCGGCCGGTGCACCCTCCTCGGCGGGCTGGAAGATGAACAGCACCTTGCCCGGCAGCTGCGTGCGCACCGCGACGAGCGCCTCGGCGACACCCATCAGGACCGATGTGTGCACATCGTGTCCGCAGGCATGCATGACGCCGACGGTTTCGCCGCGGTAGGTCGTCGTCACGCGCGAACGGAAGGGTACGTCGGTCTGCTCTGTGACCGGCAGGCCATCCATGTCGGCGCGCAGTGCGATCGTGGGCCCGGGCTTGCCGCCCTCAAGCAGGGCCACCACGCCCGTCTTGGCGATGCCGGTCTGCACCGGCAGACCCAGACGCCGCAGGTGATCGGCGACCAGCTTAGACGTGCGGAACTCCCGGTTCGAGAGCTCCGGGTTCTGGTGCAGGTCCCGCCGCCATTCGATGATGCGCGGTTGCAGGTCCTCGATGCGCTGCGCCACTTGATCAGCGAGCGTGGGTGAAGCAGCGCGCACGCCCGAGGCGGCAACGACACCGAGCCCCATTGCGAACATCGACAGCCAGGTGTAACGCATGGTCATTCTCCTGTTGCCCGCAGGTCCTGCACGATGGTGCCGGCGCGGGCGATTTCGTCTTCATGGGCTCGTTCGCGCCAGGTCTCGGCCAGTGCGGCGGCCGTCCAGTCGCGCATCGCGGACAGGTCGCGCAAGCGCGCGGCGTACGCCAGCGATGGCTCGCCGAGTTCCAGCGCATAGGTCTGGATCCGGTAGGCGACCGGCGCGTAGAAGGCATCGACCGCAGTGAAGTGGGCGCCCGCCAGGAAGGGTCCACCGAAGCGCCGCAGCCCCTCGGTCCAGAGCTCATCGATGCGGGCGATGTCACGCTGCAGCGCTGCCGGAACCTCATGCAGGCGGATTCGCTGCCCGACTGTCATCGAACAACGGTCGCGCAGCACACCGAAGCCGGCGTGCATCTCCGCTGCGGCGCAGCGCGCCCAGCTGCGCGCCACCGCGTCGGCCGGCCAGATGCCTTCGTGACGTTCGGCGAGGTACTCCGCGATCGCGAGTGAATCCCAGACCGTGATCGCCCCATCGCGCAGGCAGGGCACCTTGCCGGTCGGCGAGAATGCCCGGAATGCATCGACGTTGCCGTTGTCGGAAAACGGCATGATGCGCTCGATGAAATCGATGCCGCGCTCGCGCATCAGTACCCACGGCCGGAGTGACCAGGACGAGTAGTTCTTGTTGGCGATGAAGAGCTCGTACACGTCCCGGGCCTCCTTGGCCATGCGGCCCATTGCGGTCGATCGCCGTCAGCGGATCGTGACCGGCGTGCTGAACGTGATCTTATCGTAGTCGGTCACGTAGGCATCGACCTGCACCGTCCACTCGCCCGGGATAAGCATCTCCTGGATCATCGCGTGCCACATGCCGTTGCCGACATCTTCGGCCTTGGTCCGCACATCGCTGATGCCGGCCGCGTCGAGCGCGATCACGACCTCGAGCGCGGCCATGCCGTCGAGCAGCGTTCCGGCTGGATCGCGCACCGTCGCCATCAGCATGTTCTCGCCGGGTCGGGCCGGCGACAGGTCGATCTCGACGCTGTAACCCTCGGCGGACTGCACCGTGGCCTTGAAGCCCTCTGTCGCCATCGCCATGGTTCCACCCGCCGCGCCCTGCGCGGCCGTCGCCCGCGGCGGTGTCGGCAACGTCAGCGACATCGCGGCGCCGACCACGACGACGTACAGCGCGTACTCGACGCGAATGGAACGCCGGATGCGCGCCGTCGAGCCCGCCTCGCCGCGCTCGAGCGCAGGCGTGAGCCGAAACTTGTTGTAGAGCGCAACGCCGATCACGATCGCGACGATCACGAGCTTGCGGACCAGGCTCTCGCCATAGTCGTTGCCGAGCAGGTTCGCGGGACCATCGAGCTGGACCCAGGAGATCACCATGCCGCTCAGCAACGTGGTCGCGACCGCAACGACGCCGAAGCGCGAGAACCGGTTCATCAGCGCCCCTGCTTCGTCCGCACCCAGCGTCCCGGCGGCGCGCTGCAGCGGGAACAACGCGCCCATCCAGAACGCGGTCGCGAGCAGGTGCAGGCCGACCATCGTCGCCATCAGCCAGACCGGCGCGGCGGTTGCGGCATGACCCGTGACCAGGAAGCTCGCGATCGCAGCGCCCGCACCGACCATCAGGGCGGCCGAAGCGCCGGCGCCCGCGGCTGCGACCCAACGCCCACCACAGCAGCAACATCGCCGGCACGCCGAGCACGGCGCTCGGCAGCAGCGTGCTGGCGAAACCCCGGGACCACGTCGCCGCTTCGAACAGCGCGCCCGCGCCGGCGAGCTGCATCCGGCGCCGCCGACGCCGATCGCAACGAGATACGCGAGTGCGCCCACCAACGTCGCCGCGCGCGCGAGCGCGACGGTCGGGTTGACGACAGCGGGCGGCACGCTGAACAGGATCAGGAACAGCGCCGATCCCGTGGCGACCAGCATCGCCGCGTAGAGGATCCAGCGGTTTGCCGCCACGGCCCAGGTCCACGGCGAGCTGGCCTGCGATCGCGCCGCCGCCAGCGCACCTGGACCGGCAATCGGCTCGCCGACCGAAAACACGATCGCCGCGCCGACCGGATGCGTGTCGGCGGAGATCACCCGGTAGGTCATCACGTAGGTGCCGTTGGGCAGCGGCTCTCCCAACGGCATGACCATGGTCGGCCCTCCAGGCGAATCTCGCCCGGCGCCCTGACTTCGCTGCCGCTCTGGTCGAGGACGCGGAAGAAGACCGGCCCAACGCCTTGCCGAAGGTGACCGACACTTCCCGGCGCCGCATCGAGGCTGCTCGCGCGACTTGGGCGCGGAGTCCATCAGCACGGCGTGGGCGTTGGCTTGGGTGGGCAACGCGCCCGCGGCAAGCGCGAGCGCGATCGCGGCGACATACCGGGCGATCCGCATGGCCGCCTCAGCGTGCCGCGGCAGCGGGCCGTGCCGGCATCGTGAACGGATACTGCGGCCGGCTCGGCTTCTCGAGGATCACGAACGCCGACGGCGCGGCGTCGCCGTCATGAAGTCCATCAGCTTCTTGCCGAGATCAGGCGTGCGTGCGTTCAGCGGCACCTTGGGCAGGTCGATGTAGCGTTCCTCGCCGTTCACGCAGACGTTGATCGAGCGGAAGAAGACGATCTCGCCGGGCTTGTCGGGCAGCGCCGCGCGGAACTTGAATCCCTCGAAGAAGCCGCCCGCCGGCATCGGCGACTTCGGGTTCTTCCAGATGATCTCCTCGACGGTCTCGGTGATCATGTTGCCGCCCTCGCCCGGGATCGGCTTCGGCAACTTGCGCATCTTCGTCTCGATTTGCCAGTTGCGGTTGTTCTCGACCTGCACGCGCATGACGCCGTCCGGGATCCGTACCTTCACCTCCTTGACCGGACTGCCCTTGCAGCCATGCGTGACGCGCAGCTCGAGATCCTGCAGATAGCCGGCAGGTGCGTAGTACGAAGTCATGTTGTTGTGCGCGGCAGCCGGCAGTGCAGTCAGTGCTGCGCCCACGGCCGCGGCAATCAGCGTCGTCTTGTTCATGAGAAACCCTCCGTTGTGGATCGTCAGTCTTGCATCACGTCGAGATAGGCCCGTTCGAGATCGGAATGACCGATCGCGGACGCTTCGAACTCGGCGCGCAGCACGCCCTCGCGCATGATGCCGATGCGCGTGCCCGTCTCCTTCGCGCGATAGAGGTCGTGCGTCGCCATGAGGATGGCCGCGCCGTCACGCGCGAGGCCAAGGATGAGTTCGGAGAACTCGTTGCTCGCCTTGGGATCGAGTCCCGAAGTCGGCTCGTCCAGCAGCAGCGCCCTCGCGCCCTTGGCCAGCGCGATCGCGACCCCGACCTTCTGCCGCATGCCCTTCGAGTAGCCCTTCAGCGGCCGATCGTGCGCCGCGGTGGCGAGGCCGGCGCGGGCGAGGAAATCGCGCAGCGCCTCCCTGGAATGGCGCTGCCCAGCGAGTTCGGAGAAGTATTCGAGGTTCTCGAGTCCACTCAGCGCGCCGTAGAGCATCACGGTCTCGGGGATGTAGGCGAGCTGCAGGCGTGCGCCGTTCGGATCCTTGGCGACCTCGACGCCCTGTACGTGCGCGCTGCCGGAAGTCGGCTCGATGAAACCGAGCAGCAGGTTGATGGTCGTGGTCTTGCCGGCGCCGTTGGCACCCAGCAGGCAGTAGATCTCGCCGTCGCGGACGACCAGGTCCAGCTCGCGCAGCGCGATGACGCTGCCGTAGGCCTTGGAGAGCTTGCGGGTTTCGAGCATGCGCGTTGCCTCGTGCGTCAGACCAGGGCGAGTCGGCGCAGCCGACGCACTGCTGCGAAGTAGAGTGCTGCCGTCGCGAGCGTGAGCACTAGCAGCGGCAGCAGCACGCGGCGCAGTGTCTCGGATGCGGGGGCTTCGACGTAGGCGAAGCGGGGGAGCTGCGCATAATCGGACGGCGACAGCGGTCGCCCAGCCTCGAGGCGCTCGACGAAGAAGCGCGTCCAGTCCGCGTGGAAGCGCAGCGTCTGGGCGCGGAACTCGCGGTGACGCGCGCCGTCGCTGCCCGCGAGTGTCGTCAGCGCCTGGTAGGTCAGCGTGCCGGGCGACAGATACTGGAGCAGCGCGACGAGCCGCTGCTGGCGCGCGGCCTGGTCGTCGAAGGCCTGTAGCAGCGGCAGCATGTCGAGCGCGATCCGTGCCTCCGAACGCGCGACGCTCGTGAAGTAGGCGCGCGTGTCCATCTCTGCGCCCTGCATCTCCGGGTGGTCGAAAAAGTACTGATCCCGGGCCGCCGCCGCCGCCTGGTCCGCCGCTTCGGTCGCCTCGCGCAACTCCGTGGTCAGGTTGACGCGCGACGGCGCGGCGAACATCGTCGTCGCGGCGAGATTGGTCATCGCGGGCGCGAGGATCACGAATGCGAGCCAGCTCCCGACCAGCAGCATCGCATTGCGCTCCGAGCTGCCCGGCCCCGCGTTCAGCCACAGCGACAGGGCAAACCAGAACAGTGCGTAGAGCGTGCTGATGAGGGCCCAGAACGCCAGCTGCCCGCCGGCACCGGGCCGTCCCAGCGCGCCGCCCGCGGCGGCGGCGAGCAGCGTCGCAATCCCGACGCACGCGATCACGAGCAACACGCGCGACCACCACTTGCCCAGCACGAAGCGGGTCGGACTCGCGCCCGCGGCAACAGCGAGCGCGAGCACACCGCGTTCGCGCTCCGCGGAGACGATCCCGTAGCACAAGCCGATCGCGAGCAGCGGCAGCAGCCAGACGATGACGAACGCGGCATCGAAATTCCCGATCGCGAGTCGCAGCGGGCTGTCGAGTTCGGTGCGCGCAAGGAACTGATGCGCGCCGCGTGCCGTGAGCTCGTAGCGCCCGGGCAGCAGGTCCCCCTGGCCGATCGCAAGCGGCGCGAGTGGCGCCTGCGGCAGGGCAACCGGCTGCGTGAGCACGCTGAAGCCGACCGAACCGGGATCGCGCGCGGCGGGTACGCCGCGGCTGGACTGGGCTGCGAGCGCCTCGACGAGCGTGGCGGACTCGATCTCGAGCTCGGCCGAGGCCGCGCCCTGCGCTGCGAGCAACGCGCGCCCATTGAGTGCCGCCACGACGAGCAGCAGCAGCAGGCCGCCCAGCGCCCACGCTGCCACGCCCTCGCGGCGCAGCAGGCGCATCTCCTCGAAAAAGCGGCGCCATGGCTGGTTCATGCGGCAAGGACCCGCAGGTGACGCGCGGTCACGGTCGCCGCGATCGCGAGCGCAAGGGTCCACAGCGCAAGCACCGTCAACGGGGCCGCACAGCGCGCCCAGCTCCGACGCAACGGTTCACCCTCGTAGCGATACTCACCGGTGCGCTGCCAGAGCTCGGGGCCAGCCCGGTAGTCGGACTGGCCGGACCTGGAGTTCAGCGTGATATCGCGATTCAGGATCTCCATCAGCTGGCGACGAAAGCCTTCGGCGCCGCGCTCGAAGTGACGCTGGTGCGCGAGACTGGTGCCGGCGAGCTCCTGCGAAATCAGCGCGAGCGCCATGCGTGGCGACAGCAGGCTCATCGCCTCGAAGACATCGGCCTGGCGATCGATCGCACCGTGCAGCAATGCAAAGTGCTTGTCGTAGACGGCATTCCCGATCTCGTCCTGGATCGCGAACACGACGCCCTGGAAGTTGATCGGCAGCTCGCTCTCGCTGTCCACCTTGTAGAGTCGCAGCAGCGCTTCGCGGCGCTTCGCGATCCGCTCCGCGGGCGGTTCACCGTTCATGCCGGTCGCGATGTCCGCATCGACCGCACGCAGGAACTGGGCGATCGTCGGCGTCGGCGCCACGATGCGGCCGACGTCCGCCGCGACGCGCGGCAGCACGAAGGTCATCACCGCCCAGAACGCGAGCAGCGTCAGCAACGCCGCCTGCGAAGACGCCGCGCGCGCCGAGACGACGAGCGCGAACAGCAGCAAGATCGCGAAATAGACGAGATAGACGAGCAGCAGCGAGAGCGCCGCGCCCCAGGGGGCCGCGGCACCGGCGAACGCCAGGGCCACCAGGGACAGCAGCCACAGCGGCGCGAGCAGCAGCAGCGCGGCAGCGCCGATCCCGAGGAATTTGCCGATGAACAATCGGCCGGGCGTGATGCCCGAGGCCAGCACCTGCCGCAGCGTGCCCTGTTCGCGCTCGCCCGCAAACGCCGCATGACCCATCAGCAGCAGGCCGAGTGGCACCAGCGCCTGCAGGATGAACGCCAGCGACAGTTCGCCGAAGCGTGCAAGCGCCGTCATGTCGTCCGCAGGCCTGCCTGTCGCGAAATTCTGCTTGTGCGCCTCCAGCCAGATCGACACGCCGGCATACGGCAGCACTCCCGGGTCGAAAAACGCGAGTGGCAGCACGGGCCGGAACGCATAGACGCCGTAATGCGCAGCCGAGTGCGGATTCTTCTCGCCCTGTTCGTTCCACTGCGAGGCGATCAGCGATTGCGCGACGGCCCGCTCGCTGGCCAGAGTCTCGAAGCGAGCCGCTGCGCTGGCGAGCGCGACCGCGGCGAGCAGCAGCAGCAGCAGCGCACCAGCCAGCACGCGACCGTCGCGCAACATGCCGAGCAACTCCCTGCGGGCGGCTGTCAGAACCATGGAATCGATGCCTGCCTGGAACCCGGAAGATGGAAACACGCCCGTGAGCCAGCCACGGGTCGACTGCGTCGAACGACGGGTGCGGGTCTAGACCAGCAATTGCGCCGGCCGCTGCTGCAGCGGCCGGTCAGGCGGTACCGCCGCCGTGCGCGCCGCGCGCGACCACACACCGTGCGGATCCTCATTCATCGGCGCAGTGGAGAAACCGAAGCTGCGCGGCGAAAGCAATGCATGCGGAGCGGGCCGCAGGTCCGGGCCGACATCCGCAACCTCGTCGCACCCCGGTGCCATGTCGTCGACGAGCGGATCGAGGGCGAACGCCGGAGCCGCGTCGAGCAGGTTCTGGTGGGCGCAGTGCTCATGCATTGCGACCGACGTCGCGTTGCCGCGCATGCCTTCGAGGTAGCAGTCGTGCCAGGTGGCCGTTGCCCAGACGATTGCGAGCAGCGGCAGGATGCCCCGCAATACACGGCCCCGACTCTGCAACCCCCAACGCATTGCCCCTGACCATACTTGACGCCCGGCGCGATTGTCGAGACCGACACGGCAGCGCCACATCGCTGTCATCGACGTTGCCTAGGCTCGCACTGTCATGAACGATGCGCCGCAGCCGATGGCACCACCTGACTTCAACGCCCTGCGCCGCTTGTGGCGGGACGCCACGCGCGAATGGTTGAGTGCCCGCAACGCAGTCGCCAGGTTACAGGACGCCACGGTCGTCGACCCGAACCGCGCCGTCGCGGCCGCACGCAGGCTCGAGCATGCAGAGCGGCGGCGACAGGCGGTCAATCGTCAGGTTGAAGCTGCGCTGGAGGCGACGAACGAGGCCGGGAACCCGATCGGCTGACCGCTTCCGGGCGCGCCCGGTATCCTGTGGCCACCCGTCGCACAGGAAGCCGCCATGCGATTGCCCCACCGCCCTCGGTACCGAGTCCTGCTGCCCGTCGCCGCGTTGTGCGGAGCGATGTCCGCCCCCGCATTCGCCGACCCTCCCCCCTGGGCTCCCGCCCACGGCCGCCGCGCCAAGGACAGCGCCGCCTACGCCGGTTACTCGGGTCGCGAGTGGCAGCGCGACTACGGTGTCCTCGATGGTCGCTGCAACACCGAAGAGGTGCTGACCGCCGTCGGGGCCGTGGCGGGCGGCGTGATCGGCAACCAAATCGGCGACGCCATCGACGATCGCGATCGAGCCTGCATGGGGCACTCGCTCGAGCTGGTCGGCGCCGGTCGCCAGGTCGAGTGGCGGAACCCGCGGACCGGCGTGTCGTACAGCCTGCGCCCGGTGCGCGATGTCGACCGCCGCTGACACCGCATGCTGACCTTCGAACTCCTGATCATCGCGGGCCTGGTCCTGCTGAACGGCTTCTTCGCGATGGCCGAAATGGCGCTCGTTTCGGCCAAGCGGGCGCGGCTGCAGTCACGCGCCCAGCGGGGCAGCCGCGGTGCCCGCACTGCGCTCGCACTGCTCGCGGACCCCAGTGGGCTGTTGTCGGCCGTGCAGGTCGGCATCACGCTGATCGGCATATTCACCGGCGTGTACAGCGGGGCCGCGCTCGCGGAACCGCTGGTCGAATGGGTCCGCACCCTGCCGATCGACGTCCCCTACGATCGCGAGATCGCGTTCGCACTGGTCGTGCTGCTGGTGACCTACGGTTCGCTGGTATTCGGCGAACTCGTGCCGAAGCGCGTGGCGTTGAGTCACGCCGAGTCGATCGCGATCTTCGTCGCACCGATCATGCGGGTTTTTGCCCGCGCGTTGTCGCCACTCGTCTGGCTGCTGCGCGTGTCGACGGAGGCGATCGTGCGGCTGCTGCCCGTGACCGCCGCGCCTGCCGCATCAGTGACCGAAGACGAGCTGCGCGCACTGGTGGCCGAGGGCACAAAGTCGGGCGTGTTCCACGCCAAGGAGCGCCGCATGATCGAAGGTGCGCTCGCGCTCGCCGACCGACCGGTCACGGCCATCATGGTGCCGCGGCAGGATGTCGTCTGGCTCGATCTCGATGAGTCGCTCGAAACACTGTGGCGCAAGGCCAGCGACAGTGGACACGCCCGCTTCCTGGTCGCGCGGGGCCATCTCGAATCACTGGTCGGCATGATCACGCTCGCGCGGCTCAGCGAGGCGTTGCGCCGGGGCTGGCTCGATGAGGCAGCCGACGTCGAACCGCCGCTCCACGTGCCGGAGAGCCTCAACGTCCTGCAGCTGCTGGATCAGTTCCAGAACTCCCCGGTGCATCTCGCGGTGATCACGGACGAATACGGGGCGATCGAGGGGGTAGCAACGCCGGCCGACATCCTGCGGATGATCGCTGGCGAGGGACCAGACGTCGGCAGCCGCGAACGGGCCGAACTGCTGCGGCGAGCCGATGGATCATGGCTCGTGGACGGGCACCTGTCCGTCGATGACCTGCAGCGCGAACTCGATCGCAGCGACATGCTGGATCCGGATGATTACCACACGGTGGCTGGCTTCGCGCTCGCCAAGCTCGGGCGGGTGCCGCGGGCCGGCGACACGTTCACCTGGCGCGACCTGCGGATCGAGATCATCGACATGGACGGTGCGCGCATCGACAAGCTGCTGGTGTCGGCGCAACCCGGCCGTCGCTCAGCGGACGGCAGCGACGACGACGGGTTCGACGGCGGCTGAGGTCGGCGACATGTTGCCGACGCCGTGCGCCAGCAGACCTTCGTGACGCTGCGCATCGATCGCAAGCGCCGCAGCGGTCGGCGCCATCGCGGCGGGTGGCGCGAACGACACGACGCAGCCGGTCAGCGAGGTCGCGGCGAGCAGCATCAACAGCATTCGGATCTTCATGGCGGCGGTTCCAGTCAGTGCGTTGCAGACCAGAACGCAGCAAGCGCGGAACGGTTGATCGGCTCAGCGCGCGTCGTGACCCTCGTCACGATCCGTGCGTGATATGACAAGCGCGGCACGGCGGCGCTGCAGCAGATCGCGCTCCGCATCGGACCGGGCGGCCGCCAGCGCCGCATCGCAGGCCACGCATGCAGCCTCGACCCGCCCCAGTCGCGCCAGCAGTTCCGCGCGCGCCGCCTGCAGGAACGGGGCAACCTGCCGCGATGCGGCGACGCCGCGCTCGGCCAGCATCGCGTCGAGCAGGCCCAGTCCAGCCGCGGCGCCGCGCACTTCCGCGATCGCGATCGCGTGCCCCAGCCGCACCGGTGGCGACGGATCCATCTGCAACAGCAGCTCGTACCAGCCCAGGATGCGCGGCCAGCGGGTCGTCGCGAGCGAAGTCGCGGTCGCATGCTCGGCGGCGATCGCCGCCTGCAGATGCAGGCTCGACAACTGCGCGGCGCGCTGTGCCCGCTCCAGATAGCGGTGCGCGAGCGCAATGCGCCCGGCATCCCACTGCGAACGGTCCTGTTCGTGCAGCAGCAACGGCCGGCCGTCGGCCGGCAGGCGCGTCGCGAGCCGCGCGGACTGCAACAGCATCAGTCCCACCAGTGCATCCGCCTCGCCGTCGCCGAGCAGCGGGTGATCGGCGAGCCCGCGCGCGAGGCGCAGCGCTTCTTCGCACAGGTCCTCGCGCTGGTAACG
>JAWLAD010000029.1:0-38771 GCA_041395605.1 Steroidobacteraceae bacterium
CGTGACCTTCGCACCATCGGCCTGCGCGGCGAGCATCGTGCAGCTCTTGACCGCGCGTCCATCGACGTGGACGACGCACGCGCCGCACTGCGAGGTGTCGCAACCGACATGCGTGCCCGTGAGGCGCAGGTTCTTGCGCAGCATGTCGACGAGCAGCGTGCGTTCCTCGACGTCGGCCGAGACCGCGCGCCCGTTCACTTCGAGACTGACCTTCATGCTGCGTATTCCCCTCAGACTGCCAGCAGCCAGACGATGATCGCGATCACGACCGCGGCGGCGATCAGCCAGGGCAGCTTCGACCCGCCCGTGCCGGTCGGCGCTGCCACGGCGCCCGCGTCTGCGGCGCCCGCCCCATCTTCCTGCTTCGTCGCACCGGCATCGAGCCGCTTCGCGAAGGCATCGAAGAACTGGTCAGCGAGCTGGCGCGTCGCGCCTTCCAGCAGCCGTGATCCTACCTGGGCGAGCTTACCGCCAAGTCGCAGGTCGGCGGAATAACGCAGGATGGTCGCGCCGCCTTCTTCGGTCAGGTTGACCTGGGCGCTGCCCTTGCCGAAGCCGGCCGCCGCCTTGCCTTCCCCGCTGATCGTGTAGGACTCCGGTGGCTTGATGTCCGAAAGCTGGATCCGGGTCGCGAAGGTCGAACGCACCGGGCCCAGCGCCGCGGCGACGCGGGCGTCGATCTCGGTGTCGGACAGTTTTTGCAGCGCCTCGCAGCCCGGGATGCAGGCCTTCAGCACTTCGGTGTCGTTGAGCGCCGCCCAGACGGTCTCGCGCGGGGCGGCAATGCGGTATTCACCTGTAATGGCCAAGCAAACTCTCTCCAGTATCCGGGGGGCCGCAGGTTCTTCCCTCGACGGCGAAGGGGAGGCTACCATCGTCGCGAGGCGATGCAATCACGTTCTGATCGCCCACGTTCCGATCGTCGAGGGGTTTCCGCATGAGCAGCACGGGCTTCGGGGCTTCGGTCCCGCGCATCGAGGACCAGCGCTTCATCACCGGCCGCGGCCGCTATACCGACGACATCGTCCGGCCAGACCAGACCTTTGCCTACATCCTGCGCTCGCAGGTGGCCCACGGGGTGCTGCGCAAGGTGGACGTCAGCGCCGCCAAGGCCGCGCCCGGCGTCGTCGACGTGCTGACCGGCGCGGACCTCAAGGCCGATGGCATCGGCGACCTGCCCTGCGGCTGGATGACGCAGAACATCAGCGGCAAGCCGCAGTTCAACCCGCCGCATTCACCGCTCGCGGTCGATCGCGTGCGCCACGTCGGCGACCCGATCGCCGTCGTCATCGCCGAATCGGCGCTGCAGGCCAAGGACGCCGCCGAGCTGATCGAACTCGACATCGACGATCTGCCGGTGGTTGCCAGCATCGAGCGCGCGTTCGCGCCCGGTGCGCCCGAAATCTGGCCGGAAACGCCGGGCAACGTCGCGTTCCACTGGCAGATCGGCGACAAGGCGGCCACCGACGCGGCGTTCGCGAAGGCGGCGCACGTCGCGAAGCTCGATATCGTCAACAGCCGCATCATCTGCAACGCGATGGAGCCGCGCACGGCGACCGGCGAGTACGACGAGGGCAAGGGCGAGTACACGCTGTGGCTGTCGTCGCAGAACCCGCACGTGCAGCGGATTCTGCTGGCAACCGCCACGCTGAAGGTGCCCGAGTCGAAGATCCGCGTGATCTCGCCCGACGTCGGCGGCGGCTTCGGCTCCAAGGCCTTCCACTACAACGAGGACGTCATCGTGCTATGGGCGGCGAAGCGCGTCGGCCGGCCGGTGCGCTGGGCAGCGGAGCGCAGCGAGGCGTTCGTCAGCGACCGGCACGGCCGCGACCACATCACGCATGTCGAGCTCGCGCTCGACAAGGACGCGAAGTTCCTGGCGCTGCGCGTCAGCACCAAGGCGAACATGGGCGCCTACTACTCGACGTTCGGACCAGCGATCTGCACCTATTACTATGCGCCGATGCTGTGCGGCACTTATGTGATCCCCACGGCGTACTGCGACGTGCAGGGCGCGTGGACCAACACCGTGCCGGTCGATGCCTATCGCGGCGCCGGCCGACCCGAAGCCACCTACGTCATCGAGCGCATCGTCGACCAGGCGGCGCGCGATCTCGGCCTCGACCAGATCGAGATCCGCCGCCGCAACTTCATCGCGCCGACGGCCTTCCCGTACCGGACGCCGTTCGGCTCCGAATACGATTCGGGCAATTATCCGGAAGTCATCGACAAGGCGGTTGCGCTCAGCGACTACGCGAACTTCGAGCAGCGGCGTGCGGAAGCGGCGAAGCGCGGCAAGCTGCGCGGCATCGGCGTGTCGAGCTACATCGAGGCCTGTGGCGCAGGTCCGTCGAAGCTCATCATGGCCGCGGGCGGTGGCAGCGGCATGTTCGAAGGCGCGACGATCCGCGTGAACCCGTCGGGTTCGGTCGTCGTGATCACCGGCACGCATTCACACGGCCAGGGACATGAAACCACGTTCGCGCAGCTCGTCAGCGAGCGGCTCGGCGTGCCGATGGAGAGCGTCGAGATCGTGCACGGCGACACCGGCATCGTGCAGTTTGGCATCGGCACGGTCGGTTCGCGTTCGCTCGCGCTCGGCGGCACCGCGATCGTCAAGGCGCTCGACAAGGTCATCGCCAAGGGCAAGCGCATCGCGTCGCACCTGCTCGAGGCCGCCGAAGGCGACATCCGCTTCGAGAACGGCCGCTTCAACGTGGCCGGCACCGATCGCGGCATTTCATTCCCGGAGATCGCCTTCCTCGCGCATGCGCCGGCCGCGTGGCCCAGCGACCAGATCGAACCCGGCCTCGAGGAGACCGCGTTCTTCGATCCGGCGAACTTCACGTTCCCGGCCGGCGTGCATGTCTGCGAACTCGAGATCGATCCGGACACCGGCACGACCGAGATCGTGAACTACGCCGTTGTCGATGATTTCGGCCCCATCCTGAACCCGATGATCGTCGACGGGCAGGTACACGGCGGCGTCGCGCAGGGCGTCGGCCAGGCGCTGCTCGAGAACTGCGTGTACGACGAGGACAGCGGCCAGTTGCTGTCCGGCAGCTTCGTCGACTACACGATGCCGCGCGCCGACGACCTGCCGAGCTTCAAGACCGACTACGTCTGCACACCGTCGCCGCACAACGCGCTCGGCGTCAAGGGTTGCGGCGAGGCCGGCGCGATCGCGGCGCCGCCCGCCGTCATCGCGGCGGTGCTGAATGCGCTGAAGCCGGTGGGCGTCACCGACATCCAGATGCCGGCCACGCCGCACCGGATCTGGCAGGCCATCCAGGCGGCGAAGAAGCACTAGCCGGTGGCGTGGCGCACGAAGCGCAGCGCGCGCGATGGCTGAACACGCGCGCATGCACTTCCTGCTGTTCTACGACTACGTGCCCGACGTGCTGGAGCGGCGTGGGCCGCTGCGCGCCGCACACGTCGCTCTTGCACAAGCCGCGCAGCAGCGAGGCGAACTGATCCTCGGCGGTGCGCTCGCCGACCCCGTCGATAGCGCCGTGTTGCTGTTCGACTGCGAGTCCGCGAGTGTCGTCGAGCAGTTCGTGCGCGACGATCCTTACGTGCAGGGCGGCCTCGTCACGCGCTGGCGCATCCGGCCGTGGACGACGGTCGTGGGGGAGGCGGCGAACACGAGGGTGTGAGTGTTCCGCGACCGCGTTAACGGGCGCTGGCCGGCGCACTCCATGGATCGTGCACGTCGATGCCGCAGTGTTCGAAGTCTCGAACGTTGCGCGTTGCGAGGGCAGCGCCGCGTGATCGAGCAGTGGCAGCGATCATGGCATCCAGTTGGCTTATGGGTCGCCCGATCGCACGTCGCCTCGCGGCAATATCGGCGAATTCGAGCGCGGCATCCGAATCGAAGGGGAGCACGCGCTCGGCAAGATCTTCATTGAAGATCGCGCGAACGGCGTCCGTGAGTGCGCTGCGCTTGCGACCTTCCGGCAGCATTCCGACACCGAGAAGAATCTCGGCTTGGGTGATTGTCGTCGTGAACAGCGCGCCAGCAGGCTGGGACTCGATCCACCGCTTGACGCGCGGTTCCGGCGCCGCGCGCAGCAGTTCGGAAAGCACGTTGGTGTCCAGGACGATCACGGATCGAGGTCCGGGATGTCACGCATGGGTTCACGCGGTGCGATCGACAGATCCACGCCTCCGATCGGTTCGATGCGGCAGCGAATCGCGTCCACGAGCGAGCCTCGGCGCGCGGCTTTTCGGGCGAGCGCCGTTTTCAGGATATCCCGAGCCTCTTCCTCCATCGATCGGCCATTCCGGGCGGCCTGGATTCGGAGTTGGGCTTTGAGACGTTCATCCAGATCGCGGATGGTCATGCTTGCCATCGGCGTATCCTCCATTAATCAATGCAATCATTGTATGCAATGACAGCAGGTGCGGCAACCACTGGGTTGCACGGCGTCTGCGCGGCCCGGCTGTGGTGGCGAAGCTCGTCCAACGCGCGGCGGATGGTCGGCCGCAGAACCGGTACGATGCCGTTAGGGATTGATGATGACTTCAATCTCTATCCCCGCAATAACTCCCGCTGATCCCCGGTCAACCCGTTTGACGTCGTGCTCACGGGGAGCGCCATGGAGAGATGTAACCGTCCTTGGCCGATCGCCGCCTTGTTGTGCCTGGCGCTGCTGCAGGCGCGGGCCTGGGCGAGCCCGACGGTCGTCGAGTTGTTTACCTCGCAAGGGTGCAATTCGTGCCCTCCGGCCGAAGCCTATCTAGGCGAGCTGGCGCAACGCAGCGATGTGCTCGCGCTGTCGTACCACGTCGACTACTGGAATTATCTGGGCTGGAAAGACCCGCACGCGTTGCCCGTGGCCACCGAGCGCCAGCGTGCGTACGCGAAGCAGCTTCGCCTGCGCACGGTCTTCACGCCGCAGATGATCATCGACGGGCGCACGAGCCTCGTCGGCAGCGATCGGCGCCGGGTCGAAACGCGGCTCGGCCAGGGGCGCGAGCTGAATCTGCCGGTATCCGTCATTCTCGAACAGGATGAGCTGGTCGTGCTGCTGGGGCCGGACCAGAGTCCGGCACCCGCCGACACACTGCTGATTCCTTACCGCCGCACCGCACACTCGTTCATCGCCGCGGGCGAAAATCGCGGGTTGCGCCTGAAAGAGTTCAACGTCGTTCGCGAAGTGCGCAATGTTGGACGAACGTCGGCGCAGTCGCGGCGGCTCAGCGTGGCCATCGATTCGATTCCGCCGGATGCGACGGATGTGGCGGTGCTGCTGCAAAGGCCGCTGCAGGGCGAGATCGTCGGGGCCGCACAGGTTCAGGTAGGGTCTCCCAGATCCCGCTGATCAGCACGTCTACCGCCGCGTCTGGCCCGGAAAATCCGCGCGAATCCGTGCGGTGACGACCCGGCGTACCTCCGCGGGCAGTCGGGTCGATCGCAGTCGCTCGGCCAGTACTTCGCCTGAAGTCATGCGCTGCCGCGCGAGCTCGCGCGTGAACGCGAGGTCCTTGGGGCGACCGGCAACATACTTCGATATGGCGAGGTCATGTACCTCGAGACACCAGCCGGTGACGCCGCGGGTGTTCTCGTTCTTGATCGGCACGAGCCGCTTCTGCCAGCCGCGCGGCAGCGTGGCCGTCGTTTCGTCGACGCCCTGCGCGTAGTAGCCGAACTGGTCGTGAAATGCCGAGCCCTCGCCGATCGCGCCGTCGATCAGATCGGAGCGCGCGGGGTCACTTCGCGGATAGACATCCGCTTCCATCGAAACGAGCAGGCTGGCGGGCGAGTCGGGAAACTGGCCGAGCACGGCTTGGCTGCCGATTACGACGATGTCGTCGTCTCCGGCGATGGAGCCCGACGCCCTGATGATGTGCTCAAGCTCGGAACGCTTCATAGATGCGCTTGCGGTCCGCGGCTGGCAGCAGAACGGTCAGCGGCGACGACTGCCGCAGGCGCGCTGCATCTTCATCGAGCGCTGTGACGCGCTCGGCAACGACCGGCCAGTCCTGCGCGAGCAGCCGCTGCCACTCGCTCAGCCACGCTGGCGCGGGCTTCCCCTTCAGCACCGCCCAGCGCTGCAGCGTTTCCCGCGCGCGATCGAGCAGGCGGGGATCGCGTTCGATGCGCTGCACCGCTGCGATATGCAGCGCCAGGCTGCGCGCATCCTTGATACGGTGCGAAGACCAGACGCCGACGTTGTTCTCAGCTGGTTGCCAGGTTGCAACCGCGCGCAGCCCCGCAGCCTTGCGCCGGGCGCGCAGCCGCCGCATGCGCTCGGCAGCCGACATGGCCTTGCCCGTGGCAGGACGGCCACGCCTCGTGACCGGGGGCGATTTCATGAATTTATCGTAACGCGTGACGTTAAATCACGCAATCAGATGCCGCTGACCAGCAGATCGAGCGCCGCCATCACGGCGCTGCGCTGTGCCTCAACCGTCGTCACCATGGGCCCCAGGGCCTTGCGCGGCACACCGGCGAGCTCGGGAGTGACGAGCACGTACTCGCGTCCCTCGACTTCGATGACCGGCGTCAGCGTGCGCAGGATCGCGCCCTTCATGACCGACACGGGCCGCAGCGGGACGACCACGGTGGTCGCGAGAGTCGACAGCAGATCGTGCTGGACCTCGAGCAGCAGCGGCGTCGCCTGACGCGTCGCCGGATGGGCGTTCCGGTAGACGACGAACTGCGCCATCAGAAGCTGCGCAGCGTGTCGCTGAACACCCCGTGCTCGGCAATCCGTTCATTGTAGCGCTCGATGGCAGCCTGGTTCTCGGCGAGCCAGGCGTCGCGTTCCTTGCGACGCAGGGCTTCGATCAGCGCCTGTTCGAGCGTTGCCGAGAGATTGATGTTGTGTGCACGCGCCCGTGCCAGCAGGTCTTCGTTGACGCTGAGGTTGGTCGGCTTGCGTGGGGCGAGCTGATCATAGGTTCGCGACATTCCCTGCACCATGCGCGATCGAATGCGCACTGTCAATGCGCATCAGCCTGTGGCTGTAACCCGCTTCGGCACCGTCGCCATGGCCAGCACATGCTTGCGGATGTCCGCAGGCCATCTCTGGATCAGCGCGGCGAGGCGAGTGGTGTCGTTGGCGAACAGCGCGCGCGTCGCCTCCTCGTAGTTCGGCAGGTCGCCGGCCATGGTGGTCATGAAGCGATAGGTCCGTTCCTGTGCGCGCCGGCGTGCATCCGGCCCCTGCTCAGCGGCGGCCGCGCGCAGCGCTGCTTCGACGAGTTTGCGCAGCGCAACCGATGCGCCGCCCGGCTGTTCCGCGAGCCAGTCCCAGTGCCGGGGCAGCAGCGTGACCTCGCGCGGCACGACGCCGAGTCGCGGGCGGCCGCGACTGCGTGTGTCGCTGGTCTCCGGGGTGGCGGGGTCGATATCGCCCTCGACAACGGGTTCGGGTTCGAGCGCCCGGCGGGGGTCGAAGTCGACGACGGCACCGGTACGGTCGTCGAAGATCAGCACCGGGCCTTCCGGGTCACCGGCCAGTGCGTGCTGGGCCAGGCGGGTGGCTTGGGGCAGGGAGCCGCTGCCAATCAGGCGGGTACCGTCGAAAACCGTATATGAATCAATAATTTTCGCCATCAGAGTTATTTACATCCGGATGAATAATGTCAATATAAATCATCCGGGTGTTAATCGCACATGAATAAAGACACGGTCGCTGTGTATTATTGATCGATGATCAACCTGACGCTGACGGTCTCGCCCGAAACCCATGCATGGCTGAAGCGCGAGGCAGGAGCCCGCGGCGTCAGCGCTTCGCGGCTCGTGGGGGAATTGCTCGAATCGGAGCGCCTCCGCAGCATCGGTTACGAAGACGCGATGCGTCGGTTCTTCGCTACGAAGCCGCAGCGCCTCAGCGAAGGCTACGAACCCCTGCCGCGACGCGACGCGCTCTATGACTGAGCTGGTGTTCGTCGACACCAATGTCCTGGTCCATGCCCAGGACATGCGCGATCCCGGCAAGCAGCAACGCGCGAGTGAATGGCTGGAGCGCCTGTGGCGAACGCAGTCCGGCCGGACGAGCGTGCAGGTCCTGAACGAGTACTACGTGACGGTCACGCGCAAGCTGCAGCCCGGGCTGCCGGAGACGCTGGCCTGGAACCACGTGGACGCGCTCGGGGTGTGGCAACCGCAGGGCATGGACATGCCCCTGATGCGGCGCGCGCGATCCCTCGCCGGACAGGCCCAGCTGTCATGGTGGGACGCGCTGATCATCGCGGCGGCACAGCTGCAGGGCTGTTCCCTGCTGTTGTCCGAGGACCTCGGTCACCGCGCCCGCTTCGGCAGCGTCCGGGTCCACAACCCGTTCATCGACGAGATCCAGCAGCGCGAGCCCGCCGAATTCACGCAGCCGTCGATCGAAATGCGTCATCCGGCGCGCGGACGTCCCCGACGAGCGCGTCGCGCAGCAGGCGCCGACTGACACCGATATCGAATTACGAGCCGGCGCACTCAGTACGGCGTGCCATCCTTGTGCTGGTAGGCACCACCGCCCGAATAGCGCCCGGCGGTGAACTTCAGGTCGATGTCGGGGTACTCGCCGTGGTCGGCATCGTCGCGGCTGCCGACGACGAGCAGCACGGCCTTCGCGCCCGAATCGTTGCGCAGATGATGGCCGTCGCGGCTGCCGGCCCTGAAGCCCGCGCAATCACCGGCCCGAAGTGACTCCGCACCCGCGTCGGTTACAAGCGTGACCTCGCCTTCGAGCACGTAGACGAACTCGTCTTCATGCGAATGCCAGTGGCGCTGGCTCGACCAGGCACCGGGCTCCAGCGTCAGCAGGTTCACGCCAAATTGCGTGAGCCCTGCGGCGTCGCCAAGCCGCAGCCAGTGCCGTGCCTTGCAGGGCGCATCGTAGGGTGGGGGATAGCGCGTGCCTTGCGCGCGGGGCGCGGTCGCCTGATCAATCTTTGCCATGCCAGTCCTCACGGTCCAAACGGTACACGAGACACTCATCGAGTCCGAAGCGCCTTCGGCCCACGAGCCGGAAGCCCAGACGTTCATAAAAGCGGATCGCACGCGTGTTGCTGGCGAGCGGGTCGATAAACACGGCGACCACCGACGGCGCCTCGAAACAGCGCGCGAGCGCCAGCCGCATCAACCGGGAGCCGTATCCGCGCCCGAGGCAATCCGCCTCCCCGATCCAGATGTCGATCGCCCGCAGGTTCGCGCCGCAGTCGCCCCAGTAATGGCTCTCCTCGAGCTGCGGATCAATGATCTGCAGGAATCCGATCGAACGCCCATCCACCTCCGCGATGAACTGCTCGTCCCAACGACGCAGCGTCGGGAGGTCGGCCAGTCCGGCGGGACGCAAACGCAGCTCGTCCACTACACCGTGATCGCGAGCCCGCGGTAGATCCGTGCGCGGTAACGGCTCTCCTGGGCCTCGACGATCGGCGCAGCCGCCAACAGCACCGCATGCGCGAAACGCGAGTACTCCTCGGCCTGCTCGACGGCATCGCGTGGCTCCTCGCTGCGCATCCGGCGGGTCAGGTTGACCTGGTTCACCGGCACCGTCGTGGGCAGCCGTTCGTTCTCGACACCGAGTGTTGCCGTGAACGCGTGCAGCGTGGTCTTCACGAAGTTCGCCATCGCGAACTGCGCGATCGAACCGCCGACGGGCACATCCGGCGACACGAGGATCAGGCGCGCTCCCTTGTACAGCGACACCTTGCGGGCGACCCGGAAGTGGTGCGTCAGGTTCGTGTCGACGAGCTGCGCGAAACCGGCGGCGTTCAGATGCCCGGCGGGGTTCGTGTCGAACAACCCCGCTGGCAATGGTGCGCAGGGTGTCGAAATGACCGCGGCCGGCGCGCCGCCGCTCGCGTAGATCGCGTCCATGCTGTCCTCGAGCGCGTCGCCGGCGGTCACGTAGACCATGCGATCATGGCCGAGTGCCCGACCCAGCGAACGCTTGATGGCTTCGCCGGCCTCGGCGGTGCGTGTCAGCGTCATGATGCTGCCGACATGGCCCTCGGCCAGGAACAGCCGTGCCACCGCCGCTAGCGGTTCGGTCATGTGCTCCCCGATCAGCCAGATCGTCTCGCCTTCCATCCGCCGGACACGCTCGGGCTTGGCGCGCCCGAACAGCTCACGCTCGGTGATCGTGCGCTCCTGCTGCAAACCGCCGGAAGGCTCGAACGTCTCGCCCGAGATCGCGCGATCCGCCATGAAGAACACGGTCGCGAGGGCGACGTCCGTCTCGGTCGGCATCTTGTTCAGGTGCAGCATGCCGATGACGCCGACGCGAATTTTCTCCGCTTCGGCCTGTATCCGCGCGGGGTCGACGAAAGGTTCGGGTGCGTCCGGCAGGTCGCCGACCCAACGGTCCGCCTTGGCGCGTTGCTTCCGATCGAGGATCACGCCGCCGTTGGCGAGCCGATCGACCAGCTTCTGCGCCATGGCGCGCGTCATCGCGAAGTGGAAGGAAGAATGCCGCGCCTCTTCCTTGCCGCGCGCCTCGCCCTTGATGCGTGTCGCGATCTGGCGCAGCGGATCCGGTACGCCGTCGGCCTGCAGCAGCCCCAGATCGTTGGAGGACAACGCCATCAGCACGTCGCCCAGCGGCGTACCCGCTTCAAGTGCCTGCAGCACCGCACCGTGCAGTTGGTTCAATCGCTTGTTCTCGAGGATCAGCTTGGCACGCCGGTCGAACAGCCCGGCCTTGCCGTCCTTGCCCTTGAGGCGCTGTCCTTCCACCGGCCCCGGGGCGATCGCGTTGATCTGGATCTCGGGGCCGACGAAGCGCGCGAGGTTCTCGACCAGCGCGCGCTGGCCGGCCTTGGAGACCGCGTAGTCCGAACGATTCGGGTAAGGCACGGCGATGTACTTCTCGCCACCAAAATACGAACTGACGTTCAGTATGTAGCCCGAACCCTGCTGCTTCATCAGGCCGACGACCTTCTCGATCAGCGAGTAGTTCGACACGAGGTTGGCGTTCAGCGTAGTGCGCCACGCCTCGATCGGCAGGTCGACGGCCATCTGCTCGGCCCCCGACACGCCGGCATTGTTGATCAGGTAATCGAGTCGGCCAAAGGTCTTGAGCGTGACATCGAGCGCGTGGGCGAGGCCGGCTTCGTCCGCGACATCGATATCGGCGAGGATGTGCACGCGGTCCTGCGGCCGGTTGTAGCCGATTTCCTCGAGCTCGGCGACGACACTGTCGCGCAGCTCGCGAAGCTGGCTCTCACGCCGCGCGGTCAGCATGACGCGCGCGCCTGCGATCGCCAGCAGTCGACCGAGTTGGCCACCAATGCCTGCGGAACCGCCCGTGATCAGCACGGTCTTGCCAAGGTGCAGGCCCATCAGTGACTCGATCCAGCCGAAGTTCGGGCGGGTCGAGCCGGTCGCATCGACGATGGCCGATGGCATGTACAGGCTGACCTGCGGCACGCGGCGCTTCGTGTAGAGCAGGCGCGCGGCCTGGCTGGATGCGAACAGCAGGCCGTGCTCCTCGGAATTGGTCCAACGCAGGATCTGGTTGGACCATTCGGCCGCCGGCCGGTCGCCGGCCTCGAAGCGGGTCTGGCTCTCGTCGCGCCAGACACGGACGAGTTCTTCGACGCCGGCACGGAGTATGTCGGCATAGGCGTTGCCGGCGGCGTCGCTGCCGTTCGACATGAACAACGTGCGCGGATTGCTGCCGGCGGGCGCATGCTTGTGCCAGACGCGCGCGAGCTCGCGCGCGATGCTGATCGCGCCGGTCAGTTCGGCACCCAGGAAGGTGTCGACATCCGTGTCCGTCGCTTCGGCGAGCGGCGCCTGGAAGCGCCACGCCCCGAACGCGGGCAGGACAATGGCGCCGTGCAACCACTGGCCGGGCTCCATCCGCGCCAGCACCGACGACAGGGTGCCTGCGCGACGTCGATCGAACAGCACGGCGTCGATGCGGGTGTCCGGCCCTTCCTTGCTCAGCGCGCTGCGCGCCGCGTTGACGGCCTCTTCGGAACCCAGGCCGAGCAGCACATGCGCGCCGCAGTTCGCCTGGGTACGGGCGATCAGCAGGGCGTCGGCGATCTGGTCGCCCGCGGCGACCAGCACCGTGGAGCCGGTGCCGTCAACCGTGCGCAGCTCGGGACGCGACACCCAGGTAGAGCGCGACTCCTGCCAGACCTGCATGCCGTTCGTGACTTCGAAGCCTTGCGTGCTGAACGCGCGGGACTCGTCGCTGCCGAGGAACACCATGGTATTGGCGACATCCTCGACCGTCGGCAGCGTGCGCGTCGGTGGGCCCTTGTGTTCGGGTTGCGCCAACGCCATCGTCGACAGGAACTCCTCGGCGGTCGTGCCCGGCGTGGCCTTGCGCAGCTTGTCCATCGCGCTGAACACGGTGCGGATGCGCTGGCTCTCGATCGGGCCCGGGTAGACGATGTTGACGCGGATGCCGCGGCTGCCGATCTGCAGCGCAAGCTGGCGCGAGAACGCGTTCATCGCGGCCTTCGGCACGACGTAAGCGGCGCGGCCGAAGTACTTCGTGCGCGAAAAGATCGTCGAGACGTTGATGATGCTCGCGCCCGGCTTGAGGTGCGGCAGCGCCGCGCGGACCATGTTCCAGGTCAGGCCGAGCAGGTTGCCGGCAGCGTCACGCACGGTCTCGGTGTCGGTCGAGCCCTGGGCGCGGTGCGTGTCGAGTTCCTCGCGCGTCAGCGGCAGGTTCTCGATGATCTGCTTCGGGCCGGCGGAGCCCGCGTTGTTGACGAGGATGTCGAGCCGGCCGTAGCGCTGGATGGCCGCATCGACGCCGGCGCGTGCCTTGCCGGGGTCGGACGCGTCGAATGCGATGACGACCGCGTGCTCGGCTGGTGCCCCCGTGGCCTTGAGCAGGGCGACCCGCGTCGCTTCGAGCTTGTCGCGATTGCGACCGACCATGACGACGCGCGCGCCTTCCTCGAGGTAGCGGCGCACGATCACTTCGCCGATGTTGCCGCCGGCGCCCGTCACGAGAGCGACCTTGCCAATCAGGCGGCCGGGCCGCATCGCGCCGCGGACGGCACCGCGGGCGCTGCGTGCCTTGACGGCGGACGAGGTCGAGGCGGGCTTGGCGCTCGCGGCGCGCTTCTTCGTCGGCGTCTTGCGGCTGGTCACTTCGAGGCTCCCCATTCCTGGAACAGCTCATCGCGGCTGCGCAGCCCTTCGCGGGGCAGCGCGTGGTTGACGACATAGTTGGCGCCCGCGTGGGTGTTGTCCCACATGCTCTGGTGCGCGCGCGGCAGGTCCTGCCAGGGCACGACCGTCGGCGGGCTGACTTCGAGCTGGCCGGCGGCGATCATCTCGTTCATGCGTGCGACCTCGTAGGCATTGCACAGGTGCGTGCCGGCAATCGTCGCGGTCGGCATCAGGATGCGGCGCTGGCGCATCCAGACCTGCGGCGCGTAGAACGTGTAGCGGCGGCCGGCGAGTTCCTCGCAGTAGACGACTCGGCCCGTGAACGGCTTGACCAGCGACGTCGACGCGGCGAGCGCATCGTGGCCGGCGCGTTCGATGATCAGGTCCGGATAGCCGCGCGGATTGTCGGCGCTGCGCAGCCAGCGGCCGATCGCGCCGCCGAACGGCTTCATCGTGCGTTCCTGGAACTGCCGCACGGCTTCCTTGAACTTCGCCGTGTCGCGCTTGGAATCCGGCATCGCGGGCAGCGCATCGGGCCAGTCGAAGTCGGCGCCTTCCTTGCGGCGGATTTCCTCGATGGACACGACGCCGCGCACGGCGTCGCCAAAGCCCAGCGACTGCACGAACTCGCGCTGCGCGTCGCTGGCCGTGGCGACGACGAGCCGGCCGCCTGCGGCGCGCACGGCTTCGATGGCTTCGAGGCCGACGCGATCCTGCAACTCGGCACTGCCGACGCCGTAGTACAGCAGCACGGCTTCACCGGCGCGCAGCCGCGCGCGGCGCAGCATGGTTTCAGGTGACGCAGAGCCGCGCTTGCCGACGAACGAGAACCAGTAGCCGCTGGTCGCGCCGTAGAAGGTCAGCGTGCCGTTCTCGGCGAGCAGCTGGAACGAGCGCGGGAAGGATTCCTGACCCGCATGCGAGACGACGTAGTCGGCGAGCCGGCCGCCGGTCTGCCGCCGCATCTCGTCGAGGATGGGCTCACCCGCCGCTTCCCACTGCGCGATCGCCGCCGGGTCCTTGGGCACCAGCGTGTAGGCCTGCGCCCAGCGCGGGTCGCGGCGGTTGATCGCCCCGGCGGCACCATGCTGGCCGATGAACGCCGCGCGGTCGGCGCTCGAGACGCCGCCGACGGTGACGAGGCCATTGCGCGACGCACTCTTCATCGCCTCGAAGCCGGTGCCGGTGGCCGCGCCCTCGACGAACAGTGTGCGGCCGGATTCGATCTGCAGCGTCGTGAACAGCGCGCGCACGACGGTGCCGAGGTTCAGCACATAGGAGCCCGCGGCCTCGAGCGTGAGATCCGGCGGCACACTGTGCAGCTGCGGCCCCTGCACGAGCAGGAACTGCTGGTGGCTGCCGGTATCCGTCTCGTAGCCCTGGATCGAGAAGCCGGCGTACATCGGATCGCGCGCGGCATACGGTGACAGCAGGTCGCTCTGGCCCGAGTACACGGTGACGAGGTCGCCGACCTTGAGCCGGCCCTCGCGCTTGAGCTCGCTGCCGATCGCCGCGACCAGCGCGACGCCGCCCGAGCCCGTGACCTGGTAATCGAGATCGTGGTTCTCGAAAGGCGACACCGGGATGCCGGTGATTGCCCAGATGTCGTTGAAGTTCACTTCGGACGCGAGCACATAGACGACAGCCTCGTTCGGCCCCGGCGTCGGCACCGGCACGAGGATCTCGCGCTCGGCGTCTTTCGGCAGGCCGTGCGCGGGCGCGCCGGTGGCCGGGTCTTTCACGACGGCGTGGCCGTACTGCCAGCGCGGCATCGGCGTCAGGCCCGGGAAGAACGGCGCGCCGACCGGCAGCAGCTCGCCGCTGCGCAGCAGCGCCGGCACGCGGTCCGCTGCGGGCGTGACGTCGCGCCGCGTCGGCAGCGGTGCGGCCTGCTTGTCGAGGAAGGCGCGGATACCGGCCTTGCCGCCGGCCGGGTCGACGATGGCTTCGGCGAACAGCTGCGCCTCGCGCGCGAGACCCGCGGGCACGCCCTGGGTCCAGCCGGTGCGCACCGCGTCGAGGATGCGCTCGGCCGTGGGGCCACGTCCGACGCGACGCGCCTGCGCGAGCAGTCGCTGCACTTCGGCATCCGCGATCGCGGCATCGAGGCGATCAGCGCCCGCGCCCTGCCATGCGGCCGTCGCCGCGTTGCGCGCCGCGAACGTCTTCGCGACGAGGTTGCGGCCCTGCGGCGCCGCGGCGTACTCGAGCGCAAGCCGCGTCGCGAGCTGCACGACGTCTTCGTCGGCGGCAGCGCCGCGGCCGGCGAGCGCGTGTACGAGCCCATCGGCCTGCATCTCTTCGGCTTCGAAGGTGCGGCCGCCCATGATGATCTCGAGCGCGCGCACCAGCGGCTGTGCGTGCCCGGCCTGCTCGAGCAGGCGCGGCAGGCGCTGCGTGCCGCCATAGCCCGGCAGCAGGTTCAGCCGTACTTCGGGCTGGCCGAACGTCGCGGTCGCCTCGGCGACGCGCACGTGGCAGGCCATCGCGAACTCCATGCCGCCGCCGAGCGCGACGCCGTTGATCGCCGCGATGCAGGGCTTCGGCATGCTTTCGATCTTGCGGAACGCGAGGTGCGCGATGTTCGGCAGCGGCAGTGCTTCTTCGAGCGTGTGCACGTCCTCGAGCAGCTGGCGGATGTCCGCGCCCGCGACGAACGCGGCCGTGCCCTGGCCGGTGAAGACCACGGCCTTGACGTCGTCGCGGCGCGCGACATGGTCGATCACGATGTTGAGCTCGTCGAGCGCGCGTTCGTTCAGCGCGTTGACGGGCGGGTTCGTGACCGTGACCAGCGCGATGCGATCCGCGGCCTTGCCGCGCCGCTTGCGGATCGCGTGGTAGTGGATGCGGAAGTAGCGGAAGTCCTCGAACAGCTGCTGCTCGTCGGCGACGCGCTGGCGTTCCTGCCAGGCCGCGATCGCACGGCGCAGTTCATCGATGGATTCGGGGTTGCGCAGCGTCGACGTGTCGCCGACGTCGTGGCCTTCGACCAGCGCGCGCACCATGCGGCGCATGTATTTGCCGCTGCGCGTCTCGGGAAACTGCGTGACCTCGACGAAATCCTCGGGGATGGCGACCTGGCCCTTCTCCTGGCGCACGGTCTCGATGAGCCGGCGGCGATCATCGGCGGAGAGCTTGCGGCCCGGCGCGGGTTTGACGAAAGCGAGCGGCGTCAGGCCCTTCTGCGCGTGCGGCGCGCCGACGACGATGACGTTGCCGACCGGTGAATCCGGGTTGATCTGCTTGTCCCGCAGGATCGCGCCTTCGATTTCTTCGGTGCCGAGCCGGTGGCCCGACACGTTGATGACGTCGTCGGAGCGCCCGTGCAGCGAGAAGCCGCCGTCGTCGTACTTCACGGCGAAGTCGCCCTGCGTGTATGCATGGCGGCCCTGCCAGCGCGTCCAGTAGGTCTTGCGGTAGCGATCGAAGTCGCCGCGCCAGCCGCGCGCGACGCGCCGGCCTTCGACGCGGAAGTTCGCTTCGTCGCCCCAGATCGTGCGGCACAGGTAAGGGTAGGGCGCGGCGATCACGATTTCGCCCTTCTCGCCGAGTTCGGCCGGGCGCGCGACGACGCGGCCTTCGGCATCCGGCTCGCTGTCCGGCACCCAGACATCGCCGATCACCCACGGCAACGGGTAGGTGTGCGCATCGGCGCGCAGCGGGAACTCCGCGTTGCCGTACAGGTGGGTCCAGACGATGCCGCCGTGCTCGGTCGCCCAGTACGAGTTGATGTACCAGGGCGTGACGAGTTCCATGCCGAACTTCTGCACGACGGGCGACGTCGGCTCGGCGCAGAATGTCGCGACGCGCAGCGAGTCGCGCGAGTAGGTGCGGACGTCGAGCGCGCTCTGCGGGTCGGTCATGACCGTCTTCAGGAAGGTGACGCCGGCCTTGAAGATGCTGACCTTGAGACGCTCGATGATGCTCGCGAAGCGCCCGGCGCTCGGGAACACCGGCGCGCCCTCGGCGATGACCGTCGTCACGCGCGTCGTCAGCGCGCCGCAGATCATGTAGCTCTGGCCGGTGATCCAGCCCGGATCGGCGACGACGTACATCACTTCGCCCGGCTGCGCATCGAACGCGACGCGCATGGTGTGCGCGACGCCGCTGACGTAACCGCCGTGCACGTGCACGACGCCCTTCGGCTTGCCGGTCGAGCCCGACGTATAGATGAAGAACAGCGGGAACTCGGCGTCGAGCGGTTCGGGCGGAATGCCTGCCCAGATCGCGCGCACGAAGTCCGCGTCGGCCAGCGCGAGCAGGTCTCGCTCGGTCTGTACCGCGAAGCCCGCGCTGCGCGCGGCTGCCAGCAGCTCGATCGTGGCGACGTCGGTCAGGTCATCGGCCCAGCGGTCGCGTTCGGCGCGCCACAGCAAGTCGGGCTGCGCGGCGTGGCGCACGACGATGACGGTGTCGACGCGCGGCGGCGTCGCGACCAGCGCTTCGGCGATGGCGGTGCGGATGCGGCTCGCCTCGGCCGAGCCGAGACCGCCGATCTGTTCGAGCGCTCGGCCGACGCCGCGCATGACATCCGAACGCTCGAGCGTGATCTCGTTGGCGACGGCGTTGCGCGCGCCGGCGAGGATCGCGGCGGCCTGCGCGGCCGGCAGCGACAGCGACGCGAGCGACTGCTCGACGGCGGCAACCGCGACTTCGGCGGGCACGTAGCCGTCGAGTGCCGGATCGGTGTAGGCCTCCTTGAAGGGCACGATCTGCGCGTTGCGATAGCCGCCATCGGCCGTGATGACGATGCGCGCGCCGGCGTTGTGGATGCGATCCGACAGCGTCTTGTCGCTGAAGCCGCCGAACACGGGCGTGTAGACGATGCCGAGCCGCTTGCAGGCTTCCGTCCAGTACAGCTGCTCCGGGACGTTCGGCATGTTGATCGCGATGCGATCGCCGGTGCCGAGGCCCAGGCTGCGCAGCGCGAGCGCGCACCGCGCGGTCTCCAGCAGCAGCTGTTTGCGCGACACGCTGTAGGAGACGACCGGGCCGCCGCGCCCGCCGTCGAGCGATTGATCCCAGCGGTCGCCCTCGAACCACAGCGCCGCTTCGTCGCCGTGGCCCGCGAGCACGTGCCGATCGACTTCGTTGAAGCAGGCGTTGGTCAGGCCGCCGCTGAACCAGCGATAGAATGGCGCCTCGCTGTCGTCGAAGGCGCGCTGCCAGGGCCGCCAGTCCGCGTTCAGCATCGAGGGCGCGACCGGCAAGCCAGTGCGCGCATCCCAACCGCGCCAGGCGCGGGCTGCGTCATCCCAGCTCAGCCACGCGCCATGGGTGCCGACCGAGGGTTCGAACCAGTGGATCTCGCGACGCGCGATGTCGCCGTGATAGCGACCGGGATCGGCGACGCAGGCAGCGCGCGCGGTTTCCCAGGCGCTGCGGGACGTGAGGGTATTGACCCGGGCGGGCGGGGCCGCCACGGGGGCAAGGCCCGGCTCATGCCGAGTGTTGTTGTTATCGATACTCGACATCGCCGCGGCCTCCGCGCTGTAGCGTTGAAGCTAACACGCGTGTACACCGCCGGGAAACCTCGCGACCGTGAAAAGGCCGCGGCAAGAAAAAGGGGCCTTGCGGCCCCTTTCTCCATCCCCCGTCGTCCCCCTCATCAAAACTTGAAGCGGAACTCCACGCCGTACGTACGCGGCGGGTTGATCGTGCCGAAGGTCCACAGGCCCGCGACCGGCACGGGCGCGTTGTTCGCGCCGGCATTGTAGTTCGTGCCGACGTCGAGCACGTGCAGGAAGTAATCCTCTTCGGTCAGGTTCTTGCCCCACAGCGACACGCTCCAGCTCTCGGTTTCGTAGCTGATCGACGCGTCAAGCATGCCGAACGCATCGACCCGACCCGAGTCCTGCGCCTCCGGGCGCTGCACCGTGTTCGCGATGACGTAGTAGTCGTCCTTGAACGAGTAGTTCAGGCCATAGACCAGGAAGTTGCCGTTGCCGAGCGGCTGCTCGTACTGGGCATTGAACGACGCGGTGAACTCCGGTGCGCGCCGCAGCTCGAAGCCGCTCTTGTCGACGGTGCCACCGGCAAATCCCGGCACGCTCCAGCTGTCGTACTTCGCGTCCAGCAGGCCGATGTTGAGGCCCAGCGTCAGGCCATCGGTCGGGATGCCGAGCAGTTCGAACTCGGCGCCGCGAATCGATGCCGAAGCCGCGTTCTGGACCAGCGTCACGGTCACTGCGATCGGATCCGGGAATACGACGTCTTCCTGCTTGTCCTGGTAGTCGGTGTCGAAGATCGCCGCATTGAAGCGCAGGCGGTTGTCGAGCCACTGGGTCTTTGCGCCGATCTCGATCGTCTCGACTTCTTCGGGCTGGTAGGGACCGAGCGTCGACGGGCCGCTGGCGCGACCGTTGAACCCGCCCGAACGATATCCCTTCGAGTAGGTGACATAGGCGAGCTTGCCCGCGTCCCACTTCCACGTCAGGTTCACGCGCGGCGTGAACTTCGAGAAGTCGGCGACACCGGTGGCTGCGAGGGTCTGGCCGGTGCCGGGGTCGACGAACGTGCCCACGTAGGCCGGGCGGCTCGGGTCGTCGCCATAGCTGATCTGCGGCACGAGACCGACGCCGTTGATCTGCAGGAACTCGGTGCCGCGGGCTGCCTTGTCTTCCTTCGAGTAGCGGCCGCCGAGGCTCAGGATCAGGTTGTCGGTGACGTTCCAGTCGATCTGCGCGAACGCGGCCTGCGCCTCGACGTCCTGCGAGAAATTGCGCGCCGAGAACGCGATGCCCATCGGCAGCGTCGGATCGCCGAAGAAGGCCGGCGAGAACGTCTGCTGGTTCAGCTCGTACTCGTTGTCGAAATAGTACAGACCCGCGACGGACTTGACGCGCCCGCCGGCCCAGTCGGATTCGAGCCGCAGCTCCTGGCTGAACTGCGTGCTGGTCTGCGGACGCTGCGTCCAGAACACGGGCGCGGCGACGCCATCGAATTCCTGCAGCGCGTCGTCTTCGACATCACGCCAGCCGGTGATCGACACCAGCTTGTGGGCGTCCGACAGGCGCCAGGTCATGTTCAGCGTCGCGGCCTTGGTTTCGACGAAAGCCGCCTGGTCCAGCGAGGTCGTCGGTGAGCGATGCCACACGGCATCCGACTTCGGTCGTCCGCAACCCAATTGCCCCGCCGTCAGTCCCGGCGGGCAGAACGCTTCACCCGTCGCCGTCAGCGACGTCACCGGCCGCGTCGGCGAGGTGTCATCGAAGTAATCGAGCGTCAGCAGCGCATCGAAGTTGTCGGAGGGTTTGATCAGCGCCGACCAAGTCACGCCCGTGAAGTCGGTGTCGCCTTCGCGCACGCCGCGGGTCACGTTGTTGAAGTAGCCGCCACCGTCCTGGCGCACCACGGACAGCTTGTGGGCGAACTTGCCGTCCGCCAACGCGTCGAAATTCAGCACCGCCCGGGCGTCGAGCTGGTTGAAGCGCCCGAAGTTCAGCGCGAACTTGCCGCCGAACTCACCGGTGGGTGCTGCGCGACGGATGTTCAGCAGGCCACCGATGGTGTTGCGGCCGAACAGCGTGCCCTGTGGGCCGCGCAGCACTTCGACGGCTTCGGCATCGTACATCTGCAGCAGCGCGCCGGTCGTGTTGGCCAGATAGACGCCATCGAGATACACGGCGACCGCCGGATCGAACGACTTCTCGACATCGTTCAGCTGGAAGCCGCGGATCGAGATCGAAGCCGTGCCATTGCCCAGCGTCGGGTCGATGATCAGGTTCGGGACGAGGTTCTCGACGTCCTGGATGTCGCGCGCATAGCTCTTTTCGATCTGGTTGGCATCGAGCGCGGTCAGGGAGATCGGTACGTCCTGCGCGCTTTCCTCGCGGCGCTGCGCCGTGACGATGATTTCTTCGAGAGCGCTCGTGGCTTCGCGCGGGGCGTCCTGGGACATGGCAGGCAGCATCGCGCCCGCGCCCAGCAACACCAATCCGGCACGCGCCAGGCGCACCGACATGATGGTCTTCATCGGATCCCCCTCAATTCCCATGGTCTGCGGCGAAATAGCTACCGACCGAACGTTCGGGAATATACGTATTGCCCGGTCAAGTATCCATAGCCGCGCGGCAATGTGGTGAGACGGCAACAGTCGGGCGCGCAACCGTATGTTCAGCGGGCGTCGTTTGCGGACGCGCCCTCCGTCGCGACCCGCGCCGCGGCCGCCTGCTGGCGGAGGTAGGCGTGCACGTCGCGCAGCTCCGACTCGCTGAGGTCGTTGAACATCGGCATGCCGAGCGGCAGCGCCGCACCGTCCGCGACGACGGCGCGGAACGACGCGTAATCCATCGCCAGCGTCGATTCGCGCAGGTCCGGTCCGCCGGCGCCGTTCGAGACCGCGCCGCCGCCATGACAGACCGCGCACGACGACAGGTGGTACAGCAGGAAGCCGCGGCTGGCGGCCGCGTCGTCGATGGGCGCGGGACCGGGATCGGCGGGCATGAAGCGGCTCGCGTCGGATGGCAGCGGCGGCAGCGAACCCCTGCCATCGAGGCTGAAGCTCAACAGCCGGATGCCAGGGCCCTTGTACTTGTAAACGCTTTTCTGGAACGCGGCATTGCCGAAGGCGGCGAGCCCGCCCCAGCCCACGAGCACCGCGACATGCTGGCGGCCGTCGACGCTGTAGCTGATCGGTGCGGAGCTGATGCCGCGCTGGACATCGCTGCGCCACAGCTCGCGGCCGTTGCGCGCGTCGAACGCGCGGAACAGGCCATCGGCCGTGCCGTGGAACACGAGATCGCCGGCCGTCGCGAGCGTGCCGCCGTTCCAGACCGGCGCGTAATCGACCTTCCAGCGCGCCTTCTGCGCGACCGGGTCCCAGGCGAGCAGGCCGCCGGACGTCTCGGCCGGATCGGTCTGGTGCTCGATGTTCATTCCAATAGTGAAGAACTTGTCGCGGAACGGCGTGGCCGGCACGCGCGAGTAGGTGCCCGACATGTGCATCGTCGGGATGTAGGCGAGGCCGGTGCGCGGGCTGTACGACATCGCGTGCCAGTTGTGCGCGCCCCAGGGACCGGGCCACTGCGTGAACTTCTCGTCGCCCTGCGGCCGTGCCTTGGGGTTCTCGACGGGCCTGCCCGTCGTCATGTCGATGCGCTCGGCCCAGTTGACCTCGGCATACTTCTCGGCCGAGAGCAGTTTGCCGGTCGCGCGGTCGAGCACGTAGTAGAAGCCATTGGTCGGCGCCTGCATCAAGACCTTGCGCGGCGTGCCGCCGATCTTGACGTCGGCGAGGATGATGTCGGCCGTAGCTTTGTAGTCCCACTGCTCGGCCGGGTTCATCTGGTAATGCCAGACATACTCGCCCGTGTCTGCCTTCAGCGCGACGATCGAGGTCAGGAACAGGTTGTCGCCCTTGCCCTCGCTGCGGCGGTCGTAATCCCAGGGGTCGCCGTTGCCGACGCCCAGATAGACCTGGTCGAACTCGGGGTCGTAGACGATCGCGTGCCAGACCGTGCCGCCGCCGCCGTACTTCCACCACTGGCCGTGCCAGGTCTTCGCCGCCATCTCCATCGCGGCGTTCTCGAAGCCGTCGGACGGGTTGCCTGGCACCGTGTAGAAGCGCCACAGGCGCTCGCCGGTCGCAGCATCGAATGCGTCGACATAGCCGCGGTTGCCGAACTCGGCGCCGCCATGACCGATGAACACCTTGCCATCGGCGGCACGGGGCGGACCGGTGATCGAGCGCTTCTCTTCCGCGGCGAAGTGCCGGTTGACCCAGACGGCCTCGCCGGACTTCGCATCGAGCGCGATCAGCCGGCCATCGGTGGCACCAACGAAGATGCGGCCATCCATGTAGGCGATGCCGCGGTTCGTGTTCCAGCCCATCGCCATGTGGCGCGGCGCGTGCTTCCAGACCTGCGGGTCGTAGGTCCACAGCAGCCGGCCGCTGCGGGCGTCGACGGCGCGCACGATCGTGCGGTCACCCGAGAAATACAGCACGCCATCGACCGCCAGCGGCGTGCTGTTGAAGGCGATCGCGTCGGGGATGTCCAGCGCCCAGTCGAGGCCCAGCCGGCCGACGTTGCGGCGGTTGATCTGGTCCAGCGGCACGAAGCGCTGTTCATCGTGGGTGCGGCCGTAGCCGGTCCAGTCTGCGGCTGCCGCCGGTGGTTCACGCGCAGGCGCACCCGCCGACCAAACGATCGTTAGGGCGGCCAGGGCCACCAGTACAACGCGCTGCATCATGACATCACGCATCGATTCCCCCTCTTGAGTCGACGCCCGTCGATGATGGCAGAATGCCACGGCGGTTTCACCGTACCGAGGGGGTACGAACGATGTCCCAGTCAGCTTCTGCGCGCCAGCTCGATGCGCTCGTCGTCGGCGCCGGCTTCTCCGGCATGTACCTGCTGCACCTGCTGCGAGGCATGGGGTTGTCAGTCAGGGTGATCGAAGCGGGCGACGGCGTCGGCGGCACCTGGTTCTGGAACCGCTATCCAGGCGCGCGTTGCGACGTCGAGAGCATGAGCTACTGCTACACCTTCGACCCCGCGCTGCAGCGCGAGTGGCAGTGGAGCGAGAAGTATCCGGCGCAGCCCGAAATCCTGCGCTATCTGAACCACGTTGCCGACCGTTACGACCTGCGCCGCGACATCCAGCTCGAGACGCGCGTGACCGCCGCGCATTACGACGATGCACGCCAGCGCTGGCAGGTGCGCACCGATCGCGGCGAGCACTACGACGTGCACTGGCTGATCATGGCGACGGGCTGCCTGTCGACCGCGCGGGTACCGGAGTTCCCGGGGCGCGACAGCTTCAAGGGCCCGTCGTATCACACCGGGCACTGGCCGAAAGACAATATCGATTTCACCGGCCAGACCGTCGGCGTGATCGGCACCGGCTCATCGGGCATCCAGGTCATTCCGCAGATCGCGAAACAGGCCAAGCGCCTTTATGTGTTCCAGCGCACGCCCAACTTCAGCATTCCGGCGCACAACCGGCCACTGACCCCGGCCGAGATCGAGGAGCGGCGCCGCATCCAGGCCGAGCACAACGCCAAGGCGCGTGTGTCGCTGTTCGGCGTGCCCTGGGACATCAACATGCAGATGGCGCTCGATGTCCCGGCGGCCGATCGGCAGCAGCAGTACGAGGCGGCCTGGCAGGCCGGCGGCGCGACGCCGATGCTCGTGGCCTATGCCGACCTGCTCGCGAGCGATGCGGCGAACGAAACCGTGGCGCAGTTCGTCCGCGACAAGATCCGCAGCATCGTCAAGGACCCGAAGACGGCAGCACTGCTGACGCCGACCGACCATCCGCTGGGCGCGAAGCGCATCTGCGTCGACACCGACTATTACGCGACCTACAACCGCGACAACGTCACGCTCGTCGATGTGCGCAGCGACCCGATCGTCGAGATCACCGAGACCGGCTTGCGCACCCAGGGCAAGCATTACGAGCTCGACAGCCTCGTCTATGCGACCGGCTTCGATGCGATGACCGGCGCGCTGCTCGCCGTCGACATCCGTGGTCGCCACGGCGTGGCGCTGCAGCAGAAGTGGGCGGAGGGCCCCAAAGCCTATCTCGGCCTGATGATGGAAGGCTTCCCGAACCTGTTCACCGTGACCGGGCCCGGCAGTCCCTCGGTGCTCAGCAACGTCGTCGTGTCGATCGAGCAGCACGTCGAGTGGATCGTTGCCTGCATCAAGCATCTGCGCGACCGCGGCGCGCCTGTCATCGAAGCGACGCGCGACGCCGAAGAGAAGTGGGTCGCGCACGTCAACGAAGTCGCCGACACGACGCTGTTCCCTAAAGCCAACTCCTGGTACATCGGCGCGAACATCCCGGGCAAGCCGCGCGTGTTCATGCCCTACGTCGGCGGCGTCGGCGTGTATCGCGAGATCTGCGACAAGGTCGCGGCGAATGGGTACGAGGGGTTCAGGATCGGGGCGTAGCGCGGGGACGCCGTGAATACCGCGTCGCGGCCAAACCGGCGCTGCGTTCCGCGGCGCACGCCCGGTCCCGACATGATCGAGTGCGTGTCCCCGCACTGTGCGCCTGCTTCGCGGTTGGCGGCAGGCGGCATCTTTGCATTGTTGGTGCTGACCGCTTGCGCCAGTCCGCGCGTCAGCCACGCGGATGTTGCTGAAGTCAACAACGCGTGCGCGCTCGCGCCGGCCGATTCGGCGTGGCTTGCGCAGGCGCTGGCAGGCTGGCAGTCGCTGGCGCAAAGGCATATCGACCGACCGTCCGGGCTGCGCACTACGGCGATCCTCTTCGATGCGGCCTGCGTCGTCACGATCGACCTGGCGAGCGGGATCAGGTCAGCGGCGGCGCATTCCGGGCGCGTCGCCGTCCCGAACGGCGCGGTCATCCCGGTCGGCATCACAGCGTTCGCAGCGCCCGCGCGGGAGGCCGCACAGGCCTTCTTCGTCATGGCGCTGCCCAGCGTGTGGCGCGCGCACGGCTTCAGCAGCGAGCTGCCGCTCGAGCAGTTCACCTTCGCGGTATTCGCGCACGAGCTGAGTCATGTCTGGCAGTTCGACAGCTATCTGCGCGAGCTGCGCACCACCCCCGGCGTTGCAGCCATGGGTCTGTCGCTGGACGACGATTTGGTGCAAACGCTGTTCTCGGCGGATGCGGATTTCACCCGCGAGATGCGCCAGCAGATCGAGGGCTTTCGCCGCGCTGCGCGCGCGCCGTCTGTGGCTGAGGTCATCGCGGCGGCGCGGACGGTCCGTGCTGCAATGATCGCGCATCGCAACCGGGCGTTCGCGCAGCGTCCAGCGGCGCTGCACCGCGTCGAGGATCTGTTCCTGACCCTGGAAGGATCGGGCCAGTGGCTCGCGGTCCAGGCGCTGACCACGGGCGCGGTCGGCGATGCCGTGCCGGAGCAGGTCGCCTTGAGCGGCTTCGCGACGCGCGGTGAACGCTGGTCGCAGGACCTCGGCCTCGGCATCGCGCGGGTGCTCGACCGCATCGACCCCGACTGGAACAGGGTCGCCTACGGGGACGGCGCGCTGACGCTGCTGGAAATGCTCGACCGCGCGCTCACCGCGCCGTATAGCCCCCATCCACCACCAGCTCCGCCCCCGTCATGAAGCTCGAGTCGTCGCTGGCGAGGAACAGGGCGGATTTCGCGATCTCCTCGGGTGTCGCGAGGCGGTTCATCGGGTGCAGGCTCGCGATCGTCGCGGTCGCGGTCTGCACGTCGGGGAACGCGCCGCTCGCGACCATGCGCGCGAGGCCGTTCTCGAGCATCGGTGTCTGCACGTAGCCCGGGTGCAATGAATTCACGCGTATCGGGTAACCGCACTGCGCGCATTCGAGCGCGGCGGCCTTGCTGAACAGCCGCACGCCGCCCTTCGCGGCGACATAGTCGGGCGCGCCGACGACGCCGACGAAACCGTACACCGACGACACGTTGATGATGCTGCCGCCGGGCGGCGCGTTGTGTTTCATCGCGCGGATCGCGAGCCGCGTGCCGAGGAACACGCCGTCGAGGTTGACGCTGAGCGCGCGCCGCCAGTCGGCGAACTCCATGGTCTCGATGGTCGCGCCGCTGGTGGTCACGCCGGCGTTGTTGACCAGCACGTGCAGTCCGCCGCCGAGCCGCCGCACGTCGGCGAGCACGCGGTCCCAATCGGATTCCTGCGCGACGTCCTGCGCGATGCCCCAGGCGGTGCCGCCGGCGGCGCGAATCGATTCGGCAACGCTCTCGGCCGCGGCGGCGCTGATGTCGGTCACGAACACGCGGGCGCGTTCGGCGGCGAAGGCGCGCGCGATCGCGGCGCCGATGCCGGCGCCGCCGCCGGTGACCCAGGCGATGCGGCCGTCGAGTTTCATCAGCGCGCTCCCGGGGTGCCCTTGTAGCGCTGCCAGCTGGCGAGCGACTCCGGCCAGTCGGACGGGCGCTGATCGCCGTAGGCGCGCTGGCGCAGCGCGCTCTTCATGCAGTCGATGTACTCGGCGACAGGCGTGTAATAGAAAAAGTGCAGCACGCGCTTCGCGAAGCGCCAGCGGCCGCCTTCGCGGCGGTAGTCATCGTGGTAGCGGATCGCCGCGAGCATGGTCTCGCCGTTGCGCGTGACTTCGGCGTGCGAGGCGATGATCCCGCGCGCGCGGTCCGGGTTGGCGTCGTCCAGCGTGATCGCGTGATCATGCGTGAAGTGGAACGTGGGCCCGAGCGCCGCGAAGCGCCCCTTGTACATCTCGACGACGGCCGCGCGACCCTGCGCGTTCATGACGCCATCAGCGGACTGCAGCACGCCGTCGACGCAGAACAGCTCGGCGAGCGCGTCGATGTCGCGGTTGTCGATCGTGTAGCCATAGGCGCCGACGAGTTCGCGGATCGCCTCGCGGTCCTCGAGCTTGCGGATGCGGGTGGCGAGATCGGGCTGGTTCATCGGGTTCCCCTCGTTCGATTCATGCGGTCGCACTATGGCAGTCGTTCAATGATCGCAACTCTCGACCAGCATCGCCATGCCCTGGCCGGAGCCAAGGCACATCGCCATGACGGCGCGTCCGCCGCCGCGCGCGCGCAGGTGCTGGATCGCGGTGTGCGTCATGCGCACGCCGGTGACGCCGGGCGGATGGCCGACGGAGATGCCACCGCCGTAGAGATTGGTGCGGTCGCGCGGGATGCCGAGTTGCGCCTCGGTGTGCAACGTGACGGCCGCGAACGCTTCGTTGATTTCCCAGTAGTCGATGTCCTGCACGCGCAGTCCGTGGCGCGCGAGCAGCTTCTGGATCGCGGGCACGGGGCCATGGCCCATGTTCTCGGGTGGCACGCCGACCGTCGCCCAACCGAGCAGCTTCGCATGCGCGGTGCCACCGGCATCACGCAGCGCGGCGCGATCGGCGACGACCATGAAGCCCGCGCCATCGGACACGGGCGAGGCGTTGCCGGCCGTGACGCGGCCATCGGCCTTGAACGCGGGCTTCAGCGCCGCGAGCCGCTCGTGCGTGATGCCGCGACGCGGTGACTCGTCGACCGCGAATTGCACGCGCGCGCCGCGTGGTGCGCCCTCCGCCGCAGGGGCGTCGATCGCGCAGATCTGTGCGCCGAGGAAGCCCGACTCCTGCGCGGCGATCGCGCGCGCCTGGCTCATGACCGCCCAGTCGTCCATGGCTTCGCGCGTATAGCCGTGCTGCGCGGCGAGCGTCTCGGCGGTTTCCCCCATGTACAGCAGCGTGGTCGGGCAGCGGTAGGCCCAGTCGAGCATGTCCTCGAGCTGCTGGGTGCCGCGCTTGTGGCCCCAGCGCGCCGTGGTCACGACGTACGGCACGCGGCTGAAGATCTCGGCGCCGCCGGCGAGCGCGATCTGGCTTGAACCATCGAGTACCTGGTGCGCGGCGGAGACGATGGACTGCAGGCCGGAGCCGCAGGCGCGCACGACGCCGAGCGCGCTGGTCGCTATCGGAAAGCCTGCCGCGACGCAGATCGCGCGATGCGCGAAAAGCGAATCGCGATCGGTCGGAATCGTGGTCGCGAAGACGAAGTGGTCGATCTGGTCCATGCGCAGTCCGGCGGCCGCGACGGCGCCGCGCGCGGTCTGCGAGGCGAGGTCGGTCAGCGGCACGTCGCGCAGCCCGCCACCGAACTTGCCGAGCGGCGAGCGGCGACCCAGCGAGAGCACGATGTCGGCGTCTGCGAGTGGTGTCATGGTGTGGCGTGTCCGATCAGGGGCAGTGACAGCAGGCCGCGCGTCATGACGCTGCGCGACCAGCGCAGCGGCCGGGCATCGGCCGGGATTTCGAAGCGCATGAAACGTTGCAGCAGCGCCTCGAGCGCGATCGCCAGTTCGCGCCGGGCGAGCGGCGCGCCGATGCAATGGTGGATGCCGGCGCCGAACGCGAGATGCGCGGCGAGCGGACCGTCGAGCGTGGGCGCATCGCCGGCGGGGAACCGCGCGGCGTCGCGATTCGCGGCGCCGAGGCGCACGCAGATGCGAGTGCGCGCGGGCAGTACGACGCCGCCGAGTTCCAGTTCGCGCGTCGTGATGCGGAACAGCCCCTGCACCGGTGCGGCGAGGCGCAGCACTTCTTCAATGAGCCGTTTCTGCAGGCGCGGGTCGCCGCGCGCGGCGTCGGCGAGATCGGCTCGTTCCGCGAGCAGCGCGAGCAGCGAGCCCAGCGTCGAGGTGGTGGTCTCGTGGCCGGCGATCATCAGCATGTGCAGCAGCGACAGTTGCTCGGGCAGCGTCAGCGGCGTGTCCGGCTGTGCGGCGGCGAGCGCGACGCGATCGACCAGCGAACCCTCCGGGCGCCGCCGCGGGTCGGCGAGGATGGGACCGAAGTACTGCTGGAACTCGACCCCGCAACGCGCCGCGTCGAGGTGCTCGTCGCGCGTGGCGCCGAGCCCGATGGCCTGGATCGCAGCATCCGACCAGCGCTTGAAATGCGCGCGATCCGCCGCCGGCACGCCGAGCTGCTCGGCGATCACGAGCAGCGGCAGCGGAATCGCGAAGGCCTCCATCGCATCGACCCGCGCACCCGGCGACCACGCGGCGAGCAGCTGCGCGCAGTGCCCTGCGATGCTGTCCGCCATGCCTTCGACTTTCGACGGCGTGAACACGCGCTCGACGAGCGCGCGAAAGCGGCGATGGTCGGGCGGGTCGTTGGTCTGCAGCGTGCGCGTCCAGGGCACGCCGCCGGCGCGGTAGATCGCTTCGACCTCGCTGCCCGGAAAGCCAGCATCGAGCACTGTCAGCGTGACCTTGCTCGAGAAGTCGGTCGGGTTCGTCAGCACGGCGTTGACCAGTGCGTGTGACTCCGCCACCCAGATGCCGGTGCGTTCGCAGCGCCACAGCGGCGCACCGACCGTTGCGGCTTCGATGGCCGGGTCGAGGTCGGGGAGGTCCAGCAAGGTGACCGCCGCGGTCATGTCACCTCGTTGGATTCGATGCGCGCGGCGGGGTCGACCTGGTCGCGCAACCGGAACTTCTGGATCTTGGTCGCGCTCATCGGCCACTCGTTCACGAACTGCACGTAGCGCGGGATCTTGTAGCTCGCGATCTTGCCCTTGCAGTGGCGGATCAACTCCTGCGGCGTCACCGTTGCGCCATCGCGCAGCTCGATGAATGCCGCGGCGACTTCCTGCAGGCGCGCATCGGCGACGCCGATGATCTGCGCGACCTTGACGGCCGGATGCGTGCAGAGCCAGCTCTCGATCTCGATCGCGGCGACGTTCTCGCCGCCGACCTTCAGCATGTCCTTGATGCGACCGAGATAGCGGATGTGGCCGCTGGGCTCGAGCGAACCCAGGTCGCCGCTGCGCAGGAAGCCATCCGGCATCACGGTCTGCGCGGTTTTCTCTGCATCCTTGTAATAGCCGCTGAAGTTCGTCGGACCCTTGATCCAGATCTCGCCACGCGCGCCGGTCGGCAGCGGCTGCAGCGTCTCGGGGTCGACGATGCGCACCTCGATGCCGTCAAAGGCCTTGCCCGAGGTTTCGGCCAGCAGCTCGGGCGGGTCGTCGGGCGCGTGGAACGCGATCACGCCGCCGGCTTCCGTGAGGCCGTAGGCCGACACGTGCGTCGCAGTCGGCAGCAGCGCGGCATAGCGGCGCAGCAGGTCGGGCGGGCCGACGTTGTTGATGATGCGCACCGCAGCCATGGCCTTGGCGTCGAAGGTCGGGTGCTCGAACAACGCATTCGTCAGCGTCGGGAACGACGGGAACAGGATCGTCGCGCGCTCATCGACGATCTCGCGCACCGATGCGCCCGGGTCGAAGTGTTCCTGCGCGATGAAGCAGGCGCCGCTGGCGCGACAGGCCGCGAGCGGCAGGATCGTCGACATGTGGAAGAACGGCAGCGGATCCCAGAAGCGATCGTGCTCGTCCATGTGCCAGCGTTCGGCGAGCGCGTGGCCGGCACCTTCGAGCGCGCGGTGCGACAGCAGACAGGCCTTCGGGTGCGCGGTGGTGCCCGAGGTGTACATCATCAGGCCGATGTCCTCGGGGTCTATCGCCGGCAGCTTCGGCAGCGGTTTGAGGTCCGCCGGATACAGCTGCGCCTCGTGGCCCCATTGCGTGCTGCCACCGGTGTGCAGGTCGAACACCTGCTGCAGCCGGGGTGCGGCGGCGATGTGCAGCGGCTCGCCGAAGCGCCAGCCCGGGAGCTCCGGGTAGATGTCGCACAGCATCCGTGCGTAATCCGTGTGTTCTCGCTGCTTCGCGGACGTGAACAGGATGCGAATGTCAGAGTCGGCGATCACGTAGCGCAGGTCCTCGCGCTTGTAGCGCGAGTTCAGGTGCACGGGGCGCGCGCCGAGCAGCGCACAACCGTAGAACAGCAACAGGTACTCGAGGCAGTTCGCCATGAGGATGCCGACATGGTCGTCGCGGCCGATGCCGAGCCGCGCCAGCGCCGCGGCATGCCTTTCGGCTTCGCGCAGCACGTCGGCGTTCGTGAGGCGCCGCCCGTGCATGATGATGGCTTCACGTTCGGGAAACCGCCCGGCAACGCGGCGCAGTGTTTCACCGACGGTTCGCTTGATCGCAGCAGTGTGCATCGTCCGGTCCCTCAGACAGATGTGGTGGTGCGTTTCAGGAAGTCGTCGAGCAGGGCGACGATCTGCAGGCTCTCGGCGCTGTTGAACAGGTGATGCGCGCCCGGCAGTTCATGGACCTCGAGCTGCGGCACGCAGCCGCGCAGCCGCGCGACGGCCGCATCGCTGACGAGATGGCTGGCGCCGGCGCGGACCAGTGCGACGGGCACGCGGATGCGCGCCGCGATCTCGTGCAGCCGTTGTTCGTGCGGCAGCGCGACGGAGTTCAGGGGACCGATCACGACCCGCACGTCCCAGTGCCGGTGCCAGCGGCCGTCGGCGCCGCGTCGCAGGCCCTTCTCGATGCTCTCGGCCGACACGGCGAGATCCGGGAAGAAGCGCTGCAGGTGCGCGACGGCGTCGCCGGGTGACGCGAAGCCGCGCTCGGCTTCCGCGCCGAGGAAGTCGACGAGCCAGTCGATCTCGGCCGGGTTCAGCTGCGGCGCCGTGTCGATCAAAGCCAGGCCGCGCACCAGCGGCGAGCCATGGCCCGCGACCATCAGGCTGACGAGGCCACCCAGCGAGGTGCCGATCAGCACGCTGGGCCGGTTCCAGGCGTCGAGCACGATCTGCGCGTCGTCGCGGAACGAATCGAGCAGGTAGTTGCCGTCGTCGATCCAGTCGCTGTCGCCGTGGCCCCGCTGGTCGAAGCTCAGGCAGGCGAGGCCCTGTGCCTGCAACGTGCGCGCGGCACGTCGCCAGGTGTGGCGCGTCTGCCCTCCGCCATGCACGAGTACGACCGTCACGGGGCTGTCGGCGTCGAAGGCTTCGCCGACGATGCGGTTGCCCGCGACGCCGCGCCATTCGCAGGCGCGCGCCTCAGGGGGACGGCTGGCGACGGTGGCCGACACGCTCAGCGTGGCACGCAGGCCTGCACCTGGGCCGAATCGAAGTAGAACGGCTGCAACTCGCAGATCAGCGCGCCGCGGAAGCGGATGCGTTCCATCAGCGGGATGATCTCGTCGCGACCGCCGCGATCGACGACCAGTTCGAGCAGCGAAACCACGCTGTCGCCTTCCTCCATGAAGCCGCCGAAGCGCACGTCCTTGAGCTTCAGCATGCCACCGATCTTGACCAGCAGTTCCTGTAGCGCGCCCTTGCCGCGATAGGTGCCGCCGAACGGCAGCGCGCTGGCTTCGTGGATCGCGAAGTCGTCGGTGACCAGCGTTTCGACGGTCTTGAAGTCGCCCGTCAGCGCGAGCTGGTACATGCGCTGCGCAGTATCCAGGCGGCTGCCACCGATCGGCGCCAGCGCGGCTTTCAGGTCGGACGCGAGGTCGGCGACGCCATTGGCGGCCTGCTCGGTCAGTGCCGGCATCGAGATGAAGCCATGGATCATGCCGTTGTAGCGCCGCACGACGACCGGGATGCCGGCCGCCTGCAGGTGATCGGCATACTGCTCGCCCTCGTCGCGCAACGGATCGAACTCCGCGGTCGTGATGCTGGCCGGTGGCAGGCCGGCGAGTTGCGTCGCGAACACGGGCGAGACGAGCGGGTCTCGCAGCTGGTCCGGCTTCTCGACGTAGCACTCCCAGAACCACTGCATGATGCCGCGCGACAGCATGTAGCCCGTGGCCATCTCGTGCATCGACGTGCTGTTGCAAGTGGCGTCCACGCAGGGGTACCACAAGGCCTGGTAGCGGATGGCCGGGCCCTTGCGGTCGCGCGCGAGGAAGCAGACCGCGGTGGCGAGATTGGCGCCGGCGCTGTCGCCGGCGGCCGCGAGTCGTCCGGCGTCGACGCCGAGCTCCGCGGCGCGCGCGACGATGTCGCACAGCGCCGCGTAACAATCCTCCAGCGGCGCCGGGAAGCGCGCTTCGGGTGACAGCCGGTACTCGACCGCGATCACTGCGGCGCCCGAGCCGTTCGCGAGCCGGCGGCAGATGTTGTCGTGCGTGTCGAGGTCGCACAGCACGAAGCCGCCACCGTGGAAGAACACGACCACCGGCAGATGCGCGCTGGAGTTCGGCGCATACAGGCGTGCGCGCAGCGTGCCCGCGGCACCGCGCACGGTCAGTTCGCGCACCGCATGCACCGGCACCGGCTCTTCCGGCACCCGCATCGCCGCGGAGGCTTCGCGGATCATCGGGGCCGTCACGCCGGGCGGCGGGGCACCCAGCTGCATCTGCGGCATCTCAAGGGCGGCTTTGATCTTCGGGTCGAGGGCCATCGGGATCTCCGGGCGTTGCGTTCAGTCTTCCGTGAGCACGGTGCGGATCGCGGCTTCGATGCGCGCCTCGCTGGGCAGCCAGGCTTTTTCGAGCGGCGGCGAGAACGGCACGGGTGTGTGCGGCGGCGTGACGATCTTGACCGGCGCGCGCAGGTCGCGGAAGCCTTTGTCGGCGACCAGCGCGGCGATATCGTGCGCGATGCCGACGCGCGCGGCGGATTCGTCGACGATGACGACGCGCCCGGTGTGCGCGACGCTCTCGAGGATGCCTTCCTCGTCGAGCGGCTGGGTCGTGCGCGGGTCGACGACTTCGACCGAGATGCCTTCGGCCTTGAGGCGGTCCGCGACGGCGTTCGCGCGCGGCACCATCGCCGACAGCGCGATCACGGTGACGTGCTCGCCCTCGCGCGTGTAGTTCGCCTCGCCAAACGGAATGGTGTAGGCGCCATCCGGTACTTCGCCGGAGAGCCCGTACAGCAGCTTGTGTTCGCAGAACACGACGGGATCGTCGTCGCGGATCGCCGTGATCAGCAGACCCTTGGCATCGTACGGATTGCTCGGCACGACGACCTTGAGACCAGCCACGGCCGTGAACACGTTGTACGGCGCCTGCGAGTGCTGCGCGGCCGCCGACAGCCCGGCGCCCATCATGCCGCGCACGACGAGCGGCGTGCGCGCCTTGCCACCGAACATGTAGCGGAACTTCGCCGCCTGGTTGTAGAGCATGTCGTAGCAGACGCCGAAGAAGTCGAGGAACATGATCTCGGCGACCGGCCGCAGGCCCGTCATCGCGGCGCCCGCGGCCATGCCGACGATCGCCGACTCGCTGATCGGCGTGTCGATGACGCGGGCCGACCCGAACTGCTTCCACAGGCCTTTGGTGACGCCCATGACGCCGCCATAGGCCTCGACATCGCCGGCACTGCCGCCCGCGCCGCCGCGCACGTCTTCGCCGATCAGCACGACGTTCGGGTCGCGTTCCATCTCGAGGCGGATCGCGTCGTTGATGGCCGCCCTGTAACTGCGCTTCGGCATGGCGGCGACCTACAGTGACACGTACACGTCGCGCTCGAGCGTCTCGGGCGCCGGGAACGGCGCGGCGCGCGCCGTGGCCACGGTGGCGTCGACCCGCGCGATGCAGTCGCGTTCGATGGCGTCGAGCTGGGCCGCGCCCAGCGTGGCGCCTTCCGGTCGCGCCGCGAGCGCCGCGCGGAAGCGCTGCAGCGGATCGGTCGTGGCGCGCAGCATCGCGACTTCGTCCGGCGCGCGATAGGCCATCGGGTCGCCCTCGTAGTGGCCGTAGTAGCGCAGTGCCACGGCTTCGATCGTGCTCGGCCCGCCGCCGGAGCGCGCGCGTGCCACCGCTTCGCCTGCCGCGGCATGCACGGCGAAGAAATCCGTGCCGTCGACCTGGACCGCCGGCATGCCGAAGCCGGCTGCGCGCGCCGCGATGCTGGCGGCGCCGACGGCGTAGTCGGCGCCAGTGCCCTCGCCGTAACCGTTGTTCTCGAACACGAAGATCACGGGCAGCCGCAGCACGACCGCCATGTTCATGGCCTCGAACACCATGCCCTGGTTCGAACCACCGTCGCCCGTGAACGCAACGGCGACGCCGTCGCTGCCGCGCGTCTTGTGGGTCAGTGCGGCGCCGGTCGCGAGTGGTGCGGCGCCGCCGACGATCGCGTTCGCGCCCAGCATGCCGCGCTCGAGGTCGGCGATGTGCATCGAGCCGCCCTTGCCGCCGCAGATTCCGGAGGCGCGCCCGAAGATCTCTCCCATCATGCCGTCGAGATCGCAGCCCTTGGCGATGCAGTGCCCATGACCGCGGTGCGTCGAGCCGATGTAGTCGCGCTCGGTCAGGTGCTCGCAGACACCGACCGCGATCGCTTCCTGGCCCGCGTACAGGTGCACGAAGCCCGGGATGTCGCCTGTCGTGTTCTCGACGTGCAGGCGCTCCTCGAAGGCGCGGATCAGCGCCATGCGGCGGAACGCGCGCTCGAGCGCAGCGGCGTCGAGCGAAGTGGCGGCCACTTTGCTGGCAGCGTCGGTCATCGGTATCCCCCTCGTCAGCACAGGACGATACGGCGAGTCAGCCGGGTCCCACAAGCCATCCTGCAGCATGCACCATGAAGCTTGACCTGCCTACCGAGCGTTTGGTACGAGTGACCGCGTCTAGGGGGGAACCATGGTGAACACATGACGGCCGCGCCGGACGAGCGCGACAGCCGCTACGCCTGGTACGTGGTCGTGCTGCTGACGATCGCCTATGCGGTCGCCTTCATCGACCGGCAGGTGCTGAACCTGCTGGTCGACCCCATCAAGGTCGACCTCGCGCTGACCGAATTCGAAGTCAGCCTGCTGCAAGGCCTGGCCTTCATGGGCGCCTATATCGCGTTCGGACCCTGGTTCGGCCGGCGCGCCGACGTCGGGCACCGCCGCAATATCCTGGTCGGCGGCGTGCTGGTCTGGAGCAGCTTCACCGTGCTGTGCGGCCTGCTGCCGGGGTTCGGCGGCCTGTTCTTCGCGCGCGCCGGCGTCGGCGCGGCGGAAGCCTGCCTGATCCCGGCGGCCTGGTCGCTGCTGTCCGACTACTTCTCGCGCGACCGGTTGCCGCAGGCCATGAGCGTGTTCGTCATGGGGCCCTACATCGGCGGCGGCCTCGCGCTGATCTTCGGCGGCGTCGTGATCGGCTCGGTCGATGCGATCGGCGCGGCCATCCCGTCGCTCGACCATCTGCCCGCATGGCGGCTGACCTTCCTCTGCGTCGGCGTGCCGGGCCTGTTGCTCGCACTCGCGCTGACCACCGTGCGCGAACCGCCGCGCCGCGCGTTCGCCGGCGGTTCGGCGCAGGAGCAGCGCTTCAGCGTCCGCGAGGTGCTGGCGTTCATGTGGCAGGGGCGGGCGTTCTTCGGCCGCTTCTACATCGGCATGTCGGCGATTATCGTCGTGCTGTACGCGCTGCCCGCATGGATGCCGGCGTTCCTGATCCGGCATCACGGCGCGGATGCGGCCAGCGTCGGCGTGCAGTATGGCTCGCTCGTGCTGATCGCCGGTTCCGTCGGCGTGTTGTCCGGGCCGCTGTTCGCGCGCTGGCTGAAGTCACGCGGCCATGTCGACGCGCCGGTGCGTGCCGCCGCATTCGCGGGATTCGCGCTGATCCCGTTCTGCATCGCATTGCCGTTCGCGCCAGGTTACGGTAGCGCGCTCGCGCTCGCGGCGGGTGCGACCTTCTGCTACAGCTTCCCGCAGTCGATGGCTGCTTCGGCGTTGCAGTTCGCCGCGCCGAACCGGATGCGCGGCATCGTCTCGTCGGTGTACGTGTTCCTCGCCTCGGTCATGGGACTCGGCATCGCGCCGACGCTGGTCGCGTCGATCACGCAGTTCGTGTTCAACGACCCGGCCCGAGTCGGTGAATCACTCGCGATCGTCGCGACGGGCGCCGGGGCGCTGGCGGCGTGGCTGATGCTGGGGTCGTTGCCGCATTACCGGCGCGCCATAGAAGCGACGTGATGGAAGCAACATGATCGAAACCACGTGAGCAAAGCACCATGAAAGCCGCACCGCGCCGCAAGCGGCGTGCCAATCCGGCCGAGCGCTGGCGCCAGATCATCGCCGCCGCGACCGCCGAGTTCCTCGCCAAGGGCTACGCCGGCGCGTCGATGCGCGACGTCTCGGAGCGGGTCGGCCTGCTGAAGGGCAGCCTTTACCACTACATCGACTCGAAGGAAGACCTGCTGTTCCACGTGCTCCGGGACCTGCATGAGGGCGCGGTCGAGGTCGTGGAGCGCAGTCGTCATGGCGTGGGCCCGCCGCTGGAGCGGTTGCGCGCACTGATCGAATACCTCGGGCCCTACTCCGCCGAGCACGCCGCGCAGGGCATGATTTTCCTGCGCGATTTCGCGTTCCTGCCCCTGGCGCGCCGCAGGCAGATCATCAAGCAGCGCGATCTGTACTCGAGCACGATGCGCGACCTCATCACCAGCGCGCAGGTGCGCGGCGACGTGCCGCGCAGCATCGACCCCGCACTCGCAACCGCAACCATCATGGGATCGATCGCGTGGCTCGCGAACTGGTATCGACCCGGCGGTCGTCTGTCTTCGGCGGAGATCGGGCGGCAGCAGGCGGCGCTGCTGATCGCGGCGCTGCGCCATGGTGCACCGCCTGCGCCTGCGCGCAAGCGCGCGAACGCGCGTCGCAGCGCAAGTCGGCCAGTCGGTCGTCGCGTGAAACGGCCTTAGTGCCCTGGGCGGGTCGTGTCGAGCGTGCCCACGAGATCCATGACGTTGCGCAGGCCGTGGCGCCCGAGGTACGCGGCGATCCCGGAGTTGATCTTCTTGCAGGTCATCGGGTCGTAGAACAGCGACGTGCCGATGCCGACCGCGCTCGCGCCGGCGACGATGAACTCGAGCGCATCCGTCGCCGACGTGATGCCGCCCTGGCCGATGATGGGTACGCCGTGCTTCTTCGCGACGTCATGGACCTGATGCACCTTCAGCAGTGCGATCGGCTTGATCGCCGGGCCCGACAGTCCGCCCTGGATGTTGCCGATGACGGGCCGGCGGCGCTCGACGTCGATCGCCATGCCCATGATGGTGTTGATGACCGCGAGACCGTCGGAGCCGGCTTCGATGCAGAGCCGCGCGTTTTCCTTGATGTCGGTCTGGTTCGGCGACAGCTTGGTGATGATTGGTTTCTTCGTGACCGCGCGGCAGGCCGCGACGACGCGCGCCGACATTTCCGGGTAGTTGCCGAACTGCACGCCGCCTTCCTTGACGTTCGGGCAGGAGATGTTGATCTCGATCGCGTCGATCGGTGAATCGTCGAAGCGGCGCGTGACCTCGACATACTCTTCGATGGTCGAGCCCGAGACGTTGGCGATGAAGCGGGTCTCGCTGAAATCCAAAGTCGGCAGGATGCGGCGCACGACCTGGTCGACGCCGGGGTTCTGCAGGCCGATCGCATTCAGCATGCCCATCGGCGTTTCGTAGACGCGGTGCGGCGGGTTGCCGAGCCGCGGCT
>JAWLAD010000030.1:0-38009 GCA_041395605.1 Steroidobacteraceae bacterium
GCCCGCCCAGGACCATCAGTTCGAGCACGTTGTCGAACATCGACGAGTCGCTGCCATTGACGTTGACGATGGGCTTCAGCTTGTCGACGTCCTCGCCGAAGATCTCGGACTCGAGCATCGCTTCGCGTGCCTTCATCCAGTTGATGTTGCCGCGCAGCGTGTTGATCTCGCCGTTGTGGGCGACGTAACGGTAGGGATGGGCACGATCCCAGCTCGGAAAGGTGTTCGTGCTGAAACGCGAGTGCACGAGCGCGATCGCGGTTTCCATCAGCGGGCTCTGCAGGTCGGGGAAATACTCGTCGAGCTGCAGCGTCGTCAGCATGCCCTTGTAGACCAGGGTCTTGTGCGACAGCGACGCGACGTACCAGTACTCGGCGCCGCCCACCGTCGAAACGCGGATCTCGCTGTAGGCACGCTTGCGGATCACGTAGAGCTTGCGTTCGAACGCCGCCTCGTCCGGCGTCTCTTCGCCTCGGCCGATGAACACCTGGCGGATGAACGGCTCGCTATTCTTGGCTGTCTCGCCGAGCATCGAGTTGTTGACCGGCACCGTGCGCGCACCGAGGTAGACCTGGCCTTCGGACTGCACGACCCGGGCGAACACTTCCTCGATCTGCCGCCGCTGCGTCGGGTTGCGCGGCATGAAGATCAGCCCGCAGGCGTACTGGCCCGGCTCGGGGAGGCGGATGTGGGCCCGGTGCGCGGCATCCTTCAGGAAGGTGTGCGGCATCTGCAGCAGCACGCCGGCACCGTCGCCGGTATTGACTTCACAGCCGCAGGCACCGCGATGGTCGAGGTTCTTCAGGACCTGGATGCCCTGCTTCAGGATCGCGTTGGACTTGCGGCCCTTGATGTCGACGACGAAGCCGACGCCGCAGGCATCGTGCTCGAACTGCGGGTCGTACAGACCCTGCTTGCCGGGGCGGGTCGCGTGCAGCGGCAGGCGCGCAGCAGGCACGGTCGGACCGTCATCGGGTCGGTTCATCGAAACACTCCTTGGCAATCTGGGCACGGCGGCGCAGGAACACGCCGGTGCGCGACGTCGAATCTCGTTTCTTTTCGATACTAATGACTCCGCTGCCATGCACAAGGAAAATCCACCTCCATTGACTCATGTCTATGAGTCATTCAGACTCATTACCATGACAAAGCGTCTGCAGGTACTGCTGGACGATCCGGAGTATGCCGCGCTGCAGCAATCGGCAGCGGCCCGCGGCCTGTCGGTCGCGGAGTGGGTGCGCCAGGCGATCGACGCGGCTCGCCGCCGGGAGTCCAGTGGCGACATCGACCGCAAACTCGATGCGATCCGCACGGCCGTCCGTCACAGCGGTCCCACCGGGCCGATCGAAAGGCTGACCGCAGACATCGATCGCGGTTACGCAGCCGGCGGCAGCGGCGATGCAGGCGCCGCGGCTTACTGACGCGTGGTATTCGTCGATTCAAACGTCGCGATGTATCTGGTCGGTGCCGCGCATCCGAACAAGGTCGATGCGCAGCGACGTCTCGAGGCGCTGGTCAGCGCACGCACGCGACTGGTGACGGACGCCGAGCCCTGAACGAGATCCTCCACCGGTATGCGTCGATCGACCGCCGCGGCTACATCCAGCACGCGACGGATGCACTGCTGCGGGTCGTCGACGACGTGCTGCCGATCGACCGGGACGGCGCCGAGCGTGCCAAGCAACTGGTGTTGCAGTACCCGACGCTGCCGGTGCGCGTGGCGCTGCACGCAGCCATCATGCAGCAGCATGGCATCGAGACGGTGTTGAGCTTCGATACCGCCTTTGACCGCGTGCCCGGCCTCACTCGCCTGCGTTGAACGGCCGCGGAATCAGAACGGAATCGGCCGACCGTCCCAGGCCCAGGCGCGCCCCGAATCTGCAACGCCACGCTGGTCGATCACGGCGAGCAATGCCGCCGCCGAGCGGGCTGGCGTGAACAGCTGCGCGGGTGCCACGCCGGACTGGAACGGGCCCGACAGCGGACTATCGACGGTGCCAGGATGCAGCGCGAGGCACAGCGCCGTCGGGTTGCGCCGTGCCAGCTCGATGGCGAATCCGCGCACCAGCATGTGCAGCGCCGCTTTCGACGCGCGATAGGCATGCCAGCCGCCAAGCCGGTTGTCCTCGATGGAGCCTACGCGGGCCGACAGCGCCGCGAAGACCGCCTTGCGCCCGGTCGCCAGCCGATCCAGCACGTGCTTGGCGATCAGCGCAGGTCCGGTCGCGTTGATCGCGAACGCGTACGCGAGCGCTTCGGGCGACAGGCTGCGCCAGGACTTCTCGGGTTGCAGGCGCGCGCCGTCGTGCAACCGGCCCGTCGCGACCAGCACGAGATCCAGCGGCCCCTCCGCGCTTGCCGCGGCAACCGTCGCCGCGATGCTGGCTTCATCCGTCAGGTCGAAGGCGTGGGCATGCAGCGGTACGCTCGCCACGGCCTGCAGGCTCGCCGGCATCGCGCGCCGGGGGTCCCGCGCCGCGACATGCAGCGCCGCCACCCGCGGATGGCTGGCGAGCGCGCGCGCCAACGCAGCGCCGACCGCGCCGCTCGCACCGAACACCAGCGCCCGCAGCCGCGGCGCGAAACTGGCGAGCGTCGTCAGCGAGTCGGTCGGGGGCTGGGACATGCGCGGCTCCACAATTTGGCGCCCCGCAGCTTGAGCTGCCGGGCCCGCGCGGCGCAAGCTGGCGCCGTTGCGGTCTTACTGACTGACGGAGGGGCGATGTTCAGACTGATCGGGATCGTCATCGTACTCGGGCTCGTTGCCTGGCTTGCGCTGCGCCAGGTCGAGGACGCCAACGCCACCCTCGACGAGAGCCTCGACAGCGTCGGTGCCGCGGGCATCGAGATCGACCGTGATGCGCACCCCTCCGAAGCGGTGCGTGCCGTGGGGCAGCACGTCGAAGCAACGGTCGCCAGCGGCAAGTCGCGGATCGACGACGCGCTCGAGGCGAATGCGCGCAGCGACGACTGAGCGGCGTCGCGCAGAGCGGCGCGCTGTGACGTGGCGCGCGAAATTTTTCTCGCCAAGGTCTTGCACGCGACGCGCGCGTGTCTTAACGTTCGCGCGCGTTGCGAGGTGTGGTACCGCTCGTGACGTCCAGAAATGGTTCTCTGGACCCTCGGAGGTGTGGCAAGACTGAAATGAAGAAGTCACTGGCGCTGTCTGGGCAGGAATCCCAATCATCGCGGCTTTTCAAGGTGAACGCTTACCTTGAGAAGAACTTTCCGGACTTCTTTGCCGAAGCGAGGTTTCAGGTCGGGGACGACGACTACTTCCTCTACTCGCGCTTCGGTCAGTACCTGGCCCGTTCCATCGAGCATCGGCGCACACCGGCCGCCAAGATCTACCGTGGCTTCACGGTGCTCAACAAGATGGCGGCGCTGTCGCGCAAGGACCCCCAGGTCCGTCGGATGCTGGTCTCGGGTCCGCTCGAGTACCTCGTCGACGCCCCCAAGGCCCGCGCGCTGGCCATGAAGCGCCTGTCGCCGGTCGCGCAGGGCTACATGGAGAGCCTTTGCGAGGAGGTTTCCGAAGCTGACAGACTCGGGCAATCCCCCGAGGGCTTCATCGAAAGGACGAGCCAGGCGCTCGTCCTTTTTTTTTCGTCTCGTCGGCCCGCCGGCCCGACGGCGGCGCGATCGGACATAGCGCCGCGACAATAATCCGGCACGGCGATACCCGTCTCCCGTTTCCGGGCACTGGTCGGGCAACGCCGCGCCGCGGCGCTCAAGATTCCGCAACGGCCGCCGTCGGGTGGCTGACGCAAAGGCCAGCCCATGTCTCGCGCCGCAATCTCGTTACTGCTGCTGGCCAGCGTTTGGTCCGCCGCCGGTCACGCCCAGGATCTGCCGGATGCGCGCAAGCCCGCGCTCGTGGCACCGCCCGCGATGCTGCCCCACCTCGACACCACCTTGCATTTCAATCCGCGCCCCGCCTGGCAGGAACGCCTCGACTGGATCGGGCGGCACGGGCTGCCGTTCGCGCGCCTGCGCGACAACCGCGACTCCCAGCTCGTCGTCGGCATGCACCCGGACGGCTACTTCGGCGTGTTCCTGACGCCGCGCACGCGCTGAACACACCACGGGACGCGTCGCTGCTCTAACATCGGCGCCATGAGCGCCACCTCACTTCCCGCCGCCGACTATGGACCCCGTGCCCGAGTCGGCGTCGCCACGCCGCAGGCGAATCCGACCGTGGAGCCGGAGATGCGTGCGCTGCTGCCCGAGGCGGTCGGCGTCTACGCGACACGGCTGACGCACCGCTCGCCGCAGCTTGCGGAACGGCTCGAGCACTACATCAGCCACATCCCCGACGCGATCCGCAGTTTCGGCCCGATGCGGCTCGCCGCATTCGGCTTCGGCTGCACGGGCACGTCCTACCACGCAGGCCGGCAGCGGGAGGATGCGCTGAGCGCCGCCGCGCAGCAGGAGTGCGGCCTGCCGGTCGTCAGCGCCGCCCAGGCGATCCGCGAGGCCCTGGCAGTGCTCGGCGCGCGCCGCATCGCGCTGCTGTCGCCGTACCCCGAGGACCTCGCCGCAGCGGGTTACCGCTACTGGGAGGACGCCGAGGTGCCGGTGGTCGCGAAGCTGCGCGTCGACCCCAGCCTCGACGACACGCACCGCATCTACGAATTCACGAGCGCCGACGCGCTCGGCGCGCTGCGCGCGCTGTGGCAACAGCCGGCGGCGCGCGGCGCAGACTGCGTGCTCGCGAGCGGCACCGGCATGCCCACCGTGCGCGCGCTGCGGCAGTTCGCCGGCGAGTGCAGCGTGCCGGTGCTGTCGTCGAACCTGTGCCTCGCGTGGGCACTGCTGCGCCGCGCCGCGCCGGAGCTCGCGCCGGCTGCGCCGATGGCGCTGCTCGCCACGCCCGCCAGCGGTGGCACGCGGGGCTGACGCCGTTGGATTCGCTGTCGCAACTCGTGCTGGGCGCCGGCGTCGGCGTCGCCGTGATGGGTCGGCGCACGGCCGTCTGGAAGGCTGCGCTGTGGGGCGGCGTCTGCGGCACGCTGCCCGATCTCGACGCGCTGATCGACCACGGCGACGCGATCCGCAACATGACCTTCCATCGCGCCGAGAGTCATTCACTGTTCTACCTGACGCTGCTCGCGCCCGTCATCGCCGCGGGCGTCGCGAAGCTGCATGGCGAATGGGCCCAGTGGCGGCGGTGGTGGCTCGCGCTCTGGCTCGCGCTGTTCACGCATCCGCTGCTCGACAACATGACGATCTACGGCACGCAGCTCGCGCAACCGTTCAGCGATCACCCATACTGGATCGGCAGCGTCTTCATCATCGACCCGCTCTATACGTTGCCGCTGCTGGTCGGCCTGATCGGCACCGGCATCGCGCGCGGCCCGAACCGGCTGCGCTGGAACACGGTCGGCGTCGCACTGTCGACCGCCTATCTCGGCTGGAGCATGCTGGCCCAGGCCTGGGTCACGGGCATCGCGGAGCGCGCGGTCTCGGCCCAGGGCATCGCCGCCGAACGCATGCTCGTCACGCCGACGCCGTTCAACACGCTGCTGTGGCGCGTGCTGGTCATGGATGCCGACGGCAGCAGCTATCACGAGGGATTCTATGCACTCGCGGACCGCAGCCGGCCGATCCGCTTCCGGCAGTTCCAGACCGACGCCGCGCTGCACCGCGAACTCGCGCATGAATGGTCGGTCGCGCGCATGACCTGGTTCAGCCACGGCTTCTACCGCATGCGCGAGGACGACGGGCGCGCGCTGATCGCGGACCTGCGCATGGGCCAGCAGGATGGCTATGTGTTCGAATTCGTCGTCGCCCGCCGCGGCAGCGGCTGGCGTGCCGCGCCGATAGAATCCGTCGGCGAGCGCGGCGACGCGCGCGCCGGCCTCGCCTGGATCTGGCGCCGCCTGCAGGGAGAGGAGCTGCCACCGCCATGAGTGTCATCGCACAACGCATCACGGGCCGCGAACGCGACCTCGGCGGCTTCTCGGTGCGGCGCATCCTGCCCGCCGCGACGCAGCGCATGGTCGGCCCGTTCGTGTTCCTGGACCACATGGGCCCGGTGGATCTGCCGCCGGGGCCGCACATCAACGTGCGCCCGCACCCGCACATCGCGCTCGCCACGGTGACTTACCTGTTCAGCGGCGAGATGCTGCACCGGGACAGCCTGGGCACGCTGCAGGAAGTGCACGCGGGCGACGTCAACTGGATGACCGCGGGCCGCGGCATCGTGCACTCCGAGCGCTCGACGCCGCGCGCGCTGCGCGAGGGCATGCACCTGCACGGCCTGCAGAGCTGGGTCGCGCTGCCGGACGGCCACGAGGACGACGCGCCGGCCTTCGCGCACCATCCGGTCGGCACGCTGCCGCTGCTCGAGACGCCGGACGGTGCGCGGCTGCGCATCGTCGCGGGTGAATCCTTCGGGCGCCGCTCGCCGGTGGCGACCGTGTGGCCGACGCTGTACGTCGACGCCGCGCTCGCCGCCGGCAGTTCGCTCGAGCTGCCGCCGGAGCACGAACAGCGCGCGATCTACGTCGCGAGCGGCGAGGTGCAAATCGACGGCGAGAAGCAGCCGCTGCAGGCCACCGAACTCGCGGTGCTGCAACCGGGGCACACGGTGCGCCTGCGCGCGACGGCCGACGCCCGCGCGATGCTGATCGGCGGCGCGGCGTTCGCGCGGCCGCGTGAGATCGAGTGGAACTTCGTCGCCTCGACGCGCGAGCGCATCGAGGCCGCCAAGCGCGACTGGCGCGAGCAGAACCTCGCGCGGTTCCCGAAAGTGCCTGGCGACGACCAGGAGTTCATCCCGCTGCCCGGCGGCTGAGCGGCACTGCCATGTCGTCCGAACCCCTGTTCATGATCGCGACGGCGATCTTCGCGATCACGGGCGTGTTGGCCGTCGCGGGTCGCGGCATGGATGCGCTGTCGCTCGTGATCATCGGCGTGGTCACCGCGATCGGCGGCGGCACGCTGCGCGACATGATGCTTGGCGTGCCGGTGTTCTGGCTCGCGGACGTGTCCTACCTGTATGTCTCGGCCGGCGCCGCGGCGCTGACCTTCCTGTTCATCCAGCGCGCGCGCGAAACCGAGCGACTGCTGCTGTACGCCGACGGCATCGCGACCGCGATGTTCGCGGTGGTCGCTTTCGGCAAGACGCTGTCGCTCGGCCACCCGGCCGCCGTCGCCGCCGTCATGGGCGTCATCACCGGTATCGGCGGCGGCCTGATCCGCGATGTCATCACGGGCCACGAAACCGTGCTGCTGCGGCGCGAGCTGTACATCACGCCTATCCTGGCCGGTGCAGCGGCCTACTTCGCCTGCCGCGATTGGACCACACTGCCGACGGCGACGATCGCGATCATCGCGATGCTGGTCGGTGCGTCGATACGCTGCGCGGCGATCTGGCGTGGCTGGACGTTCCCAGCCTGGTTGTCCTACCGGGCCTAGGCGCGCACGGCGCCGAACGCGCACGGTCCCTTCAGCAACGGCGCGGATCACCTCGGGCGCCGGCGCGGCACCGCGCAGGTACGACGAATGACGGTCGCTCGGGATGCCGAGCAGCCGGACCTGCCGCAGGCTCATGCGGACTGTATGGTGCGCGCCGGGAGCGCGGGCTCAGAGCACCGGTGCGGCTGGCGCACTGGCGCGCGGCCGCTTGCCCGCGGCCGCCGCACCGTTCGGTGTCGTGTGCACGGTGCGGGCGAAGCTCGCGAGTTCCGCATTGAAGCGCGCCGGCTCTTCGGCGAACGGCGAATGGCCGACGTCGACGTACACCGAGACCGAGGCCTGCACGCCCTGCGCCGCGAGTTTCGCCGCGAGCTCGCGTGCCGGTGCCTCGGGCGTGCTGCCGTCCTTCGTGCCGACGTTCAGCAGCACCGGCACATCGATGCGCGGGATCAGGTCCATGTTGGCGAGCGCGCGGTCGAACATGTGCTTGCGCGCGTAGGCAGGCAACATCATCGCGATGTTCGCGGCACGCAGGCGCCAGGCCTCGCCCATGTCGCGTGCCGTCAGGAAGCCCGCCGTGGTCGCCGCGGCCGTGGCGTTCTCGGCCGGGTCCGCACTCCACTGCAGCGCACGATTGCGCGCCATCAGTTCAGCCATGGCCGGCGGCGGTGCGCCCGGCGGCGGTGTCAGCCCGCCATAGGCTCCAACCAGCACGATGCCACCCAACCGGTCGGTGCCGTAGCGGCGCAGATAGTCCGACACGACCAGCGTGCCGTAAGACCAGCCCAGCAGCACGGGCCGGTCGAGATCGAGCGCCTCGATGACGCGCCGCACGTCGCCCGCCCAGCGCGCCGAGTCCTTGTAGGCCTCCGGTTCCCAGGGCTTGCCCGAATTGCCGTGGCCGCGCGGGTCGAACGCCACGACATGGAACTCGTCGGTCAGCGGCGCGCGCAGCTGCTGCTCAACGACACGTGGCTCTGGCCGATGCCGTGCACCAGCAGGATCGCGGGCTTCGCCGGGTCGCCCGCCGATGCCACGTTGAGCGGCACGCCGCCCTCGCCTTCGACGGTTTGGTAGCGGACGCCTTCGGCCGCCAGCACGACCTGCGCAGCGCAGAGGCTTGCGAGCAGCACGAGGCAGGCCATCAAGGGGTGGCTGCGGCGGGCAGCGACGGATCGGTTCATGGCCATCGGGCACTCCTGTGTGGAAGGCCTGAGTCTACACTTGTGGCCATGTGGTCAAGACTGACGAAGGCGCTGCACGAGCTCGGCGCCATCGGGATGATGGGTTCGATGGCGGCCTATCTCGTGCTGGTCGCGACGGCGCCGGCGGACTCGCTCGAAGGCTACGCCGCGGTGCGCCGCGGCATCGACTTCGTCTGCCGCTGGATCCTGGTGCCGTCGCTGGTGCTGACGCTGACCAGCGGCCTGCTGTCGATCGCGTTCAACGAGGCCTACAAGAACGCCGGCTGGGCGTGGTTCAGAAGGCCGCGCTCGGCATCATCATGTTCGAGGGGCACGCTGCTGACGATCCAGGCGTCGGCCACGCGCGCCGCGGCACTGTCGACGGCCGCCGTCGCAAACGGCTGCGCCGAGCCGGAGGCGCTCGCGCCGATCCTGCACCGCGTCGTGGAACAGCCTCTGGCTGATGCTCGCGCTGTGCTTCGCGAACATCGTGCTGGCCGTCTGGCGGCCGCGGTTCAGCCGCCGTCGCTCGGTGTATCCAAACTGAATGCCACCAGCGCGTCGCTGATCTTCGTGCCGGCGGTCGCGCTGCCGCCGGCGGCGATCGCGACGAACTGCTTGCCCCCCGCGACATAAGTCATCGGCACGGCCATGCCGGGTGCCGGCAGGTCGCCGGCCCACAGTTCACGACCGGTCTTCACATCGAGCGCGCGCAGCTTCTGGTCCATCGCGGCGCCGACGAACACGATGCCGCCGCCCGTGACGATCGGTCCGCCGACGTTCGGCGAACCCCAGTTCGCCTTCTTCGGGATCGTGACGCCGGCGCGACGGATCTGCCCGAGCGGGATCTGCCAGCGCACCTTGCCGGTCGCGAGATCGAGCGCTGTCAACGTGCCCCAGGGTGTCGGCGTGCACGGAATGCCGAGCGGCGAGACGAACAGTTCGCCTTCGATGCGGTACGGCGTGCCCTGAAGCGGACGCGTCAGGTAATCCTTGCCGGGGATCGCGTCTTCCTTCGCCGGATCCTGCTTGCGGATCACGCGCAGCACGGTCGCGAGGTTCTCGGCCTTGATGATCAGCAGGTTGCTGGCCGGGTCGTAGGCGGCGCCGCCCCAGTTGCCGCCGCCCAGCGCCGACGGGAACAGCAGCGAACCGCGCACCGACGGCGGCGTGTACATGCCTTCGTAGCGCAGCTCGTCGAAGCGGCGCTGGCAGGCCGCGCGATCGATCGGCGTGAGGCCAAACAACTCTTCGCGCCGCATCGTCTGGCGCGCGAACGGCGCCATGCCCTGCGGCACCGGCTGCGTCGCTGCGGCGTTCTCGCCGGGCACGTCGGACTTCGGCACGGGCATGTCGACGATCGGCCAGAGCGGCTTGCCCGTTTCGCGCTCGAAGCCGTACAGCCAGCCCATCTTGGTCTGCAGCAGCGCCGCCGGCACGGTGCGGCCGTCGCGGCGGATGTCGACCAGCAGCGGGTGACCGACGAGGTCGTAGTCGAACAGGTCGTGCCGCACGGTCTGGAACGACCACTTCACGGCGCCGGTGTCGCCGTCGAGCGCGACGATCGCGTTCGCGAGCGGGATGTCGAACTGCCGGCCGCCGCCGTAGTAATCGGTCGACGGGCTGGTCGTCGGCAGGAACACGAGCCGCCGCACCGGATCCACGCTGATCGTCGACCAGACGTTGGCCGCGCCCGACACCGCGCGCTTGTCGGCCGGGATCGGGTTGAACTCCCAGCGCAGCTCGCCGCTGCGCGCATCGAAGGCGCGCACGATGCCGTCGCGCGCGTTCGCGATGCCATCGTTGACCGCCGTGCCCGAGATCACGAGGTCGCCGAGCATGACCGGCGGCGAACCGGCGGCGCCACCGAAACCCTCGCCGTGGTTGTCGTAATCGTTGTGCGAGACGAAGCCCGCATGGCCGCGCGCTGCACCGAAGCCGTTGCACAGCCGCCCGGTGTCGGCATCGAGCGCATAGATGCGGCCGCTGTCGCCATGCGTGAAGATGCGGCGCGCGCAGGCTGCCGGCTTGCCGCCGGCGCCGTTCGTCGCCGCCGCGTCCGACCAGAATGCGACGCCCCGACATCGCACGGCCATGCGCGGCGCGGTCGTGACGGGCTTGCCCGTTTCAGGATCGGCCGCGCGCGGGTCGAACACCCAGCGCTCGCGCCCCGTCGCCGGGTCGAGCGCGAACACGCGGCCGAACGGCGTGCAGTAATACAGCGTGTCGTTGACGTGGATCGGCGTCGCCTGGAACGCCGTGCCCTTGGGCGACGGTGCATCGACGAAATCGCCGGAGCGGTGCGTCCACGCGACGCGCAGCCGCTTGACGTTGCCGGCGTTGATGTCGCGCAGCGGCGAGTACTGGCTGCCGCCCGCGTCGCGACCGAAGTTCGGCCAGTTGGACGGCGCTGGTTCGGCGGCGCGCGCGGTCAGCACTGCGACGCTGGTCGCCAGCATCGCGACGTACAGCGGCCAGCGCCGGCCGCGGGCAATCGATGTCGCGGCGTGCATCGCGTGCATCAACCGGCCGCCGGGCTCAGCGCGCTCTGCACTTCGTCGAGGAAGCGCTGGCGCTCGCGGGCGAGGCGCTCCTTGACGGTGGCAGTCGGCTGGTAGGCATCGAGCAGGTCGCCCGTCGCGATGCCCTTCTCGGCCAGCACCGACTCCAGCACGATCTGCCGGTCGCGCAGCACCCACAGTTCCTTGGCCAGCGTCAGCGCGAGCTGCGCAACCGGATCATGACGGACGGCATGGTCGTGCGGCAGCAGGTGTCGCGTATCGATCTGGCTCATTCGACTTGACTCACTCGGGTTGTGCCGTAAACGAACCACGGGTACTTCGCGCCGCGGAAACCTTCCGAGCGCGTTGACGAAACCGGCATCACGTGCGGCAGCGCCGAGATCGAGGCGCGCGGCCTCGCGCCAGAACGGCTCGCCGCCGTTGACGGCCGTGTACTCGGCCCAGAACTCGCCGATACGGTCCAGCGCCGCGTACCGCGTGACGTCGGTAAACAGCACGTCACCACCGGGGCGCAGCAGGCGGAACGCTTCACGCAGCTGCGCGCGCGTGACCTCGGCCGGGATCTCGTGCATGACGATGTACGACGTCACGAGATCGAAGCTCGCCGACTCGAGGCCCGTGTCTTCGCCCGCGACCTGCAGCAGGCGCCAGTGCCAACCGTGCTCGTTCGCGACCCGCTGCGCCTGCTCGAGCATCCGCATGGACAGATCACAGCCCCAGATTTCCGCCTGCGGGTAGGTCTGGGCGAGCTGCAGCGTGTACTGCGCGCTGCTGGTGCCAATCTCGAAGCTACGGCGGTAGTCCTGCCGCGGCAGCACCGAGAGGATCTCGCGACGCTGCGCGAAGATGTCGCCCGGGTAGTTGCGCGCGACGTACTCGCGATGCAGGACCTCGCCGTGCACGAAGCCCTGGTACGGGTGGCCGTCCCAACCGCCGGTCGTGCGGTGGATCCACCAGCCCTTGAAATACTCGGGCAACTGCTCGCCGAGCTTCGCTTCGATCCGCGTCGGTCCCTTGGCCATCAACGCATCGAGCCGCGGCGCGAGTTCATCGCGCTGTTCGTCGAACGCCGCCTGCACGATGCGCCCGTGGTTGCGGCCGCTCCACTCGGTGACCGCACCGAAGGCGGAATAGGCCGGTGAATCGGCGAGCGCGCCATCCACCTGTCGGAGACGCGCGTCCAGGTCGTCCGCGAGCGTCTCGTTCGACAACCCCTTCGCCGCCAGGTCCTGGGCGATCCGCCCGCGCAGCGGGCCGATGACGCGCCCGAGGTCGCCCGCGAACTCGATCGACGCCCGACCCGTCTGTTTCAGTGTGAAGTCCATGCAGTCCTCCCGGCAGCCTCCCTGCGAACCGTCAGTCTAGCGCGCCCGGCGACTGGAACTGAATCTCCGCATCCCAGACGCGCTCCGGTAACGGCAATCCGGCCAGCAGTCCGGGATCGAGCGCGGGCGAGTCCGTGCGGCGCAAGACTTCGACCAGCAGGTGGTGAACCTGGCGCAGGTGCTGGGCGACGTGCCAGGCCGTGCGCTCGAGCACTTCATGCAGCGGCCGATGACCATAGTAGGTCGCCACTGGCTGATTCGCTGGCACGCACACCAGCGCGGGCGCAGCACTGCGCAGCGCCTCCGCGACGCCGCGAAGCAAGTCCGCCAGCTTGTGTGGATCGATCGACGCCTCGGCGGGCCGACGCTCGAAGTACTCGTAGTCCAGCCGGCCGTTGCCATCCGATGCCGTGGCGTCGAGCAGGCCCTGGACGATCATCGCCACGTGGTAGAGCAGGTCGGCATGGCGCCGCGGTCGGCCCGGCAGCAGGTCGCGCAGCGAGGCTGCCGGCCAGCACGCCGCATGTTGCGCAGTGAGCTCGAGGCACCCGTGCACTCGTTCGAGCAGCACCGCGACCGGCAGTCGATCCAGTGAGTACGGAATGCCGACGAACCGCGCCACTTCCTGCAGGTCCTGCGCAAGGACGAAACGCTCGCCACGGGCCAGCACGGGGACGGTACGCACCCCCAGCGCGACCAGCGCCTGCATCGCATCGCCGGATGCCAGCACGTTGATCGATTCGAACGCGACGCCGCGCGACTGCAGGAACTCGCGCGTGCGCAGGCAGCTCGTGCAACCGGGCTGCCAATACAGGCGCAGCGGGACGCGGTCCTCGGCTGGCACATCACGCATCGACATGGCTACCAGTGTAACCGCGATGGCGCTGCTATCCTCACGCCGTGGACCACGCGCGCAGCCTGCTGGATTTCTGGTTCGGCGCCAGGCCAATGGCCCCGGCGGCCGTCCGTCAGCGCATGGCCTTCTGGTTCGGTGGCGATGCGCCCGAGCTGACCGAGATGCGGGATCGCGACCTTGAGTCGCGCTACGCGCCATTGATGCGCCGTGCGCTCGCCGGCGAGCTTTCCGCCTGGGCGGACAGTCCGCGACGCCGCCTCGCGTTGATCCTGCTGCTGGACCAACTGCCCCGCAACGTGTTCCGCGGCACCGCCGAGGCGTTCGCGGGTGATGCCGCGGCGCTGGTCCTGACGCAACAGGGCATCGAACAGGCCGCGGACGCGGCGCTCGATCCGCTCGAGCGCCTGTTCTTCTACATGCCGCTGCAGCACGCTGAATCGGTCGACGTGCAGGAACAGTCCGTCGCGATTTTCGGGCGCCTCGCGGGCGAAGTGCCCGAAGCGCTGCAGGGGATTTTCGACGGCGTCGCCGGCTACGCACTGCGGCATCGGGACATCATCCGGCGCTTCGGCCGTTTTCCGCATCGCAACGCGGCGCTCGGCAGGGTGTCCACCGAGGAGGAGCGGCTGTGGCTCGCGCGCAGCGGCGAGCGATTCGGACAGTAAAAAAAGACCGCGCCGACGACGGCCGGCGCGGCCTCAGGGGTGGCGGACATCGGGGGAGTGAGTCCGCGCTCAGGGTCCGGAATCAGTAGATCGCGGGTGCTCGCTGACGCGCTGCCTGCGCGAGTCGCGGATCAATCGGCGCAAGCTGCAGCGCGCCGTCGCGGCGGCGGATCAGCTGCGCGGATGGCGGGCCCGACCGCGCGCCCGTCCCGGGCACGCGGGACGCCAGTCCATGGTTCGACAGCAACAGGGCCCACGACACTGATTTCATGCGTGGGACAAAGCAAGCTGCGTGCCACCGCCGCACCGCCCTTTCAGCCGCAAGCACGGCGCCGCTCGCGACACCGTGCCAGGATGGCGCGCCGCGACCTGACGCGCTGCGTCAGTTCCCGACGCAGCGGATCAGCGCGGTGGTACGTACAGGCAGGCTTGCCCGGCGGCCTTGAGTGCGTCGCACAACGCGCGCGCCTCGGATTCGCTGCCGACGGCCGCCTGCAACCGGTAGAGGCGTGCCCCACCCGCAGACGTCGCACTGACCGCTGGCGACAGTCCACGCAGCTGGCTGTGCCGATCGCTCGCCGCGCGCCACTGCGCGAGTGCGCCAGCCTCGGTCGAAAATGCGCCGAGCTGGATCCGGTGGCCGGACGCGCTCACCGCGGCGGGTTTCGCCGCCGAAGCCGGCGCGGCCGCCGGGGACGCAGCGGGCGCTGGAGCGGCACTCGGCGCTGGGGCCGGCGCGACCGCAGCCGTCGCCGGCGACTCGGGCAACGCGGGCGGCGTCGCAGCCTGAGTCGGGGCCGGGGCCGGCGCATCGCCCTGCATCACATTGAAGTTCTCGATCCGCACGCGCGCTTCCTGGGCCCACTTGCCCTCGGGATACGCGCTCAGGAACTGCTGGTACGCGTCAGCCGTATCGGCCGTCGTCGCAGTCTGCCAGTCGCGTTCTTCGCCGAGCTGTTTGGTGCGCTCGGTCGCCTGGGCGGCGAACTCACTCTGCGGATACTTCGCGATGAACGCGTCGTAGGCCTCGATCGTGTCAGCGCTCTGCGCGCTGCGCCAGTCGCCCGCCTCGGGGCTGCAGGCCGCCAGTAGCAGCACCGCCGCGCTGACGCTGCATATCGCGCGGATTCCCACCGCGGTTCGTCGGATTCGCCGTGTCCAGGCCTGCATCGCGCCGCTCCTTCCTCGAGGATGGAACGCTTATTGTAGGCCGCCCACGCTCAATTGCAGCTTGTCAGCGCGTTGATCCAGCCAGAGACGACCGCCACGCCCGCGGTATCGACCCGCGTACTCGCCAGCGGCGGCATCGCCGCTGCATCGCGACGGTTGGCGCGCGCGACGATGATCGAACGCGCCGAGCTGCCCGGCGCGATCAGCCGCGCGTTCGCGACGCCGAGGTCACCGACCTGTGGTGCGACGTCGCAGGTATTGGTCTGCGCGAGCGGCGTCGTGTAGCGCAGGTCGAGCGAGGTGGGCGTCCCGCCGCCCGGGCGGTGGCAGTTCGAGCAGTTCGTGTGCAGCCATGCGCGCGCACGCTCCGCGGCCGTGCCGGCCGTGCCGTAGGGATTCGGCATCGATGGCAACGAGGCGGGCGTCGCCGTAATCGGCGGACTCAGCGTGTTGATGCCGTTCAGCGTGACGATCTGGTTGGCGGTGCGGTTGGTGGCCGCGTACAGCAGGTCACCGTTGAGTTGCGCGGTCTCGAGGCCGAGCGAGCGTCCAGCCGCCTGGGTGTGGCACTCGAAGCACTGCGCCTCGCTCGGAAAGATCCAGCTCTGGCCCGCGACCTGCACCGTCTTGCCGCCGATCACGCGCGTCGCATCCGTGCCTGCGGTATTCCACTCGTAGGTGTACCCGCCCCAGTTGCCGTTCGTGTGGCGCATGAACAGCCGGGTTTCGACCAGCCGCGAGCCGATCGCGAAGTTCTTGACGAGCACCGATCCATTCGGGAAGTCCCAGTCGCCGTCGCTGCCCACCGTGATGTTCTGGCCGTTCGGCAGCGCGAGGTAGCGCGTCTTGGTCGCGTCGTCCGACCAGAACGGCGCGTTGGGCGCGTACGGGATCAGCCCCGTCGCCGGTTGCGTCGCGTTCGAAGGATTGACGCAACCGGTGCCCGACAACTGGCTCGGGATCGTCCCGCCGCCCGTGCCACCGCCTCCGCCCGTGCCCGCGACGATGCGGTGCAGTGTCCCGGAACCGATGTTGACGAAGTACAGTTCGCCGTCGACGGCCTCGCCGAATGCGACCACGGCAGTGCCGGTATCCAGCCCCGTCGTCACGCGCAGCGTCGGCTGGGTCGTGTTCGCGATGTGCCAGATGCGGCCACCCGAACCGAAATCACCGAATACGTATCGCCCAACGAGACTGGGGATCGCGTTGCCACGATAGACGAAGCCGCCAGTCACCGAGGAACCGTTCGCATGCGAGTACTCGGCGATCGGATCCAGCAGATTCTGCGCGCTGCCGCAATTCGAATTGAACGCGTTGGCACCTTCGCGACAGCGCCAGCCGTAGTTGCCGCCGCGCACGACGCGATTGACCTCCTCCCACTGATCCTGTCCGACGTCGCCGACCCACAGATCGCCACCGACGCGATCAAAGCTGAACTTCCATGGATTGCGGAAACCGTACGCATAGATTTCGGCACAGGGCTGGCTACCGCTGCCGGTACTGCAGGCCGGATTCCCCGCATACGGGTTGTCGGCAGGAATCCGGTAGCGCAGCGTACCCTGCGTGCCATTGACATCGATGCGCAGGATCTTGCCGAGCAGGGTCTGCAGATTCTGGCCGTTGCCGATCGGCGGGAAGTCGTCGCCCGCACCACCACCGTCACCGATGCCGATATACAGGTGTCCGTCCACCGGGCTGAACGCGATATGGCCGCCGTTGTGATTCGAGAACGGCTGGTTGATCGTCAGCAGTATCTGTTCGCTCGCAGGATCGAGGGTTTGTCCACCGTCCCTCGTCTGGAACTCGGAGACCCGCGACACGAATGGCAGTGGACCGCTCGTATACGAGAGATACACCCGGGGGTTTGTCGGAAAGTTCGGATGGAAAGCCATGCCGAGCAGGCCGCCCTCGCCGGTTGGATTCACGCGCCCGGAAATATCGACGAACGTCTGCGTCGCCGAAACGCTCGCGGAGTTCTGGAACACCCGAACGCGGCCGGGCTGCTCGACGACGAACCAGCGCGAAGAATCACCTGGCGCCTGCAGCATCCCAAGCGGGGCCTGGAAGAACAGGTTCGGGAACGCGCGTTGCACCGCGATCGACACATTCTGCGACGGCGCGTCGCCGGCAAGGCAGGTCGTGTTCGACGGCCGAGAGTCCAGGCCCAGCACCGTCGGTGGTGGCGGGGGCGGCGGTGGCGGGGGCGGTGGCGTCCCGCCGCCACCGGTGCCGCCATCGGGCGTCGGTGAACTGCAGGCGCCGAGCGCAACGAGGCAGGCGAGCAAGGCGATTCGGGACAGTTGCATGGTGCGGACGCGTTGTGTTGCGATGCCTGCACGCATGGTGTCACATCCCCAGTCACTTCTGAACTCCGGGCGCTGTCCGCGATCCGCGACAGACCAGCCGTCGGGACGATGAGCGCACGCGCCGGGGCCGAGCTCGTGGCGCAGCGCGGCAACGGCGCCGAGTTCCCTGAAAACTCCATGCAGGGCCTGCAGTCCGCGTTGCAGCTCGGTGTCACGACACTCTACGTCGACGCGCAGCTGTCGCGGGATGCAGAAGCGTTTTCGCTGCGCGATGCCGAACTGCTGCGCACGACCGGCCGGCGCGGCTCGATACTCGACATCGCCGCCGCCGATGCCGCGCTGCTGCCATGCCTGGAACCGGCACGCTTTGGCGAGCGCTATGCCGACGCGCGCATTCCGCGAATCAGCGCGATCGGTGAACTGCTGCAGGACTGGCCGGACGCACGGCTGTTCGTCGAGTTGCGCCGCGCGAGCCTTGCGCGTCACGGCGCCGAGCGCTGCGTCAATGTCGTGCTGAGCGCGTTGCGCAACTGCGTCGATCGCGTCGCGATCGTCTCCCGTGACCTGGTGGTCGTAGAGCTTGCGCGGCAGCGCGGCGCCGCTGCGGTCGGCTGGGTGCTGCCCGATCTCGCGCCGAGCTCGCAGATCAAATCAGAGGCGCTGCGCCCCGACTACCTGCTGTTCGGTGCCGGCATCACACCGGGCGACAGCCAGCTGCGGCACGGTACCTGGCGCTGGATGGCGCTCGATGTCGACAGCGGGGACGAGGCACGGCGGCTGTCGCTGGCGGGCGCGCCTTTGATCGGCACGGCCCACGTACGCGCGCTGGCCCGCGAGCTCGGACTCAACTTGCGCCCGCCACCAGCGCGGGCGCCGTGAGCAGCAGGCCGTCGGACTCGAGTTCGCGCAGCACGAAATCCTCGACCCAGGTGGTGGAGCCCAGGTCCTCGATGAAGCCGCAGTGGCCACCGTGGTCGGTCGTCACGATCCGCAGCGCGTCGGAGCGCGCGACCCGCGCGAGGTCGGCCGCCGGAATCATCGGATCATCGATGGCGGCCAGGATCGTCGCCGGCACGCTCAAGTCCGCCAAGCGGTCGTCCGTCACCGCATAGCCGCGCAGATAGCTGTCGAGATCTTCGTACTCGGTGTAGGCCAGCACGAGATCGCGCGTCATCTGCCGCAGGTCGCGGGAACGCAGCAGCGGCGCGAAATCGTAGGCACCGGGCCAGGCCCGCTGCTTGCGCAACAGCGAACGCGTCCACTTCTGGACGAAATACGCGTGATAGAGCGCGAATCCAGATTCGATCGCATCGAGCGTCGTGTGCGGATCCAGCAGCGGCGAGATCGCCAGCACACGGTCGATGTCGATGCCGACGCGGGGCGCTTCCGCCGCGACACGCAGCATGAAATTGCCGCCGAGCGAAAAGCCGGCGAGCACCAGTCGCTGGTGCGGAAACATCGCCCTGAGCGCCACCACGGCGCCGACGACCTCAGGCAGGCGGCACGAGTGGAACAGCTCCTGGTTCAGGTGGTGCGTGTCGCCGTGATCACGCAGGTTCAGCCGCACGACGTCCGCGCCGCGATCCAGCAGTGCGTGCGCCAGGCTCAGGATGTACTGCGACTCCGCGCTGCCTTCCCAGCCATGCAGCAGTACCGCGACGGACTTCGCCGGCGACTCGCCTGACAGCGTATGGAACGCCTGCAGGGTCACGCCATCGCCGCAATCGAGCAGCAGTTCGCGGCTGCGACGGCGCCAGCGGAGCGTGCGCCGCTCCACGCGCATGCGGCGCGGTGGCAAGCTCGGCAGGATGGATTGGAGGTGGGCGCTGCGCAGCCACCGCGGCGGCGAGAAACGGCGTCCGCGCATCAATCAGCCGGGCGCAGCCGGATCTCCACCCGATTGTTGGCTTCCGCGACGCTGTTCCAGTCCGCTGCGGTCAGCAGCGGGGAATCGGCGGGATAGGGCACCGAGCGCTGCGATTCCGCGCCGGCCGCGAGTTCGACGTCGAGCGCGCCACCGCTCTCGCGGCGCAACGTGCCGATCAGGTTGACGAGCGCGAGCGGTTGCCGCTGCGCCATGGTCAGCGATTCGTCGTATGGATTGCCGACCAGGTCGCAACCCGCGAGCGGTGTTGAATCCGGCGCAGGCCCGTAACCCTCCCCCGCGCTGCCCGCCAGACAGAATCGGCCCGGATGCGAACTGACGGTCACGAGGCCACGGAACCCGTTACCCGCGAGTTCGCGCAGCAGCGTCCGCAGCGCTTCGAGCCGCTCGCCGGACAGCGGGACCTCGCCGTAGGGCACGGGCTGGACGATCTTGTCCTGGGGTTGCGCGGCCAGCGCCGCGGCGTCGACGTCTCCCACCGCGTCGACCCCGAGCGTCGCGGCCTGCGCCTCGCCCGGCGATCCGGCGACGTCCGCCGATGGCGGAACGGCACCCGCGCGGTCGGCGCGCGCCTGCCCGGACGGTTGCATGCCGGCGGCCACGAGTTGCGCGACGAGCGCAGTGCTCTGCTGCGTCTCGCGCCACCAGAGCACGCCGAGCGCGGCGGCGGCCAGCGAGGCGGCGACCGCCACGACCCAGGGCGCCCGCGGCGGCGGCGGCGGTTCGACCACGACCGGCGCGGGAGGCGGCGGATTCAACTCCACGACCGAAGCGCGCACGTCCGCAAGCAGCCGCTCGGACTGCAGGTCGAGGCTCGCGCTGATCGAGCGGCGCAGGTCGCCGAGTTCGGTGCGCATCGCGGCTTCGATCTGCAGCCGCAGATCGGCGAGCGCTGCGGCGTCTATGGCCGGCGCTGCGGGCGCGGCTGGCGCAACCGCCGAGGTAGTCGGATCCACCGGCGTGCCCGCGCCCGCATCGGCTGCGGCCGCCCCCGCCTCGGCTGACGGTACCGCCGCCGGTGCGGCCCCCGTCGCGGTCGCTGATGCCGCCAGCGTCGCGGCGACCGGCAGCAGCGTCGGTGCACCCGCGCGCGCGATCTCGACCGCGACATCATTGGCGGGCGTGAACGCACTCTGGCGACCCTGCCGTCGATCCGGCACGAGCCGCAGCTGGTGCAGGACGGTCGACACCTCGGCGGGCTTGATCTGCTTCGGCAGCACGCCCATCGCCCCGAGCGCGCGCGCCTGGCCGAGGTACAACTCCCCTTCCTGCGACGTGTACATCATGATCGGGATGGTGGCGGTCGCCGGATTGTTCTTGATCAGCTGCACCGCCTGGAAGCCGTCCATGCCCGGCATCATGTGGTCCATGAAGATCACGTCCGGACGCGCCTTCGCCAGATACTCGATGGCGACCTCGGCCGTCTCGGCGGTGTCGACGGCGATCTCGTACTTCTCCAGGATGCGCGCGAGGAAGCTGCGGGCGGATCGCGAATCGTCGACGATGAGGGCGCGCTTGGCAGACATGCTCGCTGTCCGTATCGATCGGTGCAGAAGGGCCCTCGCATCTTAGCGCAGCTTCGTGCCGGCGGCGCTGCGGCCTGCCTTATGTCCGCCCGCTGCTGTCAACGCGGGGCCCGCTGCCGCGTTCTGCACTCCTGTCACACCACCCAACAGGAGATCACCCGTGATCCGCACCTTGTCCCAGACACGAAGAATTCCCGCGGCGGCGGCCGTCGCCGGCGCAGTCCTCGCATTGCTCGCGATGCAGGCCCCGATGGTCGACGCGCGCGAGCGCGGCGCCGCGGCCCAACGCCCCGCCCGGGCGATGCCGCAGCGGCCTGCACCGGTGCGCCCGCCGGTGACGCGCACGACCGAAACCCAGCGCACGGACAATGGTTTCGTCCGCAACACCACGCTGACCCGTCCGGACGGCGCCACCGCGACGCGCAACACCACGGTCACGGTCGACAAGGAAGCCGGAACGCGCACCCGCGCGTCGGAAATGACGACCTTCGATGGTCGCAACGCGAACAGCACGACCGTCACGACCCGCACCGAGAACGGCTTCACGCGGGAGACCAGCGGCACCCGCCCGAACGGCGAGACGTTCGAGCGCAGCGTCACGCGGGAATGCGACCGCGCCGCCGGCAAGTGCACGACGACGGTCGACAACGGCCGCGGCAACGGCGGCTGACGGCGACCCCTGCGGCAACCCGACCCGCGCGGCGCGGACGTTCAGTCCCGCGCCGCAGCGGGCGCGCCGCGCACCGCTGACAGCGCGCGGAAATCCCGCGCATAGCCGGTCAGCTTGCCGGACAACCGGGCCCGCTGCCGCTGCGTCAGGCTGGCATCCAGCTCCGCCAGCAGCGTGACGATGGCATCGCGGTTTGCCTCGAACTGGCTGCGGTAGGCTGGATCCCAGCGCTCCTCGGGACTGGTCATCAGCCGCCGCAGCTCGCCGGCCCATCCTGGCCCGGTCGAGTCCGGCTCGGCCGCCGGGCGTTCCAGCAGCTGCCGAAAGGCCTGGCGCACCCTGATGCGGTTGTCGACCCAGCCGCAGCTGGTCGGCCGCAGCGCCGCCAAGCGCGCGGCGACCAGTTCACGTTGCGCCGGCGTCAATCGACCGACCCAGTCCTCGGCGGTCTCGATGAATCCGTCGAGTTGCCGGCGACGGCGCTTGGGTTCAGGCGTGTCGCAATACTCCTCGCGCAGCTCCGCGTCGTCCTCGCCGAGGCTCGCGAACAGCTCGTCGCGCTGCGCGCGACTGAGACCGGCCAGGAAGCGCGCTGCGTCCGGCGCCATGCGGGCGACCGCATCGCGCCACAAACCCTCGATATCGAGACGCGCCTGGTCGATGCGCGGCCGGCCCAGGGGCTGCGCGGCATCGCGCGCCAGCGATTGTGCCAACTCGGCGTAGCGCGGCAGCTCGCTGCTGCGGTGCCAGGCCAGGAACTCACGCAGCGAGCCGCGCAGTTGCGACGACTGCAGGTCCTGCAGCGACACCTGCGTCTTGAGGTACAGGTAGGCGACGGTATCGAGGCGGTTGTAGACGAACTGCGAACTGCACCCGACGAGCGCGAGCACGCCGCACAGCAGCATCGGAAGGCGCCAGCCATGGCGGGGTTTACAATCGGCCAACATGTTCGACTCCGTCCCAAGCATACAGCCGCCCGACGCGCCTGCCATCACGCGTCGCTGGCCCTGTTGGCGCTGTCGGGGTGCCTGGTCGCGACATGGGCGCCCCGCGCCGCCGCGCTGGAGGCCATCGAACTGGAAGCCCGCAGCATCACGATCGCCGGCGTCAGGGTGGAAGGCCGCGGTTGCGACTGGACCTGCCCCGCACGCCATCGGACCGCGCGCTGCGCAGCGAGTTCCACGTGCAGCGGGCGGAACTCGCCGACACGCCGGGCGGTTGGCGCGAGATCGTGCTGCGCTGCCCGGACACCCGCCTAGACGAACCGTCTGTCGGCTGCGAGGCCGCGAGCCTGACGGGCACGCCCACCGATGACCTGTTGCCGCCGCTGGCCATCACCGCGACGCTGGCCTGGGACCAGGGCACGGGTGCACTGGCGGCCCGCGGCGACTGGCGCCTGCGCGACGATCTGACGCTGCGGTTCGCGGCGCAGCAGGACGCGCGCGGCTGGCGTGGCAGCGCCGCACTCGCGAATGCTTCGCTGGCGACGCTACGGGACTGGCTGGGCGCGCAGCTCGGGTTGCCACCGGACCTCGCCGTCGACGGCCGGCTCGACGCCGCGATCGAAGTGCGCGGTCGTGACCGCATCGAACAGGGCCAGGCGACGGCGTCGGTCGCGGCGCTGAACTTCGGCAACGAGGCCGGCACGGTCGTCGGCGAGAACGTCAGCGCGACGCTGACGGCGCGCGCAAACCCGGCGCGCGGCCAACGTGCCGTCACGGTCACGCTCGAAGGCAACGCCGGCCAGGCATTGTTCGGACCCGCCCTGCTGGACCTGGGCGCGCACCAATTGGCGGTGCAGGCGCGCGGCGAATGGCGCGACGGGCTGATCGAGCTTTTCGACATCACTGCGACCCAGCGTGACCTCAGCGACCTGCGCGCCACTGCGACGATCGCCCTGACTCCGCGCGTGCAGGTCAGCGAAGCGGACGTCGTGTTGCGCGACCTGCGCTTGCCGCAGGCCTACACGGCCTACGCGCAGATCGCGCTCGCCGCGACGGATTTCGGCACGCTCGATACCCGCGGCCGCATCACCGGCAGCGCGAGGATCCGCGACGGCGCACTGCTGGCCGCAGACGCCCGGCTGCTCGGGCTCGAGATCGAAGACACGCGCGGCAAGTTCACGATGACGAACCTGCGTGGCGACCTGCGCTGGTCAGCGGCGGGACAGCCCGTCGAAACGTCCGTGCTGACCTGGACGGCCGGCAGTGCCTACGGGCTGTCGGGCGACGGTGCGCGTCTGGCCTTCACCGCGCAAGGCAGTTCCATTGCGCTGACGCAGCCCGCGCGACTGCCGATCTTCGACGGTGCGCTGCTGGTTCGCGCGCTGTCCGCCGAGGCGTTGGGCAGCGAGGCACCCCGCATCCAGTTCGAAGCGGACATCGAACCGATCAGCCTGCAGAAGCTCGCGCCAGCGTTCGGCTGGCCGGCGCTCGCCGGCACGCTGGCGGGTCGCATCCCGCGTGTCGAGTACCGTGACCGCATGCTGACCGTGGCCGGCGACGTCGAAGCGAGCGTGTTCGGCGGACGTGTCGTCGGCAGCAAGCTGCGCCTGCAGGACCCGCTTGGCGCCTGGCCCAGGCTGTTTGCCGACGTGCGTGCGTACGACCTGGACCTGGCCGAGGTCACGCAGACTTTTTCGATCGGCTCGATCACCGGCCGTCTCGAGGGACACCTGCTGGGCCTCGAGTTGTTCAACTGGTCGCCCGTCGCCTTCGACGCATTGTTCCAGACACCACCCGGCGACCGCGGCGACCATCGGATCAGCGCCCGCGCAGTCGGCAATCTCTCGAACATCGGCGGCGGCGGCGGTGGCGTCGTCGCCGCACTGCAGTCCGGCGCATTCCGGATGTTCGACGAGTACGACTACGCGCGGATCGGCCTGCGCTGTCGCCTCGCGAACGACGTCTGCCTGATGTCGGGGATCGAGCCAGCGGGCGCCGGCTACTACATCCTCAAGGGAAAGGGGCTGCCGCACATCGACATCATCGGCAACGCCGGCCGGGTCAGCTGGCCGCAACTGGTCGGCCAGATCGCGACGCAGATGCGCGGCGAAGGCCAGTTGCGCATCGAGTAGGTCGGCGCGCGAGCTGGCATTGTCAAACGGCCCGGGTTAAGGCAGCGTTCATGGATTGGGCGCACAATGGCGGCGTGCGGGCCTGGTGCCGCACTGGAGGTACTGTGAACATGCGTCGATTCCGCAACCTGAACATGGCGCTGGCGAGCCTGGCGTTCGCCGCCTGCGTGACGATCAACGTCTATTTTCCGGCAGCGTCCGCGGAGCGTGCCGCCGACCAGATCATCGACACCGTCACGAGCGGAGCGGGTTCCAACGGCGCCAATTCCAGCGGCACAGGCGCAACGACCCCGCCTCCGCAGTCGAAGCAGCAGCGCGCGGAGGCGGCGACGCCGCTCGCCTGGCTGGGTCGCGGCGCCGGGCTCGTGCTCGAGGCACTGGTACCGGCCGCGCACGCGCAATCGAACGCGAACATCGACATCTCGTCACCAGAGATCCGCGCGATCACCGCGTCGATGCAGGCGCGCTTCGAGCAGCTGCAGAAGTACTTCGCATCCGGTGCGGTCGGACTGACCGCCAACGGGCTCGTGGAACTGCGCGACCAGTCCAGCGTGCCACTGGCGGAGCGTGCGATCGTCAAGCGCCTCGTCGCCGAGGACAACCGCGACCGCAATACGCTCTATGCGGAGATCGCCAAGGCGAACGGCCATCCCGAGTGGGAAGCCGATATCCGCGGCATCTTCGCGCGGCGCTGGGTCGAGCGCGGTGCGCAACCCGGCTGGTACTACCAGGACGCGTCCGGAAGCTGGCAGCGGAAATAGCCGTCAATCCGCGTTCACGTTCGCGATCGACTCGACCAACTCCGGTCCATCGTGGCGGGCGTTGTTGACGGCGCGCCCGACCCGGTACGCCACCAGCGAGTCCGGCGGCGGTGCCACCAGCAGCGCAGCGAGCGAGGCAAGGTCGGCGGCCTGCGGCGCGAGCCAGCTCGCGAACGCCGTCGTCGGGATCACCACGGGCACACGTTCGTGGATCCGTGCGAGCGGCGCCGGTGCGGCAGTCGTCAGGATCGTGCAGGATTCAAGCGGTGTTGCACCGGGTGCCTCCACCCAGGTTTCCCACAGGCCGGCCAGGCCGAACGGTTCGCGGTCGGCACGCCGGATGAACCACGGTCGCTTGCCACCGCCGGTGGACTGCCACTCGTAGTACCCGTCCGCGAGCACGAGGCAGCGACGCTGCTTCCAGGCACTGCGGAACGCCGGTTTCACGGCGACGGTTTCCGCGCGCGCATTGAAGAGCCGTGCGGCCAGCCTGCGCTCCCGCGCCCACGACGGAAGCAAGCCCCAGTGCAGCATCGACAACCGCCGCAGGCCGCTGGCGTCCGCCCGCACGGCCGCGACCGACTGTGTCGGCGCGATGTTCCATCGGGGCGCCACTACAGGCGTCTGCGGCGGCAGATCGAACACCCGCAGCATCGCCTCGTGCGACGAGAAGAACGCAAACCGCCCGCACATGGGCTGACGCCGCCTGCGGCCGCTGGCGCGGCGCGCCCGTCAGGGACGCGTGACGAGCACCTTCTTGACCCATCCCGCGGCGGCACCGCCCTGCACGTTCAGGAAGCCGTTCTTCTCTTCGCCGACCACCACCAGCTCCTCGCCTCGGGCGAGCGTCGCGGCCGCTGCAGCCCCATCAGCCGGCGACTTCAGCAGCTTGACGTTGGCGATCTTCGGCACGACGACATCGCCTTCGTTGAACACCTCGCCGGCGACCGTCTTCTTGCCGGCCTCCTGCTTCAGCGTGCCGACGTCGCGCTGCAGCGACTCATCGTTGCGCACGACGCCGACGACCTTGTTGTAGTTGTCCATGAAGGCGGCGGCGATGATCTTGCCCTCGTTGGTGTTGCCGTAGCCGCCGATCGCGCCAAAGCCGCCGCTGCCGAACAGCGCCCCGCCAAGGCGCATGTCGGCCTTCTTGGTGCTGCCCTCCGCAGCCGCGACCTGCAGCCCCGAACGGGCGTCCGCGACCAGCATGCTGGTCTGCGCTTCCTTGAACTTCAGGCCTCCGGCGATGGCGCCGAGCAGCGGGTTCTTGCGACCCAGCACGCCGCCCAGCGCGCCACCGATACCGCCGGCGTTGCCCTCCGAGAACACGACGTTCGGCGTCAGGATGAAGTCGGCGGTGACCATCTGGCCGCCACCCATGTTCGAGCCGGAGCGGGTCTGGCCGGACTGCGACAGTTGCCGCTCCTGCATCATGTTCTGCATGCCGACGCCACGCTCGACGACCAGGAAGCAGTTCGACTGCTGGATCATCATTCGGATCAGCGGCACGGGTGACTGCAGGCCGTACTGCGACAACGACTGCACGACGAAGTCCTGCGGCTCGACCACCGCCATCGCGCCCATCGGCTTGTCGCATTTCTCGATGCCGGAATCGCCGGTCGAGCCACTGGTGCCCGCGGCGCCCGTGACGGGGCTGCTGCCCTGGCCCTGCTTGTAGCCGGTGATGCCGCCGGACTGCGCCTGCGCGGCGAGCGGTGCAATGAGTGCCGCGGCAGCGAGCAGCGCCAGCGTTGCGCGGGAAGAACCCAACCTGTTCGGTGTGTGCATCTCGAACCTCTCTGCGAATGAACCCCGTGACTATTCACGCATGCCGATGCCGCGCTCCATGAGCCAGATCGCGAGCCAGAACAATACTAGCGCGAAGCCGCCCATCATGAGGAACGCGACGCCGATGTCGACGTCCGACGAACCCAGGAAGCCGTAACGGAACGCATTGACCATGTGCAGGATGGGATTCGCGAGCGACAGCGTCTGCGCCCATTCGGGCAGCAGCGACACCGAGTAGAACACGCCGCCGAAATAGGTCAGCGGCGTCAGCACGAACGCGGGCATCCAGTTGACCTGGTCGAACGTCTTGGCGAATACGCCATTGATGAATCCGCCGACGGCGAACACGAAGGAGGTGATGAACACTGCCGCCACGATGATGAACAGGTGATGAACCGGCAGGTGCGTGAAGAACAGCGACACGACCGTGACCACCGCCCCCACGAGCAGCCCACGCAGCACGCCGCCACCGACATAGCCCAGCACGACGACCCAGCTGGGCTGCGGCGACACGCTGATTTCCTCGAGGAATCGCTGCATCTTCGCCCCGAAGAACGACGAGACCGTGTTCGCGTAGGCGTTGGTGATCACGGCCATCATGATCAGTCCAGGCGCGATGTACTGGGTGTACGGCACGCCGCCCATCTCGCCGATGCGCCGGCCGATCAGGCTGCCGAAGATCAGGAAGTACAGCGTGGCCGTCACGGCCGAGGGGACGATCGTCTGTGCCCAGATGCGCAGGATGCGATCGAGCTCGCGCATGACGATGGTCTTGAAGCCGATCCAGCGCGTGCGGCCCATCGCCGGGCGCGGCGGCAGCCCCGCCTCCGCGGTCGAGTCGGACCCGGCGCTCACGCCTGGTCCGCCCGTGCCGCGGCGGGTTTCTCCGTCAGCCGCATGAACACTTCCTCGAGCCGATTGACCTTGTTGCGCATCGAGACGATCTCGATGCCACCGGCAGTCAGCGCGGCGAATGCATCGTTCAGGTTGCGGTCCTTCGACACCTCCAGCTCGAGCGTGTGGTCATCGACACGCTGCACGCCGTAGCCGGGGATCTGCGGCGCGTCGCCGAGCGTATTGCGCGCGTTCAGCACGAACTTCTCGGTATGCAGCTGACGCAGCAGCCGGTCCATCCGGTCGCGGGTGATGATGCGGCCGCCATCGATGATCGCGATGTGCCGGCACAGCGCCTCGGCTTCCTCGAGGTAGTGCGTCGTCAGGATGATCGTCGTGCCACTGCGGTTCAGTTCGCGCAGGAACTCCCACATCGAGCGGCGGATCTCGATATCGACGCCGGCCGTCGGCTCGTCGAGGATCAGCAAGCGCGGTTCGTGCATCAGGGCTCGCGCGATCATCAGTCGGCGCTTCATGCCACCGGACAGCGACCGCGCGGCCTTGTTGCGCTTGTCCCAGAGCGACAGCTGGGTCAGGTAGCGCTCGGCCCGCTCGCGCGCGATGCGCCGCGGGATCCCGTAGAAGCCAGCCTGGTTGACGACGATGGTTTCGGGCGTCTCGAACTGGTTGACGTTGATTTCCTGCGGCACGACGCCGATGCAGGCCTTGGCGGCCTCGAGATCGCGGTCGATGTCGTAGCCGAACACGCTCAGCGAACCGCTGGTCTTCGAGACGAGCGAGGTCAGGATGCCGATCAAGGTCGTCTTGCCTGCCCCGTTCGGTCCCAGCAGCGCGAAAAAATCACCGCGCTCGACGTCAAGATCGATGCCCTTGAGGGCCTGCACACCGTTCCGATAGGTCTTGACGAGCTGGCGAACGGCGAGTGCATTCATGGCGAGGGCGGGATTTTATCACCTCCAGGCGCCCCTCGAACGCCGATCATGTTCCCCCGCATCATCGTGTCGGCATGACGGCGCCGTCGACGGCCGGGGCCGCGGCGGCCAGCGCCGCACCGACGCGCTGCACCGCACGCAGTGCGGCGGTGCGCGCCAGTCCGGCAGCGTCGGTCTGCGCCGCCTGCAGCAGGTCGCTCCACAGGGACGGTGCATCGAGCCAACGCGGACGCAGCCAGTGCACGCCGCGACTGGCAAGCGCATCGAGGTGCTCGATCCGGCATTCGCGCAGCGCGGCGGTGCTGCCAGCCGCCATGCCGGCCACGAGGCCGGCGGTCAGCGGTGCGATGCGCGCCAGGTGCCAGCCGTAGTGCACCAGCAGGCGCGCATGGATCATGGCCGCGGTGCGCGGCCGGGATTCCGCGATGCGCTGCGCGCCCTGCGCGGCCAGCACGTCGTCGACCAGCGCCCGCCAGCGGGCAGCGTCCTCCAGCCCGACGCCCAGCAGCAGGAATGGCTGGGCGGCGAGCCGGCGCCGCTGCGCTGCATCGAGCCCCATCCACGCGGCCGGCGGCGGCCCGGGCGGCAGCACGAGCCCGGTGCCCGGGACGGTCGCCCCGCCCGCCCCGCGCGCCCCATCGGGCGGCGACGCGGCCGTCAGTTCGGCGGCCCGCTGCGCCAGCAGGTCGATTCCGGCGGCATTGATCGCGTGGATCTCGGCCAGCAGCGCACCATCCAGTGCGTCGACGGCGCCGCGCGCCGGGGCGCGGGATTCCCGCGCCGGCGTGACTGCCCCTGCGTTGCTGTTGCCCATGCATTCCTCCCGATACCCGGCAGATATCCTGCCGCAGGCCCTCTGGATTCGCTCGCGCATTTTTGGGATATTTTTCCCATATACGGATCACCGGGCGGCAGCCCGGCGGCACAACAACCACAACAGACCGTCAGGGGTACAGAACATGAGAATCACCGACGACCGCTACACGCGCGACCGGCTGCGCATCGACCTGGCCATGCGACTGATCGGGCATGAGGCGCGCACCAGCACCATCCGCCTCTGGACCGGCCTCACGGATGACCGCATCCGCAGGCTCTACCGTCACTACGTCGCCGACGGCACCGCACCGGCGATCGTGCGCCATCGCGGCAAGTCGCCTGCGCAACTGTCCTTCTTCACCCGCTCGGACGCCGTTCGCCAGGACGCGGCCGCCCTCGGCACGCTGCTGCAGCTGTACGGTGCGCTGCCCGCCAGGCCAGTGCCGGACGCCGCGCGCGTGCTGCCCTGCGCATGGCGTGGCGAACTGCTCTGCAGCGCCTATGAATCATTCCGCCGCGTCAATCCGGACACCCGCATCTCGTTCGAGCACGCTGCGTTCCTGCTCGTGGCGCTCGCGCGCAGCGACGAACTGCAGCTGGCGCCGTGCGCGGGTTGCGGCAGCCCGGGGCTGGTCGATCGCCTGGCGATGCGACCTTCGTGGTGCAGTCCCTGTGGCGCCCAACTCGCCCCGGGGCTGGTGGCGCGCGCGGCCCAGGCGGCGCCGTTCGCCACGGTGCGCGGCCATGCGATCGCGGGACAGAGGTTCTAGAATGGCGGGGTCACGCCAGCCGCGGCGTCCCGCAAGGAAGCCATGCGCCCACAGCCTCTGCCCGCCAATTTCCTCTCCGGCCCTTATCTGGATCGCCGCGCCGAGTGCCGCGAGGATCCGCACTGGCACATCGAAGCGCTGCGCGATTCGGCGACGCGCTTCATCCTGACCCAGGGCACTGCGCAGCTGGTGCGCGCCGAACCGCAACCGCAGGTGGCGTTCATCGATGCGGCGCATCCGCTCGTCGCCGGGGCGCGACCGGAGTCGATGCTGCTGCTCGGCTGGTATCGCGAGTCGCGCTGCGTGCTGGTCGAAGTCGACGCCACCGCCGTGCAGCGGCATCCGCTTCCGCCAGGCCTGCGCTTCGAGGAGCTGCGCCCGCTGGCGCCGCTGCTCGACCAGCAGGACGCGGGCCTGCTCGCGTACGCGCGCGCCATGAGCTGGTGGCGCGCGCGGCACCGCTATTGCGCGGCCTGCGGCGCGCCGGCGGTACCCGTGCGGGCCGGGCATGTCGTGCGCTGCACGAACGTGGACTGCGGCATCGAAGTGTTCCCGCGGATCGATCCGGCGATCATCGTGCTCGTCACCGATGGCGAGCGTGCGTTGCTCGGGCGCCAGGCGAGCTGGCCGCCGGGTCGCTGGTCGACGATCGCCGGCTTCGTCGAACCGGGCGAGAGCCTCGAGGATGCCGTGGCGCGCGAGGTCGCGGAGGAAACGGCCGTGCGCGTCACCGCGGCGACCTACCACTCTTCGCAGCCATGGCCGTTCCCCTCTTCGCTGATGCTGGGGTTCATGGCGACCGCGGCGCCCGGTGCCATCGCCTGCGCCGACGCGGAACTCGAGGACGCGCGCTGGTTCACGCGCGCGCAGATCGCGGCCGGCGAGGCCAGGCTGCCGCCGCCCACCTCGATCTCGCACCGGTTGATCAGCCACTGGTTCGATGCCGGCTGGCCCCAGCCACTCGCGCAACTCGGCGCGCAGGGCTGGTGAACATGGCGACGGCCGACATCCTGCTGTCGATCGCGCTCGGGGTCGCGCTGGCCGCCGCGGTCGGGCTGCGGGTCTTCCTGCCGTTGTTCGCACTGTCGGTCGCCGCGTCGGCCGGCTGGGTGACCCTCGCAGACTCGTTCGCCTGGCTGGCCACACCGGCCGCACTGGTGATGCTGGGCGTGGCCACGCTGATCGAGATCGGCGCGTACTACGTCCCCGGCATCGATAACCTGCTCGACCTGCTGGCCACCCCCGCTGCGCTCGCGGCGGGCACGATCGCCGCTGCCGCGGTGATCACCGATCTGCCGCCACTGTTGCGCTGGACGACGGCGATCATTGCCGGCGGCGGCGCAGCGGCGATGACCCAGGGCGCGAGTTCGCTGCTGCGCGCAAAGTCCACGGCCACGACCGGCGGCCTGGGCAATGGCGTGGTCGCGACCGGCGAACTCGGCGGCGCGGCGCTGTTGAGCGCCCTCGCGCTGTTCGCGCCGATGCTGGCACTGCTGCTCGCGGTACTCGTGCTGGTCGGGGCGCCGTGGCTGATCTGGCGGCTGTGGCGCGGCGCCATGCGCCGCAGCAGGCCCGCCGGCAGCCCCTGAGCACGCCGCAATGTGCCTGCTCGCCATCGCCTGGCAAACCCACGCCACGCACTCGATCGTGCTGGCCGCCAATCGCGATGAATTCCATGCGCGGGGCGCAGCGCCGATGGCTCGCTGGCGCGAGCCACCAATACTCGCCGGGCGCGACCTGCAGGCCGGCGGCACCTGGCTCGGGATCGGCGCGGCCGGCCGGTTCGGCGTCATCACGAACTTTCGCGAACTGACGCGCCCGCGACGCAGCGCGCCGTCGCGCGGCGGCTTGATCCCGCAGTTCCTCGCAAGCGACCTGTCGGCGGAGCACTTCCTGTCCGTGCTGGAAGCCGACGCGATGGGCTATGCCGGCTTCAACCTGCTGCTGTCCGACGGTCGCTCCCTCTGGTACGCCTCGAATCGCGCGGACCAGTTCGCGCGGCCGCTCGCACCCGGGCTGTACGGCCTCAGCAATCACTTCCTCGATACACCGTGGCCGAAGCTCGAGCGCGTACGCCGGGGCATGCAGTCACTGATGGACGTGGCGGAACCGGCGCGCCTGCACGGCTCGCTGCTCGACATCCTGGAGGATCGCGAACGTAGCGCCACCCATGATCTGCCCGCAACGGGGTTGACGGCGGAGTGGGAGCACGTGCTGTCTTCGCCGTTCGTGCTGCACCCGGAGTACGGCACGCGCTGCGCAACGGTCCTGGTCGCCGATCCGCGCGGCCGCGGGACCGCGATCGAGCGTCGTTATGATCGCGATGGGCGGGCGCTGGGTGAAACTGAATTCGAGCTGAACGGCGGCTGACGCCGACTGCGCAGCGGATCGCGGCAAAGCCGCTTCGGGGAACCTGCCCGCCGACGGCGGCTCTGAGTAGAATCCCGAGGATTCACGAGTTCCGGCGGTCCCCGATCTTGAACTGGCTGCGCCCCTCCCTGCTGGCCCTGCTCGCCCTTGCCGGCGCGGCACCGCTCGCACGCGCGGACATCGAGATCAGCATCGACGGCGTGGACGACGAAGTCCGGGCCAACGCGCTGGTGTTCCTGAGCCTCGAGCGCTACCGCCAGCGGGACGACCTCGACCTGGCATTGATCGAACGGTTGCAGGAGCGCGCGGTGGGCGAGGTCGCCGCGGCGATGCGCCCCTTCGGCTGGTACGAACCGCGCATCTCGACGGAAGTCACCGCGGCCGGATCAGGCAACTGGCGCGCACGCATCCGGGTCGAGCCCGGCAGGCGCATCGTGCTCGATGACGTCGACCTGGTCATCGAAGGCGCGGGTGCGGACGACCCGGCCTTCGTCGCGATCAGGCAGAACACGGCGCTGCGCGCCGGCCGTCCGCTGCGCCATGGTGACTACGATGCGACGCGCAACGCACTGCTGCGCACCGCGGCGAACTTCGGTTACCTCGACGCGAAGCTGACCCGCGCGGAGCTGCGGGTCGATCCCCCGTCCTACACCGCCACGGCGACGCTGCACTTCGCGACCGGTCCACGCTACCGCTTCGGCAGCACGGACATCCAGCAGGACACGATCAACGAATCGCTCGCGCGCCGCTACCTGCGCTACCGCGACGAACAGCCGTTCGATGCGTCGGAACTGCTGCGCACGCAGTTCGCGCTCGACGACAGCCAGTATTTTTCGACGGTGGAGGTGCTGCCGGGCGAACCCGACCGGGTCCAGCACATCGTCCCGATCAACATCCGCGCCGAACCCAACCGCCGCGACCGCTACCAGTTCGGTATCGGCTACGGCAGCGACACGCGCCTGCGGGGCACCGTCGCGTGGGACAACCGGCGCGTCAACCGACGCGGCCACCGCTTTCGGGTCGAGGCGAAGGCCGCAGCGACGGTGCAGTCGCTGGATGCGCGCTACGTCATCCCGATCGGCGATCCCGCGGTGGAGAAATTCAGCACTCGCCTGACGGCGGACTACGAAGAGCTGGCCGATATCGAAGTGCGCAGCATCGAGTTCGAGCCCAGCGTGACCGAGATCCTGGGGCGCTGGCAGCGGGTGATCTTCGGCACCTTCACGCGTGCCCGCACGCTGGAGCCCGAAACGCCGACGCGCGCCGCCGTCCGTCGCACGGATACGCTGTTCATCCCCGGCGTCAGCTATGCATCGGTGCCACAGGGCTACCTGGGCGAGGCGCTGTTCAGCCGCGCCCTGTATGCGGAGCTGCGCGGCTCGACGGGCTTCCTCGGATCCGATTCCGATTTCCTGCAGCTGCGCATCGAACTGGAACGCACCTTCGCCATCGCGCCGAAGTGGCAGCTGCTGCTGCGCGGCCAGCTCGGCGCGAGTGCCGTCGGCGAATTCAGTTCTTTGCCCGGCTCGCAGCGCTTTTTCGCCGGCGGCGACCGCAGCGTGCGCGGCTTCGGCCTGAACGAACTCTCGCCGCTCGAAGACGGCGTCAAGGTCGGTGGCAAGCACCTGCTCGCGGGCACGATCGAAATCGAACGCGACCTGCCGCGCAACTTCGGCGTGGCGCTGTTCACGGACTTCGGCAATGCGTTCAATGAGTTCGGCGACCCACTGCAGGTCGCGGTCGGCCTCGGCTTCCGCTGGCGCCTGCCCGTCGTCTCGGTTGGCATCGACATCGCCCAGCCGCTGACCAATCCGAGCTGCAGGGCAGCCAACCCCGACCCGCGGTGCATCAGCGTCGCGGGATTCGACAAGCTGCCCGGACCGCGCTTTCACTTCAATTTCTCGCCGAAGCTCTAGCGGATGTTGCGCCGTATCACGTGGTCGGTGACGGGGGTGCTGCTGGTCGCGCTGGCGTTCAGCGTCACGGCCTTCCTCGTGCTGGGCTACACCGAGGCGGCGCCCCGCTTCGTGCTCGAGCGACTGCCGCAGCGGCTGGGCAAGATCGAGATGCGCGCCGAGGGATTCAGCGGCAGCTTTGCCCGCGGCTTCCGGCTGGAACGGTTCACGCTCGAGCATGAACTGGTCTCGCTGCGGATCGAGGGTGCGACCGGCCGGATCGCGATGCTGCCGCTGCTGTGGCAAACGATCGATGCGCGTGACCTGCGCGTCGCATTCGCGCGCGCGGAAATCCACCGGCGCAAGACCCCGCCGCCGCAGCGCGAACCGCGTTTCCTGCCCCGTTTCCTCAGCGTCGTCGGCGACGACATCCGCATCGCGCGCGCCGAAGTCCTGCTGATCAACGGCTTCCTGCTGGCAGGGCGCGACCTGCGCGCCTCCGGCGTCGCGCGCCACAAGACGATCCGCTTCACGGACTCCGACGTCGACATCGGCGGCGTGTTGCAGGGGGGCGGCACGGCGCTGCTGACGGCCGGCGCGCCGCTCGAACTGGAGGGCGCGACGCGCTGGCGCTGGAGCCCGCCCGGACAGCCCGCGTGGGTCGCCACCGCCGACGTCAAGGGTGACCTCGACCGGTTGCCGGCCTCCGTGCGCATCACCTCGCCGATGCGTGCGACGGCCGAGGGTGAACTGCTCGACCTGCGGACGCGCTGGAACTGGCGTGCGGATGCGCGCATCAACGACTTCGACCTGCGCGCGTGGGGTGCCGGCGGGGCACTCGGCCGAATCACCGGGCAGCTTGCGCTGCGCGGTGACCGCGACGGCTTCAGCGCCCGTGGGCCACTCGAATCGGCCGGCCTCGCCGCGGGGCCGTTTGACGCGCTGTTCGAAGGCAACTGGGTCCGGGGCATGCTGCGCGCCGATCGCATCCGTCTGGTCCACGAGGCATCGCGCAGCACCGTCGACGCGCGCGGCGAGATCGAACCCGTGCGCGACGGACCGCGACTCGCGCTCGATGGCGACTGGACGGGGCTGCGCTGGCCGCTGACGGGCGCAACTCCAGCCGTGCGCAACTCCAGCGGCAGCTTCACGCTGACGGGAACCTGGCCGTACGACCTGACCGCGGCCGGTCGTTTCGACCACCCGGACTTCGCGCTGACCGTGCCGCTGAACCTGCGCGGCTCCCTGGCCCGCGATCACCTCGCGATCGACGAAGGCGCGTTGTCCGCATACCAGGGCACGGCGTCACTGCGCGGCGAAGTGCGCTGGTCACCCGCCGAAGCGTGGCGCTTCGACGGTTCCATGCGCGGCATCGATCCGGCCGAGATCCGTCCGGCGCTGCCGGGCCGGCTTGGATTCGACTTCGACGTTTCAGGCGACGCGTTTGGCGCCGCCGCCGCGATCGACTTTCGCTTTCGCAACGTCAACGGACAACTGCGCGGCGCGGCGGCGCGCGGCCGCGGCCGTATCCTGCTGCAAGGCGAGCGCTGGCAGTTCGACGGCCTGAGCGTGGCGGCCGGCAGCCTGCGCATCGCCGCGGATGGCAGCATCGCGCCAGGCGCCGTCAATCTCGACTTCCGGCTCGACGCCGACGACCTCGGCATCCTCAGCCCGCGCAGCCGCGGCACGCTGAGTGCCCGCGGCACGGTCGCCGGGACGCGCACGCAGCCCATCGTCCGCGCGACCGCATCCGGCAACGGGATCTCGGTGCAGGGACTGCGCGTCGCGCGACTGGATGCGGACATCGACTTCGATCCGCGCGCCGGTCGCAATTCCAATGTGCGTATCGACACCCGCGGACTCGAGTTCGCCGGGCGAGTGATGACGACCGCGGCGCTGGGCCTCAGCGGCACCTCGGAACAGAACGAGTTGAGTGTCGCCGCGAGCGCGCCCAACGGCCGCATCACGCTGCGCGCCGAAGGCGGATTCGACGGCGATTCGTGGCGCGGGCAGTGGCGTGAGATCAAGGTCGACGACGACGCGGACCTGCACCTCAAGCTCGACCAGCCTGCAACGCTGCGGGTCACGGTCGACAGCGGGCGCATCGAGCAGGTATGCCTGCGCGGCGACCAGGCCAGGCTCTGTGCCGAAGCCGACTGGGATCCGGCGCAGTGGCGCGGCGCGATCTCCGCGGCGCGCCTGCCCATCGCGGCGCTGACGGCGGGACTGACGCCGCAACTGACCTACGAAGGCACGCTGGATATCGACGCGCGTGCCAGCGCGCGCGCGGAGGGGCCGATCCTCGCGAGTGCGCGCGCCGAACTCGGCGGCGCGCAGCTGCGCCGGCGCCGCGCCAATGGCGGCGAAGAGCTGATCCCGCTGGGGTCCGGGAGATTCACGGCCGAAGCGGGTCCCGAAGCCGTGACGGCGGAACTCGATCTCGATGCCGGCGCTGCGGGGCGCATCCGCGGCAGCGCCAACGCCCAGCGCACGTCGGCCGACTTCGCGTCGCTGCCGCTGCGTGCCTCGCTGCGCGCGACGACCGGCGCGCTCGGCATCATCACGCTCTGGATTCCCGAGATCGATCGCGCCGCCGGGAAACTTGATCTCGACCTCGCGATCGGCGGCACGCTGGGCGCGCCGTCGCTGAATGGCATCGCGCGCATCGAGCAGGGCGAGCTCGACCTGTACCAGATCAACCTTGCGTTGCGCGAGACGCAGATGGAGGCGCGCCTGCTCGACAACGGCATCACGTTCCGCGCCGCGGCCAATGCCGGAACGGGCAAGCTCGCGTCGAACGGCAGCCTGGACTGGCGGGACGGCCAGTCCCGCGGTCAGTTGACGCTCAAGGGCGAGAACCTGCTGCTGGTCAACGTGCCGGAGGCGCGCATCAAGGCCTCGCCGGACCTCACGTTCCGCGTCGACGGCCGGCAGCTCGCGATCGACGGCGACGTCATGATCCCGGAAGCAGCCATCGCACCGGCCGACCTCACGGGCGCCGTGCTGTCTTCTTCCGACGAGGTCATCGTCGGCGCCGTGCCACGCGACCCCGCGAAGACATTCAGTGTCACCAGCCGGATCCGGATGATGCTCGGCGACAACGTCACGCTCGACAGCTTCGGATTGTCCGGTGGACTGACGGGCGGCCTGACCGTGGAGACCGGCGCGGACGGCATCAGTCGCGGCACGGGCGAACTGGCCGTGGCTGGCGGCAA
>JAWLAD010000031.1:0-37341 GCA_041395605.1 Steroidobacteraceae bacterium
CGCGAGAAAATTTCGTTTCGGTGGAGCATCTGAAGCGTTACACCACGCAAGGTATGGCTCCGGATCAGGGGAAAACCTCCAACGTGAACGCTCTGGCGATCATGGCGTCGCTCACCGGTCGCAGTCCCCCACAAGTCGGTACCATCAGGTCGCGCTTTCCTGCGGTGCCCATGTCACTCGGCGCACTCGCCGGAGGGGCGCGCGGACAGTTCTTTCGACCGATGCGACGCTTGCCACTGCATGACTGGCACGCACTGCATGGCGCCGTGTTTGAGGAGTACAGCGGTTGGGCGCGGCCTGCCCATTATCTTCGCTCCGGCGAATTGCCCGCAGACGCGGAGCAGCGAGAGGCGTTGGCGGTACGAAGATCGGTCGGCCTGTTCGACGCGTCGCCGCTTGGCAAGATCGAAGTTGTCGGTCCGGATGCCGCGGCCTTCCTGGATCGAATCTATGCCAATACGATGTCGTCCCTCAAAGTGGGCCGACTTCGGTACGGCCTCATGCTCAATGAGCATGGGGTTGTGATCGATGACGGCGTTGCGGCGCGGCTTGGCGATGATCGATTTCTGGTTGGCACGACCAGCGGCGGGGCGGACCGCATCGCACTTGCCTTGGAGGAGTGGTTGCAGTGCGAGTGGTCGTCGATGCGGGTCTTGGTCGCGCCGCTCACGACGAGTCTTGCGGTGCTAACCCTCACGGGGCCGAAGGCTCGTGACGTGCTCGGCGCGCTTGGCGTGAGCTTTCCCATCGATGCGGCGGCGTTTCCGCACATGAGCTTTCGAGACGGCCATGTGGGCGGCGTTCCCGCGCGTGTCTCGCGCGTCAGCTTCACCGGCGAGATGTCCTTCGAGATCGCCGTGGCAAATTCCCGATCTGCGCAGCTGTGGGAAGCCTTCATGGCGGTCGGCGCGACCTTTGGCATCACACCCGTGGGCGTCGATGCCTGGATGCTGCTACGCACCGAGAAGGGCTATCTTCACATTGGAGCCGATACGGACGGGTCGACGTCGCCTGACGATATCGGCTGGGGCCACATCCACAAGCGCGATGTCGACTTCGTCGGCCGACGGTCGCTGCTTCGTGCCGACTTTCAACGCGCGGATCGGCATCAATTCGTGGGCTTTGAGCCCGTCGATGGATCCGAACTCCGAGTGGGTAGCCACCTCCGGGCGCGTGCGGCCACCGCGGGTACTGAGGGATACGTTACTTCCAGTGGCTACAGTCAAACCATGGGACGATGGGTCGCCCTCGGAATGCTGCGCGCTGGACGCTCACGCATCGGCGAAGTGTTGACGACCCTGAGCGGGCAAGGCCGAGGGCCGGTGTTGGCGCGCGTCACGCTCCCAGGGAGCTATGACCTCAACGGAGATCGGCTGCGTGAGTGACGCGCCACCCCGGCACAGTTCCGTGCAGACTCGCGTCCGGCCAGCGACGGCGATCGAACTGCGGCTCTTTGAACCCTGTGGAGCCGTAATTGACGCGCTCGGTGCGGCCTTCGGATTCCGGTGGCCGGTGAAGCCGAACACCCTCTCCGGCGATCGTCCTCTCGTACTGTGCCTCGGGCCGCGTGAGTGGCTGATTCTGGACGGAGACGCGCTCGACATCGATCAACGAGTCCGAGGCAGCTGCGCTAGTGCGCTGTACCACCTCGCGAATGTCACCGACGGTCGACGGTTGTTTGAGATTGAGGGTGAGGGCGCCCCCGACCTTCTCGCCAGCGGTTGCAGCTTGGACCTTCAGGTCCCGCGGTTTGGGGTCGACACCTGCGCAAGGACATTGCTCGCACAAGTACCCGTCGTGCTGTATCGCGGCGTCCAAGACGGGTCAGCGCCATGGCGGGTCATCGCCGACTGTAGCGTCGCTGCACATCTGATGGGTTGGTTCTCCGTAGCCGCCAAGGCGCTTTGAGAGATTGCTTGTCTTGGAACCTTGGTGAGGATCGCAATGCTCCTGCGTCCTTCCTTCGACAAGTGGATCCGTGTCGGCACGGCTCCCAAGATCGTCGTAGCGTCCGCGCAACAAGGGCGCCAAGAATTGGGGCGAAAATTAGGAGGTCTCCATGTGGATTCGCAAGGGCGTCTCGGTCCTCGTTCTCGCAGGACTGCATTCAGGTCTGATAGGGACCCAGGTATCTGCTGCAGAAGGCGACGGACTCGATGAGGTGATCGTGACCGCGAGCAAGCGATCCGAGCGACTCTCGATGTTCCATCTGCGTTGCAGCTCATCGACGCAGCGCAGATCGAGAATCTGGGTATTCGAAACTTCGATGACTACGCAGGTCTGGTCCCGAACGTCTCCCAGCGAAGCTTCGGCGCCCCGGTTCCGCACGGTCGTGATTCGCGGCCTGAATACCGGGCCACAACAGACGACATCGACGGTCGGTTTCTATCTCGATGACACGCCGTTTACCGCGGCAGGCTCGCGTTCCGTCGCGTCGCTGATTCTCCCCGATGCAGATCTCGGTGACGTCGCGGGGATAGAAGTGTTGAAAGGACCGCAGGGCACGCTGTACGGCGCGACCAGTCTCGGCGGTCTGGTGCGCATTCTCTCGAACAAACCGGATCTGACGCAGTTTGGGAGGTACGGCGACCGCCTTCGCCACGACGGTGCAGAACGGGGGATCGGGTTACGGATTGCGTGCCACGCTGAACGCACCGTTCGTTAAGGATCGGTTCGCCGCGAGGTTGACGGCGTTTACACGCCAGGAACCGGATTCGCCGACAACGTTGGCACGGGAACCAATGACGTTAACGAGGCAGCGATCGCGGGCGCGCGCCTTGCGATGCGTGCGGTCATCAGCGAGAACGCCGAATTGAGACTGAACGGTCTGTATCAAAAAATCGAATCTGACGGATTCGCTTTCCAGGACAATGTTTCGGCGACATTGACGCCGCGCTATCGCGAACGTGCTTACAACAATTACTTCCAATGCGAGCTCTGAACTGGAGATCCGCTCGATTGGCGCGACGCTCGACTGGACCGTGGGTCCCGGTACGTTGACAGCGACGATTGCAAACAACCAGTACGAAACGTTCACGGAAGCGGACTACACCGCGATCTACGGGCCGTTGCTGGCCGCTTCTCTTCCCATGGGCTTCAGGTTGGCAGGTGTGCTTGAACCGGAATCGGACAAGACCACGGTTGAAGTCCGGTACGCCTCCGGCGTCTTGGCCCCGTCGAGTTCTTGGCGGGCGCGTTCTATACGGAAGAAGACAATCTTTACCCGATCGCGATCCTCGGCGAGTTCGCGGCCTCACGACTTCCGTTGCCCAGCGTTTTTGGCAACATCATCACCAGCGTTTCCCCGTCGACGTACGAAGAAAAGGCGCTGTTCGGCAACGCAACGTTCTACTTCAACGACGCGTGGGACCTGACGGCAGGGTTGCGCTATAGCGAGAATGAGCAAACGGCTGACAATATCGCGTCGGGATTGTTGCTCGGCATATTCGGAGCACCGCGCGTGACGAGCTACCAGTTTGACGACGACGCGACCACCTATCTCGCGACGTTACGTTGGCGTCCATCTCAGGACGTCAGTACATTCCTCAGGGCCGCGACCGGCTATCGTCCTGGCGGCCCGCAAACCATCGTGGGTGTGCCTTCAGGGTCCGGCTATGCGCCTGATGAAGTCACCAACTACGAAGCCGGCGTCAAGGCGAAGCTGGCCGAAGGGCGACTGAACCTGGCCGCGTCCGTCTATCGTATCGACTGGGACGACATTCAGCTCAATACGCTCGTCAACGGCTTCTTGATCGTCGGTAACGGCGGTGCGGGCGAGGTGAAGGGCGTCGAGATTGAGCTTTCGGGTCGGCAGGGCGAGGCATTCAGCTGGGGTTTCAATCTTGGCTACAACGATGCCAAGCTCACAGAGATCGATGCGGCGTCCGCAGCGCAGCTCGGCGCCCGCGCGGGCGACAGGCTGCCGGTGTCACCGAAAGTGTCTGCCTCCGCACTGGGCGACTACCGATTCACCTTCAGCGAGGGCTTTACCGGGTCTGTCGGCGCGACGCTGAAGTACAGCGGCAGCAAGCCGTCTTCCTTCACGTCGGCGACTCCTGCCGCAACGGCGCTCAATCCGAACGTCCTTTTGCCCAGCGAGACGGTCCTGGACCTGCGATTCGGTGTGAACTATGGTCGGTTCGATGCGCAGTTCCGCATCGAAAACGCGACGGACGAGGCAGTGCAATCGACCTACGTCACCAACAAGATCATTGCGGCGCTTCCTGTCGATTCCAACGTGTCGATCGGTCGGCCCCGGACCTTTACTCTCGCAGTCGGCGTGCGGTTCTAACCATGCGCGCCATTCATGTTGCTTTCGCTACGGCGACATTGACGCTGGTGTCTTGCGCTTCGGTGGCTCCGCGTGAGTCCAGTGTACGCTCGCCAGATTATGCTGAGGCGCTACGCCGTGACGAGATGGAGTTCCCGGGAAACCCGCTCGCCACCGGCCGGCTTGGCGCGGTTACGACCACGTACCACGGAGCGGCCTCCGTGGCGGGTCTCGAAGCGCTCAATCGTGGCGGAAGTTCGGTTGATGCCGCCCTGACCGCGGCGCTGGCGCAGATTTCACTTGGCGCCGGGTCGGTCGTCAGCTACTTCGGCATTCTGACGATGGTTCACTATGATGCGGCGTCCGGTGAGATCACCACAATGAACGCCGGGTGGAACAGCGTCAGGGCTGAGACCGAGCCCCTCACGATCCCGGGCGGTATCGACATGAAGACGCTCGAGCCGACCGGTCCGCCGAGTGGGCGTACGGCGCTCGTTGGTGGATTCATGCGAGGCGTCGAGGCAGCTCACGCTCGATACGGCAAGCTGCCGTTCCATGCGCTGTTCGATCCTGCGATCAAGTTCGCAGAGGAGGGATTTGCGCTGCCCTCGACCACGGCAGCGTACTTTCGGATGCGTGGGCCCGACTTGAAGCGCCTGCCTGAAACGGCCGCGACTTTGCTGAAGGCCGACGGTACGCCCTACGCCACGGGGGACTGGTTTCGTCAGCCAGCGCTCGCCAAGACGCTGAAGGCCGTTGCGAGCTCGGGCGCCGATTACATGTATGTCGGACCCTGGGCCAAACGCGCCGTTTCAGCTATTCAATCGGATGGCGGTCGCATGACGCTCGAGGATCTGGCGGCGTACCGCGTGATCTGGTCTCCGCCGAGACGTGCCGATTTCGGAACCTATCAGCTCGTCGCCCTCGGCGAGCCGAATTCCGGCTCCATCAATCTCATTGAAGGTCTGAACCTCGCGCGCGCTGCGGGCATTCGCGAACTGGGACATTGGTCGGTCAACGGGGAAGCGCTGCGACGACTGTCCGATGTGTCATCGATGTTTTATCTCAGTTTCATCCCCCCAGCTGTGCGAGCCGAGATCTACCCAGGTCTCGATCTTTCCGATGCCTCGCGGCTCCGGCCCGACACTGCCAAAGCGCTTTGGGAGCGGATGCAAGCCGGCGTACGACCGTTCAGCTACAGCCCGAAGTCCAGTCACTCGGATACGGTCGTCGCGGTCGATCGATGGGGCAACATGACGGCGATTACCCACTCGATCAATTGCATCATGTGGGGCAAGACTGCGATTGTCGTAGACGGCGTGGCCGATCGGGGATCCCGCGTCTATCAGCAGAGCGTTGCTTGCCCAGATCAAGCCGGGTGAACGGCTTGGCGACCGAGCCGAGGTCGGAATGCTGGTCAAGACGGCAAGCCGGTCGTGGCATTTGCCTCGATGGCCACGGGCTTGCATCAGCAGACGATTCAGTCGCTCGTCAACGTCATGGACTTCGGCATGGACATCAAGCAGGCCGTGGATGCGCCGGCGCTGTTTCTGCCGGGTCAGGACGACTCGATGCCTCCAAAGCAGCGCATGAGGGTGATGAAAGGTGCATTTCCAAAGGCCGTGCTCGATGCGTCTGGGCTGCCGTATGAAGAGCTGCCGCCAGAGGCGCGACGCCTCACGCAGGGCCTCTGGGTGGCGGTGACGCGGGATCACGCGACCGGTGCCGTCACGGCGGTTTCTCCTCCGTACGCAAACGGGCGTGCGTTGGCACAAGAGTGAAACAGGAGGGAATCTCGTGCGAGCGTCTTCGGCAGGGGCGTTGGCCTGAAGCAATGCCGAAGTCTTCGGGGCGGAGGTAACTGCGTTGCAGGCGTCGCCGCGGTGGAGCTCGGGCGTCACTTTTTATCTGGTCACCGTCGGCGCTGCGGTCGGTCTCGGCAGCATCTGGAGATTTCCATATCTGGCGGGTGCTAACGGAGGCAGCGCATTTGTTCTCGTCTTCGCGATTGCGTGCCTGGTCATCGCCACGCCTCTGCTCGTCGCCGAGTTCTTGATTGGTCGTCGAGCCGGCTGCAGCCCACCGGAGGCCGCCGGCAAGGTGGCTGCGTCCGTGGGTGGATCCCGCAATTGGAACGTCATCGGCGTATTGGGATCGATCGCCGCTTTCCTGATCATTTCGTATTACACGGTCATTGCTGGCTGGGTAGCCGCGTACGCCGCCAAGGCCGCAGGGGCTGTGCTGGTCGGGCGATCGCGAGATGAAGTGGCGACCCTTTGGAAGGGCTTCCTCTCGAATCCGTGGGAAGTCGGGGCATGGCATGCTGCGTTCCTCGCGCTGGTGGGCGGCATCGCTGCGCTGGGCGTGAACCGCGGTATCGAGATCGCCAATCGTATTCGCGCGCCAGGCCTGCTGGGACTCATGCTAATTCTGGTGGCCTACGCGCTGACGACCGGTGATGTGGCGCGCGGCCTTTCGTTCGCGTTCAAGCCGAACTTCTCGGCCATCACTCCCGCTGTCGTACTTGCGGCGATCGGACAAGCGTTCTACGCGACGGGCGTCGGCATGGCGATGATGCTGGCCTACGGCGCGTACCTCACGCGCGGCACGTCGCTCATCCGTTCCTCGCTCATCGTCAGCGGATCTATTCTCGTAGTCTCGCTACTCAGCACACTGATCGTCTTTCCGTTGGTGTTTCGATACGAAATGAACCCAGCGCAGGGCGTCGATCTGGTCTTCGATGTGCTCGCCAGCGTCTTTGCGGAGATGCCGGCAGGTCGGCTGGTTGGAACGCTCTTTTACGTGATGCTCATATTCGCAGCGCTGACACCGAGCCTCGCTGGGATCGAGCCGCTTGTCGCATGGCTTGAGCAGCGGAGAAACCTGTCGCGTCGAGTTGCTGTTCTGGTCGCCGTTCTCGCGATCTGGGTAGTCGGCCTAAGCTCGGTACTGTCGTTCAACGTGGCAGCCGGATGGCGACCGCTGGGCTGGCTGCCGGGATTCGCCAACATGTCGTTTTTTGACGCTGCAGACTACCTGGCTTCGAATTTGCTGCTTCCGATCGGCGCGCTGATTACCAGCGTATTTGTTGGCTGGAGACTCGACAGGGCGATCGTCCTCGCGGAACTCTCTGAATCGAAGCCGCTGGCGATCGCGTGTGTGATTTGGTGTTTGCGATATTTTTGCCCGATCGCCTTGATTGTCGTTCTGATTGCCAATGCGAAGTAGGCCGATTGCGTTGTCGGATTCGGGCGGTGACGTTCTCGTCACGAACGATTGCGCACGATGGGCTGCGCAAATCCAACGCTAATTGTCTCGGTTTCTTTGCTGCGCGCGAATAAACTGGATAACAGACTGAATGTCGGGTGATCGTCAGCCGCTTCGCGACGTCTATACGGGGGATCTGACGAACGTCAGCAATCCGCCAAGTCTCGTGCGCGCCGTTTTCGAAGTGCGCGCAGATGCGGATCCCGGAGCGCTACATCGCGTGGCAGCAATGCTCGCGCTGGCCAACGTTGCGCCACTGCGCATGACCTGCGAGCGGGAATCGACTTGCGAGATTCTGATTGCCGCTGTGCTGGATGGGATCTCTGTGGCTTCTGCGGACTTGATGCTCCGCAAACTCCAGCAACTCTCCGTCGTGGTCGAGGCGACCCTGATGTGCGAGGAGATGCCGCAGCTGATTGCCACACCGCCGACTGCGGACCCTGAAACCGGCTATCCTTCGCCCCGTCGACCTTGATCGGCACTTTCGGGACCCCATGTAGAGAGTCTGAAAGTCGCCGCCAGAAAGAGCGACATCTAGTTAGAATCTAATCGAGATAAATCTCGTAAGTTATTGTTTTTACTGGTGCCCGGGAGAGGACTCGAACCTCCACGGTGTGAACCGCTAGCACCTGAAGCTAGTGCGTCTACCAATTCCGCCACCCGGGCAAACGAGTGCGTGGTCAGGGCCGCGCAATCTACGCACCACCACAAAGGCTGTCAATTGAAGCGTAAGCAATCTGGTTCGAAACGAACATCTCCATCCAAGCCCTCCGGCAAACCACGCCAGTTCGGCGGGCGCGGCCGCGGCGACGGCGGCGGCAAGCCGCGGGGCCCATCCCGGTCGGCCGGTATCAGCGAAGGCATCGTCAGCGCGCATCGTTCCGGCTTCGGTTTCGTTCGCGTGGAAGGCATGGAAGAAAGTATTTTCCTGCCGCCACGCCAGATGGCGGGCGTCATGACGGGTGACCGGGTGCGCGTCGCCGTGACGCGCGCGCCGGACGGTCGTTACTCGGGCGAGCTGCTCGAGATCCTGTCGCACGGCGTGTCGTCGTTCCTCGGCACGGTGGAGACGGCGGGCCGCTCGGCCTGGGTGCATGCGGTGGACCGGCGCCTCGGCCTGCGCGCGCACGTGCCGCCGGATGCTTTGAACGGCGCGCGGGCCGGCGACTGGGTCATTGCGCGGATCACGCGCCACGCGACGCCGCAGCACGGCGCGACGGCACACATCGACAAGCGGCTGGATCCGCTGCGGCCGCTGGAGATGGCGACGGAGTCGGCGATCGCCAAGCACTCGCTGCCGGTCGAGTTCCCGCCGGAGGTGTTGAGCGAGGCGGAATACTTCGGCGAGCGCGTCGACCCGGATGAATCACGCCGCCGTGTCGACGTGCGCGACATGCCGCTGGTGACGATCGACGGCGCCTGACGCGCGCGACTTCGACGATGCGTGTATGCCGAGCCTTCGGCACATGGCTTCCGGCTCGTGGTCGCGATCGCCGGATGTCAGCCACTACGTGCGGGTTGGCTCGGCGCTCGATGCCGAGGCGCAGAAACGCGGCACCTCGGTCTACTTCCCGCGTCGTGCTGCCCATGCTGCCGACGGCGCTGTCGGACCATCTGTGCTCGCTGGCACCGCAGGTCGATCGCCTGTGCTTCGTCGCGGACATGCAGGTCTCGAAGACGGGCCAGCTGAAGGCGGCCAAGTTCTACCCGGCGGTCATGCGCAGCCATGCGCGGCTGACCTATGACCTCGTGCACGCGGCACTGTTCGAGCGCAAGGTCGCGGCGCGCGAGGAGATCGGCCCGCTGGTCGACAAGCTCGAGCCGCTGGTCGAGGTCTATCGCGCGTTGCTGAAGGCCCGCCGCCGCCGCGGTGCACTGGATTTCGACAGCACGGAGGCCTCGTTCGATTTCGATGCCGCGGGTGCGGTGCGCGAAGTCGGCCGCTACGGCCGCAACGAGGCGCACAAGCTGATCGAGGAGTGCATGATTCTTGCGAACGTCGCGGTGGCCGCGAGCTGCACGGCCAAGGTGCCGGGCCCTGTTCCGCGTGCACGGTCAGCCGGAGGAGCGCAAGCTCGTCCGTTGACGGAAGTGCTGGTGACGATGGGCTTCGCGGGTGTGAACTGCCTCGAGGATGGCGCCGCGCGACCCGGGTGCGCGCGAGATCACCGAACGCCCGGCAGCCGCCCGGAGCGGCCGTTCGTCGAATCGCGAGGTGCGGGCCATGCCGCAGGCGATCTACCAGCCCGCGAACATCGGCCATTTCGGCCTCGCGCTGAAGATACGCGCACTTTCACGTCGCTGATCCGGCGCTGCCTGGATCTGGTCGTGCACCGCGCATTGAAGGCGAGGTTGTCGGAGTCGGATCGCAGCGGTCGGCGCTACGCCACCGAGGAACTCGCGGCGCTGGGCGAATCGACGTCGCGCCTCGAGAAGCGCGCGACGAAGCCGACCGCTACGTCGACACCTACCTCAAGCAGCCTTATCTGCGAGCGGCTCGGCCAGACCTTCGAGGGCATCGTCAGCCGACAGGTGGTCGAGTTCGGCTGCTTCGTGCAGTTGCTCGACGTCGGCGTCGACGGCCTGCTGCATCTCGACCAGTTGAGCGACGACGAGTACCGCATGGAGCCGCATGGCCATGCCTGGGTCGGGCGGCACTCGAAGCGGCGCTTCGGGCCGGGCACGAAGCTGCGCGTGATCGTCACGAATGCGAATCCGGTCGAAGGCCTGGTCGACCTCGAACTGGGCTGAGCACGCAGGCGGAGTGGCGCATGGCGGCGAGTGACATCATCTATGGCGTGTACGCGGTGCGCGCGCTGTTGCGGCGCGCGCCGCAGCGCGTGCGTCGCCTGCGCATCGCGGGCGGTCGCGAGGATCCGCGCATCGCGGAACTGCAGCAACTCGCGCAGTCGGCGGGCTGTGCGGTCCAGCGGGTCGATGCGAAGGCGCTCGAGCGCGAACTCGGCGACGTCGTGCACCAGGGCGTCGTCGCCGAGGTCGAACCGCTGAAGCCCTGGCGCGAGGACGATCTGGTCGCGGCGCTGCAGGCCGCGGCTGAGCGGCGCGAGACCGGCGAGGGCGAGGATCCGCTGCTGCTGGTGCTGGATGGCGTGCAGGACCCGCACAACCTCGGCGCCTGCCTGCGCACGGCGGATGCCTGCGGCGTGCTGGCCGTGGTCGTGCCGCGCGACCGCGCCGCGCAGGTCAACCCAACGGTGCGCAAGGTCGCTGCAGGCGCAGCGGAGAGCACGCCGGTGGTCACGGTCACGAACCTCGCGCGCACGCTCAAGCTGCTGAAAGAGGCCGGCGTCTGGATCGTCGGCGCCGACATGCAGGGCTCGAAGCCCGCGCCGCAGGTGGACTTCAAGGGGCCGCTGGCCATCGTGATGGGCGCGGAGGGCACGGGGCTGCGGCAGCTGACCCGCCAGCACTGCGATTTCATCGCCCGGCTGCCGCAGCTGGGGGCGGTGGAGAGCCTGAACGTCTCGGTGGCGACCGGGATGCTGCTCTACGAGGCCCTGCGTCAACGCGGCACAGTGGCGTAAATCGCTGATTTATCAGCCCCGATTGCACTCGGGCGGGCGTTTGGCTATTCTTCGCGCCCCCTGCAAAGGGGACTTCCTTGCCACACCGGCAGCCTCGCCGGGTGGCTTTACATCCACAAGGAGACAACATGAGGCATTACGAGATCGTGTTCCTGGTCCATCCGGACCATAGTGAACAGGTGCCGGCGATGGTCGAACGCTACAAGGGCATGATTGCCCAGGGTGGCGGCACGGTGCATCGCTACGAGGACTGGGGTCGTCGCCAGCTGGCGTTCCCGATCGCCAAGGTCCACAAGGCGCACTACATCCTGATGAACATCGAAACCGACCAGAAGACGCTGGGCGAGCTGACGGGCGCGTTCCGCTTCAGCGACGCCGTGCTGCGTCACCTGGTCGTGAAGATGGACGAAGCCGTGACCGAACCGTCGCCGATGGCCCGCGAGGCCGAGGAAGAGGCGAGCGGCGAGCGTCGCGAGCGCCGCGAGCGGCCGGACTTCGGTGATGACGATTCGATGGGAGACAACGCGTGAACGAGTTTCGTGGTGGTGGAAAGCAGGGCCGCTTCACGCGGCGCAAGAAGTTCTGCCGTTTCACGGCCGACAAGGTCAAGCAGATCGACTACAAGGACCTGTCGACCCTGAAGGGCTATATCACCGAGACGGGCAAGATCGTGCCGAGCCGCATCACGGGCACGCGCTCGTTCTACCAGCGCCAGCTCGCGCAGGCCGTGCGCCGCGCGCGCTATCTCGCGCTGCTGCCCTACACGGACCAGCACTGATCGGCGCTGCCGAACAGTCTCACGGAGAATATCCATGGATGTCATTTTGCTGACCAAGGTCGCGAACCTGGGCACGATCGGCGATCGCGTCACGGTCAAGTCTGGTTACGGCCGCAATTTCCTGCTGCCGCAGGGCAAGGCGACGCTCGCGACGCCGGCCAACATCAAGATCTTCGAGGCGCGGCGCGCCGAACTCGAGAAGGCCGCCAACGATGCGCTGAAGTCGGCGCAGGCGCGCGCGGAGGCGATGAAGGAATTCAAGCTGACGATCAGCGCGAAGGCCGGTAATGAAGGCAAGCTGTTCGGCTCGATTGGCACGGCCGATCTCGCCGAGGCGTGCACGCGCGCCGGTCACGCGGTCGCGCGCAGCGAAGTCCGGCTGGGTTCCGGGCCGATCCGCATGGTCGGCGAGCACATCGTGTCGCTGCACCTGCACACCGACGTCGACGTGCAGCTGCCCGTCATCGTCGTCGCGGAAGAGTGAGCCGCGCGGAGGAATTCCGTACTCCTCCGCATTCCGTCGAGGCGGAGCAATCCGTCCTCGGCGGATTGCTCCTCGACGCCAGTGCCTGGGACAGCGTCGCGGACATGGTCCGGGCCGATGATTTCTACCGCCCCGACCACAAGCTGATCTTCGAGGCCATCGGCCACCTCGCGTCCCAGGGCAAGCCCTGCGATGTCATCACCGTCAGCGAGCATCTCGAGCGCGGCTCACGCCTCGGCGATGCGGGCGGGCGTGCCTACTTGGGCACGCTCGCGCGAGATACCCCGAGTGCCGTCAACGTCCGCTTCTACGCGGAGATCGTCCGCGAGCGTTCGCTGTTGCGCCAGTTGTCGCAGGCGGGCAATGAGATCGCCGCGAGTGTCTTCAAGAACGAGGGCGAGACGGCGCGCGAACTGGTCGACCGTGCCGAGAGCCGTGTGTTCGAGATCGCCGAGATGGGCTCGCGCGGCAAGTTCGAGGGCGCGGTCTCGGTCCAGACCCTGATGCCCGGCCTGATCGACCAGATCGACGAGTGGCATGCCAACCCCGGTGGGCTGCGTGGCCTGCCGACGGGCTTCGACGATTTCGACCGCAAGACCGGTGGCTTGCGGCCAGGCGACCTGGTCGTGGTGGCGGGCCGTCCGTCGATGGGCAAGACGACATTCGCGGTGAACATGGCCGAGCATGCGGCGCTGAAAGGCGACGTGCGCGCGTCCGTCGCGATCTTCTCGATGGAAATGCCGGCCGAGCAACTGATGACGCGCATGCTGTCATCGATCGGCCGCGTGTCGCTCGCGCACATCCGCAGCGGCCAGATCTCGGACGAGGACTGGCCGCGCATCAGTGGCGCAGCCGGACAGCTCTCGGAAGCACGCATTTTCATCGACGAGACGCCGGGCCTGACACCGACCGAACTGCGCGCCCGCGCGCGACGCGTCAAGCGCGAGCATGACCTCAACCTGATCGTGGTCGACTACCTGCAGCTGATGCAGGTGCCGGGCAACAAGGAGAACCGCGCGACGGAAATCGCCGAGATCTCCCGCAGCCTGAAGGCGCTTGCGAAGGAGATCGGTTGCCCGGTCATCGCGCTGTCGCAGCTGAACCGCGGCGTCGAACAGCGCACCGACAAGAAGCCGGTGATGTCGGACCTGCGCGAGTGCGTGACGGGTGACACCCTGGTCTGTCTCGCGAATGGCGAGCGACGTCCGATCCGCGGCTGGTGGGTACCACTCCGGTCTGGTCGCTCGACGAGCAGCGTCGGTTGCACGCGGCCCGGGCGAGTTGCGTCTGGCCAGTCGGCCGGCGTGCGGTCCACCGGATCCATCTCGCCAGCGGCAGGACGCTGCGGGCCACGGCGGAGCACCGGCTGTTGACGGGACGGGTTGGAATACCGTCCCTGGCGACATCAGCGTGAAAGGCCGCATGGCCGTTGCGCGGGTCGTGCCCTGAACCCGCCGTCGTCGAGCGCTGGGCCGAACGCGAGCGCCGTGTTCCTCGGCCACATGGTCGGCGACGGCAGGATATCTCAGCCATCAGCCGATGCGCTACACGACGGCGTCCGAGGAAAACAGCCTGGCGGTGACGCAGGCGGCTGAGGCGATGGGCTGTCGCGTGACCCGGCATGCCGGCCGAGGCCAGTGGCACCAGCTCGTTATTGCGGGCAACGGCAACCGCTGGCATCCGGCGGGAGCAGGCGCATGGTTGCGTCGCCACGGCATCTTTGGGCAGCGCTCCCACGAGAAGCGGCTGCCGGACGCCGTGTTCCGTCTGCCGAATGCCCAGGTCGCGACCTTGCTGCGTCACCTGTGGGCAACGGATGGCTCGGTGACGCTGCGCCGCGCGGGCAGCCGCGGTGCGGCGCGCGTCTATTTCAGTACCTGCAGCGCCGGGCTTGCGGGCGACGTGGCCGCGCTGTTGCTGCGCCTGGGCATCGTCGCGCGGCAGCGCGTCGTGCGCAGTGGTGGCACTCGCGCCGTGCACACGGTCGACGTCAGCGGCGCCGCGATGCAACAGCGGTTCATCGAGACCCGTGGGTGGATTCGGCCCGCGCGCCGGCGCCGTCGAGGCGCTGCGTCGATCCTTGCTGAGCGTCGCCGCCACGACCAATGTCGATACCTTGCCGAAGGAAGTCATGCAGGACGTGCGGCGAGTGATGCGCCAGCGCGGCGTCACGACCCGGGCCATGGCGTCGATGCGCGGCACGGCGTATGGCGGCAGCGCGCACTTCCGCTTCGCGCCCAGCCGGGCGGTGGTTGAAAGCTACGCCGATCTGCTCGAGGCGCCGGAACTGAAGGCGCTGACCGAACGGACCTGTTCTGGGATCGCGTCGTCGGCGATCGAACCCCAGGATGAGCTGGAGGACGTATTCGACCTCACGGTGCCGGGTCCGGCGAACTGGCTCGCAGATGGCATCGTCAGCCACAACTCGGGCGATCGAGCAGGATGCAGACGCTGATCCTGCTGATCTACCGCGAAAGAGGTCTACGACAAGAACACGACCAAGAAGGGCATGGCGGAGATCGACCCTGCCAAGCACCGCAACGGCGAGACCGGCACGTTCGTCCTGAGCTTCCAGGGCCAGTACTCGCGCTTCGTGAACTATGCCCGGATTCGTCGCCGAGGGCGTGTTGCGCTGAGCCCGACACCGCGGCGCGGCGGTATCGTTGTCAGCATGACCCGCATCATCGAGCCCGCGTCGGCGCCGCCGCGCTGCGCCACAACCTGCGGCGGGTCCGCGCGGCCGCGCCGGCGCGCGTCGTGGCGGTGGTCAAGGCGAACGCCTACGGCCATGGCCTCGTGCCGACCGCGCTCGCGCTGCCGGACGCCGACGCCTTCGCGGTCGCGCGACTCGAAGAGGGCCTGCAGCTGCGCAGCGCCGGCATCCTGCAACCGATCGTGCTGCTCGAAGGGGTGTTCTCGGCCGAACAACTGGCGGAAAGCCGCGCGCCACGGTTCGACTCGTCGTGCACGATCCGCTGCAGCTCGCGCTCGAGGGTCACGCCGCCGTTTCACGCTCTGGCTGAAGATCGATACCGGCATGAACCGGCTCGGCTTCCGGCCGGCGGAGTTCGATGCCGCTGTCGCCCTGCGATGCTGGCCGTGCCGGCGCTGGAAGTCCGCCTGCTGACCCATCTGGCACGGGCCGACGAGCCGACTGCGGGATGACGTGCGAGCGGTCGCGCGCTACGCCGCCGCTGCGGCCGCCGGGTGTCGTGACCAGCATCGGCAATTCGTACGGCACGCTCGGCTGGCCCAGGCGCGCGGCGACTGGGTGCGACCGGGCCTTGCACTGTACGGGGTCTCGCCATTCCCGGATCGTGTCGGCGCGGACCTCAGGCTGCGTGCCGCGATGACAGCGACGACCGTGATCGCGCCGCGTGCCCGCCGGCGAGACGGTCGGCTACGGTGGCGCCTGGCGCGCGCCGCGCGACTCGCGGATCGCGATCCTTGCCGCGGGCTACGGCGACGGCCTGCCGGCATCTCGCGACCAGCACGCCCAGCCGCTGGACGACCGCCGAGCAGCTCGTCGGCCGGGTGTCGATGGACATGATCGCGGTCGATGTCACTGACCTGGCGGGTGTGTCCGTCGGCGACGGCGCACAGCTCTGGGGGGTTGGCCTGCCGGTCGAGCGCGTGGCGGCGCACGCCGGCACGATTCCCTACGAGCTGGTCTGTGGCGTCAGCCAGCGGGTGCCGCTGGAGCTCGACTAGGCCACGGGCACCGGGGCCTCAGCCCTGGAAGAAGCCCATCTTGACGCCGGCGAGCTGGATGACGTCGTTGTCACGCAGGCGCTGCGCCTGCGAGCCGATCGGCGTGCCATTGACCAGCGGGTAGTCGCCGTCCTTCGCGCTCTCCACGTGCACGATGTAGAACGCATCGCCGCGGCGGGTGATGGCCGCGACCTGCAGGCCGGGGCGGCCGAGCGTGGTCAGGGCCTTCGTCAGTTCCATTTCGCGGCCCGCGAACTGGCCTGACAAAACCTGCAGCCGCCCTGGCTTGACGGCTAGGTTCGCATCGGCGATCGCGCGACGCGGGTCGGACACGGCCGGGCCGGCTGCGGCGGTATCCACCTTCGCCTCGGCGCGGCGGATGGACTCGACCGGGCGGGCCGACGGCTGGATCACCATCGTCTTCTGGAATTCATCCTGCTGCTCGTCGTCTTCGACGAAACGCAGCTGGTGGTGACCGACGGTCACGATGTCGCTGTGCTGCAGCGCGTGCTTCTTGATCAGTTTGCCGTTGACGTAGGTGCCGTTGGTGCTGTTCAGGTCCTCGAGGAACGAATCGTTGAGGATGTTGATGATCAGCGAGTGATGGCCCGACACCGCGGGGTTGTCGATGCGGATGTCGTTGTCAGGGAGGCGGCCGATCGTGTACCGCTCCTTGTTCATGTTGTACTCGGCCAGCGTCTGACCATCCAGGCTCAATATGAGTCTAGCCATGAATCTGCCCCACGCGCCGGGTTAACCGAACCAGCGCAAAACCTTGTCGACGAGACCACGCCGTGCCGGGAAGGACTCGACCACCTGGGCGAGCACGACCGACACGTTATCCCGGCCACCGTTGTCGTTGGCCAGTTGTATCAATTGCTTAGCGACCGTCCCTAGATTATCACCAAAGGTATTGATCGTTAAGTGAATGTCCGTGTCCTCGACCATGTCGGACAGGCCGTCGGAACAGAGCAGGTACTGGTCCCCCTTCTGGACGTCGTGCTCGGTGATCTCGACGTCCACGGTGGGCTCCACGCCCAGGGCGCGGGTCACGTAGTTCTTGTTCGCGGCCCGCTGGGCTTCCTCGGGGGTGTAGAAGCCGCGATCCACCAGTTCCTGCAACAACGAGTGATCGAGCGTGACCTGCTCGAGGCGGTCGTTGCGCAACCGGTAGATGCGCGAGTCGCCGACGTGGGCGAGGGTGATGCGGTTGTCGTGGAACAACGCGCCGACCACGGTCGTCCCCATGCCCTCGCATTGGGGCTGGGTTTTCGCAGTCTGGAAGATGATTTTGTTGGCCCGCTGGATCGCGTCGCGCAGCACGATGCTGCGGCGGCTCAGGCCAGTGCCCGGGTCGGTGCTCGTCAGGTCCTCCCGCTCGACCGACTCCCGCACGAGATTCATGATGGTCTTGACGGCGATCCCGCTGGCGACTTCGCCGGCGTTGTAGCCGCCCATGCCGTCGGCCAGCACCAGCAGGCCGATGTCGGCGTCGAGCGCGATGGTGTCCTCGTTGTGCTCGCGGACCCGACCCGTGTCGGTCTCGCCGATACACTTGAGCTTGCCGCGCAGGCTCACGCCGGCAGCACCGGGCGGCGGCGCAGCGTATCGCTGGAATTGTGAACTGCGTCACATGCCGGTGGGCGCGCGGTTGCCCGCGCCACACCCGCACGGGTGCGCAGCAGGCTCCGGGCTTCCCCGGCACTGGGCGACTGTTTGCTCAAGATTCTGACCCTGTGGCCCGACGCTTCGACGCGCCGGTACCTGTAAACAACGCTAACACCCTGATTCGCCGCGTCCCGAGTCGGGAGTCACAGTTTGACGGAGCGTGCGACCGACCCCCCCGCCGGATGTTGCGCCGCTGCATGCTAGCATCGCGCCGCCATTTTTTTGAGCCATGCCATGGCCAGACCCGCCACCATCTTCGTCTGCAGCGCCTGCGGGGCCGAGGCCCCGAAATGGCAAGGCCAGTGCGCGCAATGCACGGAGTGGAACACGCTCGAACCGGTGAGCCGCAGCAACGCTCCGGCAGCGTCGCGTCCGCGCGCCGCCGGCGCGTGGCGCCCACCCTCGAGACTCAGGCCGAACCGACCCGCGCCGGCAGTGGGCTCGCCGAACTCGACCGGGTGCTGGGTGGCGGCATCGTGCAGGGCAGCGTCACGCTGCTGGGTGGTGATCCGGGCATCGGCAAGTCGACGCTGCTGCTGCAGGTCGCGGCGGCCGCCTCGCGCGCGGTGCCGGTCGTCTATGCCAGTGGCGAGGAATCGGCGGCGCAGGTCTCGCTGCGCGCCCGGCGCCTCGGCGTCTCGGGCGCGGCGCTGCGCGTGCTCGCCGAAACCGATCTCGACGCGATCATCGCGACCGCGCGCGATGCGCGTGCTGCGCTGCTGGTCGTCGACTCGATCCAGACGGTGCAGTCCGCGGCGGTGGCTTCCAGCGCCGGCGGCGTCGCGCAGCTGCGCGAATGCGCGGCCGAGCTCGTGCGTTTTGCGAAGGGCAGCGGTACGGCCGTCGTCATCATCGGCCACGTGACCAAGGAAGGTGCGATCGCGGGGCCTCGCGTGCTCGAGCACCTGGTCGACACGGTGCTTTATTTCGAGAGCGACGCCGGCTCGCGCTTCCGGATCGTGCGTGCGACCAAGAACCGCTTCGGCGCAGTCAACGAGCTCGCGTTTTTCGCGATGACGGAGGGCGGCCTGCGCGAAGTGCAGAACCCGGGGGCGATTTTCCTCGCGCGGCCCGAGCGCATCGCGCCGGGCAGCGTCGTCATGGTCGCGCGCGACGGCAACCGCCCGCTGCTGGTCGAACTGCAGGCGCTCGCCGATCCGATGCGCTTCGGCAACCCGCGCCGCGTCGCCCAGGGCCTGGATGCCGGCCGCGTCGCGATGCTGCTCGCTGTGCTGCACCGCCACGGCGGGATCTCGGCGCAGGATTACGACGTGTTCGTCAACGTGGTCGGCGGGCTCGACATCCGCGAGACCGCCGCGGACCTGCCGCTGCTGCTGGCGCTGGTCTCGAGCCTCCGGGACCGGCCCCTCGATCGCGACCTGGTCGCGTTCGGTGAACTCGGCCTGACGGGCGAGGTGCGCCCGGTGGCCTACGGCGAGGAGCGGCTCCGGGAGGCGGCCAAGCAGGGCTTCCGACGTGCGATCGTGCCCAAGGACAATGCGCCGCGGCGGCCGATCGAGGGGCTGTCGATCCGCGCGGTCTCGCGCCTCGCCGAGGCGCTCGAGGACTTATAATCGCGCCATGCTCGAGAACCTCAGTCAGCGCCTGTCGCGCACCGTCCAGAACCTGCGCGGCAAGGGCCGCATCACCGAAGAGAACATCGGCGAGACGCTGCGCGAGGTGCGCATGGCGCTGCTCGAGGCCGACGTCGCGCTGCCGGTGGTCAAGGTGTTCATCGATGCCGTGCGCCAGAAGGCGCTGGGCACCGAGGTGCAGACCAGCCTGACGCCGGGCCAGGTGTTCGTCTCGATCATCCACCGCGAACTCGTCGAGCTGATGGGCGGCGCGCGCGCCGGCTTCGAGCTGCGGGCGCAGCCACCCTATGTCGTGCTGCTGGCCGGCCTGCAGGGCGCGGGCAAGACGACCACTGCGGCGAAGCTCGCGCGCTGGCTGATCGAATCGAAGAAGAAGCGCGTGCTGCTGGTCAGCACCGACGTGCGGCGTCCGGCCGCGATCCTGCAGCTGCAGCGGCTCGCCGAGCAGGTCGGCGCCGAATTCTTCGCGGCGCCTGCGGACACGGCGCCGCCCGCGATCGCGCGCGAGGCCTTGCAGCGGGCGAAGAGCGGCGTGTTCGACGTGCTGATCGTCGACACCGCCGGCCGCCTGCATGTCGATGCCGAACTGATGCAGGAAGTGCGCGAGATCGAGACAGTTGTCGGCTCGCACGAGCGGCTGTTCGTCGTCGACGCGATGGCGGGCCAGGATGCGTTGAATTCGGCGCGCGCGTTCGGCGATGCGCTCGACCTGACCGGCATCATCCTGACCAAGACCGACGGCGACGCGCGCGGCGGCGCGGCGCTGTCGGTGCGCCACGTCACGGGCAAACCGATCGTCTTCCTCGGCGTCGGCGAAAAGACCGACGCGCTGCAGCCGTTCGACCCCGAGCGCATGGCCGGGCGCATCCTCGGCATGGGCGATGTCGTCGCGCTGGTCGAGCAGGTGCAGGGCCAGGTCGACATGGCCGAGGCCGAGAAGCTCGCCAAGAAGGTGGTGGGCGGCGGCGGCTTCAACCTCGAGGACCTGCGCATGCAACTGCAGCAACTGCAGAAGATGGGCGGGCTGGAGGCCCTGGTCGACAAGCTGCCGGCGCAGATGACCCGCGGCGCGGCGCCGAGCGCCGATGGCGACAAGCAGGTCCGGCGTCAGCTCGCGATCATCGATTCGATGACCCGGCGGGAACGGCGCAAGCCCGAGATCCTCGACGGCTCCCGGCGGCGGCGGATCGCGGCCGGGGCGGGGGTGCAGGTCCAGGATGTCAACCGGCTGATGAAGCAGTTCGGGGACATGCAGCGCATGATGAAAAGCATGAAAGGCGGCAAGCTGCGCCGGATGCTGGGGGCGTTCAAGGGCGGCATGCCGCCGGGGTTCCCGGGGGGGCGCTGACGTCCCCGGCGGGGTCTCCGGCACCCCTTCCAACAAGTCCCTGATTTCTGTAGACTCCGCCCTCTTTTTTCGGCGGTCTGGCGGGTTCGCCCGACGGCACTACCTTTGCGGAGAGCGGTGGCAACATGGTGACGATTCGTTTGACCCGGCGCGGCGCGAAGAACGCGCCCTTCTATCACGTCGTGGTGACGGACAGTCGCAAGCGGCAGGGCGGCATGAGCCTCGAGAACGTGGGCTTTTTCAATCCGATCGCCCGCAACGGTGCCGAGCGCCTGCGGCTCGACCTCGCCCGCATCGATTACTGGGTGAGCCAGGGCGCGCAGCAGTCCGACCGCGTGCGCAGCCTCGTGTCGGGCTATCGCAAGCAGCAGCAGGCCGCCGCGGCCTGATCGGTGGCTGCGGCTCGCCAGGGCGCGAGCGAGGGAGCGAGCGATGTTTGTCGAGGTCGGCCGGATCGGCCGGCCTTTCGGTGTCAGGGGCTGGGTGCACGTCGAATCATGGTGCGAGTCGCCTGAACAACTTCTCAGCTATGTCCCGTGGCAGGTCGTCAGCGCCGGTGGCGCGCGACTGACCCGCACCGTCGCCGAGGCACGCAGCCACGGTGATGGGCTGGTCGTGCGACTGGACGGGGTCGACAGCCGCGATGCGGCAGCGGCGCTGACGGGTGCGGTGCTCGAGGTCGAGCGTGAGCGCCTGCCGGCACCGGCTCAGGGGGCCTACTACCAGGTCGACCTGATCGGTTGCCGGGTCGTGAATGAAGATGGGGTGCTGCTGGGCGTCGTCGATCATTTCGTCGATGCGCCCGCCGGCGCCGTGATGGTGGTGCGGGGCGAGCGCGAGCACTGGTTGCCGAGCGTCAAGCCTCACCTCCGGTCGGTCGACCTGGCGGCCCGTGAACTGCGGGTCGACTGGCCGGCGGACTTCTAGTCGGGTGCGGCAGGTGCGGATCGAAGTCGTCACGCTGTTCCCGGGGTTGGTGCGCGAGGCGCTGGGTCACGGTGTGCTGGGCCGGGCGATCGAACGCGGGCTGGTGGTCGTCGCATGCGAGGATCCCCGTGCCCATGCGTCGGGTCCCCACCGCAGTGTCGATGACCGCCCCTATGGGGGCGGCCCCGGCATGGTCGGTACGCCTGGCCCGTGGAGCGCGGCGATCGACGCGGCGAGTGCGCGGCTCGCGGCGGCGACCGGCGTGTCGGTCGGCGGTGCCGGCGGCGGGCTGCGGCGCGTGTACCTGTCCGCGCAGGGTGTACGATTCGACCAGGCCATGGCGCGGCGATTGGCCGCGACGGCCGGGTTGGTGCTGGTGGCAGGCCGCTACGAGGGCCTGGACGAGCGGGTGCTCGAGTCACGCATAGACCTCGAGCTGTCGCTCGGCGATTTCGTCCTGTCGGGCGGCGAGTTCGCCGCGCTGGCAGTGATCGACGCCGTCGCCCGGCTGCAGCCGGGCGCGCTCGGCGACGAGCGATCGGGCGAGGAGGAGTCCTTCTCGGTCGATGGATTGCTGGACTGGCCGCACTACACGCGTCCGGTCGAATGGGAGGGCAGGTCGGTGCCCGAGGTGCTGCAGGGCGGCCACCACGCGCAGATCCTGCGCTGGCGGCGCAAGCAGGCACTGGGGCGGACATGGCTGCGCAGGCCTGACCTGATCGCAGCGCTGGACGAACGGGGCGGGCTCGATACCGAATCGCGCACGCTGTTGAATGAATATCTCGCGGAGCGAGAGGTGGAGAAAAATGGGTAACCTGATTGCCGAAATCGAAAGCAGCCGCGCGACGCGCAAATTGCCGGACTTCAAGCCGGGCGACACCGTCGTGGTCAGCGTCAAGGTCGTCGAAGGCGACCGCGAGCGCCTGCAGGCGTTCGAAGGCATCGTGATCGCGAAGAGCAATCGCGGCCTGAACTCTTCGTTCACCGTGCGCAAGATTTCGCACGGCGAGGGCGTCGAGCGCACTTTCCAGTCGCACAGCCCGACGATCGGCGACGTGCAGATCAAGCGCCGCGGCAGCGTGCGGCGCGCGAAGCTGTACTACCTGCGCGACCTGTCCGGCAAGGCGGCGCGCATCGAAGAGAAGATCTAGTTCCGCGTGGGTCGCTTCTTCGGCTTCCTGTGGCGCGGCCTCGATGGCCTGCGTCGCGTGCTGCACCTGGTCCTGCTGCTGGTGATCTTCGGCTTCATCGTCGGGGCGCTGCGCAGTTCGATCCCGTTGCTGCCGGCCGAAGCGGCGCTCGTCATCGCGCCGGTGGGCGAGATCGTCGAGCAGTTGTCCGGCGATCCGTTCGAGCGGGCGCTGGCCGAGGCGCAGGGTACGGGCCGCAGCGAGACGCTGCTGCGTGACCTGACCGAAGCGATCCGCGCCGGTGCGAAGGACGATCGCGTGCGTGCCCTCGTGCTGGACCTGAACGCCATGACCGGCGGTGGCCAGCCGACGCTGGAAGAACTGGCCGGCGCTGTCGCGGACTTCCGCGCGAGCGGCAAGCCGGTCATCGCGCACAGCGTGACTTTCCTGCAGGACCAGTACCTGGTCGCAGCGCACGCCGATGAGATCTACGTCGATCCACTCGGCCTCGTGATCCTCGAGGGTTACGAGCGCTACCGCAATTACTACAAGGCGGCGCTGGACAAGCTCGGCGTCGACATCAACGTCTTCAAGGTCGGCAGCTACAAGAGCGCGGTCGAACCGTTCCTGCGCCAGGACATGTCGCCGGAGGATCGCGAGGCGAGCCTCGCCTACCTGGCCGCGTTATGGGACAACTACCGCGACGTCGTCGCGCAGGCGCGCGGGCTCGAGCCCGAGGCGCTGACGCGCTACGCCGACGACATTGGTCCGGCGGCGGCGGCCGCGCGCGGCGACCTGCCGGCCGTGGCGCTCGCCGCGAAGCTCGTGACGGGCATCAAGTCCTCGCTCGACGTCGAGGCGCGGATCGCCGAGATCGTCGGCAGCGACGAGCAGACGGGTTCCTATCACGCGATCTACCTCGATGACTATCTGCGGGTGCAGCGTGCCGAGCAGAAGCTGCACGGCGATGGCAAGGCACGCGTCGGCGTCATCGTCGCCTCCGGCGAGATCCTCGACGGCGACCAGCCGCCCGGAATCATCGGCGGCGAAACGCTCGCCGGGCTGGTTCGTGACGCGCGCATGGACGATGACATCCGCGCGCTGGTGCTGCGCATCGACAGCCCTGGTGGCAGCGTGCTCGCCTCGGAACAGATTCATCGCGAGTTGAAGGCCTTCAAGGCGACCGGCCGACCGCTGGTCGTCTCGATGGGCGACCTGGCTGCGTCTGGCGGCTACTACATCGCGGCGCCGGCCGATGAGATCTGGGCGAGCCCCGGCACGATCACCGGCTCGATCGGCATCTTCGCGTTGTTCCCGACGCTGAATCGCACGCTCGACAAGGTCGGCGTCAGCGTCGACGGGGTCGGTACGACCCCACTGTCGGGCGAACTGCGGCTGGACCGACCGGTGGGCCCGGTCGCGGGCCAGCTGCTGCAGTCGATGATCGAGCGAGGCTATGCCGATTTCCTCGCGCTGGTGGCGGAAGGCCGTGGCCGCAAGGTCGAGGAGATCGAGCCGTTGGCGCAGGGACGGGTCTGGTCAGGTCGCGATGCGCAGCGCAATGGTCTGGTCGACCAGCTCGGCGGCTTCGATGCTGCGGTCGAGTCGGCTGCGCAGCGGGCGAACCTGGCCGTGGGTGAGTATCACGTCGACTACCTCGAATCGGACCTCAGCTGGGCCGAAGAGCTGGCGATGTCCTTCAAGGTACGGCTGTTTAATTCGCTGGTCGAGGATTCGCCATCGATCCGTCAGGCCTTGCGTCTTGCGACGCTGGCAGATCCGCTGCAGCGCGAAGTCGCGCGCTGGGAGCGGATGCGGACGCCGAACCACCTGTACGCTTACTGCTTCTGCGAGGCCCGCTGACGGGTCCGGGTCTGTCCCGGCAGGCCTTTCGTTGGGGGGCCGTATGGAACCCGATGCGCGTGATCGCTTGATCGAGCTGAAGCTGCGTGATCCGCGGCAGCTGTTCCACCATCTCGACCCCGCACCGTTTGCCGAGAAGGATCTCGATCCGGCCGCGGAGGCGTGGATCGAGGAATCAGTGCGCGAACTCGGCTGGCGCCGCGGACGGCTGCGCATTCTGGCTGCCGCCGGACCTGGCCGTGTCGGCGGAGGCGGTGACGCTGCCGGTCGCGATCCAGAATTTCTTCATGGCCCGCTCCCGGCAGGCGGAGGTCGAGTTGCGCCGCCAGCTGCGCCGCGCCTTGGCCAACCTGCTGATCGGCGTGGTCTTCCTCGCGGCTTGCCTCGCATTGCGGCAGTCGCTGCGCGACATGGGGCAGTTCGAGCTGCTGTCGGAGGGTTTGCTGATCATTGGCTGGGTCGCGCTGTGGAGGCCGGTCGAGAACTTCCTGTACGACTGGTGGCCGGTTGCGCGTCGGCAGCGGCGCCTGATGCGCATCGCGCGGATGCCGGTCGAGGTCAGCGCGCTGGCGGCGGCCCCCCTCCCGGCCGCTGGCAATGCCGCTGCGGCTTCGATCGCCGATCTGTGACGCAGTCGGCGCTGGACATAATTCAGCTGCCTATCATGGCGGCATGCACACGGTGCCCCACCAACCGGACTCGGTTCACGGCGGTGCGGTCGCGGGCCTGCGGGCGCGGGACTGGCAGCTTCGCTACGCCACTGCGGTCGAGGCCAGCGGTCACCTGCTGTTCGAGTGGGACCTGGCCAGCGGGCGGATCCACTATCCGTTCGCCGACGAGTCCGGCGTATTCGGCCACCCGGTGGCGGCGGTCGATTCACTCGCGAACTGGGTCGAGCACATCCACCCGCAGGATCGCGAGCGTTTCCTCGCTCGGCTCGAGGAGTCGTTCGCGCATCTGGAGCCGACGACCCATGTGCTCGAGTACCGGTTTCGGCGTGCCGACGGGCAGTACGTCTGGATCGAGGCGCGCGGCCGGCTGGTGTTCGACAACGGCGAGGCGATGGGCCGTGGGGTCGGCTTGCTGGCCGACATCAGCGCGCGCAAGCAGGTCGAATCACGACTCGGGCTCAGCGGACTGATCCTGCAGGGCATCCGCGAGGCCGTCGCCGTCGTGGATGCAGCCGGACGGATTGCCTGGGCGAACCTGGCCTTCGATACGCTGGCCGGCTGTGCCCGTGGGGCGAGTATCGGCCGGGACTGGGCCGATGCCTGCGCCGCAGCGGACCCGGCGAGCGGTCTGCTGCAGGCGCGCCTGATCGAGCGAGCCGCGCTGCTCGGGCACGAAACCGCCTCCATGCGCGCGCGCGGCGCCGATGGCGACCTGCGGGAACTCGAGCTCAGCGTGACCTGCGTGGTCGGAGAGCACGCGCCGCTGTGGATCGTCCTGCACCGCGACGTCTCCGAACGCGTCAGCGTCGAAGAACGCATGCTCGAACACAATCTCGGCGAGCAGTCACGGCTCGGCGTCGCACTGCACGAGGGTCTGGGGCAGGACCTCGCTGGCGCATCACTGCTGCTGGGGGCGGCGCGGGCCGACCTTCGCAACGGCTCCGATGCAGACGAGACGCTGGCGAGCGTCGAAGCCTTGCTGCAATCGGCTGTCGGTCGATGTGCCGATCTCGCGCAACGCCTGTCGCCTTTCCTGCTGGATCGGTCGGGGCTCGCGAATGCACTCGGCGACCTGGTCCGTCGGTCCGGTGCGCGCGCCGGTCGCGGCATCGAGTTCCAGTCAACGGGCGCGGTCGATACCGTCGCCGATGCGGGCACGGCTTACCATGTGTTTCGCGTCGCCGAGTCGGCGCTTGAACTGGCGCTGCAACTGATCCCGACCGGGGCGCTGCGACTGCTGCTGCAGCAGGATCCTGACGAGGGCCTGCTCCTGCGGATCGAGGCTGCGGCGGCGGCGCCTGCCGGCCTCGCGTCGCTCACGAGGGATCCGCGCAGCGCGATGATCCGGCGCCGCGCCGAGACGCTGGGCGGCAGATTCGAGTGGTGCAGCCCGCGAGGCGAACTCACTTGCGGCGAGCTCAACGTGCCGTTGCGGACGCGTGCGGTGGCGCCACGCGTTGCCGTGGGCTGACGTCCGCGCTACAGGTCCCGCCAGTCGAGGATGACCTTGCCGGACTGGCCGGACGCCATGATCTCGAAGCCCTGCAGGTAGTCGCGCACGCCGAAGTGGTGGGTGATGACGGGTCCGACATCCAGCCCGCTCTGGATCAATGCCGCCATCTTGTACCAGGTCTCGAACATTTCCCGACCGTAGATGCCCTTGACGGTCAGGCCCTTGAAGATGACCTGGTTCCAGTCGATCGCGGTCTCGCCGGGCGGGATACCCAGCATCGCGATATTGCCGCCATGGTGCATCGTGCGCAGCATTTCGCGCAGGGCCATGGGGTTGCCCGACATCTCGAGGCCGACGTCGAAGCCCTCCCGCATGCCGAGCGACCGCATGACGTCATCGAGGTTCTCCCGGCTGACGTTGACTGCACGCGACGCGCCCATGCCCGCGGCCAGCGAGAGCCGGTAGTCATTGACGTCCGTGATCACGACGTGCCGTGCCCCCACGAAGCGCGCGATCGCCACGGCCATGATGCCGATCGGACCGGCGCCGGTGATCAGCACGTCTTCGCCGACGAGGTTGAACGCCAGCGCCGTGTGGGTCGCGTTGCCGAACGGATCGAGAATCGAGGCGACATCATCGCTGATGGCATCAGACAGCTTGAACGCGTTGACGGCCGGCAGCGAGAGGTACTCGGCGAAACAGCCCTGGCGATCGACGCCTACGCCGACGGTATTGCGGCACAGATGGCGACGGCCCGCGCGGCAGTTGCGGCAGTGGCCACAGGTGATGTGGCCCTCGCCAGACACCCGGTCGCCGACACTGAAGCCGCGCACCTCGCTGCCCATTTCGACGATGCGGCCGCAGTACTCGTGACCAATCGCCATCGGCACCTTGATCGTTCGCTGTGCCCACGCATCCCACAGGAAGATGTGCGTGTCGGTCCCGCAGATCGCGGTCTTGTCGATGCGGACCAGCACGTCATTGGGGCCGATCGCGGGCTCGGGGATGTCGCCCATCCAGATGCCGCGTGCCGCCTGCTGCTTGATCAACGCCTTCATGTCGCGTCCCCATGGCGCGGCAGAGCGAGTTCCCTGCCGACGCGCGTGAATGCATCGAGTGCTTGATCGAGGTCGTCGCGACTGAGGGCGGATGACATCTGGGTCCGGATCCTGGCCTGGCCGAGCGGCACGACGGGGTAGGAGAAGCCGATGACGTAGACGCCCTCGTCGAGCAGCCGCTCGGCGAACCGCGCCGCAAGGGCGGCGTCGCCGATCATGACGGGGATGATCGGATGCTCCCAGCAGGCGTGAAGCCCGCGGCGGTCAGGCCGGCGGCGCGGAAGTAACGCGCGTTCGCGTGGACGCGCTCGCGCAGTGGTGGATCATGTTGATCAAGGTCGAGGACTCGCAGCGTCGTCGCGGCGATCACCGGCGGCAGGCTGTTGGAGAACAGGTACAGTCGGCGATCGCTGCCGCCAGTCGACCACCGGACCTTGCGCGGCGATGTAGCCACCGCTGCCGCCACCGAGCGCCTTGCCGAGCGTGCCGGTCAGGATGTCGATCCGGCCCATGACGCCGCAGTGCTCGTGGGTGCCGCGGCCGCCCGCGCCCATGAAGCCGGTCGCGTGCGAATCGTCGACCATGACGAGCGCGCCATGGCGGTCGGCGAGCTCGCAGATCGCCGGCAGGTTGGCGATCGTGCCGTCCATCGAGAACACGCCGTCGGTGGCGATGACCCGCGTGCGGGCATCGCGCGCTTCGATCAGGCAGCGTTCGAGGTCCGCCATGTCGTCGTTGGCGTAACGCAGCCGGCGCGCCTTGCTGAGCCGGATGCCATCGATGATGCTGGCATGGTTCGGCGCGTCGGAGATGATCGCGTCCTGCTCGTCGAACAGCGTCTCGAACAGCCCGCCATTGGCATCGAAGCACGACGAGTACAGGATCACGTCTTCCATGCCGAGGAAGCCCGCGAGGCGCTGCTCGAGATCACGGTGGGGCATCTGCGTGCCGCAGATGAGCCGCACGGACGCCATGCCGAAGCCATGGCGGTCGAGCGCACGATGGGCGGCTTCGCGGACGGCCGGATGGTTCGCGAGACCCAGGTAATTGTTGGCGCACAGGTTCAGGACGTCGCGCGCGGCGGTGCGCACCCGTGGGCCCTGCGGGCCCGCCAGCACCCGCTCCGACTTGTACAGGCCGCGTCCGCGCAGGTCGTCCAGTCCGGCGGTCATTCGTTCGAGGAACCGGGGGTCCATGTTGCACTCCGCGAAGAGATGCCCCGAATTATACTGGCCGAATGCACGACCGACTCCAGGCCTACGGCTTTTCATCTTCACTCGCGGGCTTCTTCCTGACGAACGCGCTGATCGCCGAGTTCGTCGGCGTCAAGATCTTCTCGCTCGAGGGACACCCTCGGCGTCGCGCCGTTCAGTGGCGGCTGCTGGGCGTGTCCGGGACGCTGAACTTCACCGCCGGCGTGTTGTTGTGGCCGTTCGTCTTCATCATGACGGATGTCATCAACGAGTACTACGGCGTCCGGGGCGTTCGGCTGATCTCTGGATCGCGGTCAGGTTCATCGGTTATGCGTTCATCGCGGCCTACATATCGATTGCACTGGCGCCGGCCGGATTCTGGGTCGAGGCGAACCGCGGACTGGGTGTCGACGACATCCAGCTCGCCTATGGACTCGTCTTCGGCCAGGGACTGTGGACCATCATCGGTTCGATCGTCGCGTTCCTGATCGGCCGAGCTGATCGACGTCGCGGTGTTCCACCGGATCCGGCGTGCGACTGGCGAAAAACTGGTCTGGTTGCGCTACCGGTTCCACGGCGGTCTCGCAGCTGATCGACAGTTTCGTCGTGCTGTACATCGCCTTCGTGCTCGGTCCGCAGCGGTGGCCGATTCCGCAGTTCCTGGCGGTGGGCACGGTCAATTACTTCTACAGATGCTGGCCGCCGGTGCGCTGATCCCGCTGCTGTACGTCGCCCGCCGTGGCATTCGTGCCTATCTCGGCGCGGACGAGGCGCAGCGGCTGCGGCGGGAGGCCGCGGCCTGAAGGCATGCTGCGCGGGGTTTCAGTGCAGCAGCGCCGCCAGTTTGCGACGGCTCGCCGCGACCAGGGGCGAGTCCGCCGGCGCCAGTTCGAACGCATGCAACAGATCGTCGCGGCCCTGGCCGGTGGCGAAGCGCCGGTTGCGCTGCATCGCCGCGAGCAGCACGTCGAAGCCCTGGTCCAGCTGGCCGCGCAGCAGCGCGTCCGCAGCGCGCACCCGGGCGCTCTGCACGAGGTCGGTTTCGTCCGGCGCAGCCCGCAGTCCGGCGAAGTGCGCGCGGGCGTAGGCCGCACGCACGGCGGGCTCCGATTGCATCGCCGGCGAGAGCGCCTCGAGCGTGCGGCGCGCCGCAGCCGGATCGCCGCCGAGCGCCTGCGCATCGGCCAGCAGGATGGCGGCCTCGTCTCGGTCGGGCTCCTGTTGCCGCAGTGTCGTCAACAGCGCGATGGCTTCGGCATGCGCACCGCGCGCGAGCGCTTCGCGGGCGGCTTCGAGCGACGGCGTGCTGGCTCGTGGCAGATGCCGGGTCAGGAACTGGCGCACGGCGCCAAGGGGTTGGGCGCCGACGAATTCCGCGATCACCTTGCCGCGGTGGAACAGCTTGACGGCCGGGATGCTGCGAATGCCGTATTGGCCGGCGATCTGCGGCTCTTCGTCCGTATTGAGCTTGACGATGCGCAGGCGCCCGGCGAATTCGCGGGCGGCGTCATCCAGTACGGGGCCGAGCATCCTGCACGGGCCGCACCATGGGGCCCAGAAATCGACCAGCACCGGCAGGTCGTCCGCCGGGTCGAGTACGGCGGTGGCAAATTCGCCAGTGGTCACCGGTTGGACGCTGCTCATGCGTTCGACAGTGGGGATCCGGTGCCGAAGGTTCAAGGGGGGCAGCGATCATGAGCGATCTGCTGGTGGTCATGGCGCTGGCGGAGGAGGCCGGCGGGCAGCTCGAAGCCGCCGGGGCCGACGTGCTGTACACCGGTGTCGGCAAGGTCAACGCCGCCTACGCGTTGACACGCGAACTGTGGCGACGCCGCGCGGCCGGTGTCGCCGTCCGTGGCGTGCTCAACCTGGGCACGGCCGGCAGCAGCGGCTGGCCGCGCGGCTCGGTCGTTGCCTGCGACCGCTTCGTGCAGCGCGACATGAATGCGACGGCACTGGGTTTCGCGGCCGGCGTGACCCCGTTCGACCCGACACCCGCCGAACTGCGCCTGCCGCCAGAGCTGCCGTTCCTGCCCGCGGCCCGGTGCGCCAGCGGTGACTCCTTCGTCACGGCTGCGCTGGCCGAGAGCAGGGATGTGCTGGACATGGAGGCATTCGCCTGTGCGCGGGTCTGCCTTGCCGAGGGGGTGCGTTTCGCCTGTGCGAAATACGTGACGGACGGGGCGGACGGCGCCGCGGCCGATGACTGGGGTACGGGCCTGGCGCGCGGCGCGGTGGCGCTGCTCGACGTCTACCGGCGCTACGCCGCCAGATGAGGCATCATGGGCCGATGGCGCAGGCGATCCGGGCAAGGATGTCCGGGGACGCTGAATCCAGTGCCGCCCGCCAGCCGAACAGCAGGGAAGCAGACCGGTGGACGACGTGACACCTCCTCAACCCAGACTCCAGCCAGCCCATCGCGCGGCCGATGCGGGCGTGGAACCCGTGCCCGAACCCGTGCTTCCCGATGTGGCGCGCGGCGAACGTGCGGCCGTGCAACGCTGCATGGCGCGCTATGGGGCGCTGATCTGGTCCATCGCGCGGCGTTTCTCGCCGACGGCCGCGGATGCCGAAGACGCGACCCAGGAAATCTTCCTCGACCTGTGGCGCAGCGCCGCGCGCTTCGATGCGAGTCGCGGCTCGGAGCGCGTGTTCGTCACGATGATCGCGCGCCGACGCCTGATCGACCGGATGCGCAGCCAGAAGTCGCGGCGCGAGCACGAGGTTGGCGGTCTCGATGACGAGGCGGCCCAGGTCGGTATCGACGCGCGTATCGATCGTTGCGCCGAGGCCGACATCGCGCGTGCGGCACTCGAGGAGTTGCCGCAGGAGCAACGCAAGGTGATTCAACTGTCGATCGTGGATGGCTTGTCGCATGGAGAGATCGCCGCACGCAGCGGTCTGCCGCTGGGCACGGTGAAGACCCTGATCCGGCGGGGACTCATCCGGGTGCGCCAGGCGTTGGGCGAGGTGCGGACATGAGCGTCGGCAATGAACTCGAACGGGCACGTTTGCTGGAGCTGGCGATCGAGCGCAGTGTCGGCGGCTTGTCCGCGGCGGAGTTGCAGGATCTCGAGCGGGCGCTCGGCAGCGCAAGTGCGCAGATCGACGACAGCTTCGAGCAGGCTGCCGCAGCCGCCCATCTGGCCTTGCGGCCGCCCCTCGAGCCCTTGCCCCGGGACCTCGCGATCCGGATCGCCGACGACGCCGACCGACACTATGCGGCGTTGCGTGCGCCGGCGCTTGCGCAGCGCCGCCGCGACATCGAGCGCGCCACCGCCGTGCCGCGCTGGTTCGCGTACGGCGGCTGGATCGCGGCCGCAGCGTCGTTCGTTGCCTTCGTCGGCGTACTGCTGCTGGAGCGGGCGGGCCGGGCGTCGGCAGAGCCAGACCTGACATTGGTGGCGCAGCCTGCGGCGGCGTCCGAAGCGGTCGACGACGTTGCCGAACCCGCGACCCAGGTCGAGCGTCCAGGGCCACCCGAGCGAGTCGCGCGCGGCGGCACGACCGAGCGCCCCGATGCGGCTGCCGCCAGCGCGGCGCCGACGCCGGCGGAGGCCAGGGCGGCGCTGCTCGCGAGCCAGCCGTTCGCACTGCGACGCAACTGGAGTTCCGCCGGCGATCCATCGGGCCGTGGCGTGACGGGCGATGTCGTATGGGATGCCCGCAGCCAGACTGGGTACATGCGGTTCGTCGGCCTGCGACGCAACGATGCCGCGCGTGAGCAGTACCAGCTGTGGATTTTCGATGGCCGGCGCGACCAGCGTTATCCGGTGGACGGCGGTGTGTTCGATGCCGACGGGTCCGATGAGATCGTCGTGCCGATCCGCGCACGGCTGCCGGTCGGCACGCCGCTCGCGTTCGCGGTCACGCTGGAGCGTGCGGGCGGCGTCGTCGTGTCCGAGCGTGAGCGCGTCGTGGTGATTGCACGCTCGAGTTGATGAATCCAGACGTGAGTCGGGTCCGAACTTGTCCACGGACCCTTCACCCACACGGGAGACTCACGGATGAAACGTCTCTTTCAGGCCATGCTGGCCGTCGCCCTGCCTGTGTTCGTCACCGCCTGCCTCGACGACGACGACCCTGATCCACTGGCGAACACCGCGGAGCTCAGCGTCATTCACGCGTCGGCCGATGCGCCGCCGGTCGACCTCGAGCTGAACGGCCAGGTCGTCACGCGCAACCTGGATTTCAAGCAGGCGTGGCCGAACCAGCTGGTCGGTGCGGGCAGCACGGAGATCACCGTTCGCGGCGTGCTGCCCGGCGGTGCGCGCCCGGCCGTGTTCGGGCCGACTCGCGTCACGCTCGATCCGCAGCGGCGCTACGCCGTGCTGGCGGTCGGCGGCGTCGCCGCGATCGAGCCACTCGTCATCGTGCGCGATGCCGGCGCGGTGCCAGCGGGCTCCGTGCGACTGCAGGTCGTGCACGCCGCACCGTCCGCACCGCGCGTCGCGGTCTACGTCACGGCGCCGAACGCCAATCTCGCGGCCAGTGCGCCGGCCGGCACGTTCTCCTTCCGCGAGTCGTTCGGGCCGGCGACCGTACCGGCAGGTGAGTACCAGATCCGCGTGACGCCGGCTGGCACGCCGGGCACGGTCGTCTTCGATTCCGGCCCGCTGCGACTCGATGCCGGTGCCGACCTGCTGATCGCCGTCGTGCCGAATACGACGACGGGCGCCTCGCCGATCACGCTGCTCGCGACCACGACGACCGGCGGTCGTATCGAGCTGCTCGACCGATCGACTCCGGCGGCGCTGCGTGCCGTGCACGCATCGCCGGATGCCCCCGCGGTCAGCATCATCGTCAACGACGATTTCGCGCAGCCGCTCGTGCCGTCGCTCGCTTTCCCGGCGTTCACCGGCTTCGTCGAAGTGCCGCCAGCGACCTACAATGTCAAGGTCACGCCGGCCGGCAACCCGGGCGTCGTCGCGATCAACGCGGATCTGGCGCTGGAGCGCGGCGCCGAGTACTCGGTGTTCGCGGTCGGGCCACTCGCGGCGATCGAACCACTGGTGCTGCGCGACAACCGTCGGCGGATTGCCACGGAGGCGAGGCTGCGCGTGCTGCATGCGTCTCCCACCGCAGGCGCCGTCGACCTGTACGTGCTCGCGCCCGGCGCCGCGCTTGCGACGGCGACGCCGGCGTTCACGAACGTGCCGTTCAAGGCCGACACCGGCTACGTCAGTCTCGCTGCCGGCGAGTACGACGTCGTGGTGACGCCAACGGGTACGCGCACGCCGGCCATTGGTCCCGCGCGCGTCACGGTTGCCGACGGCGGTGTCTACACGATCGCGGCGCGCGATGCACCCGGTGGCGGTGTGCCGCTGGGCGTCATCCTGCTCGACGATTTCGCACCCTGATCCACGGACGGATCGGGTACGGGCGCCGCGCCTCGCAAGGGGTGCGGCGCCCGGTTCCCGGGGGGGACTCAACGCGGTGCTTCGTAGCTCGCTGAAAGTGCAGCGCCGGGCTGCAGCGCAGCCCAGTCGCCGGGTGCAAGTTCCAGGCAGGCGATGCCAGCCGTGTCGAAGGCGCCGAGATTCGCTGCGGGTGCCAGCTCCCGCGCGCAGCTCGTGATGCCGGGGTTGTGCGCGACGATCATCAGGCCGTCGATGCGTGGGCCGGCTTCGCCGGCGGCACGACGGATCTCGGCCGGATCGGCCAGGTACAGCGACTCCAGAATGCGCAGCTTTCCGGCGGACAGGCCGAACTGGCGCACGAGCGCCTCGGCTGTCTGGCGCGTGCGCAGGGCGGAGCTCGCCAGCAGCAGCTGAGGCAGCCAGCCCAGTTCCACGCAGCGTTCGGCGATACGGTTCGCCTCGGCCATCCCGCGACGGGTCAGCGCGCGGTCATGGTCGCTGGCATGGCCGGTGTCCAGCTGCGCTTCCGCGTGCCGGACCAGCCACAGACGGCGCGGCGATGGCGTTGCGTTCACGGCAATTGGACTTCCACGCGCCCGGTCCGTTCCCTGACCGGAAAAACCTGCACAGGTTCATACGCTGGCGGCGTCATTGCGGCGCCATCCCGCAGGCAGAAACGCGCGCCGTGGCGCGGGCAAACGATGACCGGACCCGCAGGATCGTCCGGGTCGATCTCGGCATCGTCGAGCGACGCATCGTCGTGCGTGCAGCGATCCTCGAACGCATGAGCGTATCCGCGACCCGCGCGATGCGGATGGTAACCCTCGGCCTCTGCGATGAACGGCGCGCTGTTGTCGAGCGCAACCGCCTCACCCCACGTCGATCCACCTGCCATCACCCCTGCGCTCACATCATGCCGGTCTGCAGGCGGGCTGCTTCGGACATCATCGACTGGTTCCACGGCGGGTCGAACACCAGTTCCACGTCGACCTTCGCGACCGTGGGGATCACCTCGATCTTCTCGCGAACGTCCTGCACGAGGACCTCGCCCATGCCGCAACCGGGTGCAGTCAGCGTCATCTTCACGCTGACGGAGCGCGTGCCGTCGTCGATCGGTTCGACGCTGCATTCGTAGATCAGGCCAAGGTCGACGATGTTGACCGGGATCTCCGGGTCATAGCAGCTGCGCATCTGCTGCCAGGCCGCATCGCGGACGTCGTCCTCGGTGGCGTTGTCCGGCAGCGTGGGGGGTGTCAGTACCTGCTTGCCGATCGCATCGGCGTCCTCGCCGGACAGGCGAAACAGGTTGCCCTCGATGTACAGCGTGAAGCTGCCGCCGAGCGCCTGGGTGATGAAGCCCGACTGGCCCGCCTTCAGCTTGACCTCGACACCGGCCGGCACGATGACGGCACGGGTGTCGCGGGACAGGACGAAGGCCTCGTTTTCATGACTGCGCATTCGGGCAACTCACTCCGTCGATACGGCAGGTGCCGCGCCGCTTGCGGATGGCTGGTCATCGGATGGCCGGCCGGCGCGTTCGAGGGCCGCGGACAGCGTGTGCCAGCACAGGCTGGCGCACTTGACGCGGGCAGGGTAGTCGCGCACACCGGTCAGCGCGGCAAGCTTGCCGAGGTCCGTCGGCGGGACATAGCCGTGCTCGGTCAGGGCGCGATGCACTGTCTCGTGCAGCGCACCGATCGCCTGCCTGTCCAGGCCCTTGACCGCTTCCGTCATCAGCGATGCCGACGCGGTCGAGATCGCGCAACCTTTGCCTTCGAAACGGATGTCGGCGATGCGGTCACCGTCGAGCCGCAGCGTCAGGTTCAGGCGATCGCCGCAGAGCGGGTTGTGCCCCTCGGCGGAGCTGTCGCAAGGCGACAGCTGGCCGAAGTTGCGCGGCCGCTTGTTGTGATCGAGGATCACGTCGCGGTAGAGGTCCTTGAGGTCCATCAGCCGAATACCTCGCGGGCCCGCGCGAGCGCCCGTACCAGGGCGTCGATGTCGGCGTCATTGCTGTAGCAGCCGAACGATGCCCGCGCCGTGGCGGGCACGTCGAAGAAGTCCATCACCGGCATCGCGCAGTGGTGTCCCGTGCGAACGGCGACGCCTTCCGCATCGAGGATGGTCCCGAGGTCGTGCGGGTGCACGCCGTCGAGGGTGAAGGAGATGACGCTCGCCTTGTGGTCCGCCGTCCCGATGATGCGCAGTCCCGGCACTGCGGCGAGCGCCGCCGTGGCCTTCGAGAGCAGCCGCTGCTCATGGGCCCGCACCCGGTCGATGCCGAGCCGCTCGAGCCAGTCGATCGCCGCGCCGAGCCCGATCACGCCGGAGATGTTCGGCGTGCCGGCCTCGAACTTCCACGGCAGTTCGTTGTACGTGGTGCCGCTGAACGTGACACGCAGGATCATGTCGCCGCCGCCCTGCCACGGTGGCATCGCACGCAGCACGGATTCGCGACCCCACAGCACGCCGACACCCGTCGGGCCGTAGACCTTGTGGGCCGAGAACGCATAGAAGTCGCAGCCCAGCGACTGTACGTCGACCCTCTCGTGCGGTACCGCCTGGGCGCCGTCGACCAGCACCAGCGCCCCCGCAGCCCGGGCGGCCCGCGCCAGTTCGGCCACCGGCAGCACCGTGCCGAGCGCGTTCGATACATGCGTGAATGCCACCAGGCGGGTGCGCGGCGACAGCATCTCGTGGTACAGGTCGACGCGCAGCATGCCGCGTTCATCGATCGGTACGACGCGCAGCACCGCGCCGGTCTGCTCGCACAGCATCTGCCAGGGCACGATGTTGGCGTGATGCTCCATCCAGGTGATCAGGATTTCGTCGCCCGCCTTGAGGCTTGCCCGACCCCAGGACTGCGCGACGAGATTGATGGCTTCGGTCGTGCCGCGCGTGAAGACGACCTCACGCGTGCTCGCCGCGCCGATGAACCGGCGCACCGTCTCGCGAGCTCCCTCGAAGGCCGCCGTGGCCTGCTGGCTCAGCTGGTAGACGCCGCGGTGTACGTTGGCATG
>JAWLAD010000032.1:0-36352 GCA_041395605.1 Steroidobacteraceae bacterium
CGCGGCCGGCGGGTATCCGGACGTCGTCCGGAAGGGCGATGTCATCACGGGACTCGAGCGAGCCGCCGCGCTGCCCGGCAAGGTGTTCCATGCGGGCACCACGCTCGGTGCGGATGGCAGCGTGCTGACGAATGGCGGCCGAGTGCTGTGCGCCGTCGGCCTCGGCGACACGGTCAGCGCGGCACAGAGTGCGGCGTATGCACTCGTCGACTGCATCGACTGGCCCGGCATCCAGTACCGGCGCGACATCGGCTATCGCGCCGTCGAGCGCGAACGGGCCGGCGCCAGCCGCGGCGATTGACCGCGTGTCCGGCCCGACGGCGGCGCCGCGCACGATCCCGGGCGTCACGCCTGCACTGCGATCGAAACTGCGGCGTCTGTTCGCCTTCGCGACCCGGCTCTCGCCGCTGCTCGCGGCCCGCCTCGCGCTCGAACTGTTCCTGACGCCACCGCGCCGCAAGCTCGATGCCGTCGACGTGCCCGTCGTCGCGCGCGCGGCGCGTCGACACCTGCGGGTTGGGTCGGGCTCGGTGGCAGTGCTGGAGTGGCCTGCGCAGCCCGGGGCCATCCCGGAGCCGGCGAGCGCCCCGCCGACGATCCTGCTGCTGCACGGCTGGGGCTCGCATGCCGCGCGCTTCGGCGATTTCGTCGGTCCGCTGACGGCGGCCGGCTATCGCGTCGTCGGCCTCGACGCCCCCGCACATGGCGACTCGACCGGACGCCGTTCCGACCTGGGCCAGTTCCGCGGCGCGTTGCAGGCGGCGCTGCGCGAGTTCGCGCCGGTCACCGGGATCGTCGCGCATTCCATGGGCGCGAACGCCGCCGTCTGGCAGCTCGCCGACGAACCGCATCCCGATGTACGTGCCCTCGTCGTGATCGGGATGCCGCGCGATGCGGCCTACATGATGGAATCGTTCGCGCTGGTCCTCGACCTGCGACCCGACGTCGCGCAGCGACTGCGGCAATTGTTCACCCGCCGATTCGGCGCGGCGCCGGAGGCGTTCTCGTCGCACGCACTCGCCGCGCGACTGGCGGTGCCCACGCTGGTCATCCACGATGCCGACGACGATGTCGCGCCGGCCGACCACGCACGCGCGTTCGCGGCGAGCCTGCGCCACAGCCGCTATCGCGAGACCCGCGGACTGAACCACAGCGGCGCGCTGCGCCATGCGGAAACGATCGGCGAAGTCGTCGACTTCCTGCGCGATCCGCAGGGTGTCAGAAGCTGACGCGGAAAAAGACCTCCGGACCCGCCGAATCGATGTTGACGAGCCCCGGCAGATCGTTGCTGGTCACGTCGACATCCAGATTGAGCTTGGACCAACCGAGGCCGACGGCGAGATTGCGTCGCCAGCGGTACTGCACGTCGACGTGGTAGTCCGCGAACGTACCTTCGATGTCCGCGGCGCTGACCTCGAGGTACTGGGCGCGCCCCGTCAAGGCCCAGCGGCTGGAAATCCGCCAGGTGCCGTCGACCGCGAGCGTCGGCAGGATGCCGATGCCGCTGCCCTCCTCGCTGACGTTGCGGGCGGCGACCTCGGAAGCGGCCTGCGCCTCGACGATATGCAGGCCCAGACCGACACCGATTTCGAACTTCTCGCGCCGCAGCGCCGAGAACGCGTAGGTGATGCCCAGCATGCGCACGTTGAAATCCGACAGCACGCGATCGCCCGGGGCGTAGGTCGTGTTGCGGTAGACGATGGGACGCGCCAGCGTGCTCTCGCCGTAGCGGTCGAGCTTCAGGTAGTCGATGCGGACGCGATGCCGGTCCTTCATGCGCAGCATGACTTCCATGCGACCCTGGTTCGCCTCGTCGTCGAGGCCGAGGTCCTGCTCGCCGCTGAACAGGGTGCCCGGGGTGCCGGCGTCGCTGTCGAAACGCGCTTCGGTCGTCAGCGATGGCTGGAAGTAGATGCCGCGGACCGCGAACCGGTCGGTTATCGGACTCGAGATCTCACGCGGACCGCGGGTCTGCGCGATGGCGACGGCGGGCAGTGCCAGGCACAGGCCCAGCACCACCCAGGGGCTGCGAATCCGCATGCGAATGCTCCAGCAGGACAAGCCCCGCCATGATCCTACAGGCGCTGCCGCCCCGCCACCGTCGCCCGATGCCGACGGGCAATACGTCACGGATCAGCGCTTCATCGCCTCGAAGAAGTCCGAATTGGTCTTCGTGTCCTTCATCTTGTCGAGCAGGAACTCGATGGCGGCGAGCTCGTCCATCGGGTGCAGCAGCTTGCGCAGGATCCAGATCTTGGCGAGCTCGCCCGAATCGGTGATCAGCTCTTCCTTGCGCGTGCCCGAGCGGTTGATGTTGATCGACGGGAACACGCGCTTCTCGGCGATGCGGCGATCCAGGTGGATTTCGCTGTTGCCGGTGCCCTTGAATTCCTCGTAGATCACGTCGTCCATCTTCGAGCCGGTGTCGATCAGCGCGGTGGCGAGGATGGTCAGCGAACCGCCTTCCTCGATATTGCGCGCCGCGCCGAAGAAGCGCTTAGGCGCTGCAGCGCATTGGCGTCGACACCGCCCGTCAGCACCTTGCCGGAGCTCGGCACGACGGTGTTGTAGGCGCGCGCGAGGCGCGTGATGGAGTCGAGCAGGATCACGACATCCTTCTTGTGCTCGACCAGGCGCTTGGCCTTCTCGATGACCATCTCGGCGACCTGCACGTGCCGCGCCGCGGGTTCGTCGAAGGTCGACGAGACGACCTCGCCCTTGACGGTGCGCTGCATCTCCGTGACTTCTCTGGGCGCTCGTCGATCAGCAGCACCATCAGGTAGACCTCGGGATGGTTGGCCGAGATCGCCGTCGCGATGTTCTGCAGCAGCATGGTCTTGCCGGCCTTGGGCGGCGAGACGATCAGGCCACGCTGGCCCTTGCCGATCGGCGCGACGAGATCGATCGCGGCGCGCGGTCAGGTCCTCGGTGGAGCCGTTGCCGCGCTCGAGCTTCAGGCGCCGCGTCGGGTGCAGCGGCGTCAGGTTCTCGAACAGCACCTTGTTGCGCGCATTCTCGGGCGAGTCGAAGTTGATCTCGCCGACTTTCAGCAGCGCGAAATAGCGCTCGCCGTCCTTGGGGGGGCGGATCAAGCCCGAGATGGTGTCGCCGGTGCGCAGGTTGAAGCGGCGCACCTGCGACGGGCTGATGTAGATGTCGTCGGGGCCCGCGAGGTAGGAGCCGTCGGCCGAGCGCAGGAAGCCGAAACCGTCCTGCAGGATCTCGAGCACGCCGTCGCCGTAGATCGGCTCGCCCTTGCGGGCGTGGGCCTTCAGCAGCGAGAAGATGATGTCCTGCTTGCGCGAGCGGGCCATGTTCTCGACGCCGAGCGACTCGGCCAACCGCACCAGCTGGCCGATCGGCATCGACTTGAGCTGCGTCAGGTTCATCGAGTTGCGCGATTGCGCGAGCTCTTCCGCGCTGATGATCTCCGCGTCTTCGCCCGAGGCGATGAAGGGCGCGTGGTCCATCGGCTCCTCGTGCCGCGCATTCGGCGGCATGCGGTTGCCGTCGCGGTTGCCATCGCGGTTGCCACCGTGGCGCTGCCCGCCCCCCTTCGGCCGGTTGCGGCCCTGGTTGCCGAGGTAGCCCCTCACAGGTTGCTGTCCAAGAATGCGGCCAGCTGCGACTTGGAGACGGCGCCGACCTTCTGGGCCTCCACGGTGCCGTTCTTGAACAGGATCAGCGTCGGGATGCCGCGGATGCCGAACTTGGGCGGGGTTTGCGGGTTTTCGTCGATGTTCAGCTTCGCGATCCGCAGCCTGTCGGCGTATTCGGTCGCGATGTCGTCGAGGATCGGGGCGATCATCTTGCAGGGACCGCACCACTCCGCCCAGAAATCGAGCAGGACGGGTTTGTCGGACTTCAGCACGTCCTGGGCGAACGTGGCGTCGGTGGTGTGCACGATGTGCGGATTACTCACTGGGAATCATCTCCGTGGGGAGTGTGGATGGATGGCGAATGGGAGCGCCTGCGGGAAATTGGCTGGGGGGTCGCCGCAACGGGAGCCCGGTGGGCTGCAGGGCGTATCGGCGGGGACCGATGAACGGTTACACTAGTATTGATGAGGACCTTGGGTTTGGACCCTGAAAGCAAGGCTGATTTGGGCGCGCTGGGCGACGCAGTTGCGGGCGATGCTGTTCCGGGGGTTGCTGTACCGGGAGTTGCTGCTCTGGCTGTTCGTGCCGGCCTATAGCCGACTGGGTTTCGGACAGGACGTCCGTTCCAATACCTGTTTTGTATCCCGTCCCGCGCTGTTTTGCAAGCACCGCGTCGCCGGACCTTACCTTGGATGATGCATGTCTGATACACACCTTTCCAGCCTGACGTTCGACTCATTGCCGCTCGCACCCGAAATCCTGCAGGGGGTGCTCGATGCCGGTTTCACTCATTGCACGCCGATCCAGGCGCAGACCTTGCCCGTCGCGCTGCAGGGCCGCGATGTCGCAGGCCAGGCGCAGACGGGGACCGGCAAGACCGCTGCGTTCCTGGTCGCGCTGTTCCAGCGACTGGCCGAGCAACCCCCCGCACCCACCCGGGGGCAGACCGCGATACGCGCGCTGGTCGTCGCGCCGACCCGCGAGTTGGCCGTGCAGATCCACAAGGATGCCGTCCTGCTCGCCGCACGGACCGAATTCCGCATCGCGGTCGTCTTCGGTGGCGTCGACTATGACAAGCAGCGGCGGCAGCTCGAGGATGGCGTAGACATCCTGATCGGCACGCCCGGCCGCCTGATCGATTACTACAAGCAGCATGTGTTCGACACGCGCCATGTCCAGGCCGTCGTGCTGGATGAAGCCGACCGGATGTTCGACCTCGGCTTCATCGCCGACATCCGCTACATCCTGCGCCGGCTGCCAGCGCCGGAACATCGCCAGTCGATGCTGTTCTCCGCGACGCTGTCGCAGCGCGTGCTCGAGCTCGCGTACGAGCACATGAACGATCCGGAGCTGGTGCGCATCGAACCCGACAAGGTCACGACGGACCGCGTCCGCCAGCTGATCTACTACCCGGCGATGGAAGAGAAATACCCGCTGCTGATCAACCTGCTGCGGGCACAGGGCCAGAGCCGCACGATGGTGTTCGTCAATACCAAGCGCGTGGCGGAACGCCTCGAAGACGTGCTGCGCGCCAATGGCATCAACGCCCAGGCGATGTCCGGCGACGTACCACAGAACAAGCGGCTGCGCTTCCTGCGCGAATTCCATGAAGGCAAGCTCGCGGTGCTGATCGCGACCGACGTCGCGTCACGCGGCCTGCACATCGCCGATGTCACGCACGTCTACAACTTCGACCTGCCACAGGACTGCGCCGACTACGTGCACCGTATCGGCCGCACAGCGCGCGCCGGCGCCCAGGGCGATGCGATCAGCTTCGCCTGCGAGGACTACGCGATCTCGCTGCCGGATATCGAGGCCTACATCGGGCACAAGATCCCCTACTCGCCGATCACGCCGGAACTGTTGGCGCCGGTGCAGTTTCCGCCACGCCGGCCGCGCCGCGAGGACGAATTCCGCGGCGGCCGCTCCGGTGGCGGCGGTGGTGGCCGCAGCGGCAGTCGCGGCGGCTTCGACCGTGGCAGGCCGCGCCGCGGCGGCCGCGCTGACGGTGGCGAACGTCGTCCCGTCGTCGATCGGCCGTCGCTGGAACTCGGCACGATGCGTCCCGAACGCGCGCCCGATGCGGCCGCCGCCGCACCGCCACCGGACGCGGCGCCCGCTGCGGCGCCGGATGCGCCCCGCAAACGTCGCCGTCGCGGCGGGCGCGGCCGGGGTCGCAGTGCTGCTGCGGGAGGACCCAACGGCGCGCCGGGCACGGAGTCAGGCGGCGGCGCACCGGGCGGCAACCCCGCCGGCGGCGCGGACTGAAACGCCGCGCGCCTGCGGCACGTCAGCCGAGATCCGACACGGCATCGACGGCCGTGAATTCCTGATGCGCATGCCCGCGACGCGAACTGTCCGGCTTGCGCACCGCGTAGACCCAGCGCACGCCCGCCGTACGGGCGGCATGCAGTACCGCGGCGCTGTCGTCGCAGAACACCGAGCGCGCGGGATCGAACGGCTCCGCCTCGCGAGCCGCCACCCAGAACCGCGCGTCTTCCTTCGGCGCGCCGAACTGTTGCGAACTGAACGCCGCATCGAACCAGTCGAGCACGCCGGTGCGCTGGTGCTTGATCTCGAGCGTGACCGGATGGGAGTTGGTCAGCAGCACGAGCCGCTTGCCGCGCTCGCGCATCCGATCGAGGAATCCACGCGCCCCCGGCAGCCAGCCGATGCGGTGCGACTCGTCGCGATGCAGTTGCGCGATGTCGATGTCGAGCGCCCGGCTCCAGTGATCGATGCAGTACCACTCGAGCTGCCCCTGGAGTGCGCGGAACTTCGGCGCGAGCTCAGCCTGGGCCTCGGGCACGGACAGGCCGCGCGCTTCGGCATAGATCTCCGGGATCCGGCCCATCCAGACATAATTGTCGAACGCCAGATCGAGTAACGTGCCATCCAGGTCCAGCAGCACGCTGTCGATCTGGTCCCAGTCAGGCCGGTGCGCAGGGGCGGAGAGCATCCGGGTATCATAAACCGGTGACGAGCCTCGCCGACCTGCACCTGCACAGCGACTGCTCCGACGGCGTCCTGTCGCCGCGCGGTCTGGTGGCCCATGCGGCGCGCCTCGGCGTGACGCAGCTCGCACTGACCGACCACGACACCGTCGCCGGTTGCGCCGAGGCGGCCAGTGCCTGCGCCGCGGCCGGCATACGTTTCGTCAGCGGCTGCGAGCTGTCATCGAGCTGGCGCGGCCAGGCCATCCATGTCATCGGCGTCGGACTCGACACCGGATCCGCGCCGCTGCGCGCGCAGTTTGCCGCCGTCGCCGGGCATCGTCGCGAACGGCTGCACGAAATCGGCATCCGGCTGCAGCGACGCGGCCGGCTGCCGGGGGCGGACATCGTCGCGGCGGTGGCGGCCGCGGCCGCGGTACCCACCCGCACCCACGTCGCGCGCGAGCTCGTCGCGCGCGGACATGCCGACAGCGTGCAGCACGCCATCGAGCGCTGGCTGGGACGCGGTGCGCCGGGCCACGTACCGGTGGAGTGGCCCGAGCTCGCGCGCAGCGCAGCGGCCATCCGGGCCGCCGGCGGCTGGCCGGTCCTGGCACATCCGCATCGCTACCGCCTCTCTGGCGGGGCGCTGCGGCAGCTGGTCGAAGCCTTCGTTGCCGCTGGCGGCGCCGCGCTCGAAGTCAGCGTAGGCGGCATGGCGCGCGGCGACCTCGACCGCATCGCGACGCTCGCGCGCCGGCACGGCCTGGCGGCCTCCTGTGGCTCGGACTTCCACGACCCCGGCATACCGTGGAATCCCCCCGGCCGGTTCGCTAAGCTACCGGCCGATCTTGAGCCCCTCTCAGCGCGTCTCTGACCCACTGGTATCCATGTCCGACGCCGAAGACCCCGAAAAGGTCGATCGGGAGCTGTTTCGCAACATCGAGAAGCTGCGTCAGCTCCGGATCGAACACCGCGATCTCGACCAGATCATCGAGCGGCTGTCGATGGACCTGCATGTCGACGAAATCCAGATCAAGCGTCTGAAGCGCCGCAAGCTGTTGCTCAAGGACCAGATCACGCGCTACGAGAGCGAGCTGATCCCGGATCTGAACGCCTGACATGGATGCCGCCGCCAAGTCTGCCAGCAGCGTGTTCGATCGCCTGACCAGCCCCGAGGTGCTGGCAGAGATCGTCGCGATCGCTGGCACTGCTGTTGGGGATGGCGGCCGCCCACTTCGTCAAGCTGTGGCACCAGCGTCGCGGCCAGCCGTCGACGCCGGGGACCGTCGCCTGGCAGGACGCCGTCATCGAAGGCTGCGTCGTGCTGGCGAGCTACTTCGTGGCCGTCATCGTGCTGCTCGCCGTCCGCGGGCTGCTGGCGCTGGGTCGGATGCATGTCGCGATGATCGACATCGCGCTGCAACTGGTCGTGGCGCTGCTGCTGGTCCGGCTCGGTGTCTACCTGCTGTCGCTGGCACTGGGCCCGAAGTCGTGGGTGCGCACCTGGGACAGCCGCATCACGCTGGTGCTGTGGGTCGCGATCAGTTTCGAGATGCTGGGCTGGTTCGACGGCATCGAGGCGCGGCTGGATTCACTCGACCTGATCCCGGGCAAGGTGTCGTTCAGCCTCTGGGCGCTGCTGAAGAGCATCGTCGTCGTCTCGGGCTTCATCATCGTCGCCAGCGTCGTCGCGCGCACGATCGAGCGGCGGGTCATGGCGATGGACTCGGTCGCGATGTCGACGCGCATCGGCATCTCCAAGTTCAGCCAGTTCTTCCTCGTCGGCCTCGGCATCCTGCTCGGCATCAATGCCGCCGGCGTCGATTTGACGGCGCTGACGGTACTGACTGGCGCGATCGGCATCGGCCTCGGCTTCGGCCTGCAGGCGATCGCCAGCAACTTCGTCAGCGGCTTCGTGCTGCTGATGGACAAGTCCATCAAGCCGGGCGACGTCATCAGTTTCACCGGCACCACGGGCACCAGTACCGAGAACTTCGGCTGGGTCCAGGAGCTGCGGGGACGCTACGTCGTCGTGCGCGACCGGGACGGCGTCGAGACGCTGGTGCCGAACCAGAACCTGATCACCACGTCCGTGATCAACTGGAGCTACTCCGACCAGCGCGTGCGCTTGCGGCTGCCGGTCATGATCAGCTACCAGGATGACCCGGAGAGGGCGCTCGAACTGCTGGTCGAAGCCGCCGCCACCCATCCGCGCATCCTGCGGGACCCGCCCCCCGTATCGCGACTGATGTCCTTCGAGAACTACGGCATGCGGCTCGAGGCGCGCTTCTGGATCCGCGATCCGATGAACGGCGTCAACAACGTGCGCTCGGACGTCAATCGCACGATCTGGCGGCTGTTCCGCGAGGCCGGCATCACGATCCCGGTCGCGCAGCACGACATCCGGGTCGTGGACCCGCGCGCGCTGCCCGGCGCGCCAAACGGCGACTGAGACGGACCGGCCCGATGGCGCTGCAGGTCGGTCCAGTACTGATTCCCGACGCGGACCTGTCCGTGCAGTTCATGCGCGCAGGCGGCCCGGGCGGGCAGAACGTCAACAAGGTATCCAGCGCGGTGCAGTTGCGCTTCGACCTCGATGGCAGCCGGGCGCTGAACGCACGCGTCAAGCAGCGGCTGCGCGCACTCGCCGGACACCGCCTGACCGATGACGGTGCGATCCTGATCGCTGCGCGCACGCAGCGCAGCCAGGAGCAGAATCGCCGCGATGCAGAACAGCGCCTCGCAGAACTGATCCGCGCCGCACTGGTGGAACCAAAGCGGCGCATCGCGACGCGCCCGACACTGGGCGCGAAGAAGCGTCGCCTCGACAGCAAGGCGCGCCGCGCGACGACCAAGCAGGGTCGGGGACGCGTCCGCCTCGACGACTGAGCGGAGCGATGGCGCTGCGTCCCCCGCCGCTGCCGGCACCGCGTGACGTCGCGCTGCTGCTGGACTTCGACGGCACGCTGGTGGAGCTCGCGCCGACGCCGGAGGATGTCGTCGTTGACGCCGGCTTGAAGACGCTGATCGCCCGCCTGCAGCAGCAGCTGGACGGCGCGCTCGCGATCGTCAGCGGACGCACGATCGCGTCGATCGACTCGCTGCTTGCGCCGCTGCGGCTGCCCGTCGCGGGCCAGCACGGCATCGAACGGCGCTGCGCCGCGGGCCGGATGCATGCGCCGGGCGCCTGCGGTGCGTGGCTCGAGGCGGCGCATGTGGCGCTGCAGGCGTTCAGCGCCACGCGGCCAGGCGTGCTCGTGGAGCGGAAGTCGCACGCCGTCGCGCTGCACTGGCGGCGCGCACCACGGCATGCCGCTGCGGCACGCGACACGGTGCTGGCGACGTGGGCGACGCTGCAACCCCGGCCCATGCTGATAGAAGGCCATGCGGTGCTGGAGTTGCGCGAGCTGGGGCCGGGCAAGGATGCAGCCATCGACGCGTTTCTCGCTGACGCAGCGTTCCGCGGCCGCCGTCCCGTTTACATCGGCGATGACATCACCGATGTACCAGCGCTCCGACGGGCGGTGCAGCGCGGCGGACTGGCGATTTGCGTCGGCCCTGCCGACGCGGCCTGGCGAGCGGCGCTGCCCGCGGACACCCATGGACTGTCCGATCCGATCGCAGTCCGGGCCTGGATCGCGGCGCTGCTCGCCAAGACGGCGGCCGCTTGAAACGCCTGGTGGCAGTGTCGCATCGCGTGCTGCTGCCGGGGACCCCGGCCAGCGCTGGCGGGCTCGCGCGCAGCGTGCGCGCGGCACTGCTGGTGCATGGCGGATTGTGGTTCGGCTGGGACGGCAGCGTGTCGACCGCCAGCGCGGCGTCGGCGCGCGCGCGGCGGGCGGCGGGCGTCGACTACCTGACCGTATCGCTGAGCCCGCGCCAGCATGCCGACGCCTACCTCGGCTTCAGCAACGACGTCCTGTGGCCGACGCTGCATGGCCTGCCGCCGCCGCCGGCTGACGTCCCGCTGGCAACGCGCTACAGCGCCTATCGCGCGCTGAGCGCGGCCTGGGCCACGACGTTGCACCCAAAGCTGCGCGCCGACGACTGCGTCTGGATCCACGATTACCAGTTGCTGCCCCTGGCCGGCGCGTTGCGTCAACGCGGACACCGCGGACCCATCGGGTTCTTCCTGCATGTGCCGTTTCCCGGGTTGCCGCAGTGGCGCAGCCTGCCGATGCACGCAGAACTGCTGCGCGACCTGCTGTACTGCGACCTGCTCGGCTTCCAGACCGCGGGCGACATGGAGGCGTTTCGGCAGGTGGCCGTCGCGGGCAGCGACGATGTCCGCGACAGTGGCGGCGCCGGCGTTCTCGCAGGCGACCGGTTCATCGGCACCGGCGTATATCCGGTCGGCGTCGATATCGACGCGCTGCGACGTACGGTCGGCGCCGGCGGTCCGGAATTCGGCCCGATCCGCGAGTGGCTCGCGGGGCGCACGCTGGTGGCCGGCGTCGACCGGCTCGATTACACCAAAGGCCTGCCCGCGCGCATCGTCGCCTGGGATCACTGGCTGCGGCGACACGCTGGCGCCGCTGCACGCACCGGCCTCGTGCAAGTCATGCCACCGTCACGCATCGCACTGCCCGCCTACGCGAACAACAGCCACGCCATCGCGCAGGCCGTCGATCGCTGCAACGCACGGCATCGCCGCGGCACGCTCGATCCGATCCTGCTGCAACGCGCGCTGCCACATGCCGGGGTGCTGCAGCTGCTCGCCGCGGCGAAGGTGGCCTGCGTCACGCCCCTGCGGGACGGGATGAACCTGGTCGCCCAGGAGTTCGTGGCGGTGCAGCCACCCGCCGAGCCGGGCGTGCTGGTGCTGGGCCGCGGCGCAGGCGCGGCCCAGGCACTGACGGCCGCGCTGCTGGTCGACGCAACCGACCCTGCGGCGATCAGCGCAGCGATGGCGCGCGCGTTGCTGATGCCGCGCGCCGAGCGACAGCGACGCATGGCGGCGCTGCAGTCGGCGCTGCGCCGCCAGAGCCTGGCGAGCTGGCACGAGCGGTTCGTCGACGATCTTCGTTCGTGCGCGACGACGGCAGGCCGCGGTCAGCGCAACTCGACCCCCCCATCGCCGCCAGTGCGGATGGTGCCCACGGGCACGTAACCGGCCGCTCGCAACGCGCCGACCGACCCGGCGTCGACGGCGGCCAGCAGGCCGCCGGATGTCTGAGGATCGTGCAGCAATGCGAGCCGGCATGCAGCGACGCCGGCACCGATCCGAACGCGGGCGTCGACGTCGCTCGCTGCACGGTGCGCGGACGTGCGCACACCTCGTGCCGCGGCCTCGATCGCTGCGGGCAGGCAGGGGAGCGCCGCCGTGTCGAGGTCGAGCACCACGCCCGACTGCACCGCGATCTCCAGCGCATGGCCAAGCAGCCCGTAGCCACTGACATCCGTGACGGCGCGTGGCGCTTGTGGCAGCGCGCGCAGAGCCTGCGCAGCGGCACGATTGGTCCGCCGCATCATGTCGGTCGCGGTCGCCAGTTCTTCCGGCCTTCCGGACGACAGCAGCAGTCCGCTGCCGAGCGGCTTCGACAGCATCAGCACATCGCCCTCGCGCGCGCCGGACTTGCGCCAGATGCGCGCCGGGTCCACGAAGCCGAGCACCGCGAGGCCGAACACCGGCTCAGCGCAGCGAACCGAGTGACCGCCGAGCAACAGCGCGCCGCAGTCCGCCAGCACGTCGACGGCGCCGGCCGTCACGTCGGCGATGACCTGCGGCGGCACCTCGGCCGGAAAGCCGGACACGGCCAGCGCAAAGGCCACCTCGCCGCCCATTGCATAGACGTCGCTGACCGCGTTCGCGGCCGCGATCGCGCCGTAGTCGCGCGGCGCATCGACGAGCGGTGGAAAGAAGTCGACCGTGGCAATCAGCGCGCGATCCGCATCGATCGCGTATACGGCCGCATCGTCGAACGGCGCCAGGCCGACGAGCACGTTGGGATCCTGTCCGCCGCTGCGCGCCGCGAAACCCGTAAGCAAGTCGACAAGTTCCGGCGGCGCCTTTGCTGCACAGCCGCCGCAGCCGGCGAGCGCGCGCAGGCCGCGGAATCCGCCGACGGCCGCGCTCACGCCTCAGCCACCCTTCGCAGCCGGCGCCGACTTCGACGCATCGAAGCGCAGGCCGAGCGTCTCTGCGATGGTCGTGCGCTGCACTTCGTCCGTGCCGCCCGGGATCCGCAGGTTGCGCGCGATCTGGAACAGCTTGTTGACCGGGTTGTTGCGCATGACGCCGTAGCCGCCGTGCACCTGCAGCGCGCGGTCCGCGACGCGATAGAACGACTCGTCGTTGCTGACCTTGAGCGCGCAGATGCGGCGGATCTCGTCCTTGGGGCGCGGCAGCGCATACCACGGGCCCGGGTCGTCGATGCTGCGCGCCACCTCGAGCGACAGCGAGCGGGTCTGCAGCCAGTCGACGTACATGTCGGCGATCATCCACTGGATGCCCTGGTTCGCGCCCAGCGGCCGGTGGTCGACGATGCGCGAGCGCACGCGCTCGAGGCTGCGGTCGATCAGGTAGCGCGACCATCCCGAGCACATGCCGGCACGCCGCATCCGGGTGTAGTTGAACGACATCACCGCGATGTCGAAGCCCTGCCCCACTTCGCCGATCACGGCGCTCTGCGGCAGCACGAGGTCCTCGAAGAACAGCTCGCCCGTGTAGCCGTCGCCGAACATGGTCTGGTAGACCTTGCCGGTGCGGTAGCCCTTGCCGAGCATCTCGCGCGCATCGAACATGAAATAGGTGAAGGTCTTGCGACCGCCGCCCGGCTGCGTCACGGCCAGCACCTGCACCACGTCCGCGTCGAAGGCGTTGGTGATGTAGGCCTTGTGGCCGTTCAGCACCCAGTCGCTGCCGCGCCGCGTGGCGTGCGTCTTCATGTCGAACAGGTTGGAGCCCGCGCCGGACTCGGTGACGGCGTGCAGGCTGGTCTTCTCGCCGCGCACCAGCGGGTCGACGAACTGCTCGCGCTGGTGGTCGTGGCAGTACAGCAGCCGCGGCGTCGCGCCCTCGGACCACGACAGCAGCGCCGGATTCAGGCCACAGCCGTAACCGTAGACCTTCTCCTCGACGTAGATCATGTCGGTGCGGCCGAGCCCGCCGCCACCCAGTGAAGTCGGCAGGTGGGCGCTGTAGACGCCCACCTTGCCCGCCGCGCGCATGATCTCGCGGCGCGCCGCGATGATCTCCGGGTGCAGCTTGCCATCGCCGTCGAGGTAGAGGCTCTCGTCGTCCAGGCGCGCCGCCAGTGCCTGCTCGCGCGGCGCCACTTCGTCGCGATACAGCGCCTCGACCTTGTCGAGCACGGGCGCGAGGTGTGCGGGTGGGTTCAGTTCCTTGTCGAGCGGCGAAGGCGTCGTCATGGGCTCTCCAGCAACGGGCGAGTGTGGATCAGGACAGTGGCATCGGTTCGGGCGCGATCGGCATCGCGAGGCTGCGCACGGCGCCGGGCCGGTGCCCGAGGAAGAACGGCCGGTTGGCGAGGCCCGCGAGATAGGGCAGCACATCGTCGGCACGCAGGCGACCCGCTTCGCCACCAAGGGCGGCGCGCTCGCCGAAGGCCGTGACGGCGTCGGGCCGCAGTCCAGGCGCGGCAACAGCGAACGGCGTCGGGTCGCCGCTATGCAGCAGCGCGCCCGTAGACGGTGACGCGTGGTCGCCGGTGACGGCGACGACGACGTTCGCAGCCAGCTGCGGCAGTGCGGCGAGACCTTCGTCCAATGCCGTGATGATGTCGCGCTTGAATGCGGGTTGCTTGGTATGGGCCGCCTCGTCGGTGGCCTTGACGTGCACGTGCACGAAATCATGGGTGGCGAGCAGTCCCGTCGCGAGTTCGATGCGCGCGCGCATGTCGCCGGCGGGGTCGCTCGCATCGTACGGGCGATCGACCAGCGTCATGTCGAGCGCGCGCGCGAGGCCGCGATACAGCGCGGTGTCGGTCACCGCCGCGCCGCGCAGCCCGGTGTGCGCCGCGAACGTGGGCAGCGCAGGGTCCAGCCAGCTCGCCCACTTGGTCACGGCGACCTCGAGCGGCGCAAGACCCGCGGCGCGCCGGGTCGCATTGACCGGATGGGCGCGCAGGATCGGCTGGCTGTCCCGCAGCCACTGTTCGAGCGCGACGGCGAGCCGCCTGGCCTCGGCAATGTCGGTGGCTTCAGGCAGCGCGCGCGGCCGCATCATCGGATGGATGTGGTCGAAAAGCGCGTCGGTGTCGCTGACGTCGCGGCTGCGCGCGCCGCGTGCGACGAGCACGGCTTCGCCCGTGCGCAGCGGCAGGATCTGGAAGTCGATGCCGTCGATGCACCGGCCTGCAAGCGCGGCGAACAGCTCCGCGCAAGGCGCGTCGTCGAGCTTCGGCCGCGCGCGCGCACCGAGCCACAGCGCGCCGTCGCGCACCTCGGCGGCGCGCGATGCAAGATGGAACAGGGACGTCGCGCGCGGCGCCGTCTGGCCGACGCCCAGCAGCTCGAGCGCGGCCCGGCCCGGGAAGGGCACCGCTCCGAAGCCGAACAGCGACCAGTGCGCGTGCTCGCTCGACGTCGCGCGGCCCGGTCCGAACGGCACGTGCACGCCTGCCACGCCCGCGGTCGCGAGCGCGTCGAGCGTCGGCGTGCGCGCCGCCTCGCAAGGCGTCTGGCCGTCGAGTTCGGCGCAGCCGCGATCGCCGAGCCCGTCGAGGATCACGAGCAGGATGGGCAGCCGGTCATCGGGCATCGCGCGCTTCATGCCGCGGCGCTCGTCCATTCGGCCAGCAGTTCGCGCGCGCCCGGCGGCACCCAGTGCTGCCAGGGCGAGCCGCCCGCGAGCGCGGCGCGGATGTCGGTCGCGCTGACACGCCGATCCGGATCGCCCTGCAACGCGACGACCGGGTAGCCCGCGGCCTCGAAGCGGCGCAGCTTCTCGCGCTCCCAGTCGGAGAACACGCGGACGACTTGCGGCGTGCCTGCCGGCACGACGGCGGCCCAGCGCGACGGATCGTCGAGCGGAAACGGCACGATGTCGTATCGCTGCGGTGGCACGCCCGCGGCGCCGAGCGCGGCACGGATCAGCGCGGCGCGCTGCGCATCGTCCCAGGGATTGGCGTCCGCACGATGCCGGTGCGCGCTGGCGGGGTGCGCCTGGCGCTGCTCGCCCACCGGGTTGGTGATGCCGATGCAGACCCGCCCGGCATGCGCGAGCGCCCACTGCACGAGCTCGAGGTGATCGACATGGAACGGCTGGAAGCGGCCGGTGACGGCCAGCAGCGGCACGGCGTTCATGACGCGCGACCTGTCACGGCGGCACCAGCGCCGCGCACAGCTCGCCGAGATCCGTCGCCTGGTCCAGCCCGAGCACGGCGCTGCAGAGCCGCTCGGCCTGGCTGGCGGGCAACACCAGCGTGGCGTTGTCCATGAACTTGCCGATGATCTGCGCGGGCGCGAGCGGCCGTGCGGCAGCGCCGCGCTGGACGCGCTCGGCGTGGCGGTAACGGCGGCCGTCGCGCAGCTCGATCTCGATCGATCCGGAGAAGTGCTGCGGGAACGCGCTGTGCGGATCCACGTCGCAGCGGATGCGGTCGCACAGCGCGAGGATCCGCGGATCGGCGCGGCTCTCGTCCTCGAGCTCCGCGAGCGAGAAGCGGCCGCGCACGAGGCAGGCGGCGACAAAGTACGGCAGGCTGAACTTGGCGTCGTACTCGCTCTGCGGACGGCGTTTCGCCGCAAGCGGTTCGCAGACGACGGGGAACTGGTTGGGGTGCAGGCGCACCGTGACGGCCGCGATGTCGGCGAAGTCGATCGCATGGCGTTCGCGCAGCAGCAACGCGGCGTCGCCACAGGCATGGTTGTAGTGGCAGACCGGGTACGGCTTGATCGCGACGCTGCCGGTCTCCCACTCGCGACCCAGCGTGCGCAGCGGGTCGGCGTCGGCGGGCGGCGCATGTGCGCCCAGATAGCTCGCGAACAGCCCGAAGCGGCCCTCGTAGGCGCGCTGCGGCGCTTCGAAGCCGTGGGCCGCCAGCGTCGCGGCCGTGATGCCGCTCGAAGCGGCCCAGCCCGGATGCAGCCGCTTGGTCCAGGCGCCGTCCTCGAGGAACTCCATGCTGCCCGAGGCCAGGCTCAGCGCGATCCCCTGCGCATGCGCCAGTGCCGCGGCGTCGGCGCGCTGCAGATAGCCAGCGGCCAGCGTCGCGCCGAACACGCCAACGACGCCGGTCGGATGGAACCCGACCTTCTGCCACCAGCCACCGGCGTGCTGCCCGAGGCGCGCGGCGGTCTCGACCGCGAGGATGTAGGCCGCGAGTGCGCGGGCCCCCGAGGCGCGTTGCCGGATGCCCTCGGCGAGCAGCACAGGCACCGCGCTGGCCGACGCATGGACGACGCTGGCGGTGTGCGTGTCGTCGTAATCGAGGCCGTGGATCAGCAGGCCGTTCAGCAGGGCCGCATCGCGCGCCGGCAGGCGCAGGCCCGAGCCGATCACCGCATGGTCGCCTGCCCCCGCCAGCGCGACCACGCCCGCCGTGCTACGCCGGGCGAATTCGAAGGTGCTGGCCGCGAGCCCGATGCCGAGCGCATCGAGGATGCAATGGCGCGCCGTGGTGACGACATCCGGCGGAACCGCCGCGAGGTCGAAGCCCTGCGCGAACTGGGCCAGCCGCTGCGACAGCGTCGGGGCCGGCAAGGTTTCGACGGCGACCTTGGTTGCAGCAGGCATGTCGGCAGCCCGGGTGGTTGGCGGGCTGGCAGTATAGACTCAAATGTCCGGACATTTGAAGCCAATGCCCCGGGGCGCCTGCTCCGGCGCCGCGGGCGGACGCGGGCGCCGCTACTGGGGCGCGTGCGTGCGCCTGAGGTCGGTGTACGACCTTGCGACCCACTGGTCAGGCTTCCAGAACGACCCGGCCCAGGCGGCGTCGAACTCGGCGGTCGGCTTCGATGCGACCACCTCCGCGAGCGTGCGGCCGGCGCGGATCTGGCCGACGATCCGGTCGCGGATCGTCACCAGCATGTCGTGGAACTCGCGCAGCTTGGCCTTGTTGGCGAGCGGGCCGTGGCCGGGAATCACCCGCGTCTCGTCGTCGATGCGCTCGAGCGTCTGCGTCAACGCCGCGATCATCCCTTCGTAGCTGCCGCCGCTGTTGGTGTCGATGAAGGGATAGCTGCCGACGAAGAACACGTCGCCCATGTGCACGACGTTGGCCTTGCGGAAGCGGATGATCGCGTCGCCATCGGTGTGGGCGCTGGCCACGTGCGTGACTTCGAGATCATCGCCGTTCAGGTGCAGCGTGACCGCCTGGTCGAACGTGACGATGGGCAGCGCCTCGCGCGGCGACGGCGGCGTCGGCTTGCCCGACAACGTGCCGACCTGCGTCGTGCTCATCCGCTCGCGGACCTTGCCATGCGCGACGATCACGGTCCCGTTGCGACCCAGCGCCGCATTGCCGCCGGTGTGATCGAAGTGCCAATGTGTGTTGATCACGAAGCGGATCGGCTTGTCGGTCAGCAGCGCGACCGCGGCGCGCAGCTTGGGCGCGAGTTCGTCGAACTGGTCGTCGATGACCACCGCGCCGTCGTCGCCCACCAGCACCGCGAGGTTGCCGCCGACCGGCGTCGACAGCATGTAGAGGCCGTCCGCGACACGCTCGGTACGGTACTCGATATCGGCGAAGTCGCGCTGCTGCGCAACGGCAGGCGCTGCCGCGCACAGCGCGACGGACAGCACCAGCGCCAACGCCACGGTGCCCCGCGCACCGGCCGACGGCGGATTTGGTCCCGCCGCACGCCGAACCAGCAGTGCAGCCAGCGCGGGGATCAGCGTCATCGCCGCAACCATGTTGACGAAGAACATGAAGGCCAGCAGCGTGCCGATGTCGGCCTGGAACTGCAGCGGCGACAGCATCCAGGTCGAAACACCGATGGCGAGTGTCAGCCCGGTGAATACCACCGAGGCCCCGGTCACCTGCAAGGTCTCACGGAATGCGGTGCGCACGTCGGCCCCCTCGCGCAGCGACTGCTGCATCCTGCTGTACAGATAGATGCCGTAATCAACGCCGATGCCGACGCCGAGCGCGACCATGGGCAGCGTCGTGACCTTCAGGCCTATACCGACCGTCGCCATCAACGCATAGGCCAGAACCGAAACGAGGGCCAGCGGCAGGATCACGAGCGCGGTACCCAACAGCGAGCGGAACGTCAGCGCACACATCAGCGTGACCGCCGCGAATACGCCGAACAGGATCGGAAACTCGGTTCGCTTGACTTCCTCGTTGGTCGCCGCCATGACGCCGACGTTGCCAGTCGCCAGCCGGAACTCGGCGCCCGGCAACGGGTTGTCGGCCCGCCAGCGCTTGACGGCCGCGACGACCCGTTCGATCGTCTCTGCCTTGTGGTCGGCCAGGAACAGCATGACCGGGACGATGGTGCACTCCGCGTTCAGCAGGCCCGTACTGGTCTCGATGTAACGCGTCGACTGCGCCAGCTGGTCCGCGTTGCGCGGAATCTCGCGCCACTCGAGCGCGCCCTCGCTCCAACCTGCGATCGCCTGCTTGGCGACGTAGGGCAGCGAGATCACGTCCTGGACGCCGGCGACGTTCTGCATCTCCCAGGAAAATTCGTCGATACCCTTCATCAGTTCATGGCTGACGCAGGCTGGCTCTTCCGTCTCGACGATGACGGTGAGGATGTCGACACCGATCGAAAATGCGCCCGTGATGGCCCGGGAGTCGACGTTGTAGCGCGAATCCGGGCGCAGCTCGGGGACGCCTTCGTTCTGGTCGCCGATCACGGACTCGCGGCCCTTGACGAATCCGCCGACGCCAAGCACGAGTGCGACACCGACCAGCACCAGCGCCGGACCGCGATTGCCGAAGTTCGCGAGCCGGTCCCAGAGACGCCCCAGCGACTCGCGCCGACTGGCGATGCGCGCGCGGTAGCCCGGATCGAAGCGGGCGGACGACACCAGCAGCGGCAGCAACACGAGGTTCGTCATGATCACGACTGCGACGCCGATGCTCGCCGTGACCGCCATTTCCTGGATGACCTGCACGGGGATGTAGAGGATCGTGACGAAGCCTACGAGGTCCGACACCAGCGCGACGATCGCCGGGACCAGCAACGCACCGAACGCGCGCCGTGCCGCGCCCTCGGGATCGAGCCCCTGCAGTACACCGTCGGTCACCGCGCTGATCTGCTGCACGCCGTGACTGACACCGATCGCGAAGATCACGAACGGCACCAGCAGGCCAAGCGGATCGATGCCGTAGCCGAGCAGCGTCAGCGTACCGAGCTGCCAGATCACGGCGACCACGGAGCAGGCGACGGGAATCAGCGCGATGCGGAACGACTGGCAGTAATACCAGACGGCGAGCAGCGTCAGGACCAGCGTCACGACCGCGAACACGACGACCGACAACGCGCCCTGCGCGATGTCATGCACGACCTTGGCGAACCCGATCATGTGCACGTCGAGGCCGCGACCGTCGATCCGGTCGCGAACCTCCCGCTCGAGCCTCTCGGCCACTGCGATCGGATCCACCGGCTGGCCGTTGGCATCCTTCTCGAGCACGATCGCGCTGATCAGGGCACCGGAGAAATCGTTGGCCACGAGCCGACCCACGATGCCGGCCTTGAGGATGTTCTCGCGGACGCGTGCCAGCGCTTCAGGCGTTGGCTGGAACTCGGCGTCCACGACGTTGCCAGCCTCGATGCCGTCCTCGACGACCTCGATGTAGCGGACGTTCGGCGTGAACAGCGACTGCACGCGACCACGGTCGATGCCGTCCATGACCAGCACTGCGTCCGTGGCATCGCGCAACGCGGCGAAGAAGTCCGGCGTGAACATGTTGCCATCGCGCGCCACCAGCGCGATCAGCACGCGGTTTGCCCCGCCGAAGTCCGCCTGGTGCTCGACGAAGGTCTGCATGTATTCGTGGCGCAACGGCAGCTGCTTGGTGAACGACGCGTCGATATGCAGGCCACGCAGCAACACGACGACCATCATGACCGTCACGGCGGCGAAGGCCGCCAGCAGCGTCCGACGGCGACCGAAGATCAACCGTTCCAGCCGGCCTGCGATGCCGCTCATCGGGTGATCCTCCGCGGACCGCCCTCGCCGACAACCAGCAGCGACAGCCCGGCGCCTTCGATCACGCCGGCGAGCCCCTTGCGGTCCGCCTGCTGCTCGGCGCGCCAGCTGGCGCCGCCGTCGTTCGAACGCAGCACGGTACCGGCGAGGCCGACCAGCGCGAGCGAGCCATCCGTGAGCACTGCGCCGTCCGTCAGCATCGCGTTGACGCCGGACTCGAGTTCACGCCAGCTCTGCCCGCCATCGTCGCTGCGGAACAGGTGGCCGCGCAGCCCGTACACCAGCAGCGAATCGCCGCCGAGCGGCAGCAGTCCGAACAGCGAACCGGCGTACGGCGACGGCAGCGTGCGCCAGCTCGCGCCGGCGTCATCGCTGCGGTAGACATGGCCGGCCTCCGCCGCGATCCACCAGCGCGGGCCCGTGCCACGGATCGCGTTCAGGTGGTAGTCGGGCGCGAACTCGTCGTCTTCGGACGGTGGCGGCGCGTCGGGCGCGGGCGCAGCGTCGAACGTGCGGCGCTGCCAGCTGCGCCCGCCGTCGGACGTCGAGAAGTAAGTGCCGTAGGCACCGACCGCGACACCGTTGTCCGGATCCATGAACCAGACGTCGAGCAGCGGCTGCTCGCGCTCCGGTGCCTGGTGCTGGCGCAGCCAGGTTTCGCCACCATCCGTCGTCGCAAGGATCAGCTCATCGTGGCCCACCGCCCAGCCCCGCTCGGCGTCGACGAACCAGACGGCCGTCAGCAGCGTGCGCATCGGCACCGAGCGCGCCTGGCGCCAGTTCTCCCCCGCGTCGTCCGACAGCAACACGTGGCCGCGCTCGCCGACGGCAACCAGCCGGTCGCCCGCGCGCGCGACATCCAGCAGCAGGGATTGCGCGGCGAGCGGCGCCGCCAGCGCCGGCCGATCGAGCGGATCCGCGACCGCGAGCCTGGCCGCGGGCAGGCAGGCGACCGCCGCAGCAGCTGCCAGGGCCGTGACGCGGATCGCCACCGATCGCGCTGCCGGCTGGGTCAACGCACGCCGCGTCGCTGCAGCATGCTCGGCTGGTAGTCCGCCGGCGTGCGCTCGGCGCTGAAGTCGTAGGTCCGCGGCTCCTCGTTGTCGAGCCCGAGCGCAAGGTAGCGACCGTTCGACAGGTCCATGACCAGCTCGAGCGTCGTCCAGAATGTCGGCACGTCGTAGTAATTGATCGCGTGCCCTTCCTGCACCCGGTACAGCTGGTCGCGGCTGTCGTAGACATCGACCGCGAGGATCTGCCAGGTGTCCTCGTCGACATACAGCGTGCGGCGCTTGTACAGATGGCTGACGCCCGGCTTCAGCACCGAATCGACGACCCAGACGCGGTGCAGTTCATAACGCGCGTGGTCCTGGTTGATGTGGTTCTTCTTCAGGATGTCGGTGTACTTCAGCGAGTTGCTGTGCAGCTTGTACGAGTTGTACGGCACCAGCATTTCGCGCTTGCCCACGAGCTTCCAGTCGTAGCGCTGCGGACTGCCGTTGTACATGTCGAACTGGTCCGACGTGCGCAGGTTGTCGGAGTTGGTACCCGGGTTGTCGAAGGCGACGTCGGGCGCACGCCGCACGCGCCGCTGGCCGGGGTTGTAGATCCAGGCCTTGCGGTTCTCCTTCGACTGGTCGAGCGTCTCGTGCACCAGCAGGATCTCGCCGGCGAGGCGCGCCGGTGCCGTCGTTTCCTGGATGAAATACAGGATCGTGTTGTTCAGGGCTTCGGAGCGCGCGCCTGGCAGGCTGTAGCTGACGTAGAACTCGTCCTTGAACTTGACCATCGTGTAGCTGCCGCTGGCCGTGACCGGCGCCTGGCCGATCTGGCGCGTCGCGGCGTCTGCCCGGTAACGCAGCACGTGGTTCCAGAACACTTCGACGCCGCTCTTCGGGATCGGGAACGGGATGCCCTCGCCGGCGTTCAGCACGCCGTTGCCGCCGGGTGCGAGCGTGGCGGTCGTCGCGATGCGCCGGGTCGCGTCGTAGATGCGCTGCGGCACGGCGGCGCTGCGGCGCGACGGATAGACCACCATCTTGTAGGTCGGATACTGCGTCAGCAGTTTCTTGTGGCCTTCGGTCAGCAGGTTGGCGTACTGCGCCATGTTGGCGCGCGTGACGGTATACAGCGGCCGGTCGTTCGCGAACGGGTCGGGGTGGTGGCCGCCCGGACGGAAGTTCGGGAATCCTGCCTTGGCGGGCGACGTGATGCCGCCGTCCCAGGCCGGGATCGTGCCGGCCGCGTTGCCGGCCTTTTCGGCGCCGAGCGGCGTCAGGTCGTTGCCGAGGCGCGCAGCCTCCTGCGGACTGACGCCCGACCAGGCCGGCAGCGCGATGACGATGGCGGCGGCGGCCGCGCCCAGGTTCAGGATTCTCTTGATCATGATTCTTGCTCCGCGCCGCTGGCGCTCAGAACGCGAACTTGACGCTGGCCGCGACGAAGTCGCGGTCGTTGAGATCGTTGAAGCGCCCCGCGCCACCGAACTTGGTCCAGGAGGCATCGACTTCCCAACGCGCCTGGAGGTTCGCCGACACACCGAGCGTCAGCGCGTAGCGACCCTCGACGAAATTCCCTCCGGGGCCCGGCGTGGTGCCCGACACATCGTGTTGCCACGAGAAGCGCGGCACGACGTTCCACGGTCCCATCAGACCCGGATACTCGAGCCGGCCGGCGAACCGGTAGCCCCATGAGGTGTCGTCGGCGAAGCGGCTCTGCGGCTCGACCAGGTTCAGTGCGAGGCAGTCAGCCGCGAGCAGGTTGGGACAGTGGCGCCCGCGCAGCTCGACATTGCCGCTGACCGACGTGCCCGGCCCGTTGTAGCGCAGGCCACGGCCGTTCGGACCGCCGCTGAGCTTGTCTTCGAGACCGGGAATGTGCGAGACGGCTGCCTCGAACACGACGATCATCTGCGCCGCCTTCAGCACGTTCGAGAAGCTCTTGGTCGCCGTGAACTGCGCCTGCCAGGTATCGTGCAGGCCCCAGCCGCGCACTTCCTGGTCGACGTCGTAACGACCAAGCTGGTTGCAGGCGTTCAGCGTCGAGGTGGCCGTCGTACAGGACGGCGGCGTGAACGCCGCCAGCGGCACCACGGGGCCCATCGCCGGCAGCGCGCCGAGCAGGCCCAGACCCGCCTCGAAGGGGGTCAATGCGGCGAACAGCAGCTCGACGTCGTCGTACTGCAGCGGCACGTCCTGGCGGTAGGTCAGCTCGCCCTGCAGCGCGATGCCACCGCGCTGCAGCTGCGTGTTGAACGACAGGCCGATCATCTTGATGTCTTCGGGGTACTCGACGAAGTACGTCGCGGTGCGCGCGTACTCATGCGTCGCGAGGTTGCTGGCCTGGCCGCCGACGTTGCCGCCCGCGAGTGCCGTGCGCGCCGCGATCGTCGCGTACTGCGTCAGCGTCGGCAGCGATATGTCGCCGACGAATCCCAGCCGGTTGCCGCGCGAAGCGGCCAGCCCGGCCTGCGCCCCGGTACCGATCGCGGTGGCCAATGGCAACCCCGAGGCCAGTGCCAGCGCGGTCGCCTGCACGGCGTTGGCCGTGCCCCAGGCGTTCGCGATGCCCGCGCCCGTGCCGGTGCGGCCCGAGATCACGGGCAGGCGGCTGTGGTAGTTCATGTAGTACAGGCCGAACTCAGTGCCGTTGTTGAAGTTCTCGGCGTAGTACTTGACGCTGAACCCGCCCTGCCCGCTCTTCGAGGGCAGTCGGTCTGCGCTGCGGCCGACGCTCTGGAAGTCGCTGATCAGCGGCCCGCCCAGCGGCGTGAAATCGACGCCCTGGTCGGAGAACGCGCCGAAGCCCAGCACCACCTTGCTGCCTCCGGTGACGGCGAAATCGTTCGCGGCGAAGTAGCTGCCGGCCGGTTCCGGGATCGTCGGATTCCAGTCGAGCATGTAGACCGCCTGGGCACTCCAGCGATCGTTGAACTGCACCGAGAAATTGACCATTTCCTGCGGCAGGAAACCCTCGCGCAGCTCCGAGCCCGGGACACGCAGCGCCGACACGTCGAAGTGGTTCAGCACGCTCAGGCCGTTCTGGATGAACGTGCTCTCGCCCCAGCTGACGACCTGCCGCCCGAGGCGCAGTTCGGCCGGCATGCTGCCGAGATCAAAGCGCGCGTAGGCGAACGCATCGAGCAGCCGCATGTAGTCCTCGACCAGATCGCGGGACGGCTCGGACAGCGGCGTCCTCTCGGTATTGCCCGACTTGACGTCGAGATCGTGCAGCGCCGAGGCACGCACGAAGGCACCGACGTTGCGGTAGTTGACCGACAGCTCCGTGACGGCCTTGAAGGCGCGGCTATAGAGGCCGGTGGAATAGTTGATGTTGCCGTCGTCGATGTTCGGCGAACGCCCACAACCGCCATTGGCGATCGCGACCAGGTTGCAGTCACGCGACTGGATGCGCCAGGCCTGCCCGTAGGACAGCGTCGTGTCCCAGCTGCCGGTCAATTCGCCGGATTCACTCTGGAATTCGAACGCCTGCGCAGCGCCGGACACGGCGAGCGCAACGCCGCCGAGCAGTCCGAGCGCCCAGCGCCGTGGACGGGAATCGTGCACGTACGTCATGGGGTTCCCCCTCGAAGTTCCGCTGAGTATAGCGCCTGCGTCAAACGTGCGTGACCTGCAGGATGCTGTGCCGGATCTGTTCCGACAGGACCAGCTCGGCGTCGTCCGCCACCCGCTCGAGCACCTCGTCGTACACGATCAACCCGCCGGCGTCCGTGCGGATCACGGCACGCTCGAGCAGCAGCTCTATGAAGGTCTCGAACAGCGCACGATCGGAGAACTCCGGCGAATTGAAGCCGTACAGCATCGTGATGCGCTGTGCCATGACCTGGCAGCGCTCGGCCAGCGCTTTCGGACTGATCTGGCCGACCCCGGCCTGGCGCAGCAGCGCGATAGCCAGATAGTAGCGCTCGATCGTCTGGATCGTCGCCTGGGACAGCAGCGACAGCTGGATGGCCCGCCCGGACGTCGGTGCCGGCCGTTGCCACGCCGCGCCGCCGTCGACCGGCTCCAGTACGCCCAGCGAACCGAGCGCACGCAGCGTGTCGTCGACCGCGAGGTGGACTTCGGACTCCGGCCAGCGCAGGAACAGTTCCGACGAGACATACGGGTAGACGCGCCAGACCAGGCGCTGGATGTCCTCGGTGCGCAATACGGCATTGCTGATGAAACCGCAGGCGATCAGCGACGGCAGCGCGAACAGGTGCAGCACGTTGTTGCGGTACCAGGCCATCAGCACCGCGTTCTGTTCCGACAACCTGACGAGGTCGCCGAGCTTGTGTGGTACGCGCTGCAGCAGCTGCATCTGCTCGCCGTAGGCAACGGTGCTGATGCCGGACTGCGCCGCGATCGCCGTAATCTTCGATCGCTGTACGGGCTCGCGCAACAGCGCCGGTACAGATCGATCTGGCGGACCAGGTCCGGCCTCGACCATGGTCCGTCGCGGCGACGCGAGCATCGTGATCGCGATCAGGCTGACCGGGGTGACCGCCGCCGCAGCATTGATGCCACGCATGATGAGTCCGCCAGGTCGTCCACGCTGCGACCGACCCAGCCAGCGCGCGTGTCGTCTCTCGAAGCGCGCGGTGCGCCAGTCGAGCGAGTGGCTGGTCGAGCACCGCGTCGAGATCGATGGGCTCGCCGAGATTGACATGCACGCGCCCGAACTTCTCCCGCAGTACCTGCACGGCGCGCAGCAGGTCGAGCCAGCTCGCTTCGGCTTGCCGGACAGCTCGATGTAGGTGTTGGCCTGACGATGCGCTCATAGCCGAAATATACGGGCAGGAACGTGACAGGGCGCTTCGGGTCGCGCAGAGCTGCGCACCGTCATCGACAGCATGCCGGTCTGGTTGCAGCAGTCGGCCGGGCGAACGCCGCCTTCTATGAAGTACTCGATCGAAAGTGGCCACGGGCCATGATGGCTGCGAGGTACTTCATGAACATCGACCGTTACAGCGCGCATTGAAGCCGGCGAAGGTGGCGATGAAGAACGCACCGCCCTTGCGCAGCAGGCGTCCGACGACCGGCAGGTTCAGGTTGATGCCGGCGGCGATGTGCGGGATCGCGTAGCCCTGGCGATAGATCGCGTACGACAGCAGCAGGTAGTCCATGTGGCTGCGGTGGCAGGGCACGTAGACGATCTCGCGGTCGCGCACCACGTCCCGCAGCGTCTCGACATGCGCGAAGTCCACCCCGTCGTACAGCCGGTTCCAGAGCCGCGTCAACAACCCTTCCATGAAGGTGACGAAGGCGTGCGAATAGTTCGCCGCGATCTCGTTGGCGTACTTCAACGCGAGCTGCAGCGCAGCGCGACGCGACTGCTTCTTGTCGCGGACCTGCTGGGCGACGACCGCCCTGACCGCGCGCGTGCGCAGCACGCGGGCGACGATGGTTCGGCGGTGCGACAGATCCGGACCGATGCGTGCGGCACGCTGCCGGCGGAATCCGGCGCGCAGCCCGCGCGCGAGCCGCAGCGCCTCCGACCGCGACGGCGCCCCGGCCTGCAGCAGCGAACGCAGGCTCAGCGGTTCACCGACTTCGATCAGCGTGAAGCGGCCATTGACGAGCACCGCCAGCAGCTTGCGCAGCCAGCTCGTGAATGCCCAGTTCTCCGCGATCAGCAGGCGGAACCACGAGCCCTCCTTCTGCGGCGCACGGCCCCAGTAGACGGACACGGGCACGAGGCGCACGTCCAGGCTGGCATCCGCGCGCAGCGCGTCGACGAGCCGGATCAGCTCCGGCAGCGGACGCCGGTCGACGCGCGCGTCCCGGAAACCGCGCGGTCGCAGCAACGGCAGGAACGCCCGGACCTGCGCGGCGCCGCGACCCAGCAGGCGACCGTCCGGAGGCGGCAGGCCTTCGCGCGCGCACAGGTTCTGCAGCGCGGCGAGATCCGCGCTGCTGCGCCGCTCGAGCACGTAGCACAGCGGCGCCTGGGGCTGTGGCGCAAGGCGCTCGCGCCACCCTTCCGGGTGAATCCCGGCACGAACCCAGGGCGCGAGCAATCGGCGCAGCAGCAGGTTCATGGTCCGGATGGTCTCGCGCTCTGCGGGTAGGTGGCCACGCGCAAGTGTAGCGTCAACGCGCGCTAGGGCGTGGCGACGCCCCGGCCGTGCTGCAGCTCGAACGAGATCAGGAAGTATTCGAACAGGCTCTTCAGCATCGGTATTTGCGTCCGCAGGCCGTGGTCGCCGGGCAGCATGTGCAGTATGGCCTTGTGTTCGGCCGCGAACCGCAGGCTGTTCTGGTACGGAATCACCTCGTCGTCCCATCCGTGGACGATCGCCGTGGGGCAGTCCACCGTCGAGGCGCGCAGCGGTGGCAGCTGCGGCAGGTAGAAGGCCGGGGCCATCAGGAACAGGCCCCGCGCGTGCAGCGCCCCGGCGGCAGCCGTGACGACGTAGGCACCGAGGCTCGAGCCGACGAGGATCAGGTCGCCGGTCTTGTCCTGACAGCAATCCACCAGCCGCGTGACGCGGGCTGCCGGATCGTCCATGCCGCGAAAGTCGACCGAGTCGACCTGATAGCCCTCGGCGGTCGCGATCGGCGCCAGTGCCGTGATCTTGCGGCCCCAGGGTCCGGACTCCAGCCCATGGGCGAAGACAACGTGGCGGATCCGCCGCTTGCGAACCGGCATCCGGGCGGACGTATTGGCAGCGGCTTCTGTCATCGGGGTATCCGGCAGATCGGGCAAGTCAGCATTGCGGCCGGTTTCCACGGTGCCCCCGCGATCCCGGCGATGTCGGCAGGCAACTGCGCGTGCGCCGGTGTCAGCGTAAACGGCAGCGGCGTTGTTCGGACCACACGTTTCGGTGATGCCCCTCCGCGAAGCGGATCAGCGACAGGTTGCCACGCCGCGAACCGAAAGGCCCGTGCCGACAGGCCGGCGGGCGCCAGAAGTACGCACCCTCGTACATCGTGCCCCGCTCGCCGATGATGTCGCCGCCGAGCAGGTACATCTCTTGGCGCAGTCGTGCAGCAGTTGGGCTTCCCGCCAGTCGCGCGGATGGGTTTGCGCGCCGGTGGAGAGCAGCAGCGTTTTCTCGCCGGTCGCCGGGTCGTGCCGCAGCACCTTGTGCTGCAGGTTCAGGAACTGCACCGACGGATCGATGTCGTGACGGGTCCACGGCGTGTTGTGCGTGTCGATGACCCGCACTTCGGCGTCCCCGCAGCCGGCGCTGACCGGACCGACGAACGCGAGCACGACCGCACCGGTGTCGCACTCCAGCGGTGCGGCGAACGTACCGGCGCCGCAATCCGCGTACCCGTCGAGCGGCAGCGGCCGGGTCGCGATGCGGGCCTCGCCATCGAGCAGGTACAGCTCGAGCGAACGGGACTGCGGGGTGCCCGTCGCCCGAAAGCCGGCTGGCAACCGCAGCAGCAGCGTACAGGCGCCGCTCTGCGCATCGCGGCTCAGCAGCTTCGCGGGCAGTTCGCGCCATGGTGCAGCAGCGAACGGGGCAACGCCCCATGGCAGCTGTTGCGCGTGCACGAATTCGATATGAGGTCGCGGCATGTCCGTCGACAGCGTATTGCGATGTGCGTACGGGCGCCACCGGTTGAATGCATCGCTGCGGTGCACTAAAGTGCGCGGCGCTTCGGGGCTTCCCCGATGCACCACCGGAGAGCCGTATCAGCGACCTGATTGCCGAGCGTCAGCAGCTCGACTGGCTGACCATTTCCAAGACCGCGCCGACCAGTCCGGTGCTGCGACGCTGGCAGAAGCTGTCGAAGTCGTCCTTCGGGCGCTGGCTGTTCGCACGGGCCGTGGGGCGGGCCGCGCCCTACTTCCGGACCATCGCGCCCCGCTTCATCGAGCTCGGGCCCGCGCTATGCCGCGTCAGCCTGCGCAAGCGGCGCGCGGTGGAAAACCATCTCGGATCGGTGCATGCGCTCGCGATGGGCAACCTGTGCGAGCTCGCCGCCGGCATGGTCACCGAAGTCAGCCTGCCGCCCTCGATGCGCTGGATTCCGCGCGGCATGACCATCGAATACCTGCAGCCGGCCCGTTCCGACGTGACCGCCACCGCCCGCCTCGACCGCAACGAATGGTCTGGCGCGCAGAACGTCGGGGTGCCGGTGACCGTGGTCGACCAGGCGGGTGTCGAAGTCGTGCGCGCCGTGATCACGATGTACGTCTCGCCACGGCCGCAGCCCAAGGGCGCGTAGCCGCGGCGGCCCGACTCAGGGCGCGCCGATGCCGCGCAGCAGGCCGGTTTCGATCTCTTCCGTGACCCGCCGCGCAGCCGTCGTGTAGCGATTCGCCTGCACCGGGCGTACGCGCGTCTCGCCAGCACGATGCGTGACGAGGAAGGAGTGCATCTCGCCCTCGCGCGACCCGCAGTAACCGAACAGCAGATGCGCACCGGGATGCCGCGGTTCGTTGAGCCGTTCATCGCAAATCACGAACCAGCCCTCGCCAGGTGCCGAGGACGAGGAACGCCCCTCGGCATCCAGGCCCGCCAGAAACGCCTCCACCTGCGCCGCAGCGCGGCGCCCACCTTCCGGACCGTTCTGTTCGAACTGCATCCAGCGGGTGCCCTGACCGACCGATTGCGCCAGGTGCAGCGCCAGCCGTCGCGGCCCGAGGTAGCGCCAGTCGGTTGCACTGGCGTTGCCGGCCGCAAGCGTACGCGGCGTCGCCGCCGCAAGTTGCGGCAGCCGCACGGCCGACAGCGTGTTGACGCCGTACTGCGCAAGCCGCAGACGGGCAGCCAGGTCGATGCTGGCAGCGGGCCTGAAGCCCGGTCGCAGCAGCACCTCCTCCTGGGCGACGGGGCTCCACGGCGCACCGCTCGCCGCAGCGCGCGCCAGCATGCCGGCCACCGCACCGCACGGCGCGAACGTCTCGCTGCGACCGCGCAGGCGATCCAGCGCGGTCAGCCGCGGGAAATACATCAACGCGTTGTCGGCGCGGTAGGGCCAGCCTCGCAGGCCAGCGAGCGCGGCGTCCGCGTCCAGCCAGTCACGCGGCGGATCGATGACCAGCATCGCATGGCGTTCGCGGCAGAAGCGGCCCGCGACCAGCAGCGTGCTGAGGCCGACGTCATGCTCGCGGGTCAGCGGCGGCATGCAGAGGAACTCGAACGGCGGTGCCGCCCGCAGCGCAAACAGCCCGGTGCCGTGCTGGGCCGAACCGATCAGGTCGTAGTCCGTCAGTGCGGCACCATCATCGCCGTCGGTACCGGCGCTGACGTAACCGATCATGTCGCCAGGCCGCTCCGGTGGCGTGACGCCGGGTCGCAGCAGTGGCGGGTCGCCGACGAGGCGCACGAGCCGCGAGTCGGCGAGCGCCGTGCCGACGAAACGGCTGGCATCCCGGCGTACCGAGACGCGGCGAAAGATTTCCTGGTCCTCGATCAGCTCCGAGCCGTGGCCGCGCACGCGCTGGATGACCAGGTTGAAACGATCGTCGTCCTGCGGCCCGATGCCGTCGTGATCGACGGCAGCCCTCAGGTGTTCACGCGTGCCCGGTGACAGCGCCGCGAGCGTCAGCGTGGCGCCGGCCGCGCCGACGGACAGCGTCGCGGGACGGGCACCGTTGGCCACCCGGACGACGATCGCGGTGCGACCGCCGTTGTCGAAGAATTGTTCGACGGCGTAGGACAGCGTCGAGGGCTGCCACAGCCCGCCGAAGATGCGCTGGAAGCTGGCGAAATCGTGCAGGACGATGGGGTCGTTGATCGGCCCCTTCAGCGTACGGCCGACGAAGGCAGTGACGCCCGCGGGCGCCGGGGTGATCGCAGCCCCGGGTCCGGTGTGCTCGGCGATGTCGATGCCTGCGAGAACGCGCGCGACCACTGCCTACCCTGTGTGATGCGCGCGCAGCGTATCACACTGCGCGCGCACGCTCAGCGCATGGGCTGCGTCGGCGTGACGATCGGGTCGAGCGTCGCGGTGACGATCGGGTGGTACCCGGGTCGAGCGCGCGCGTAGATCGCCTTGGCGAAGCGAGCACCGTCCGGCGTGCGCATCAGGTCTTCGTACAGCGGCTTGATCAGCTTGCGGCGCCCGATCGTCAGCAGATACTGCTCGAGGCGCGCACGCGCCGGCGCATAGCCCGCACGTATCGTGACCCGCAGCCAGCTGTGCGCGATCTCGGCATTGCCGGCGTCCGTCAACCGGAAGCGCGCATCGAGCGCGGCGAGCTGCCCCAGGTCCGGGCGCGCCGGCAGGTTGTCGAGGAAATGCAGCCATTCGAACGGGGTCCATGCCTCCGTCGGCAGGTCAGCGGCACCCAGACGTCCCGCCACGAATTCCGCACGGACCGCATCGATGCGCGCGAACGCCTCGGAGCGTGGCAACACGGCAAACGACGGCAGGCCAGGTTCGTTGATCCAGGCGTCGAGATCGGCGCGGGTCGCGGCGCCGGGGTGCGCCGCGAGCAGCTCGCGCTCGAGGTAGTCGACGAACTGTTCGGTGGTCACCGAGCGGAACGCGAACGCATCGAAGTACTTCCGCAGGAAGGCCTCGAGCGCATCCCGCCCGACCCGCGATTCCAGCCAACCGAGGAACAGGCGACCCTTCTCGTACGGCACGTCGCTGAAACCGTCGTCCGGGTCGCGGCCACGCAGGTCGATCGCCAGCACCTGGTCGCGAGGTTGCAGCGCGGCCAGGTCACGCCGCAGCGACTGCAGTCCGAGCACGTCTTCCATCGCACAGCGCCGATCGCCATACAGCGCCTCGACGATGCGTCGCTCGAGGAACACGGTGAAGCCCTCGTTGAGCCAGAAGTCGCGGTTGCGTTGGTGGCCGAGATTCCCGGACCAGCTGTGCGCGAGTTCGTGCGCGATCAGCGCAACGAAGATCGTCGCCAGCGATGATCGTCGGCGTCAGGAAAGTCAGGCGCGGGTTCTCCATGCCGCCCATAGGGAAACGCCGGCAGCAGCAACGCCATCATAGCGCTCTCCCAACGATACGGCCCGAACGGGCGTTCGCAGGCCTCGAGCATCGCTTCCGTATCGGCGAACTCGCGCCGCCGCTTCGATGACCGGCGGTTCGGCATAGATCAGCGTGCGTGGCCCGGCTTCGCGATGCTCGAGCCGCCCCTGCCAGCGCCAGCGAATAGGACAGGATAGGCTGCGGCATCCACGGACGAGAACCAACCATCCGCCGGCATCGCCGGCGTGGTATCGGCGCTCATGACAGCGCGCAGGCCCGGCGGCGCGTGGATGCGCGCGCCGTAGGTCACGCGCAGCGCCGGCGGTATCCTGCAGTGGAATCCACGAGCGTGCATGGATCGCCTGCGACTGCGTGAACAGGAAGGGATCGGTCTTGCCCGCGGTCTGCCCGGCATCGAGCCACTGCAGGCCGGAGGCACCGGGGCGAGTCTGGTAGGAAATGCGCACGCGTACCCGGCTGCCAACCGGCCCCGCCGGCACCGTCACCGTCAACGGCTCGCCCAGCGTGCGTACCGTCTCGCCCACCGCGAACGGCGCCGATGCCAATACAGTCGGCGATTCGACGACCCAGGCCTCGCGCACGACCAGGTCACGCGTGTCGAGCACCAGCCGCGTGGCCGCGGATCGATCCGCTCGACGTCCGGGTCGACGACGCCGGACAGGCGCCGCGCGTCGAAATCCACATCGAGCGCGGGTTCGACGTGCCGCACCTGCATTTCGGCGATGTTCGCGAAGAGTGCTCGTCGGCAATCGTCGCCGCCAACGCGGCGGGGCCGCCGAGCAAGGGCGACGACCAGCGATGCGGCCCATGCAACCGCTGCGCTGGAAGGTCATCGGCGGATCAGCGCGCCGCCGTCGGCGCGGCGACCGGCGGGCGCTCGTCTTGGAGAACATCTGCCGCATCGTCTCGTCATCGGCCGGCAGGTTCGACGTGCCGTCCCAGGTGGCATTGTCGGGCACCCGGTTCTGCACGCGCGGTGCCGCCGCGACAATGGCCTCGATGCTCGCATCGGCCCGCGACACCGACACCGGGATGCCGCGCGGATCGTGCGTGAACTTCGAAATCAGTTCCCAGTTGACCGTTTCGTTGCGCGCCTTCAGCTCCTTCTGGATGCGCTTGGCGAGCGCGCGCGACAGCAGGCGCTTCTGCGCCTTCTGCCAGTTGCGCGGATCATCCTCGAGCACGTCGAAGGCCTGCAGGTACAGCTGCCCCTCGTGCCAGCCGAACACGAACGGCTGGTTCACGACCGTGACCCGCTCGCCGGTCTGCACGTACTCGTAGATCATCTCGACGTCTTCCGGATACATCCGGATGCAGCCATGGCTCGAGCGCAGGCCAACGCCGTAGGGCTTGTTGGTGCCGTGGATCAGGTACTGCGGCCAACCGAGGTACATCGCGCGCGTGCCGAGCGGATTGTCGGGGCCCGGTGGCACGACGGCCGGCAGTATTTCGCCGTTCTTCTTGTGCTCGGCGCGCACGCCCGGGCCCGGGCGCCAGGTCGGATCCTTGGCCTTGCGGACAACCCGCACGTCGCGCCCTCCGGCGTCGCCCAGCCCACCTTGCCGATGCCGATCGGGTGCGTGTAGACGACCTGCTTCTGGCCGGCCTCGCGCTTCGGGAAGTAATACAGCCGCATCGCCGCGACGTTGATGACGATGCCTTCGCGCGGCGCGTTCGGCAGCAGCTGTTGCGTGGGTACGATGATCTCGCGCCCCTCGCCCGGCAGCCAGGGTCGACCTTCGGGTTGGCGCGGACGATTTCTTCGTAGCCGACGTTGAAGCGGCGAGCGATGCATCCGACAGCGTGTCTTCCTTGCTCGCCCTGGTCACCTGGGTCGCACCGATCAGGTCATCCTGCTCGTGGTCTATCTCGAAGCGGTGCATCGCCTGCGGCGGCGGATCCTGCGGGACGACCGGCGCGGGTGGCTGCGGGCGGCGCCTTCGGCGCCCACGGTCCGTCGATCGGTGAACAGCCTGCGACAATCAGCAGGAGCGGCAGGATCGCGACAGGCGCGATGGCGGTGCGGCGCGGCATCATGCGCGGATTATGGCATCCACCAGGGCGGCCTCGCAGCCACCCGGCTGGCACTGTTGCCGGCGCTGGCGACAGTGGGCGGCTGCCGTGACGGAGGCTACAGCAGCACTGGCTGGTTCAGTTGCTCGTTGCGATCGCCGCCACGCTGCGGGAAGTGCAGCGCGAGCAGGCGATTGACCCCGGCGATGCCGGCCATGAGACCCGCCTCGAACTGCCCGGTGCGAAGCGGTCTTCCATGTCTTTCGCGACTGACAGCGTCCCATTCCGGCTGCGTGACCCGCGCGGCAATGCCGCGGTCGGCGACGATCTCGACATCGCGATCCGCCATGCACAGGTAGATCAGCACACCGTTGTTGTCCGCCGTGTCCCAGACGCCGAGCTGGCCGAACACCTCGAGCGCCCGCTGCCGCGGCGCGAGTCCGGACCACAGGTCCGGCAACTCGTAGGCGGTTTCGATCGCGAGCCGCAGTTCACCGGCGTGCTGCCGCTCGAGATCGTCGATCGCCGCCTCGAGGCGGGCCAGCACGGCGGGCGTGAACACCCTGCGCGTCATCCAGCGCGTCGCAGACAGGTGTCGCAGCCAACGGCCGATGCTCATGACGCGTGCCTCACCAGCGACCCGACGCGCCGCCGCCGCCGAAGCTGCCGCCGCCACCGCTGAAACCGCCACCACCGAAGCTGCCGCCACCGCTGCCGAAGCCACCGCCACCCCAGCCGCCGCGATGCGGGCGGTTCGACCAGCGCCCGCCGCCGCCAAAGCCGATCAGCAGCGACAGCACGAGGGCCGCAGTCCCGGCGATGCCGGCGACGACCAGCAGGCCGGTGATGAACCACGCGATCAGCCCGGCGACGCCGCCCGTCAGCAGGGAGCCGAACGCGCGCCCGAATATCCCGCGCAGCACCGTGCCACCGAAGATCGCGGCGAAGAACAGCAGTGGCAGCAGTTGTTCGAACTGCGCCGCGCGCCCGTCCCAACCCGGTTCGGGTTCGGGCAGGGGTTCGCCATCGATGACGCGGATCATCTGGTCGACGCCCGCCGTGACACCGCCCGCGAAGTCGCCACGGCGAAATTGCGGCGTGATGACGTCGCGGATGATGCGGCTCGACACCAGGTCCGTCAGCGCGCCTTCCAGGCCGCGACCGACCTCGATCCGCAATTCGCGATCGTCCTTCGCGACCAGCAGCAGCACCCCGTCGTCCGGGGCGCTGCGCCCCAGCCGCCAGGCGTCGACCACGCGGATCGAGTACTGCGCGATATCTTCCGGTTCGGTCGTCGCGACCAGCAACACGGCGATCTGCGCACCCTTGCGCGCTTCGAAATCAGCGAGCTTTTGCTCGATGGCAGCCTGATCGGCCGCCGTCAGCGTGCCGGTCAGGTCCGTGACGCGCGCTTCCAGCGGCGGCACGGGCTGCAGCGCCTGCGCCCGTGCCATGCCGGCACCGCCCAGCAGGCCACCGAGCACGGCGACACAGGTCACCCGCCAGGCCGCGTGGGCGCGCCGCTGCATCAGAGCCGCCCGACGCCGCGCGTCACGGCGATGCCGGCGCCGGCGTGCCGAAATCGACGGCCGGTGGCGCCGCGATCGCCGCTTCGTTCTCGACCGTGAAGTTCGGCTTGATCTCGTGCTTGAACAGCATCGCAGTCAGGTTGGTCGGGAACTGGCGCACCGTGCCGTTGTAGGCCTGCACCGATTCGATGTAGCGGTTGCGCGCGACCGCGATCCGGTTCTCGGTGCCTTCGAGCTGCGCCTGCAGGTCGCGGAAATTCTGGTCTGACTTGAGGTCGGGATAATTCTCCGT
>JAWLAD010000033.1:0-35544 GCA_041395605.1 Steroidobacteraceae bacterium
GACAGCATTGCCGCCGGTGCGCCGCTGTTCGTGTTCGGCCTGTTGCTGATCGGGGCCGTACCATGATTGGCGTGGCCGTGCTCGGTTCGACTGGTTCGATCGGTGACAGCACGCTCGATGTCTGCGCGCGCCATCCGGACCAGTTTCGCGTCGTGGGCCTGGGCGCGCGGCGCAATGTCGCCAAACTGCTCGAACAGTCCGAGCGATTTCGTCCCGATGTCGTCGCCCTCGCGGACACGGACGCCGCGGCTGAATTCGCGAGGCTCGCGCGGCAGCGCGGCCTGCGCCTCGACGTGCTGGCGGGGGAGCAGGGCCTGGTTGAGCTGGCCTGCATGTCCGCAGCGGACTTCGTCATGGCGGCAATCGTCGGCGCGGCCGGGCTGCAGTCGTCGCTCGCCGCGGCGCGGGCCGGCAAGCGGTTGATGCTCGCGAACAAGGAAGCCCTGGTGATGTCCGGCCCGTTGCTGATCGATGCGGCGCGCCGCGCGGGTGCGACCCTGCTGCCGATCGACAGTGAGCACAACGCGGTGTTCCAGTGCCTGCCAGCCGACTTTCGCGCCGGCGAGGCGCCCGTCGGCGTACGGCGCATCCTGCTGACGGCGTCCGGCGGGCCGTTCCTCGACTGGGACCTCACGCGCCTGCGCGACGCGACACCCGACCAGGCCTGCGCGCATCCCAACTGGGTCATGGGGCGGAAGATCTCGGTGGATTCGGCGACGCTGATGAACAAGGGGCTGGAGTTGATCGAGGCCAGCCTGCTGTTCGGCCTGCCGCCCGATCGCATCGACATCGTCGTCCATCGGCAGAGCATCGTTCACTCGATGGTCGAGTACGTCGACGGGTCGGTGCTCGCGCAGCTCGGCTCGCCGGACATGCGCACCCCGATCGCCCATGCGCTGGCGTGGCCGCGCCGCGTGGCCTCCGGTGTACAATTCCTCGATCTCGTCAAGGTGGGCGGCCTGGATTTCCGCGCGCCCGATCCGGGGCGGTTTCATTGCCTCTCGCTCGCCCAGCAGGCGGCCGGCGAGGGAGGGCTCGCGCCGGCGTTGCTGAACGCAGCCAATGAAGTGGCGGTTGCGGCCTTCCTGGAGGGCAGGGTGAACTTTCTGGACATTGCGACGGTCATTGATTCGGTCATGCAGCAGCAATCCAGGCGGCTCGCCGCCACGTCGGCCCTGAACCTGGAGGACGTGCTCGCCGCTGATGCCGCGGCGCGCCAGGCCGCCCGTGCGGCCGTCGAGTCGCTGGGCGCCTCGCAGGGCTGACGGGAGTTACGCTTGACGCTGTTCTGGTACGCGATCTGGTTCCTCATTGCGGTCAGCCTGCTGGTGACCGTGCACGAGTACGGCCACTACTGGGTCGCACGCAAGCTCGGCTTCAAGGTGCTGCGCTTCTCGGTCGGCTTTGGACGGCCGCTGTGGAGTCGCGTCGCGGGCGCGGATCGCACCGAGTACGTGTTCGCGGCCCTGCCGCTGGGCGGCTACGTCAAGCTGCTCGATGAGCGCGAGGGACCGGTCTCGAATGCCGAACTGTCCCGCTCCTTCACCCGCAAGCCGCCTTGGCAGCGCATCCTGGTCCTGCTCGCAGGCCCTGCGTTCAACATCGGTTTCGCGATCCTGCTGCTGTGGGGTTTGCTGTGGATCTCCGGGGCACCGGAGGTCCGCGCCGTGATCGGCGATGTGACGCCCGATTCGGTCGCGGACCGGGCTGGCCTGAAGCGCGGCGATGAAGTGCTCAGCCTGAACGGCGACGCCGTGGACGGGCGAGCCGATGTCGTGCTCGGCCTGGTCGAGGCGATGAGCGGCGCGGGCGTGGCCAGTCTGGTCGTGCGTGGCGAGAACGGCGGTTCGCGCAACCTGGTCCTGCGCGTCGACGACCCTGCCGTGCGCCGCGCACTGACGGAGCCGAGCGCATTCGCTGGCGGGTTTGGCTTTCGTTTCTGGGAACCGCCGCGCCCGGCCGTGATCGGACGGGTGCTCGAGGGCGGTCCTGCGGAGCGCGCCGGGCTGCTGGCCGGCGACCGGATCCTCAGCGTCGATGGCGTCGCGGTCAGCGATTTCACCAGGCTGGTCGAACTGGTCTCGGCGCGTCCCGGACGGGAAATCCTGCTGGAGTACGAACGCGCCGGCAGCGTCGCCACGGTGCGCATCACGAGCGACACGGACCGCGTCAACGACATCGATGTCGGCCGTATCCGTATCGAGACACCGCCGCCGCCGCCACTGCCTGCGCAGATGCAGGTGCGCAAGACTTTCGGGCCGGTCGAAGCGCTGTCGCAGGCGACGGTGCGCGCCTGGGACATGACGGTGCTGCAGGCCAAGATGTTCTGGCGCATGATCATGGGCCAGGTGTCGCTGAAGAACCTGTCCGGTCCGATCTCGATCGCTGGAGTACGCAGGCGAGTCCGCCCGTGGTGGCATTGCCGCATTCGTCGGTTTCCTCGTGCTGATTTCGCTCAGCCTGGGATTCCTCAACCTGCTGCCGATCCCGATCCTGACGGCGGCCAGATCCTGTATCAGTTCGCGGAGTGGGCCAAGGGCAGTCCACTGTCAGACCGTGTCCAGGCGTTCGGGCAGCAGGTGGGTATCGCCTTGTTGCTGCTGCTGATGGGCGTGGCGCTGTTCAACGACGTGGCCAGCAATTCCAGCCTGGCTGACGAGGGGCTTATTCGTGCGACCAGTTTCCCGGACCGCTGCGATGTTCATCTCCGCCGTGCTGACCGGCGGCCTCGCGCTGCACTCCACCCGCGCCGTGGCGCAGGAGGCGCTCGAGCCTGCCGAGTTCACGGTTGGCAACATCCGCGTGGAGGGCCTGCAATGTGTCTCGAGGGTTCGTCTACAATTACCTTCCGGTCAACATCGGCGACCGCCTGACGCCGCAGCGGGTGCGCGAGGCGATGCGCGCACCGTACGACACTGGCTTTTTCCGCGACGTGCAGATGCGCCGCGATGGCAGCACGCTGCTGGTCGTGGTGCTGGAGCGGCCCTCGATCGAAAGCTTCGAGCTCAAGGGCAACAAGGACATCAAGACCGAGGATCTGACCAAGTCGCTGCGCAACGTCGGGCTGGCGACCGGCAAGACCTTCGATCGTTCCGTGCTGGAGGACGTCCGCCAGTTCCTGACGGACCAGTACTACTCGCGCGGCAAGTACGCCGTGCGCATCGACACCTCCGTGGAGGACGTGCCCGGCAACCGCGTCAAGGTCAAGATCGACATCAAGGAAGGCAAGCGGGCGCGCATTCGCCAGATCAATGTCGTCGGCAATACCAGCTTCAGCGAGGACGACATCCTCGAGGACTTCGAGCTGAAAACGCCGAACTGGCTTTCCTGGTACAAGCAGGACGACCGCTACTCCCGTGAATCGCTGCAGGGCGACCTGGAGAAACTGCGCTCCTACTACATGGATCGCGGCTACGCGAATTTCGAGATCGAATCGACGCAGGTTGCGATCGCCGGAGAAGGACGACATCTTCATCACCGTGAATGTGTCCGAGGGCGAAGTCTTCAAGGTGTCGGACGTCAAGCTCGCGGGCACGTTCGTCGTTCCCGAGGAGGAACTGCGCAACTACCTGTTCGTCAAGCCAGGCAGTACCTTCTCGAAGAAGGACATCGTCGCGACGCAGGAGCTGATCCAGAACCGCCTCGGCCTCGACGGTTACGCGTTCGCCAAGGTCGATCCCGTGCCGACGCCGAACAACGACGACAAGTCGGTCTCGCTGACGTTCTTCATCGATCCGGGCAATCGGGCCTACGTGCGCCACATCGTGTTCAACGGCGTGACGAAGATCAACGACGAAGTGCTGCGTCGCGAAATGCGGCAACTCGAGGGTGCCTGGCTGTCGAACGCCGCGGTGGAGCGTTCGAAGCAGCGACTGCAGCGGCTGCCCTACATCGAGAACGTCGAGACCGAGACCAAACCCGTGCCGGGCTCGCCGGATCTCGTCGATGTCGAGTTCGAGGTCAAGGAAGGCCCGTCGGCGCAACTGGGTGGTGGTATCGGCTACTCCGAGTCGCAGTCGTTCATCCTCAACGGCAACTATGCGGACAGCAATTTCATGGGATCGGGCGAGCGCATCGCGATCGACCTCAATTCCGGTCGGTTCTCGAAGGTCTATGGTGTGTCGCACACGAACCCCTACACCAACATCGATGGCGTCGCCCGCACGCTGTCGCTGACCTACCGCGACGTCACGCAGTTCGTGTCGGCTTCGTCGGATTTTTCATCGAAGTCGCTGTCGCTGGGCATCGACTATGGTTACCCGATCACGGAGTTCCAGGGGCTGCGCGTCGGCCTGTCGCTGCAGAGTTCCGAGCTGCTGGTCGGCACCGGTAGCGCGGAGCAGGCCGTCGACTGGGTGCGCTCGAATGGCAGTCCGACGACGACCAATATCCCGGAGCAGGACTTCGGCAATGGTTTCATCGTGCCGGCCACGACGATCTACACGTCGCAGTTCAATTCGATAGAACTCGTCGCCGGCTGGAGCCTCGACACGCGTAACCGCGCGCTGTTCGCCGATCGCGGCATGCGGCATTCGGTGTCGATGTCCTACGCACTGCCGGGCAGCGACGTGGAGTACTTCGTCGCGAACTACGACTACCTGCAGTACTTCCCGCTGTTTGGCCGCTGGGTCGCCTCGCTGAACGCCGAGGTGGGATACGGCATGGATGTCGGCCCGACGACGGCCCTGCCACCGTTCCGCAACTTCTTTGCCGGCGGCCCTGACACGGTGCGCGGCTATCGCGAGAGCCGCCTCGGCCCGAAGGACAGCTTCGGGAACCCGTACGGTGGCAACCTGAAGGTGGTCGCGCGCGCCGAGGTGATCTTCCCGACACCGGAAAAGTGGCGTACCTCGGCCCGGATCAGCTGGTTCTACGATATGGGAAATGTGTTTTCGACCGGCAATCGTTATGTCTTCCGCGGCCAGGACGACCTGCTGAATCCCGGCAGCGGCACCCCGGTCGAGTACGGTTTCAAGTATGATAAATTGAAGCACTCGACGGGTCTGGCCGTGCAGTGGCTGGCTCCGCTCGGTATTTTCCGCTTCAGTTATGCGGTGCCGCTGAATGCCTACGCGGGTGATTCGGTCCTCTACCCGGACGAAGAAGAGCGGTTCCAGTTTTCTGTCGGTCAGGCGTTCTGACCCTTACTCGAGGTATGTCCAGCGTGAAACGTGCTTTCAAGTCGGCTATCTGGGGTGTCGCGCTGGTCGCGGCAGCGTTCTCCGCTCCTGCGATGGCAGAGCTCAAGATCGGCGTGCTCGATTACGGTCGGCTGATGGATGAGTCGCCGCAGGGCAAGGCGTTGCTCGAGACCCTGCGCAACGAAGCTGCCACGAAGCAGCGCGAACTGCAGGCCACCGCCCAGCAGCTCCAGGGAAAGCAGGACAAGCTGAACAAGGATCGGGCCACGATGACGGCCGACCAGATCAGCCGTGCCGAGAAGGAGTTGCGAGATGGTCAGCGGGACCTCGCGCGCCGGCAGTCCGAAATCCAGGATGATTTCAACGCCCGTCGCAACGAGGAGATGTCCAAGCTGCAGCGCACCCTGCTGTCCGAAGTGCAGACCTACGCGCGTGGCCAGAACTTCGACCTCGTCGTCACTGACGGCGTGATCTACGCCAACCCTTCGATCGACATCACCGCGGGCGTACTGCAGGTGCTGCAGTCGCGTGCCCCGGCGGGTGCAGCGGCGGCACCCCGGCCACAACAGGGCGGTCGCTGATACCGCGACCGCCGGAGGCCATGGCGTGAAGCTCGCCGAGCTCGCGGTGCGTTTCGGCTGCGAGCTGCGCGGCGATCCAGACATCGACGTCATCGCGGTCGCGCCGCTCGCCAGCGCGGGTGCGGGCGCGATCAGTTTCCTGGCGAATCCGCGCTACCGCTCGCAGTTGCTGCAGACGCGCGCTGCCGCGGTCATCGTGGATGCCGCGGGTGCAGAGGACTGCCCGGTGCCTGCCTTGGTCACGCAGCACCCGCACGCGTGTTTCGCGCGCGTCGCCGCGCTGCTGCATCCCGAACCGGTCGCCGCGCCAGGTTGCCACCCCAGCGCGGTCGTGGCGGCGGACGCGGTCGTCGATCCGAGTGCGCACATCGGGCCGCAATGCGTCATCGGGGCGGGCGCGCGCATCGGCGAAAGGGCCGTGATTGGCCCGGCGTGCATCATCGAGCCCGGCGCTGAACTCGGCGCGGACGTGCAGCTCGTCGCCCGCGTGACCGTGTGTCGAGGCGTGTCGCTCGGTGCCCGCTGCGTCGTCCAGCCCGGCGCCGTGCTCGGAGCCGATGGTTTCGGCTATGCGCCGGAACACGGTCGATGGGTCAAGGTGCCGCAGCTGGGCAGCGTGCGGATCGGCGCTGATGTCGAGATTGGCGCCAATACGACGATCGATCGCGGCGCCATGGGCGACACGGTCATCGGGGAAGGGGTCAAGCTCGACAACCAGATCCAGATCGGCCACAACGTCGTGATCGGCGCGCATACCGCCATGGCCGCCTGCGTCGGCGTCTCGGGGAGCACGAAGATCGGCCAGCGTTGCCAGATTGGCGGTGCGGTCGGCATCGTCGGGCACCTGACGATCTGCGATGATGTGGTCGTCACGGGGTTCACGATGGTGTCGAGTTCGATCGCGACGCCGGGCGTTTATTCGAGCGGTTTGCCGGCATCCGGCGCTGCCGAGTGGCGCCGCATCGTCGGGCGCCTGCGGCGCATCGATGCGATGGCCAACCGCCTGCGTGCCGTCGAGCGGCGGTTGGGCGGTCCGGGCACGACGGACGACGACCTCTAGAAGACGAACAACGGCAGAACGCGACGGTGCCGCCGGCGCCGAAGGGATCAGGCGTGAGCGAGACAGAACCGACCGCAGTGACCAGCATGGACATCAAGGGTGTGTCGCTGCTGCCCCATCGCTATCCGTTCCTGCTCGTCGATCGAGTGCTCGAGTGCCGCAAGGGCGAGTCGATCCGCGCCATCAAGAACGTCACGGTCAACGAACCGTTCTTCCCGGGCCACTTTCCCTACCGCCCGGTCATGCCGGGCGTGATCATCATCGAGGCGCTGGCGCAGACCTGCGGCATCCTTGCGTTCGTGACCGCTGATGTCGTGCCCGACGAGCACACGCGATTCTTTTTCGTGGGCATCGACAAGGCCCGGTTCCGCCGACCCGTCGAACCAGGCGACCAGCTGGTGATGTCGGCCACGTTCGAGCGAGCTTTCAAGGGCATCTGGCGGTTTTCGACCGTCGCACATGTCGATGGCAAGGAAGTGGCGTCGGCCGAGATGATGGTCGCACCGGAAACCAAACCTGCAGCCCCGACCGGCGGCTGAGGGAGGCGCGCTGATGGCCATTGATCCTCGTGCCGTGATTGCGCCGGGCGCGACACTCGCACCAGATGTCGAAGTCGGCGCTTTCTCCGTCATCGGCCCCGATGTCGAGATCGGGCCGGGCTGCTGGATCGGACCGCATGCGGTGATCCATGGGCCGACCCGGATCGGCGCGCGCAATCGTATCTTCCAGTTCGCGTCGATTGGCGATGCGCCGCAGGACAAGAAGTACAAGGGCGAACCGACGCGCCTCGAGGTCGGCGACGACAACGTGTTCCGTGAGTTCGTGACCGTCAACCGTGGGACGACGCACGACGAGGGCGTCACGCGGATCGGCAGCGACAATCTGTTCATGGCTTATGCGCACGTGGCGCACGATTGCCGCGTCGGCAGCCACTGCGTGCTCGCGAACGTCGCCACGCTCGGCGGTCACGTCGAACTCGGCGATTGGGTCATCATGGGCGGGCTGTCCGCGATCCACCAGTTCACCAAGGTCGGCGCCCACGCGTTCATCGCGAACAACGCTGCCGTGACGCGCGACGTGCCGCCCTATGTCATGGCAGTGGGGCAACCGGCCGAGCCGCATTCGATCAACGCAACCGGCCTGTCGCGCCGGGGCTTCACGCCTGAGCAGGTTCGCAACATCAAGAACGCGTATCGAACGCTGTATCGCTCCGACCTGAAACTCGCCGACGCCGTGCCGCGGCTCGAGGTGGCGGCGCGGACGCAGCCGGAGTTGCGTATCTTCGTCGACTTCATCGGCCGCTCGACGCGCAGCCTGGTTCGCTGAGCGCGCGGGTGCGACGGAAGCACGCGTGACCGCTGCCGAGCCCGGACCGCTGTTTGCGCTGGTGGCTGGCGAGGCATCGGGCGACACGCTGGGCGCGGCGCTGATCGCGGCGCTGCGGGAGCGCTGGCCGCAGGCGAGGTTCTGCGGCGTCGCGGGTCCCAAGATGCGGGCGGCAGGCTGCGAGGCCTGGGCCGAGTCGGAAGAACTCGCGATCATGGGACTTGCGGAGATCCTGCGGCACCTGCCGCGGCTGTTGAGCCTGCGCCGGACACTGCAGCAACGGCTGCTGCGGGCGAGGCCGGATGTGTTCATCGGCATCGATGCCCCCGAGTTCAACCTGCGCCTCGAGCGCGTCCTGAAAGCCAGCGGCTTGCGCACGGTGCAGTACGTCAGCCCGCAGGTCTGGGCCTGGCGACAGGGCCGCGTCCGGACGATGCACGAATCCTGCGACCTCGTGCTGTGCCTGCTGCCGTTCGAGACCGACTTCTACGGCCGGCATGGCGTTCCCGCGAAGTTCGTCGGGCATCCGCTCGCTGACCAGGTGCCGCTCGACGTCGATCGCGATGCCGCTCGCGCCGCGCTCGGCCTCGGGATCGCCGATGCCGTGGTTGCGTTGCTGCCGGGCAGTCGCGCCGGCGAGGTCGCGCGGCTGTCCGACGATTTCATCGGTGCGGCGGGTTGGCTCGCGGCGCGTCGCCCGGGGGTTCGCTTCGTTGCGCCGATGGCGACGCCGCGCGTGCGGCGGCTGTTCGAACAGGCGCTGCAGCGAGCAACCGGAGCGCCACCGGTGCTGGTCACGGATGGCGAGGCGCAACGCGCGCTGATCGCGGCGGATGCGGTGCTGGTGGCGTCGGGTACGGCGACGCTCGAGACGCTGTTGTGCCGCCGCCCGATGGTGGTGGCTTACAGGCTCGCGCCGCTGACCGCCTTCGTGCTGCGGCGGATGGGGCTGGTGAAGGTGGCCCATTTCTCCCAGCCGAACCTGCTGCTAGGGCGGTCGGCGGTCCCAGAGTTCTTCCAGTCGGCCGTGACGCCGGCTGCGCTGGGCGCAGCGCTGCAGCGGCAGCTTGACGACAGTCCGGCACGGCGGGAGATGCTGCGAGATTTCGAGCGCGTGCACCGCCAGCTGCGTGCAGGCGGCGCGCAGGCGGCCGCCGAGGCAATCCAGGCACTGCTGTCGCCGGATGCGGGCAGGTCGTGACCGGCGTGAGGGCGCTCGCAACGCCATGGATTGCCGGTGTCGACGAGGCGGGTCGCGGGCCGCTGGCCGGCCCGGTGGTTGCCGCCGCGGTCATCCTCGATGCCGGCAGGCCGATCGATGGAATCGCCGATTCCAAGTCGCTGGGCGCGGCCGAACGGCAGCGAATCGCGGCCTGTATCCGGCGCGACGCCTTGTGCTGGGCCGTGGGGCAGGCGGATGCCGTCGAGATCGATGCGCTGAACATCCTGGGCGCGACCCTGCTGGCGATGCGCCGGGCATTGGCAGGCCTTGCCTGCGCGCCGAGCCGGATCCATGTAGACGGCAACCGCCTGCCGCGCTGGCTGGACCTCTGGCCGGCGGCAGATGCCCGCGCGGTGGTGCGCGGTGACGCGACCGACGCGGCCATCGGCGCGGCATCCATCCTCGCCAAGACCCTGCGTGATTCACTTCTGGAACAGGCAGATACGAGTTATCCCGGTTTCGGTTTCCCGGTACACAAGGGATATCCAACCGCCGCCCACAGGCGGGCGTTGCAGGCACGGGGCGCCAGTGCATTCCACCGTGTCTCATTCGCGCCGGTACAATCCTGTCTTGTCGCGCGCGGCCACGCGGATTGCCCATGAGCGCCTTTGTCCACCTGCGTCTGCACACGGAGTACCGCTGCGCGACAGCGTCGTCCGCGTGCCTGAATTGATGCAAGCGGTTGCGGCTCGCGGCATGCCTGCGGTCGCCCTGACCGATGCGGGCAACCTGTTCGCGATGGTCAAGTTCTATCGCGAGGCGCTCAGTCGCGGCATCAAGCCGCTGATCGGCGTGGACCTGCGGATCCGCGAGGCGGGGGAGCGTACCCAGCCCTCGCTGCTGACACTGCTGTGCATGGATGAGACCGGCTACGGGAACCTGACGCGACTGGTGTCGCGCGCCTTCCTCGAAGGCCAGCAGCGCGGTGAGCCGATGGTCGAGCGCGACTGGCTGGATGCAGGGAGCACGGCGGGCCTGATCGCGTTGTCAGGTGGCGCGGCCGGCGACGTGGGTCGTGCGCTGACGAACGGCAAGCCGGGCGACTCGGACCGGCTCCTCGAGCACTGGCTCGGCGTGTTCGGCGACCGCTACTACCTCGAGGTCGCGCGCCTTGGCCGTCCCGGCGACGAGGCGCTCGTCGGAGCGACCGTGCAACTCGCCGCGCGATGCGCCGTGCCGCTGGTGGCCACCAACGACGTCGTATTCGTCGACGCGGCGGACTTCGAGTCGCATGAGGCGCGGGTCTGCATCGCCGAGGGGCAGTTACTCGCGGACCCGGCGCGACAACGCCGCTATACCGCGCAGCAGTTCCTGCGCACGCCGGCGGAGATGTCGGTGCTGTTCGCCGACCTGCCCGAAGCGCTGGCGAACACCGTGGCGATCGCGCAGCGCTGTTCGCTGCCCCTGCGCCTCGGCGAAAGCCGCTTGCCGAACTTCCCGGTGCCCGATGCGCGCACGCCCGAGCAGTTCCTGCGCGACGAGGCGGCGCGCGGTCTGGTCGAGCGCAAGACGCCCGACGATTACCGGTCGCGCCTCGAGCGTGAGCTCGACGTGATCTGCCAGATGGGTTTCGCCGGCTACTTCCTGATTGTCGCCGACTTCATCCGCTGGGCGCGCGAGAACGGCGTGCCGGTCGGCCCGGGGCGCGGTTCGGGCGCCGGCTCGCTGGTCGCGTACGCGCTGCGCATCACCGATATCGACCCGCTGAAATACGATTTGCTGTTCGAGCGCTTCCTGAATCCCGAACGCGTCTCCATGCCGGACTTCGACGTCGACTTCTGCATGGAAGGCCGCGACCGCGTCATCGAGTATGTCGCCGAGCGCTACGGACGGGAGCGCGTCTCGCAGATCATCACCTACGGCACGATGGCCGCGAAGGCGGTCGTGCGCGACGTCGGTCGCGTGCTCGGCATGAGCTACGGACAGGTCGACAAGATCGCCAAGCTCGTGCCGTTCGAGCTCGACATCACGCTGGATGCCGCGCTGGAGAAGGAGCCAGAGCTGCGGCGCCTCTACGACCACGACGATGAGATCCGCAACCTGCTCGACCTGGCGCGTTCCCTCGAGGGTTTGACACGCAATGCCGGCAAGCACGCCGGCGGTGTCGTGATCGCGCCTTCGGTGCTGACGGATTTCGCGCCGCTGTACTGCGAAGAGGGCGGTGGCGGCGTGGTGACCCAGTTCGACAAGGATGATGTCGAGGCGGCGGGCCTGGTGAAGTTCGACTTCCTCGGCCTGCGCACGCTGACGATCATCGACCGCGCCATCGCGATCATCAACGCGGAACGGCACACGTCGGGCGATGCACCGCTCGTCATCGAAGACATCCCGATGAACGATGCCGCGACCTACGCATTGCTGAAGGCCTGTCGTACAACGGCCGTGTTCCAGCTCGAGTCGCGCGGCATGAAGGACCTGATCCGGCGCCTGCAGCCGGACTGTTTCGAGGATATCGTCGCGCTGGTTGCGTTGTTCCGCCCGGGGCCGTTGCAGTCGGGCATGGTCGACGACTTCATCGCCCGCAAGCACGGTCGCATCGAAGGTCCGATCGACTACCTGCATCCTTCGCTCGAGCCGGTGCTGAAGCCGACCTACGGCGTGATCCTTTACCAGGAACAGGTCATGCAGGCGGCGCAGGTGCTGGCCGGCTACACGCTGGGGAGTGCCGACCTGCTGCGCCGCGCGATGGGCAAGAAGAAGCCGGAGGAGATGGCCAAGCAGCGCGACGGCTTCGTCAGCGGCGCGGAGGCGCGCGGCGTCGCGCCCGCGCAGGCGGCGCACATCTTCGACCTGATCGAAAAATTCGCCGGCTATGGCTTCAACAAGTCGCACTCGGCGGCCTATGCGCTGCTGTCGTACCAGACGGCGTTCCTGAAGGCGCATCATCCGGCCGCGTTCATGGCGGCGGTGCTGTCGGCGGACATGGACCACACAGACAAGGTCGTCACGCTGAAGGACGAGTGTGACCAGATGGGGCTGACCGTCCTCGCGCCGGACATCAACGAGTCCGTTTATCCCTTCACCGTCAGTGGCCCCGGCACCATCCGCTACGGCCTTGGTGCGATCAAGGGCGTCGGACAGGCGGCTGTCGAGTGCGTCGTCGCGGAGCGGGAGCGCGCAGGCCGATTCGCATCGCTGGAGGACCTGTGCCGCAGGCTGGACCTGAACAAGCTGAACCGACGGGTCCTCGAAGCACTGATCCGCTCCGGCAGCCTGGACGGCCTGGGCCCGAATCGCGCGACCCACATGAACAGGCTGGCTGCGGCGATGCAGCTCGGAGAGCAGAGCACGCGTGCGATAGAAGCCGGGCAGGTGGATCTGTTCGGCCTCGCCGCCGAGTCGGCCACGCCGCCGGCGACGCCCGACGCGAACGCCGGTTTCCAGCCCGACTGGAGCGAGACGATCCGGCTTGCCGGTGAGCGCGAGACGCTCGGGCTGTACCTGACAGGTCATCCACTGAACCGCTTTGAACGCGATCTGCCGCGTTTCGTGTCCGGGCGCATCGCCGACCTGATCAGCGACCGTCCGAGCGTCGGCGCCGGCGAGCCGGCCTTCTATCGTGGCAAGCCGGCCAGCGTCGCCGGCTATGTGCATGAGGTGCGCAAGCGCGGCACACGCGTGTCGGCTGTACTGGACGACAAGACTGGCCGGATCGAGGTGACGTTTTTCGAGGATGTGTTCAACCAGTACCGCGACCTGATCGCCAAGGACGCGCTGCTGATGGTCGAGGGCTCGCTGCGGTTCGATGAGTTCAGCGACGGCTGGCGACTGTCGGCCAAGCGCGTCACCGAACTCGATCGCCTGCGCGAGATGCAGGCGCACCGAATCGTGCTGCTGTGGCCCACGGGCCTTACGGCTGCGGCCAGCGACGCGCTGCAGAAGCGGCTGGCGGACGCGCTGTCGGGCTGGCGTCCGGGGCCGTGTCCGGTCGCCGTTCGCTACACGGGCGAGCGCGCGAGTGGGGCGCTCGAGCTGGGTCCGGACTGGCGGGTTCGGGCGACGCGCGAGCTGCTCGACGGCCTCGAGGGCCTGTTCGGGCCGCAGTCGGTGCGGGTCGTCTATGGGCCGCCGCCCGGAACGACGCCCAGCTCCGCCACGGGCTGACTGGTTGCGTCCGACAGGGCGTATCCTTAACCTCCGCGAGCCGGGGCTATATCGCCCGAGAATACGGATCACCCAACGCCCATGGCCGTCAGCTTCCTGGATTTCGAACAGCCCATCGCCGAGCTGGAGGCGAAGATAGAGGAGCTGCGCCACGTCAAGGCGGATCCCAGCCTCAACATCGACAGCGAGATCGCGCGGCTGCAGGCCAAGGCGCGCCAGCTGACGACGCATATCTTCGCGCAGCTGACGCCGTGGCAGATCACGCAGCTCGCGCGCCACCCGCAACGGCCGTATTCGCTGGATTACCTCATCTCGGTCTTCAGCGATTTCCAGGAGATCCACGGCGACCGGATGTTCGGCGACGACCTTGCCATCGTCGGCGGCCTCGCGCGGCTCGGCGACCGTGCCGTGATGTTCATCGGACACCAGAAGGGACGCGATACCAAGGATCGTGTCCGGCGCAATTACGGCATGCCCAAGCCTGAGGGCTACCGCAAGGCGCTGCGCTTGATGCGCCTGGCGGAGCGGTTTCGCCTGCCACTGATCACCTTCATCGACACGCCGGGCGCCTATCCGGGCGTCGGGTCGGAGGAGCGCGGACAGAGCGAGGCGATCGCCCGCAACCTGTTCGAGATGTCGTTGCTGCGTATCCCGATCATCAGCGTCGTCATCGGCGAGGGCGGGTCGGGCGGCGCCCTGGCGATCGGCGTTTGCGACCGGTTGCTGATGCTCCAGTACAGCACGTATTCGGTCATTTCACCTGAAGGCTGTGCGTCCATTCTCTGGAAGAGTGCGGACAAGAAGGAGATCGCCGCGGATGCCATGGGCCTGACGGCCGATCGACTCGCGAAACTCGAGCTCGTCGACGAAGTGCTGCGCGAACCCCTGGGTGGCGCGCATCGCGACCCGGAGTCGATGGCACGGACGTTGCGCGAGGCGCTGGAGCGCCACCTGATTGAACTCGAGCGCGTCACGCCCGAGGCGCTGCGCGAACAGCGCAACCAGAAGATCGCCTCTTTCGGTGTCTACTCGGAAGCCTGAGGGCTTCAGTCCGGCCTGGCTGGACGCGCGTCTCGCGCAACTGCTGCCCCGGAAGCGTCCGCAGCGACTGCTGGTCGCCTGCAGTGGCGGAGTGGATTCGATCGCGCTGCTGGCGCTGGCTGCGCGCCTGCCGCGACGACGCTGGCAGGTGCGGGCGATGCACGTCCACCACCATCTGCAGGCCGCCGCGGACGCGGCCGCCCGGCTGTGCCGCGCCGAGTGCCGTCGGCTGGGTGTGCCGCTGCGCACCGTGCACCTGCGGCTCGGACCCATCCTGGGCCAGTCGGTGGAGGCCGTCGCGCGCGACGCGCGTTATGCCGCTGCGGCCCGCGCGCTGCGAGCGGGAGAAGTCCTGCTGACCGCCCACCACGACGACGACCAGCTTGAAACGGTGCTGCTGCAACTGCTGCGCGGAGCAGGGGTCGAAGGGCTCGCGGCCATGCCGGCCTGCGCGCCTTTCGGGCGCGGCTGGCACGCCCGCCCGCTGCTGGGGTCGACACGTGCCCAGGTCGAAGCGTGGGCGCGTGCCGAGGGCCTCCAATGGATCGAGGATGCGTCGAATGCCGATCTGCGCTTCGATCGCAATTACCTGCGCGCCGACGTTTTGCCGCGACTGCGATCACGCTGGCCAGCGGCCGCGACGGTCGTCGCTCGTAGCGCGCAACACATGGCCGATGCGAGTGAACTGCTTGCCGCGATCGGCGATGCGGACCGGGCGGACGCCGCGGTGGGTCGCGCGCTGGATGTGGCGTCACTCGTGGCGCTGTCGCCAGCGCGGCAGCGCAATCTGCTGCGCCGCTGGATCGGTGCCGAGGGGCTGCGTGTCCCGGATGCCAGGCGCCTTGAACAGATCCGGACCGCACTCGTGCTGGCGCGCACCGATGCCCAGCCTGAGGTCAGCTGGTCCGGCGGCAGCGTGCGGCGCTTCCGCGGACGGCTGTACGCCGTCGGCCTGCTGCCGCCAGTGCCGTTGCCGCCGCAGCGCTGGTCGTGGCGCCGCCAGGGGTGGCTCGCCGTCGGCCACGGGCTGGGCCAGCTGCACCTGATCGAGGACGTGGCCGGGCCGCTTGCGCTCGCCAAGTTGCCAGCGGTGCTGACGGTGACCCTGCGCGCGGGCGGCGAGCGGCTGCAGCTACGGCCTCGCGGACCGCACCGTCCACTGAAGGACGTACTGCGCGAGGCCGGTGTGCTGCCCTGGTGGCGACCCCGTCTGCCGCTTGTCAGCGCGCACGGCCGCCTGATCGCGGTCGCCGACCTGTGGACCGACGCCGCCTTCCACGCCGGCCCGCGGACACGGCGTCGCGGCCGATTCGAGTGGCGGATCGCCGATGCCGCGTCGCGCGCCCCTAGGTAGTTGTGCCTATCCAAGTCATCATAGAAATATAACAACATCGCCGGCACCCATACGGAGGGCTCGGCGATGCGACAGTTACTCGACCAGCAGGCGTTCTCTGAGGCGCTGGCCAGTGCGCGACAGTCACGACACGGTGGCATGCACCCGTTCAGTGTCGCGTGGGCGCGCGGTGAATTCTCGCGCGAACAGCTGGGGCAGTGGGCGATCCAGCACTTCTACTACGTCGACGCCGTCGCGCAACAATTCGCCGCGCTATACGCAAGGCTGCCGGATCTCGACGCACGCCTGGAGCTGCTCGACAACCTGATCGGCGAGGAAATGCCAGGGCAACCGGGCAAGCGGCATCCCGACCTGCTGGTCAAGTTCGCGCGTGCGTGTGGTGTCCACGATGAAGACTTGTACGGCGCCGAGCAGAAAGGGTTGATCCTGCCAACGACCCGCGCGATGCGCGCATGGATCTGGGAGCTGGCGACGCAGCGCACGATGGCGGAGGCGTTCGCCGGCATCATGGTCGCGCTCGAGGGGCAGCTGCCCACGCTGTATCCGATGCTGGTCGATGCGATGAAAAAGATGGGATTCAGCGACGACGACCTGGAGTTCTTCCACGTCCACATCGTCAACGATGTCGGCCACGCGGCGTCGGGCCTGGCGATCGCCAGCCGGTATGCGAACACGCCGGACCTTCAGGCGCGGGCGATCGCCGCGGTGCGGGCATCGGCCGAGATGCGCTACAGCATGTTGTCGGGCATCCACGCGCAGTTCGGGCTGCGGCAGGCGGCCTGATCAGGTCTGCGGCGTGCGCAGCGACGGATACTCGGCGACCCCGGACAGCGCGTACTTGCGATGGATGTCGTGGGTCAGGACCAGGGCGCCTGTATCGGCATCGCGCTTCTCGAGCAGCCCTTCGATGAAGTTGCCGAGGTAGAAATGCCTGCCATCGAGCGACAGCGTCAGGCGCGACCAGCCGCGCGGGGGGCTGGCGGCGATCTCGCGCTCGATCTGTCCGTCCGTGCCGAGCAGCACGGCGCCACCACCCGTCGCCATCCAGACCTTGTTGTCGTCGCGCACGGCTGGGCCGAACGTGCCCCGGGGGTCGTCGGCTGCAAGCCGCAGCAGGTCCGGCAGCTGGGTGCGGGTTTCGATGTCCCAGCGCATCAATCGGCGTCCGTTCTCCGACACGTAGTGCAGTGTCCGGCCGTCCGGCGCCATGCTCATGTGCGTAACGCAGTGAAAACCAAACTTGCCGCCGTCGATCTCGGCGTGGAAACCGGCTGCAACGGCGGCGCGTGTCGTTCCCAGCCAGAGCCTCGGGCCCGGCGAGTCGGCCGGTTCGCCTATCTTGCTGTGCAGTCCGGCAACGAATCGGCCATCCGGCAGGAACAGCAGCGAACCGATGCGGGCGCGGGGCAGGAAGTCCACGGGTCCCGCGCACAGGCCATCCGCGGTGAAACGCGTGACCGTCTGGCTGCCGGGATCGCAGGCGTACAGCGCGCCGTCGGTTGGATCGACCGCCAGCCCAACGACGAGCCCGGTTTGGCCGGTGTACAGCGCCGCGCGCTCGTGCAGCCGACGATCGAGATGCAGCACGCGGCCCGGCCCGGCGTGGTTGCGCAGGTCGACATTGCGGTCGTCGACATCCGTCGCGGCCAGGAACAGGTCGCCGTCTTCAAACGGTACGTTCATGCCGCGCATGTTCGGCATCACGCATCGCAATTGCAACCTTAGCCAGGCAACCCCAGGAGCCGCCGATGGTCCATGAACTCAAGCACAGCATGCTGGCGACGCAGGACGCGGACGATCTGGCCCGCCAGCGGTTCGTGCTCGCATTGAAGCGCCAACTCACGGGACGCATCCGCCCGGGCAACCTGGCCATCTTCGAGTCCCGCGTCAGGCCGCGGCTGCAGGCCCGGTATAGGTCGCGCGCGGTGGCAGACCGGGAGGAGATCAAGCAGGGTCTGCTCGAAGATCGTGGCTACCAGGCCTGGAGCGCCCTGACCCGCTGCTCGCAGGAGATGCTGTGGGCGACGGTCACCGAACCGCTGATGCGTGACCGCGAGCGGCTCGAAGCCGAGGCGCGCCGCTTGCGCGACGCGCCGGCGCGGCTTGGACGTCTCGCGCTGGATCCAGCGTTCGCCCCGCCGGAGGCGATGTGCGAGCACCACGTGCATCTGCAGCCCCAGGGTTACGCGTTTACCGCCAGTGCCGACGATGTACTGGCGGGGGCGCTGTACGAGGCGGGGGGCAACCTGTACTCGATGGGCCAGGGTATGGGCGGCGATGACAGCAAGGCAGGCGCCGCGATCCGCTGGCTGCGCGACGCACACCCCGGCCTGCAGCCACGCCGTATCCTCGATCTCGGCTGCTCGGCGGGTGCCTCGTCCGTGCCCTATGCCCAGGCGTTCGTGGATGCGGAAATGCATGCCGTCGACGTCGGTGCGGCGATGCTGCGCTACGCGCATGCACGCGCCGAGTCGCTGGGTGCACGCGTCTTCTTCCATCAGATGGACTGTGGTGCGACCGGTTTTCCGGATGGTCACTTCGACCTGGTCGTTTCGCACAACCTGTTCCATGAGATCGACAACGAGTCGCGCCGCGCGACGCTGCGGGAGAGCTGGCGGCTGCTGGCTCCTGGCGGCGTCGTCCTGCATCAGGACGTCGCAATCCAGAACGCGCGTCGCACGCCCTTCGAGCAGGCCGAGCGCGCCTGGGACGTGTACTTCAACGACGAGCCGTTCTGGGAAGACTACGCGGACGCACAGATTGGCCGTGAGCTCGTCGCGGCAGGCTTCCCGCCCGAAGCAGTCCGGGAGTTCCCGCTCGCGAAAATCAACGGACCGGGACACTGGTTCGCCGTGACCGCCCGCAAGCCATTGCAGTCCTGAGGAGCACGCCATGAACCGAGTGGAAGCGGCCCGCGCCGCGATCGAGTACAGCACCGAGCCGCGCATTGCATTCTTCGCAGACCCGGATGTCGACCGCGTGCTTGGAATCACGATGGCCGTCGCGCAGGAAGTCGCCGCGGTCGGCGAGAAGCTCGATTCGATGGAACGACTGCTGGTCGATGCGGGCGTATTGAAGGCAGGTGCGCTCGCGGCCTATGTCGCGTCACCTGACGTCGCCCGCCAGCGCCTCGACGTGCAGGAGGCGTTCGTCGCCCGACTGCTGCGAGTCGTCGAACAGGAACTCGTCGCGTTGCGTGGCGCGAACGCCGGTGCAGCGGCATCGACCGGGTCCGGCGAACGCAGTGCGTCGGCGGCCTAGGTTCCGGCCGCGGCACCGGGGGCGCCATGCTGATCAATAACTGGTACGTCGCCTGCGCAGCCGACGAGTTGCCCCCCGGCAAGCCGAGACGGGTGCAGATGCTCGGCTGCCAGTTCGTGCTGTTCCGTGATTCGGCGGGCCGGGCCGTGTGCCTGTCCGACACCTGCGTCCACCGGGGCGCGGCGCTTGGGGATGGCGAGGTCGTCGATGGCGACGTGGCCTGTCCTTACCATGGCTGGCGTTTCGGCAGCGACGGTCGCTGCACGCTGATCCCTGCCCTGGGGCCCGGCGTTGCACCGCCGAAGCGTGTTCGGGTCGACGATTACCCGACCGCGGAGAAGTACGGATGGCTGTGGGTGTTCCTCGGCGACCTGCCTGAATCGCGCCGGCCGCGCATCCCGGAACTGTTTCCTGAGTTTGATGATCCGGGTGCGTGGCGCCGGATCCCGTACCAGTTCGAAGCAAAAGCGAACTGGATGCGATTCGAGGAGAACTCCCTCGACACGGCGCACACGAACTTCGTGCATCGCGCGTTCGGCGCAAAGCGGACGCCGCGACTCGAACCCTACCCGATCGAGATGACCGAATGGGGCGCGCGCGTGGCGCGTGAGAAGCCGGCACCGCAACCCGACCAGAAGTCCGGCGAGATCGCCAAGCTGCTGGCGGCGGATCGGCGTACGACGAGCGTGACACTGGAGTTCAGCCTGATCGGCCTGTGTCATCGCATCCAGCCGACCTTCCGCGAGGGCATGAGCCAGATCAACTTCACGGCGCGGACGCCGATCGATCCCTGGCGGTCTCGCGCAATCGGCTGGCAGGCGCGCAACTACCTGCTGGAGCCCGAGCACGACGCCGAGCGGATGGCGGGCATCCTGCAGGCGGTGGAGGAGGACCTGCGAGTTGTCGAGAACGTCGCGCCTCCGCTGACCCCAGGCAGCCTGTCCGATGAATTCCTGACCGAAACCGATGGCATGGAGGTCGCGTTCCGCAAGACGGTGGCACGCCATGCTGCGCTCGGCAACGAGATTGATGTCGATGCGCTGGAGACACGGCGTCGGCGCGAGGTGCTGGTGATACCGTCGCCGGCGCGGGCCGCCGATCCGCACAACTGGGTGCACCGTACCGTGCCGCTGCGCAGTGCCTGATTCGCAGTGCGGGCGTTCAGCCCTGCGGGTGGTGGCAGGCGAACTGCGTCGCGCCACGGGTCGACAGCGTCGGTGCAACCATTCGGCACTGTTCGCTTGCGAGGGGGCAGCGCGTGCGAAACACGCAGCCCGACGGGGGGTTCAACGGGCTTGGGAGGTCCCCGGTCAGCGGCGCGAGCCGTGCCGCACGCGCGCGTTCGCGAACCGGATCCGCGATCGGCACTGCATCGAGCAGCGATCGCGTGTAGGGGTGGGCGGGTGACGCGAACACCGTCGCGGCGTCGCCCTGTTCCATGACACGACCCAGGTAAAGGACCATCAGCCGATGGCTGATGTGTCGGACGACCGACAGGTCGTGGCTGATGAAGAGGATGGATACCCCGGTATCGCGCTGCAGGTCGGCGAGCAGGTTCAGGATCTGGGCCTGGACCGATACATCGAGCGCGCTGACGGATTCGTCGCACAACAGCAGTCGCGGCTCGCCGATCAACGCGCGCGCGATGCTGACGCGCTGGTTCTGCCCACCCGAAAGCTCATGCGGGTAGCGCTGCGCGAAATGACTCCCGAGGCCCACCCGCTCGAGCGCGACGGCGACTGCCCGGTCGCGATCCGTTCGCGTCAGCGAAGGTTCGAAGATCTCCAGCGGTTCCCGGACTGATTGTCCGATCGTGAAGCGCGGGTTCAGGCTCGCGAGCGGATCCTGGAACACGAGCCGCACGGCGCGGCGCAGCGAACGCAGTGTCGTTTCATCATCGAAGGTGTAGTCACGACCATCGAATACGAGTCGACCGGCCGCGACCGGCACGAGGCGCAGCAGCGCCCTGGCGAGTGTCGACTTGCCGCAGCCGGACTCACCGACGACACCCAGCGTTTCGCCCGGCGCAATCTCGAAGCTGACGTCATCGAGCGCGCGCAACTGCCCATCGACGGCACCACGTGCCGCGAAGCGTACGCTCAGGTGCTCGACGCGAAGCAGCGGCGGGGTGCCTGTCATGCGCCCGTCCCGGTCAGGTGACAGGCGGCGCGGTGACCGGGCGCGGCGTCACGCAGTGCGGGCCGTTCCACGTCGCAGACGCCGCTGCGCTTCGGACAGCGTGGCGCGAACGCACAACCGGACGGTTCCCCCCGGCCCAGGTCCGGCGGGCGACCTTCGATCGTCGGCATGCGCGCCGTGGCGTCGGCATCCAGTCCCGGCCGACAGGCCAGCAGCGCACGCGTGTATGGGTGGCGAGGCGCCGCGAACAGCGTTGCCGTGTCCGCGTGCTCGACGACGCGCCCCGCGTACATGACGATCACTTCATCGCAGGTCCCGGCCACCACGCCGAGGTCGTGCGTGACGAGGATCAGCGAGGTCCCCGCATGCTGCACGACGCCTTTGAACGTACGAAGCACCTCCGCCTGCACGGTCACGTCGAGCGCGGTGGTCGGCTCGTCCGCGATGACGAGCGCGGGTCGCTGGATCAGCGCCGCGGCGATGACGATGCGCTGGCGCATGCCACCGGAGAACTCGAAAGGATACTGGGTGAAGCGACGCTCCGGGTCCGGGATACGTACACGTTCCATGATCTCCAGCGCGCGGCGCCGGGCATCTGCCCGGCTCGCGCCCTCATGCACCTGGACGATCTCGCAGAGCTGGGCCCCGACCGTCCGATGCGGCGTCAGTGCGGTCATCGGATCCTGGAACACGAGGCTGATGCGTTGGCCGCGCAGTCGGTCGAGCGTGCGGCGCGGCGCGCGGAGCAGTTCTTCGCCTTCGAACTGCACGGAGCCCGTGCACTCGGCGCCTCGGGCAACAAACCCATCATCGCGAAGCAGGTCTGGCTCTTGCCGCAACCCGACTCGCCGACGATGCCGAGGCTGCGGCCGCGTGCGATATCGAACGACACACCATTGACGGCATGGACGGTACCCCGACGACTGCGAAAGCGCACTGTGAGGTCGCGTACCTGCAGCAAGGGCCCGGTCATGGCTCGTCCCGCGGGTCGAGGGCGTCGCGCAACCCATCGCCGATGAAATTGAAGGCGAACATGGTGGCGGCCAGGAACGCAGCCGGAATCAGCAGCAGCCACGGGGAGCTGTCGATCGCGCTCGAGCCCTGGCTGATCAGCAGGCCCCAGCTGGTCTGCGGCTCCTGCACGCCGAGTCCGAGGAAAGACAGGAAGCTCTCGACGAGTATCACGGTCGGCACGAGCAGCGTCGAGAACACGATGACAGGTCCCAGAACGTTCGGTACGACGTGCCGGAAGATGATCCGCGACGCCGGAGCGCCGAGCGAGCGGGCCGCCTCGACATACTCCATCTGTTTGACCGACAGGGTCTGGCCCCGGACGATCCGCGCGATCGTCAGCCACTCGACGCAGCCGATGGCGACGAACACGAGCAGGATGTTCCGCCCGAACACCGTGACGAGGATGATGATGCCGAAGAACAGGGGCAACGCGTACAGCACGTCCACGAAGCGCATCATCAGCTGGTCGACGCGACCGCCCACGTAGCCTGCGATCGCGCCATACAGCACGCCGATCAGTACGGCGACGCCCGTAGTGACCAGTCCTATCAGCAGCGAGAGGCGGGCTCCGGCGGCAACCCGGACGAACAGGTCGCGCCCGTTCGCGTCTGTGCCGAACCAGTGCGACTGCTCCAGCGTCGGAGCGATCTGGATGCGCTCCCAGTCGTTGGTCTCCATGTCATGGGGTGACAGCCATGGGCCGGTGATGGCGAACAGCGTGATCAGTGCCAGCAGCACGACGCCGGTCATCGCACTGCGATTCGCCCGGAAACGACGCCAGGCGGCAAGCCCGAGTGAATCGCCTGCGGCGGCGGCGACCAACGCATCGCGTTCCCGCAGCGCCGTGCCGCTCATGCGATGCTCCGACCAAACAGACCGCGCCGCAGGCGGGGATCCAGCGCGGCATACACCAGGTCGGCGATCAGGTTCATGACCAGCACGGCGGACGCGTAGACGATCACGACGCCCATCACCAGCGGGTAGTCACGCGACAGCGCCCCCTGTACGAAGTAGCGTCCCACGCCGGGTAGCCCGAACACCTGCTCGATGATGATCGAACCGGTCATGACGCCAGCGACCGCCGGTGCGAGATAGCTGACCAGCGGCGTGAGGGTGGGGCTCAGCGCATGGAACACGACGACGCGCCACTCGGGCAGTCCGCGAGCACGTGCGGCGCGCACGTGATTGAGTCGTCGAACGTCGAGAAAACTGCCACGCGTCAGGCGGGCGATGATCGCGAGTTGCGGCAGCGTCAGCGCGACCACCGGCAGCAGCTTGTTCTCCCACGCACCGTCCCCCCAGCCAGCCACTGGCAGCATCTTCAGCATCACGCCGAACACCAGGGTCAGCAGCGGTGCCGTGATCAGGCTGGGGATCGCGATGCCCGTCATCGCCAGTGTGCTGATGCCGATGTCGAGTGCGCGATTCTGGTTCATCGCTGCGAGGATGCCGAGCGGGCGCGATGGCGGTGGCGATCAGCAGCGCCGTCAGGCCGAGCTCGATGCTGACCGGCAGGCCGATGGCGATCAATTCCGAGACGCTGTAGTCCTTGTTGCCGATCGACGGTCCCAGGTCGCCCTGCAGCAGTCGCGACAGGTACAGGCCGAACTGCGTCGTGACCGGTTGATCGAGGTCGTAGGCGGCGCGCAGGTTGTCGAGGATCTCCGGTTCCAGTTGCGCATCCGCGTCGAACGGGCCGCCAGGCGCAAGTCGCATCAGGAAGAACGACAGAGTCACGATGACCAGCAGTGTCGGCACCAGGACCGCGACGCGGGTTGCCAGAAAACGCAGCATCAGCGAGCCTCTCCATGGCGCAGCCGGGCTGCGATCATCGCCGTGATCACCAGCGCGGGCAACATCGCGATGGCACCCAGCGTGAACGGCACGTCATGCCCAAGTCTTGCGTACAGCGTGCCCGAGAACGCGGCCCCGCCGAAACGCGCGAGACTCGCGCTCGACTGGTACAGCCCCATCACCGCGCCGCGTTCCCCGGGCGCCGCCCGTTGCGACACGAGCGACTGCAGGCTGGTGCCGAACATGGCCGTGCCGATCGCGCCCGTCGCCGTGGCCAGTACCACCGTGTGCAGGCTGCCGGCGAGCAACAGGCCCGCCCAGGAGAGCCCGTAGCAGACGATGCCGAGCCGCAGCGTCACCAGTTCGCCGAAGCGCTGCGCAAGCTGGCCGGTCGCGGTGAACTGGGTCAACGCCACGATCAGGCCGTTGACGGTGAACACGAGGCCGATGGTGTGGGTGTCGAAGCTCAGCTCATCGTGCAGCCACAGGGACATCAGGGACTCGCGCATCGCCGCGAACGTCAGCACGCCGAGCGCCAGCAGGACCATCCAGCGCAGTGCCGTATCGCGCAGCGGATGGAGGCGGCCGGTCGCGAAGCCGGCGGACGTGGCCGGCCGCGCCGAGGTTGCGGCGATCGCGGCAGCGGATGTCTCGCGCAGCGACTCCGGCAGGAACAGCGCGATGCCGAGCAGCGAGACGATGGACAACGACGCAGCCGCCACTGCCGGCGCCGCGAAACTCGCGGACTCCGGGTCGCCGGTGCCCGCGAGCAGTCCGCCGAGCAACGGGCCGAGCGCGAAACCGAGCGCGAACGCCGACGAGATCCGGGCCAGGCCCGCGGCACGGCGTTCCGCCGGCGTCACGTCCGAGACGTAGGCGTAGGCGGCGGCAAGGTTCCCCGACGTGAAGCCGGACAGCAGGCGGGACAGAACCAGCAGCCATACCGTGTCGGCGAACGCCAGCAGGGCGTAGGCGGCGGCATGGCCGGCCATCGACAGCGCGAGCACGCTGCGCCGGCCGAAGCGATCACTGAGGCGACCGAGGATGGGCGCGCCGACGAACTGCAGCAGTGAGTGCAACGAGATGACGAGCGTCACCCACTCGGGCGACAGGCCGAGCCGCACGCCGTAGAAGGGGATCAGTGGGATCAGGATGCCAAATCCCAGCAGATCCACGAAAACCACCAGCCAGAGCACGGCAAGGCGGCGGCGCAGGTCGCGGGGGCCGGCAGTAGCGGTCATTGGCAGCGCTGTCAGGCGCGGTGGCGCGACAGGTAGGCGTGGTGCGTGTAGTGATCGGCGCGATAGTAGGCGAGCAGGCGCTCGACGCGGCGGCGCTCGGCGTCGATGACGACGAGTCGCACCGATACGAGCGGTGCGCCAACTTCCGTGTCGAGCAGTCGGGCGAGTCGCGTGTCCGCGAGCGTCGCACCGATGAACTGGTCCGCACCGACTATGTTGATGCCCTTGCGCTCGAGGAGAGTCAGCATCGGGTTCCTGTTGAGCTCGCGCGGATCGAACTTCAGTTTCAGGTCGAGGGGCACGAAAGTCACGACGTAGCCGATCGGCATGTCGCCCAGCAGGCGCACGTGCGAGGCCACGAGCACGCGTGAACCGGGTGGAAGGTCCAGGTCCTTGCAGGTGTCGTCGTCGGCGGCGATTTCTTCGACGGCGGCGTCGCGCACCCGCGTGCTGCGTCCCAGGCGCTTGACCTTGCGCAGCAGCTGCTCCATGTCGCCCCTGACGGGTGCATTGGCAAGATCCGTGGTCACGAACGTACCGCGCCCCTGCTGGCGAACGACGAGTCCCTCGTCGACCAGCAGGTCGATGGCCTGGCGGGTCGTGATCCGCGACACGGAGAACATCCGCGACAGTTCGCTCTCGGGTGGCAATTGCGATCCCGGCGCGTAATGGCCTTCATGGATCCATTCGCGCAGGGCGGTATAGACCTGGGCATACATCGGCGCGCGCAATCGCCGATTCACGGCCGGTCGCAGGCGCGGCGTCGACGGTGCTGCGGCGGGGGCAGCCCTGCGCGGTGCCGGGCGCGCTGCGGACCGTGGCGCGCTCATCGCCCGAGACTCAGGTAACGCGACAGGTTCGCGCCGCGCGGGTTGTCCTGCCACCCGCTGACCCGACGCGCGACGAGGCGCTGGTTGATATTGGTGAACAACGGGATGACCGGCGTGTCGGCCAGCGCGATGGATTCGGCGCGCGCCAGCGCCACCTGGCGTTCGGCCGCGACGGCCGTGCTGTTCGCGGTGCCGAACGCGGCGTCGAACGCCGGATTCGAATAGCCGGTGAAACTGCCGCGCGGCTTGGTCGTGACGATGTCGAGGAACGTCGACGGGTCATCGAACGACGAGAACCAGGCGTACAGCGAGACCTCGTAGTTCGCGGCGCGCACGCTCGAGATCACGGACCCCAGGTCCTTGTTGATCAATTCGCAGTTGACGCCGACAGCCCGCCACATCGACACCATCGCGACGGCCAGCGTACGGGTCCGCGCCTCGGTGAAGTACTGCATCGTGAAGCGCAGTGGCTTGCCGGGCCCGTACCCGGCGGCGGCAAGCAACTTGCGCGCCTCCGCCTGGCGCGCCGGCATGGTTGCGCTCGCGTAGTCCGGCGTCGGCGCCTTGTAGCGGCTGACGGCCACCGGCACGAGCGTGTAGGCGGGCAGGGCGGTCTTGCGCAGGATGCGGTCCGTCAGGACGTTCCGGTCGATCGCCAGCGCCAAAGCCCGACGGACGCGCGGATCGTTGAACGGCGGTTTGCGCTGGTTCAGCACCAGCATCGTGGTGCCGAGGCTGGGGCGGTGCGCAGTTGCGCCGCGTACTGCTTGCGAACCTGCTCGATACGGTCGATCGGGAACTTGATCGCGATATCGAGCTCACCGGCCTGGAAACGCTTGAAGCTCGTGCCTTCATCCTCCACCGGGTAGTAGACGATCTCGTCGATGCTGACGCCGGCGGCGGCGTGGAAATTGGGGTTGCGACGCGCGCGGATCAGGGTCTGCGGCGAGACTTCCGTCAGCATGTAGGCGCCGTTCGAGACAATCTTGCCCGGTCGGGTCCATTCACGACCGTGCTTCTCGATCGCGTGCCGCGGCACGGCAACCGCGCCGACGCTGGTCAGAAGTTCCGTCAGTTGTGGCGTCGGGCCCTCGAGCTCGATACGCAGCGTGCGCGCGTCGAGGGCCCGCACGCCCAGGGTGTCCGGCGGCGCGCGTCCGGTGTTGACGGCCCGTGCGTTGCGGATGGGATAGAGGAAGGACGCGTAACGAGCTGCGGTTCCAGGCAGCATCAGGCGGCGCATCGAGTACTCGAAGTCGGCGGCAGTCAGTGGCGTGCCGTCCGACCACTTCAGGTTGGGCCGCAACGTGAACGTGTAGATCCTCTCGGTGGAATCGACCTTCCAGTCGCTCGCGGCCCCGGGCACGAGTGCGCCGCGAGCGTCCACCGACACGAGGCCCTCGAACAGGTCGTAGATCAGGATGGACGAACTGGTGCCAATGGCCTTGTGCGGATCGAGGCTGTCCGGGTCGTTGCCGATGCCACGACTGAGCGTTCCGGCAGCCAGGCCGATGGCGGGCAGCAGCGCCGCGAGCAATGCCAGGAACACGGTCGGCGGTTCACGTCGCAGCGCGGTCATGATCAGCTCCGGCGAGTGCTATTGCGCAAAGGTTATCATAACAATATGATGACTTTGCAGTCCGTTGTCCCTCCACCCGTCGCGGAGCACGAGGCCATGTCCCGACTCGCAGTCGCAGCGCCAGCGCCCGGCACGACGCGCACGCTCGCGGTGCGCAATCCCCGCAGCGGTACCATCGACTGCCACACTGACTGCTGCAGCCCTGCGGCCGTCGCTGCCCTGGTGCAGCAGCTGCGGGCCGCGCAGCCCGGCTGGGCTGCCTGCGGCTTCGCGGCGCGCGCGGCGGTCATGCTGCAGTTCGCGGAGGCGCTGCAGGCGCGCCGCGACGCCATCGTCGCCGCGCTGACCGCCGACACCGGCCGCGCGGCCATTTCGCGCGGCGAGGTCGACAGCGCGATTCGCAATGTCAGGCGCTGGGCCGGTCAGGCCGAGGCACTGGTCAGCGAATCGGAGTTCGCGTCCAAGCTGTTGCCCACGGTCCAGATCCGCGACCAGTACGTGCCCTATGCAATGGTCGGCTGCATCAGCCCGTGGAATTTTCCGGTCACGCTGTCTTTCATCGACGCCGTACCGGCGCTGATGGCTGGCTGCGCCGTGATCGTCAAACCGAGTGAAGTCACGCCCAGATTCGTCGCGCCGGTCCTCGAGGCGCTCGCGGCCGTCCCAGCGTTGCAGGCCGTGCTGCGATTCGTACTCGGGGACGCCACCACCGGTCGGGCCATCGTGGACGCCGTCGACGTCGTCTGTTTCACCGGCAGCGTGGCAACCGGCCGCAAGGTGGCCGAAGCCGCGGCGGCGCGGTTCATTCCGGCGTTTCTCGAACTTGGCGGCAAGGATCCGGCCATCGTGCTGGAGAGCGCCGATCTCGACATGGCCACGGACGTCGTCCTGCGTGGCGCGATCGCCAACAACGGGCATGCCTGCATGTCGCTGGAGCGCATCTATGTCGCGCGGGCGATCTTCGATCGCTTCGCGCAGCAGCTGGTCGAGAAGGCCAAGGCGGTGACGCTCGCATGGCCGGACATCGATCGGGGTTATCTCGGTCCATTGATCTTCGATCGCCAGGCAGACGTGATCGAGGCGCAACTCGCCGACGCGTTCGCCAAGGGTGCGCGCGCCCTTGCGGGCGGACGCATCGAGAATCTGGGCGGCGGACTCTACTGCAGGCCGACCGTGCTGGTGGATGTCGACCACTCCATGCGCATCATGCGCGAGGAAACCTTCGGTCCCGTGATCCCTTTGATGCCGTTCGACACGGTGGAGCAGGCGATCGAACTGGCCAACGACACCGATTTCGGCCTGTCCGCCTGCGTGCTCGCGGGCACGGTTGAGGAGGCGCTCTCGGTGGCGCGCTGCATCGATGCCGGGGGCATCAGCATCAACGATGGCTGCATGACCTACATGACCTACGAGGGGGAGAAGAACTCTTTCAAGATGTCGGGGATGGGCGGATCACGGATGGGGGCACAGGGATTGCGCCGCTTCTTCCGCAAGAAGGCCTTGATCATCCAGCATGGCCGCGCTGCCGGCGTGCCAGCGGGCTGAGGGGCGCAGCGCGGTGGCTGAAGCCAGCGGGAAGCGGCCGCACGAACTGTTTCCGGAACGCACTGCGGGTGAAGTCGCGCGACAGGCGTTCCTGGTCGAATTCAAGAAAGCCCTCGTCCACGATCTGCGGCCTCGCATCCGCGAAGACTTCCTCGCTGCGGGCGGCAAGCCGGATGACGCCGACGTCCGCGCGGCTGCGCTGGTGGCGTCGTTGCCGTCGCATCGTTGGTACAGCGCGCTTGCGCGTGCCCAGCACGAATTGTATGTGGACAGCACGGCTGAGTGCGTCGAGCGCCAGGCAGTCGCCCTGCGTGACAGGGCGCGTGCAGTGCGCAATGCGGCCCGCCATGGGACGCTGCACCTGGATCCCTCGTTGGTCCCTCCCAGTTACCAAAGCGCCGTCGACATCCATTGCGTGCCCGGAGGCTACAACCTCGAACTGATGCCGGACGACGTCTACGCCGCCGCGCGCTACGAGCTCGGCATCACGCTGTATACGCTCGGCCAGCATGGAGCGCTGAACGACTCGAAAGGGCAGGCGGGTGTCGCGTTCCTGCAGACGCGGTTCCCGCAGCTTGATCCGCGCAGCATCGTCGATCTGGGGTGCACTGTGGGCAATTCGACGTTGCCGTATGTCGATGCGTTTCCCGCCGCCACCGTGACGGGCATCGATGTCAGTGCGCCGGCGCTCCGCTACGCGCATGCCAGGAGCGAGCTGCTGGGGCGCGCCGTACATTTCAGGCAGGCCAATGCCGAGAAGCTGCCGTGGGCCGATGGCAGCGTCGATGTCGTCGTGTCGCACATCCTGATGCACGAGACGTCACGTCGCGGGCTTGCGCGGATATTCACGGAGTGCCACCGCGTGCTGCGTTGCGGTGGCGTCATGCTGCATGTCGACGTGCCGGCGGGAAGGGGCGACGCGGACGCGTTCGATCGCGCGATGGCGGATTGGGAGACCGACAACAACAATGAACCGTTCTGGCGCGGCCTGCATGCGCTTGACCTGCCGCACATGGCCGTCGAGGCGGGCTTTGACGCCGCTTCGGTCTTCGACGAGTGCTTCGATGCCGGGCACGTGGCGTTCATCAACGGCCGGCCCTGGTGGATGTTCGGTGCACGCAAGGAGTGCCCTTGACTGCGTCGCAATCCAACCGACCGCGAGTGCCAGCGGGTGCCCGACCCGTATTCCTCGGCGACGGTGTGTCCGAAACGCTGCTGGGCATGCTGCTCGCGCTGGCCACCGAGACATCGGCCTTGGCCGACGAGATCGATGACCTGCGCGAAGCGTTGCGCGAGGCACGCGGCGACGGGCGATCCGACCCGACGGACATCGAGAGTCGGCGTGTGTTGCGCAGGCGCGCCATGATCGAGCGGATGCTGCGGATTGTCCAGGAAGGGCTGGGAAGCCAGGCGAACGAGCAGCGCAATGCAGCGTATCGCGAGTTCGTCGAACAGTTGTCACGTTGACCGAGGAGCAATGCGTCGATGCTGATCAATCTCTGGTACGTCGCCTGTTTCGCCGATGAGGTTCCCGACGGCGCGCCGCTCGCGGTGCGGCTGCTCGGGCAGGATTTCGCGGTCTGGCGAACCATGGACGGGGGATTCGCCTGCGTCAGCGCGATCTGCGTGCATCGCGGCGGCGCCCTCGGCCGTGGCGTGGTGCGGCACGGTGAGATCGCCTGCCCTTATCACGGTTGGCAGTTCGGCGCCGACGGGCGTTGCACGAAGATCCCATCGCTGGGTCCGGACGCGCCGATCCCGGCGCGCGCCCGTGTCGATGCCTATCCCGTGCAGGTCAAGTACGGCATGGTCTGGGTGTTCGTTGGCGACCTTCCCGAGTCGGAGCGACCACCGCTGCCCGATTGCTTCGACGCGATCTTCGGTGCCGAGGGCTGGCGGACCGTCCAGGGGCGCTTCGACTACAAGGCCAACTGGCAGCGCGTGACCGAGAACGGCCTCGATACGGCCCACGTCCACTTCGTCCACCCGGCCTTCGGCAATCCGGAGGCCGCGGTCGTCGAGGATGCGCCGATCCGGGATTTTCCATGGGGCGCCGCGAGCGGCCATACGTTCACGTCGTCGGAGAAGACCGAAAAGACGGGTGCGCTCGGCGCCGCGCTGCGCGAATCGGGCGCGGCACCGCAGGGTCGTCGCAAGCCGCAAAGCGAGATCCAGTTCCACATGTCGGGACTCACCGTGATGATCTACCAGAAGATCACGCCGCAGATCAGCCAGGTGATCTTTTCATGCAAGACGCCAGTGTCGCCCACCGAAACCACCACGTTCTGGATCCAGGCGCGCAATTACAAGCTCGAGCCCGAACATGACGAGGAGCGGCGCAAGGGCATCATCACGGTGTACGAGCAGGATGCCGGCATCGTGGAATACCTGACCCCCGAATTCGTGCCGTCCGGCATGGCCGATGAACTGTCGGTCGTGTCGGATCGGCTGCCAGTGCGGTTTCGCACGATGGTCAACGAGCTCGCGCGGCGCGGCTGGGAAATAGACGCGCGCCGGCTCGCCGAGCCCCATGACGGTCCGGCCCGTGTCGTGCCTTGCCCTGGCCGGCGCGACACCCAGGCATGGGTATTCGATCCGGTGCCGCTGCGTCGTACGGATTGATGCGGATACCGCGAGGACCCGGGTTCGGATCAGATCGGATCAGTTTTTTTGTGGCGGTCCGGTGACCGTCTGGGGGAGCAAGACATGAAACGCGTGTCGATGTTGACATGGTCGCTTGCGGCGACCTGGCTGGCTGTTCCGGGTGGCTCGCTCGCGGCCGCGGCGGATGAAGTCGCGGAAGTCGTCGTGACGGCCCGCAAGGTCGAGGAACGATTGCTGGACGTGCCGTTGACGATCACGACGTTTTCGGCCGAAGACCTGCAGCAGGCCGGCGCGGCCAGCATCAACGATCTGGCCAGCACCACGCCAGGTCTGTTCGTCAGTTCCGCGCTCGGGAGCCGAAGCTCCGACCGCATCGCGCTGCGCGGCGTATCGGCGGTGGCGGGCACGGCCGGCTTCGTCGGCATCTACATCGACGGTGTCTACCTGCCATCGAGTTTCGCGCAGAGCCTGGAGCTGTCGAACGTCGAGCGCGTCGAGGTACTCAAAGGTCCGCAGAGCGCGATCTTCGGTCGCGCGACGCTGTCCGGCGCGATCAACTACATCACGCGCCGCCCCGGAGAAGAATGGGAAGGGCGTGCAACGGCCTCTGTCGCGGAGTTCGGGCACTACGACCTGTCCGCAAGCGCGGGTGGGCCCATCGCGGAAGGCTGGGGCCTGCTGGTCGGCGCGCGCCGCTACTCGCGCGATTCCCTGTATTTCAACCAGCTGACGCAGACCAAGGATGTCGGCGGTCAGGAGTCCACCAGTGCGACCCTGGGCCTGAGCTGGAAGCCGACTGACACCTTCAACGCCTACCTGCGCGTGCTGTTATCGAATGATGACGACGAGGCGCCCGCGGCGTACGTGCAGAATTCGCTGTTCAACAACTGCCTGCCGGCGACGTCAGGCGGGACGCCGCTGTATTACTGCGGTGAAGTGCTGCCGGACGCCGGCGCCATTCGCTACACGACCAGCAACGCCGCCGTGCCGGCACCCTTCGTCGGTACCTTCCAGGACGACGGACGCGCCGGTCTGGATCGCGACTCCGGTCGCGCCGCGCTGCAACTGGAGTGGGATCTCGGCAACGTCGTGCTCAGTTCGGTCACGTCGTACGGCCGCGACAAGGTTCGCGACGGCACGGACCTGACGACGCGCGCAGCGTTCGCCTACGGCCCCACGGTCGCGATGCTGCCGTCCATTACCTTCGACCGCGACGTCAGGTTCGAAGACTACTCGCAGGAACTCCGGGCGAGCGTCGACAATGGCGGCAAGTGGTCCGGGCTTGCTGGCGCGTATGTCTATCACGAGGAGCGCACGGAGAGCCTGCCGTACCGCACGGGGCCGGCTTCGTTCGCCGGCACACGCAGCGCCGACAACTATGCGTTGTTCGGCCGACTGCAGTTCGATCCGACCGATCGCCTCTCGCTCGCGGCCGAGGCCCGCTGGCAAAACGACGAGATCCAGCTCGTCAACAAGTTCCTGACCAACAATATCGACATCACGGTCAAGACGGACAGCTTCCTGCCGCGCTTCACCGCCGACTACAAGCTGGCCGAAGACCTGATGGTCTACGCGGTTGCATCGAAGGGCACCAAGCCCGCGACGATCAACACGGCGCCTGATCTGGTCAACTGTCCGGAGCGCCAGAAGACCAACGAGGAGGAGGCGAGGAACTTCGAGCTCGGCCTCAAGGGTCGCCTGTTCGATCGTCGTCTGACGTTCCAGGCGGCCGTATTCAAGATCGACTGGACCGAACAGGAGTACTCCGGAATCCTGCAACCGGGTGACTGTGGCAACAACACCGCGATCATCCGCTTCACGGCGAATGCGGGCGAGACGACGATCGAAGGCGTCGAAGCTCGAGGCCACCGCGATCGTCATTCCGGACTGGCTGGACGTCCGGCTGGCTTATTCGATCAACGACACCCAGATCGACGTGGGTCGCGCCACGACGTCGACCGAAGCGCTCGAGGGCATTCGCGCGTTCGGGACCGCGGGGTTCACGCCCATTTGTGCACCCGTGGCAGGCACGCCCTATTCAGGTTGTCCGACCGGGCAGTCGCTGCAGGGCGGCGACTTCGTCGGCCTGGGGACCAGTTGGCCGGCGCAGGCCGAGTACCAGTTCAGCCTGACGGCCAACCTCGGGCACCAGATCCGCGACACCGCGTTCGAGTGGTTCGCCCGGGCGGATTACACGCGCGCCAGCAAGCAGTACGAGAGCATCTACAATCTTGCGTACATTGGTCCGACCGAGAACCTGAACCTGCGGCTCGGGGTGCGCAACGACCGGTTCGAGGCGGCCATATGGGGTCGCAACCTGACCGACGACGAGACGCCGACGGCCCTGATCCGCTCGGTGGCGTTCCAGGATGACGATGGCAGCGGCACGCGCACTTCGGGTTCCCGTGCTTTCACGGTCTATCTGCCGGTGCCGCGCCAGGTCGGCGTCAGCCTGAGCTATCGGTTCTGACGCGGTGGCCCGTCCGCACATCGAGCCGTACGATGAGCGTCAGGCGCCGTTCCGGCGCCTGACGCTGCCGGGCTTTCCCAAGGGCATCCATTACAAGACCCTCAGTATCGATACGGACACTGGCGCCTGCTCGTTGGTCGTGCGTTTCGAGGGGGGTTGGCGTCGACCGCCAGGCTTCAGTCACTCGGAGATGGAACTGTTCGTGCTGGACGGCGAAATCGTCGCCGGGGACCAGCGCTGGGGCGCCGGTCGATACCTGTGGCTGCCCGCCGGCGTGGCGCTGCCCGAATTGCGGGTGCCGCGTGCGGCGCGCGCATTGCTGTTCTACAACTACGGCGAGCCGAGCTTCTCGGCGTCGGACGTCGACCATCCAGCGGCGGCACGCGACGGGATGGTCAGCGTCGACGCGTACGGCGATCTCAGCTGGCGCTCGGCCACCAAGAATCCGGCGGTCGCTCCGGGATGCATGTCCAAGGTGCTGCGCGCCGATCCGGTCTCGAAGGCCTACACGTTCCTGTACTGCATGACGCCAAACTTCTGGCAGGACAACATCTCGTACCACGACTGCGCCGAGGAGAGTTACCACATCTGGGGGACTTCCTGGATGATGCAGTTCGGCGAACTTCCGACGGGCGGCTATTTCTGGCGCCCGCCTTACATCAACCACGGCGCGTTCGCGAGCAAGCTCGGGTGCATCGCGCTGGGTCGCACCGATTGCGACCTGCACAACTACTTCCACTTCAATCCATGGACGAACATCGAACAGAACGCCCAGCGCGTCGCCGACCGCCTGCGGGCCGAGAAGCCGCCGCTGTACGCATGGGTGCGCAACGAAGATGGTCATAATCATCCGGCGAGCCACACGCACGCCGACGGCACGACTCACGCGCATGAGCACGCTGGCGCGCACCGGCACCGCTCGAGGCGGCGCCAGCCATCCAGCAGGGGCCCGCGACGCTGACGCATCCATGGCGGTGCATCCGCAGCGGGCGTCGGCGTTGAGGAAAATCCACTGATTTGTTAGTCTGGCGACCCGTCGCGCTGACGGGCTTCGTGCAGATGGCCCGGGCGTCTCACCAGCGGCGGGTCCTCCCATGTCTCGATTCGTGTTCGTCACCGGCGGCGTAGTGTCCTCATTGGGGAAGGGCATCGCCTCCGCTTCGCTCGGCGCGATCCTCGAGGCGCGCGGCCTCAAGGTCGCGATGGTCAAGCTCGACCCCTACATCAACGTCGATCCG
>JAWLAD010000034.1:0-32080 GCA_041395605.1 Steroidobacteraceae bacterium
CGCCGCGCGCAGCATGCGCACCGGGTCTTCACGGAAGCGCGTCTCCGGGTCGCCGATCAGCTTCAGGCGCCGCGCCTGCACGTCCTCCATGCCGCCGACATAGTCCCAGACCGAGAAATCGGCGATGTTGTAGTAGAGCGAATTGGCGGTGAAGTCGCGGCGCCAGACGTCCTCGTCGATCGAGCCGTAGACGTTGTCGCGCAGGATGCGGCCCTCGGCATCCATGACACGCTCACCTTCATCCTCGTCCGGATCGAAGCGCGGATCGCGGTCGGCCGTCGATACGGCATCGGTGTCGTCGAGCTCCTCGTCACCGTCCGCATCGGCATCCGGTGGCGGATCCTCGCCCGGCGGCGGCGCCGCCGAGGCGCGGAAGGTCGCGACCTCGATGGTCTCGCGACCGAAGAACACATGGGCAAGCCGGAAGCGGCGCCCCACGAGCCGACAGTTGCGGAACAGTTTCTTGACCTGTTCCGGCAGCGCGTCCGTGGCGACATCGAAATCCTTCGGCGTGATGCCGAGCAGCAGGTCGCGGACGCAACCACCGACGAGGAAGGCCTGGAAACCCGCGTCCTTCAGCCGATAGAGCACTCGCAGTGCATCCGGCGAGATATGTTGGCGGGAGATGGGATGCTGGTCGCGCGGAATGACCCGCGCAAGCGACGGTTGGGCCCCGACGGGCGCGTGCGGGGCGTTCAAAGTGGCTGGGTCCCTGAAAACTTGAGCATTGGCGGCACCTCTCTATAATACCGCGCCTGCCTGAGCCGCACCCGCGGCAGCACGCTCCCTTCGTCTAGAGGCCTAGGACATGGCCCTCTCAAGGCCGTAACACGGGTTCGAATCCCGTAGGGAGCGCCAATTGAATCAAGTATTTACGTGCTAGGCCGAGAACCTCTGAAGAGCTTAGGGAGGTTCTCGGGAGGTGTCGCGTCGGTTTCGACACGATTCCACAAGTTGGGTCGATCGCGCTTGCGCGTCGTTGATGTCGAGACTACGATTTCATCCCTATAGCGCCCTTGGCAGTACGCCCTCCCCGTCGTAGCGGAGGCGCCGACCCCAAGGGTTTTCTATTTGGGAGGCCGCCAGGTGCGCTACGTCGCCATTTTGGTAGATCTTGGCTTCTTTCTGCCGCGCTACAAGACGCTCGTGGAGCGAGGAGCCAGTCCTCCTCATACGCCCAAAGAAGTGGCGAGCGCTGTTTGGAGGACTGCGCTACGACACGTCGATAGCCGAGGCGGAGAACAGCTCTACAGAGTCCTGGTTTACGACTGCAAACCACTGACCAAGAAAGCGCATAACCCAGTGTCGAACAGGGCCGTCGACTTCGCTCGCGAGGCCAGGAACGTGTTTCGAAACGAGGTCCATCGCGAGCTAGTTTGCCTTCGGAAGGTCGCCCTTCGCCTCGGTGAGCTGCATGATGGCAACCAATGGCTCATCAAGTCGTCCGCAACCAAGCGACTAATCCGCCGCGAGATCTCCGTTGATGATCTACAGGAATCGGACGTCTTTTACGATTCGAGCCAGAAGGGCGTTGACATCAAGTTCGGAATTGACATCGCTTCGTTGGCCTATAAACGGCTGGTCAGCAAAGTGGTGCTAATTACAGGAGATGCTGATTTTGTCCCTGCTGCCAAGCTCGCGCGACGCGAAGGGCTCGACGTTGTTCTGGATCCTCTTTGGAACCACATTTCGCCGAGTCTCCACGAACACATTGACGGCCTAAAGTCAGTGTGGCCTAGACCAGGGTCACGATCCGGAGCGACCGCGCTCTCAGACGAGTCTGTCGCGGAGCCAGCCACGGGGAGCGACGAAGATTCGAGAAAGCCAGTCCGCAGTAACGCTTCTCGTCTCCGAGGCCCGTGGCCAACTTACGCCCGGTGTGGCGTTCGCGATCTGCGGCGCAGATCGTATCTACGGTGAGCACACCTGCAACACGATCGGCGGACGACAAGTTAAGGTCTAAATCCCCCTTCAGAGGTCGACTACAATCTCAGATTACTTCATTGGCATTGACGCCCGTTCACTCTTCCGCTTTTTCTACTTTTAACAACAGGAGTCCGCCTTTCAGTTTGGTGTGTGCCGTTCACCCGCCCCAATCAACGGGGCTGCTTCTACGCGTATCGAACTTCCAGCGTCTTCAGCGTCTCTCACAATGCTGATCAGATGGCTGTCGGCGGGCGGCAGAGCGCAACCCCTATACCGCAGATAGACCTCCCCCAGCGTGCCGCGCAGCCCTTGAGTGCGCCGCCAAATGGACTCGGCGTGCGCTGACCATTCCAATGGCGCAGCGGGTGGGGCAGTCCGCACCGGGCGCGGCATCATGACGATGTGCCGCTGATCGTGCTGCACGCCAGCCGCACCGCACCGATGACACTTCCACACAATACGGTCATCGAACCGCGTCGCACTGACGGTCTTGTCGGCCGTCCCGCGTCCGCAGTGCTCACATGTCCGGCGGTGACCGGCTGCACGCGCACCACTCTCTCGCGCGGCTTTCATGACTGTTGCGGCCGCGATGCGGAGATGAGGTCCACGCCTGAAATGAACGTGCGACGACCGTCCTTCAATACCCGCAACTCCCCGGAGCGAATCTTCTGGTAGAGGAAAGCGCGCGAGATGCGCAGGTACGCACAGGATTCGTCAGGCGTGTAGCGCTGGTTGCCGTCAATGGGCGCCAGATTCACGGCGCGCGGAGCGCGGGGTGTTCGGCCTGCGGGGTTGAAACGGGGCATGAGCGACCTCAAGAGTTGATGAGACGCTCTGCATTAGATAGCGGACTCGATTCAGTGCAAGTCCACCTGGATTCGCGGGCGGCCAGACCCGGTTATCGGTGTGTATTAGCGATATCTCGTGCTATCGCTTGCCCTGAGCTGAAGGCATGCCAAACTTGGGCAGGCCCCGCTCCAGCTCCTTCCTGACCGTCTTGTCTAGCAGGTGGGCATACGCCCGAAGGGTCATTCGAGTGTCCGCGTGGCCAAGTAGCTTCTGGATCACCTCTCCGTTGGCCCCCTCGTTGATCAGCCAGCTTCCGTAGCTTCGGCGAAGGTCGTGAAACGTTGCCGGCGTCTTCAGCTTGGCCAGCTTTACTCCGCGCGCCATGTAACGCGACGCATCCATTTTGCCCCATGGTTTTCCGTCGGCGCGCTTGAACACCAAGTCGTCAGGCGGGCGGCCTTTCACCAGGCTGGCGAAGAACTTTCGCCCCTCCGACTCTAGCGGCACCATTCGCGCCTTGCCTGTCTTGGAATGCTCGACGCGCACTTCTCGCTTGCCGACGTCCTTTACCCGCAGAGCGATGCACTCGCCCAGGCGCAGGCCCGTTCGCATGGAACCCATGGCGAGTCGGGCGAAGTCCTCAGGGAGTACCTTCAGCAACGCCTGCGCCTCCTTCACCGTAAGCGTGCGAGTCTTGGCTCGATCCACGTTCTTGAACGGCTTGATGCGCCGCCACGCGTCCGCTGAGACGACGCGGTCGTTGGCATACGCATGGTTCAGCACAGCCCTTAGGATCGACCAGACGCGGTTTGCCGTGGCCTGGCTGCGTCGTTGCCGGTCACGGTCGGCGGAGGGCTTGACCAGACCATCACGCCAGCGGCGCAGTTCCCCAGCCGTCAGTGAACCCAGCTCGCGGTCGCCGAAAGCGGGTTCGATGACCGCCTTGGACTTGATGCGGTCCGCCTCCACGGAACCGGTGGGCGACTTGGCGACGCGGTGCACCCAGTAGTCCTCGAGCGCCTGCGCCACCGTGTAGCGCGGTCCCAAGGTAACGGTGGGGCGTTCGTCCGCGACGGCGAGTCGCAGAGCGTCCTCCCACGAAAGCACGGTAGCCCCATCGGCGGCGATGTCTGCCGTATCCGCGAGCCCGAGGCGTCGCTTGATGAACCGACCGTCGCGATGCTCGCGCAGCATCCAGGTGTGGGCCGTCGGCCCCTTTCGGAAGCCGAGATGCAACCCGCGGCGAAGCTCGTGCCAGTAGGGTTCGTGACGTACCTGGAGTGCGTGCCTCGCGGCGATGGTCTGCAGCCTGGCGCTGCGTCGCTTACGGGCCATTGGCCGTCCCCGGAAGCGCGAGAAGCTTAGGTAGGTTTAGGTAGGTTTCTGGCATGGACGCACTATACCGCCCATGGACACCAGCAAACACGATTCCCTAAGTCATTGTTTTAATTTATTTTTCCAGTAGACCCCGGTAGACATCAAAAGACGCCTGAGTCGACTCTCAAGGCCGTAACACGGGTTCGAATCCCGTAGGGAGCGCCAATTCGGGTCTTCCCCGCGGGCTACCCCTACTCGACGGCGCGCGAGCGCTGGCGATTGAGCCACCACGTGAAGACCCCAGCCGTCACGAACACTGATGATGCTGTAGACCGCGGCCGGAATCGAGATCGTCGCGTTGCCAAGCACGTTCAGCGCGATGAAGATCGCGAGCGTGCCGTTGTGGATCCCGATCTCCATCGAGATCGCGATGGACTGGTCGCGCGGCAGGCGCAACAGCCGCGGCAGCCCGTAGCCGGCCGCCATGCTCAGCAGATTGAACGCGAGGCAGGCGGCGCCGACCGCGGCGATGAACCCGGGCAGTCGCTCCCACTCGGCGGCGACGGCAGCCAGCACCACCAAAGCCAGCACCAGCACGGCGAAGCCCCGGATCGGCCGCTCGAGGCTCGCCGCGAACCGCGGCCAGGTCGCGCGCACGAACATGCCGAGCGCGACGGGCAGCACGATCAACGCCGCGACTTCGACCACCTTGCCGGTCGGCGGCGGCACGTACTGGTCCTGGCCGAGGAAATACTGCATCGCGGCGTCAACGATCACCGGCAGCGTCAACAGTGCGAGCGCGCTGTTGACGGCCGTCAGCGTGATGTTCAGTGCGACGTCGCCGTGCGCAAGGTGACTGTAGATGTTGGCCGACGCTCCCCGGGCGACGCTGCGAGCAGCATCAGGCCGACCGCGAGCTCCGGTCCCAGCGCGAACAGCTTCAGCGATCGCGAACGCGCCGGCGACGAGGATCACCGTCTGCGTGAACAGGCCAATGAGTACGGCACGCGGATAGCGCACGACGCGACGGAAATCCGCGACGGCGAGCGACAGCCCCAGCCCGAGCATGATGATGGCCAGTGCCAGCGGCAGCAGCAGATTGGTGACGATCGAGGCCTGCATGGTCAGGCAGGATGGTACGTCAGCAAGCGCGGCGCCGCTCGGGCGGCCAGCAGCCGACGTGCCGGTCAGGGCTGCGCCGTCGCCGCCGATTCGAGCATCTTGCGCGCCTCGGCGCTGGCCCCCTTGGCGTGGGGCGCGTAAGCCAGTGGCGACAACACACGCCGCGCCTCCGGCAACAGGTTGCGCATCAGCAATGCCGAGCCGAGCGTCAATGTCACCCGGGCGGACTGCGGCAACACCGCGTGGGCAACCCGCAAACCCTGCAGCGCATTGTCGGATGGCTCGACCATGCGCACGGTGTAGCTCAGGTAGTTGTAGAGCAAGGCCATCGGGTCGTCCGGGTTGAGCCGGTTGGCGCGAACGATCCAGCGGCGCGCATCGGCCACCTGCGAGTCATCGACGTCGCTGGCATCGAGCAGCGGTTCGATGCGGCTCGCGCCCCGGACCACCATGGCGCGCTGCGCATTCGGGTCCGCCGCCAGCGCACGGTCCGCAAGCGGCGCGGCATCCGCGAATCGATTCGTGGCCAGCGCGGCCTCTGCCGCCAGCGTCAACACGTACGCATCCTGCGGGAATCGCTGCACGAGGGCTTGGGCCTCGGCCCAGACGGGATCGCGGTCCTCGGGTCGGACGTCCTCTCGCAGCCGGACGTCGAGCTCGATCGACGCCACCTCGGCATCACGCAGTTCCCGAACATTGAGCGCTACAGTCTCGAACTTCGGCGCGTAGTAGCGGCGGATGCTGACGCCATTCGTCCGCTTGAGTCGCTCAAAGTAGGCGCGCAGATCATCGTCGGACTCGGCGATCGACTTGCCGAACGCCGCGCTCCACGCGTCTTCGACGGCCGTGCCTTCGCCGAGCGCCCTCAGGTACAGGGCAAGCTGGCGGCGGGCCGCCTCGTCGCTCGACAGCATGTGCGTCAGCAACCAACCCTGGGCGTACAACATGCGCACTTCGCGTTCGTCACCATCGGCGCGCGTCGTGGTCAGCAGTCGTTGCAGCGGCAACCACTTCTCCAGCGCGAGCGACGGCACGCGAGCCAATGGCGGCCGCCCCAGGTCAACGTCGCCATTGGACCGAAACAGGGCCGTCGAGTAGTACTCGGCGTAGCCCTCCGCGTACCAGACCGGGTACGCGAACGGCGTGTACTGCAACATGAAGTGGTGGACGTACTCGTGGTAGAGCACCATCTCCCCGGAGAGGTCGTAATCGCCCTGGGCTGGCGAGCGATCAACGACGGCGACGGGACCGCGCAGGCCGGCCGTGTAGAATCCGACGAGGTCCCTGCCCGCCCACCACGCGAGTTCCTGCACTTCGCGCGCGTTGCGCCTGAGCACGACCCGCAGGGGCAAGCCCGGCTGGACGTCCTCGTTGCCGGTATTGATCCGCAGGATCCGGTCGAAGCGCTCGAGACGCCTCGCGAAATCTTCCGCTTGGCGCTTCGAACCGTCCGAAAGCACGATGAAGTTGGGCGTGCGGGCTTCGTACCAGGTCGCGAAGGCCGGCGACGGCAGCAGCAACAGGATCCACCATGCGGCCTTCACGTTCGCCACTCCCCGGCGGAGCCGCGCACCGGCAGTCCGCTCTGCGACGTTCTACCGCCGCAGCGATGTTCCGGCAAGGGGTCACCCCACCGCGCAGGCAGGCTACACTGCCGCAATGCGAAGCCAACTGGGACTGCTGGCTGTGGTGGCCATGGTCGCGGCGCTGCCTGTCGATGCCGATCCTTCGGCAGCGCCCGACGCGCCGGAAGCGAAGGCGGTCGCGCGCCGCACGACGTTCATCGTCAGCGATCTTGATCGCAGCATCCGCTTCTACGAGGCGCTGGGATTCGCCAACGACCGTCGCGTCGAGGTGACCGACCCGGGCTCCCTGAAGGTCTTCGGCCTGCCACCGGACGCGCGGCTGACGTTCGCGCGCATGAACAATGACAACACGTTGTCGACGGGCCGGATCGACGGCGGCACCATCGGGCTCGCACAAGTGCACTCGCCCAGACTTCCGGCGCTGCGTGACGTCGCGGGGAACGCACCATTGCGCGGCATGCCCATCCTCGTGATGACGACCGATGACGTCGCGGCGATCCACGCCCGACTGCGCGAACTCGGCGCCGAGATCATCGAACCGCCGATGTCGATGCCAGGGGGATTGCGCACGATGGTCGTGCGCGATCCGGATGGCACGCGAATGGAAATCACCGAGTTGCCGCGGCGCCCTCCACCGCCCTGAGCACGCGCAGGAAGTTCGCGCCCCAGATCTTCTCGATGTCGGCTTCCGCGTATCCCCGGCGCAGCAGCTCGGCACTGACGTTCACGGCCTCCCCGGCATGGTCGAACCCCCCGATACCGGCCCCATGGTCGAAGTCGGTGCCGATGCAGGCATGCTCGACCCCGACCCGCTGGATCACATGCTCGAGATGATCGGCGTAGTCGCGCACCGTCGCGCGCGGCCGCAGCGCGCCGAGCCGCGCGAGGAACACGCCCTGCCGGTCGCGCGGCAGCGTCTGCAGTCCGCTCGCATGGCCGGCGAGCGTATTCGGGAAATCGGGACTCAACCCAAACTCGGTGCGCAGCACGCGCACGCGCTCAGGCAAGTCAGCCGTCAGTGGCGCGATGTAGCCGCTGAACGGCGGCACGCAGACGAGTCCGCCGCGGGACGCGATCGCATCGATCTCGGCATCGGCGAGACTGCGCACGTGGTCGATCAGCGCGCGCGCGGCGGAGTGCGAGGCGATCACGGGCGCGCGACTCAGCGCCACGACCTGCTGCACGCCCGCAGGCGTCAGTTGCGAGACATCGATGACGACGCCGAGATCGTTGAGCCGCCTGACGGCCTCGCGGCCGAGCGGCGACAAACCCCCGTGCAGCTCACCCTCCGGCGGCGTCGGGCGCGACGAGTCGGCGAACTCGTTATTGCCGGCGTGCGTGAAGCCGAACACCCGGATGCCGTCGCGGTACCAGGCGTCGATCGCGTCGACGTCGCCGCCCAGGATGCGCGCGTTCTGGAACGACGGCAGCACGGCAATGCGACCCGCCGCGGCAATGCGCTCGATGTCGGCGGCGCTGCCGGCCAGCTCCGCGGCGCCCGCGCCGCTGGCCACGAAGCCGCGGATCGTCTCGAGCCGTTCGCGCGCCTCGCGCTGCGCGGCGGCGTGCGACTCGGCGGTGCGCGGACCCGGCCCCACCGCGACCGCGAGCGTGATCGCATCGATGCCGCCGTCGCGCAACCGGGCGAGATCGATCCGTGAGCGTTCGCCGGACCGCAGGTACTGCGCGCGCGATTCCGGATGCAGTACGTCGGCATGTGCATCGAGATTCAGTATGCGCGCGTGCAGCTGTCGCGCCTGCGCGAGCCGGTCACGCGTCGCCTCGGCCGCGCGCAGCACCCGCAGCACGTTCCCGCTCCAGATCTTGCCGAGGTCTGCCTCGCTGTAGCCCTCCGCGAGCAGGCGCGCCGTGATGCGCGGGATCTGCGTGACGTCCTCCATGCCGATGACGCCACCGCCGCCATCCCAGTCGAGACCGATCGCGACGTGATCAGGCCCCACGACCTTGAGCGCGTGCAGCAGGTGGGCCATGAAGTCGTCGAAGTCGACCGGACGCACGGGGTATTGCCGGTCGATGGCATCGCGCTCCGCGACGAACTGCGCCGCGGCTTCGGGCGTCAGTTCGCCGAAGTTCATGAAGCGCCGCATCAATGGCGCGAGCGCCGCGCGGCGCTCCGGCGGCACGTCGACGCGCTGCAGGTAGGCGGGCAGGGAATTCATGCTGATGACGCCGCCGGCCGCCGCAATGCGCCGCAGGCGGTCGTCGTCGATGTTGCGCGGGTGGTCGAACACCGCCTTGAAGCCCGAGTGCGACAGGATGATCGGCGCCTGCGACAGCTCGAGCATCTGGTCGAGCACGGCGTCGGACGCGTGCGACGCATCGAGCACGATGCCGAGCCGGTTGGCCTCGGCGACCGCCTCGCGCCCGAGCGGACTCAGGCCGCCCCATTCAGGGCCCTTGGGGTCGGTCGCCGAATCGCCCAGGTCGTTGTTGGCGAAGTGCACCGGGCCGAACATGCGCACGCCGAGTTCATGGAACGTGCGCAGCAGGGTCAGGTCCTGGCCGATCGGGTAGCCGTTCTCGATCGACAGGTAGACGATGCTGCGGCCGGCGGCGGCGATGCGCGCGGCATCGTCCGCGGTCAGTGCGAGTTCGAAGCGATCCCCATGCCGGGCCACCATCTCGCGCAGCCGCAGCGTGATCCGCAGTGCCTGATCGCGCGCGCGCGCATGGGCCTCGGGCGTGCGCGGCCCCTGCGACAGGAAGATCGCCCAGAAGCCGCCGTCGAGGCCGCCTTCGAGCATGCGCGGCAGGTCGACCTGCGACGGATCGGTGCGCCGCGAGTGCCGCTCGAGGATGCTCCAGCGCGGCCGCGCCAGATGCATCGTCGTGTCGAGGTGGGTGTCGAGCGTCAGCAGGCGTCGATGCAGCGCGAGCGCCTTCGCGGGCACTGGGGGCGCGACCCGCGCCGCAGGATCGCGATCGCCTGCGCTCGCGACGGGACCCGCCGCGGCGAGCAGCAACGCGCCCAGCATGGCGCCCGTCAGCACCCGGTTCGTGACACCAGTCCTGCCATACGACATCGATACCCCCATGGCGCCCGGTCGCGCCCGGATCATTCGCTGCGTGGATCATCGCACGCAAGCGCTGCACCGCGTGCGCGGCACCGCTATCTTTGCGGGTGGATGGCCACTGCGGAGGAATGATGATCCAGCCCTGGCGCGCGACCTGCATGCAGGTCTACTGCAACCTCGTCAACAGCGCCCGCGATCGCGACGAGGCGCTCGTGATCATGAACCGCTCGATCGACCGCTGGATCACGCTCGCGCGCGGCGTCGCGCGGGACGGCGGCCGGCACCTGCTGCTGTTCCCCGAGTTCTGCCTGACGGGCTTCCCGCTGCAGGAGAGCGCGGCCGAGTGGATCGACAAGGCCTGCATCGAGATCCCGGGGCCGGTCACCGAGCGGCTGCAGCGCGAGGCGCAGAACCTCAAGATCTGGATCGGCCTCAATTCCTACGAACGCGACCCGGCCTGGCCCGGTCGCTATTTCAACTGTTGCTACCTGATCAACCCGTCGGGCGACATCGTGCTGAAGTACCGCCGCATCAATACGGTGCAGACCGGTTCGCCGCACGATTTCATGGACCAGTACCTCGATCGCTACGGCATCGAGGGCACTTTCCCGGTCGCGAAGACCGACCTCGGCAAGATCGCGATGATGCCCTGCGGCGAGATCATGTACCCCGAAGCGGCGCGGATGTTCATGCTGCGCGGCGCCGAGGTGCTGCTGCATCCGACCTCCGATCACGGCGCCTCCGACATGTGGAGCTGGGAATCGGCCAAGAAGGTCCGCGCGTCCGAAAACATGATGTTCCTGGTCTCCGCGAACCAGACGGGCCAGATCGGCGGGCCGCTGCCGCAGGGCTCGACGGCCGGCCACTCCAAGATCTACGACTGGGATGGTCGCGTGCTGTCCGACACCGGCGGGCCCGGGGAGTCGACCGTGTGCAGCGCGTGGATCGATGTCGAGGCGCTGCGCCGGATGCGCGCGATCCCGGGCTCAGGCAACCGGCTACTGCGCCAGCGGCTCGACATCTATCGCCCCCTCTACAACGCAACCACGCTGTATCCGCCGAACCGCTTTGCCGATGCACCGATGGACTCGAAGGCGCGCATCCTCGAAGTGCAGCAGGAGGCGTATCGCAACCTCGTGCGCAGCGGCGTCATCACGCCGCCGTCGGAGCGCTGAGCGTCCGCGCATGTTGACGCGGCGCGATGTCCTGCTCGCGGGCACGGTGCTCGGCGCGGGCGCGGTACCGGCGGTCGCGGCGCTGCCGCGTCCGCGCGCGTCGCGTCACCCAGGTCGATTGCGGGTCGGGCTGCTGCAATCGGTCGCGCCGTTCATCGACACCGCGGACCTCGCCGGATCGCGCCGTCGGGCGTTCGCAGCGCTGCAGCTGCTGCTGGAGCGCAGCGTCGAATCACACGCGGGACTGGACTGGCTCGCTGCCGGCGCCTTCGCACTGGGCCACGATCGTATCGAGTCGCCGGCGGCGCGAACCGCCCTCGCCCTCACGGTGGATGCGCCCGAGATCGGGGCCCTGCGCCAGTTCGCGCGGCGGCATCGCCTGCAGTTCACGCTCGGCGCCGCATGGCAGCCGCGTCGCAGGGCCGCCTCGTTGCACCTGCTGCGCATCGACGCACGGGGTGAACTCAGCGCGCATGCACTGCAGGAACAGGCGGGAGCGCGCTGCAATGCCGATATCGCGCTCGCCGAAAAATGTCGGCGCCTCGGCCTGCCGGGCCTCTGGCTCGCCGCGGCACGCGACCAGGCGCTGCCGCCGCATGTGAGCGTGATCATGGGCGGTGACACCGCCCTCCTCGATCGCGACGGCCGCGTGATCGCCGCCGCCGCGACGCAGGCCGAAACCTGCGTCGTCGGCGACATCGAAACCCGGCCAGCCTGAAAGCCGGCGCGCTAGCGGACCGGCGCGGGCTTCTGCTCGAGCGCGTAGCGTTCGATCGACGACAGCGACGGATCGACCCACTTGTCCGGCGCGTTCATGTACAGCGGGTAGTTCTTCTCGATGTAGTCGAGCACCTTGCGCGGCAGCACATCCTCGAGTTCGTTGCCACCACCCTGGTAGGTGAAGTACTGGCAGTTGCCCGGGCTCTGGCCCATCAGCATCCACGGCAGCCACGGCGTGATGCGCGACCAGGTGCCATGGAACGGCAGCTTGGTGATCTTGGGGTTCTGCACGTCGGCGGCACGGATGAAATACGTGAAGAACTCCGACACGCGCGCCATCGTGCCCGCGGACTCGCGCGGCCATTTGTCGGGCTGCAGCGCGTTGCGGTAGTACAGGTGGATGTGGCGCTCGAGCTTGATCAGGTCGCCCTGCATCTTCCACGGCAGGATCAGCGGCCGCGGCGGCGGCGGCGGGCCGGCGTTCAGGCCGCCGTACTGCGGCGGCGGCTGCGTCGTCTCCTGGATGACCTGGTTGAACGGGTCGTTCGCGACCGGCACGACACGCACGCGTTCGTTGGTGTAGGGGTTCAGCCACTCCTCGAGCGGCTCTTCGGACTTCAGGTCATAGTAGATGCCGACTTCGCGCAGCACCTTGCGGTACCCCTGCCCGCTCTCGTGCGGCAGCAGCCGCGCCATGCCGAAGCCCGCGAAGCCGAACAGGTCACGCACCGCCTCGTCCGGGCGCACGCCGCAGACGTAGCCGTTGTACCAGCCGGCCTTTTGCTGGCCGATGTTCAGGTCCCCGACGAGCCGCGCGACGTTCAGCATCGTGCCGCGCGACGTCGTCAGGTCGAGGTAAGGTCCCGTCAGGCTGGGCGCCGCCGCCGCCGTTTCGGTGGCGGCCGCAGCCAGATCGCCACCCAGCAGGCTCGTGGTTGCAAGTCCGGTCAGGCTGCCCAATAACAGGTCGCGTCGTTCCATGCGCAGTTCTCCTAATCGTGGCGCTGGTTGTATTCGATGAAGTAGTCGTCCGGGTCCCACAGCGACAGCGAGGTCATCCGCAGTTCGCGGCCATCGGCACCGCGCACGCGGAACTCGTGGGGCGTGGCGTGGATGCGCGCGCCGAAGCCGACGGCCCGCTCCCAGGTGCCGTGGGCGTCGTCGCCCTGCATGACGAACACGATGTCACCAATGCCGAGGCGCTCGCGGCGCGGCGGCTCGGGCAGGCGCGGCTCCGTGAACTCCAGCAGGCCGATCATGCCGACGACCGGGTCCTGGCATTTCATGATGACGAGGCGCGTCCGATCGCCGCGCTGACCCGCTGCGAGGCCGACGCCCGACAGCACGACCTCGTCGTCGTACCAGACGGACAGCCCCAGGACGTCGCGGTAGAACGCGATGGAACTCCCGAGGTCCCGCACGATCAGAGTGGTTCTCTTGACGAGCGTGCTCACCAGCCGATTCTAGCGCCGACCAGCCAGGAGTCACCTTGAATTCTGCCGCCCTGCCTGCCCAGAATTCGCCGCCATGATTGAAACCACGGACCTGACGCGCCGCTACGGCGCCCTGACCGCCGTCGACGGCATCAGCTTCCGCGTGGAGCCCGGCGAGGTGCTCGGCTTCCTGGGACCCAACGGCGCCGGCAAATCGACCACGATGCGCATGCTGGCCGGCTTCATCGCGCCGACCAGCGGCACCGCCCGCATCTGCGGCCATGACGTCGAACGCGACCCGCTGGCCGCGAAACGCTGCCTCGGCTACCTGCCCGAGGGCGCGCCGAGCTACGGCGAGATGTCGGTGCGCGGCTTCCTCGGCTTCATTGCCGACCTGCGCGGCCTCGAGGGCAACACCCGCCGGTTGCGGCTCGACTACGTCATCGAACGCTTGCAGCTCGGCCAGGTACTCGAACAGAGCATCGAGACCCTGTCCAAGGGCTTCCGTCGCCGCGTCGGGCTCGCCCAGGCGGTCGTGCACGACCCGCCGGTGCTGATCCTCGATGAGCCCACCGACGGCCTCGACCCGAACCAGAAGCATGAAGTTCGCGGACTGATCGCCGACATGGCGCGTGACAAGCTGATCGTCGTCTCGACCCACATCCTCGAGGAGGTCGGCGCGGTCTGCACGCGCGCGATCATCATCGCCCGCGGCCGCATCGTCGCCGACGACACGCCGCAGGGCCTCGCGGCGCGCTCGCGCTACCACGATGCCGTGTCGTTCGCGCTCGACGACATCGGCGCCGTCGATGGCATCCGCGACTCGCTGGCGGCGCTGCCCGGCGTCGTCGCGGTCGAGGTGCAGGAGCGCGAGCGGCGCCTGACCGCATTGCCTCGCGAACCGGGGCCGGCGCTGCTGGCCGCCGTCACCGACTGGGCCGCGCAGCAGCGCGTCACGCTGCGCGACCTGCGCCTCGAGTCCGGGCGGCTCGACGACGTTTTCCGCTCCATCACCGCCTGAGCGCCACGGAGACCTGCGCGTGCGTACCGTTGCGATCCTGTTCCGCCGCGAACTCGCGAGTTACTTCGCGACGCCGCTGGCCTACGTCTTCATCCTGATATTCCTCGTGCTCGCGGCCGCGTTCACGTTCTACCTCGGCAGCTTCTACGAACGCGGCCAGGCCGATCTCGCGCCGTTCTTCAACTTCCATCCGTGGCTGTACCTGTTCCTGATCCCGGCGATCTCGATGCGGCTGTGGGCCGAGGAGCGCAAGAGCGGCAGCATCGAGCTGCTGATGACGCAACCGCTGACGCTGGCGCAGGCGGTGGTGGCGAAGTTCCTCGCGGCCTGGGCGTTCGCGGGCCTCGCGCTCGCGCTGACGTTCCCGATCTGGATCACCGTGAACTGGCTGGGTTCGCCGGACAACGGCGCGATCATCGCCGGGTATGTCGGCAGCCTGCTGATGGCCGGCGGCTTCCTCGCGATCGGTTCGTGCATGTCCGCGCTGACGCGCAACCAGGTCATCGCCTTCATCTCCGCGGTCGTCGTGTGCTTCGCATTCCTGCTGGCGGGTTTCCCGCTGGTGCTGGATGCCTTTCGCGGCTGGGCACCGGGGGTGGTCGTCGACGCGATCGCGCAGCTGTCGTTCCTCACGCACTTCGAAGCACTGTCGAAGGGCGTGCTGGACCTGCGCGACCTGTTGTACTTCGGCTTGACGATCACGTTCTTCCTGATCGCCACCGCGATCGTGCTGGACGTGAGGAAGTCCCAATGAGCGTCGCCAGCACCCGCAAGGCGTTGGGGGGCGGCGCGATCGCGGCGCTCGCGCTGCTGTTCGTCGCGCTGACCGTCCTGTCGGGCCTGTTGCTCCGCGGCGCCCGGCTCGACCTCACCGAGAATCGCCTGTACACGCTGTCGCCGGGCACGCTGAACATCGTCCGCAGCTTGCCCGAACCCGTGACGCTGACGCTGTTCTACTCGGCGCAGGGCGCGACCGACCTGCCGCAGATCCGCACCTACGCGATGCGCGTGCGCGAGTTGCTCGAGGAACTCGCGTCCCGCTCGAACGGCAAGCTGCGACTCAACGTCATCGACCCGCAGCCCTTCTCGGAGGACGAGGATCGCGCGAGCGAGCTTGGCATCCGCAGCGTGCCGCTCGGCGGCGCGGGCGGGCAACTGTGGCTGGGACTCGCGGGCAGCAACTCCACCGACGGCAAGGCCGTGATTCCATTCCTCGATCCGGCCAAGGAGCCGTTCCTCGAGTACGACATCGCGAAACTGATCCAGCAGCTCGGCGCTGCGCGCAAACCGGTCGTCGGCTGGCTGACGGAGCTGCCGATGCAGGGCGGCTTCGACCCGATGACCGGCCAGCCTTCGGATCCCTGGCTCGTGCTGTCGCAGGCGCAGGAACTGTTCGACGTGCGCCTGCTCGAACCGACCCTGACGCAGCTGGACCCGGCCATCGAGGTGCTGGTCCTCGTGCATCCGAAGACGTTGACGCCCGCGGCGCGCTTCGCGATCGACCAGTTTGCGCTGCGTGGCGGCCGCATCCTGCTGTTCGTCGACCCGCTCGCCGAAGGCGACAACAGCGCCGCCGAGCCCGGCAACCCGCTCGCAGCCTTCGGCGCCGAGCGCGCGTCCAGGCTCGACGACCTGCTCGCGGCGTGGGGCGTGCAGTTCGACCGCGGCAATGCCGTCGGCGACCTGAACTACGGCATCACCGTCAGCATGCAGCCGGGCGCGCCGCCGACCCGCCACATCGGCATCCTCGGCCTCGACCGGACGGCACTGTCGGCCGACGACGTCACGACGGCCACGCTCGACAGCATCAACCTCGCCTCCAGCGGCTTCGTCGCGCCTGCCGAGGGCGCGGGCACGCGCTTCGAGCCACTGCTGCAGACCAGTGTCGATGCCGCGCCGATCCCGGCGCAGCGCTTCGAGATGTTGATGGACCCCGGCACGCTGCGCGATGGCTTCAAGTCGGGAGGACAGCGGCTGGCGCTGGCGGCGCGCGTGACCGGCAAGGTCCGCTCGGCGTTCGCGTCGGGCCCACCCGCCGGTGCCGTGCTGCCAGAGGGCGCCACGGCGCTGGTGGAATCCGCGCAGCCGCTGAACCTGATCGTCGTCGCGGACACGGACCTGCTGTCGGACTTCCTGTGGGTCCGCCAGCAGAACTTCTTCGGCCAGCGCGTCGCGCAGGCGTGGGCGAACAACGGTGACTTCGTCTGGAATGCGATCGACAACCTCGCCGGCAGCGGTGACCTGATCAGCCTCCGTGGCCGCGCGAGCTTCGCTTTGCCCGTTCGAGCGGGTCGACGCGTTACGCCGCGCAGGCCGACGACCACTTCCGCGCGAAGGAGATCGAGCTGGAGCGGGAGCTGGAAAGCCAGAGCAGACGCTGACACAGCTGCAGTCACCAGGGCGGCGAGCAGGCGGGGCTGCTGGTCTCCCGAGCAGCAGGCCGAGATCGAACGCTTCGAGGGCCAGAAGCTGCGCATCCGTCGCGAACTGCGCGAGGTGCGCCGCGGGCTGGATGAAGAGATCGAAGCGCTTGGCGATCGACTCAAGTTGCTGAACATCGTCGTCGCGCCGCTGCTGTTCGCCGGCGTTGCGATGCTGATGGCCTGGTGGCGCCGCCGCCGGCAGGCCGCGATCGTCACGCTGCAGCGGGACCGCAATCTCGCCGCAACCGGCACGACGCCACCGGACCTGCAGGCATGAACGCGCGGCGACTGCTGTGGATCGGCGCGGTCGCGCTGTGCGCCGTGATCGGCGCGTTCTGGCTGTCATCACCCAGCGCAGCCCTGCCTCGCGCCGTGCAGGTCGGCGACGCGGTATTGCCTGGCCTCGCCGGTCGACTGAACGCCATCACCGAAGTGCGCATTGCGCGCGGCGATGGCACGACGACGACGCTGCGGCGCGGCGAGTCCGGCTGGCGGGTGCTGGAGCGGGACTTCCCGGCCGACGAGTCGCAGATCCGCCGGCTGCTGCTCGATGCCGCGGCCCTCGAGATCGTCGAGGAGAAGACCTCGGATCCAAATCGATACGCCCTGCTGCAGGTCGAGGATCCCGGTTCGGCCAACGCGCGCGGTACGCTGCTCAGCCTGCTCGAGGACGGCAAGGCCGACAACGCCACGAGCCTGATCCTTGGCAAGACCGACGGCAGTCGCAACCTGTTCGTTCGACCCCTGGGGGCAGCCACGACGCTGCTGGCCAGTCCGCAGCTGCTGGCCGATGCGGAGCCGCGCCGCTGGCTGTCGACAGCATTGCTGGACATCAAGGCCGAGCGCGTCAGGCGGGTGTCGATCACGGCGCGCGACCAGCCGACCTACATCGCCGATCGCGGGCCCGACGACGCTTCGCCGCTGGCGCTGACCGCCGTGCCCGCCGGCCGCGAAGTCGCGGACCCCGCGACGGTCGAGGCCGTCGCGGGTGCGCTGGCGGACCTGCGGATCGAGGATGTGCTGCCGCGCGAGGCGCCGGGCGACCGTTCGCTCCCCAGCGGTGCTGAGGCGCGTTTCCGAAACGCGCGACGGTTTGACGCTGGATCTGCGCGAACGCGCACTGGGCACGCGCCGCCTGCTGGCCGATCGAGGCCGCCGGCAGCACCAGGCCTCGCGCGGGACGAAGCCGCGCAGATCCCGCGACGACGGCGGGGCGCGAGGTTGCGAGATCGCGGCGTTCCGCGCGGACATGCTGTTCCGCCCGCTGGACGACTGCGCACGCCCTGACGGCGCACGGGCCGACCTTCAGCGGACGCGCGCGCGATCAGCACGGCGAACGCACCCTTCAAGGCCCGCAGGCACCCAGGCCAGCAGCACCGGATTGACGTCGAACACCACGACGCCGTTCTCCAGCATGTTCTGCAGTGCGAAGAACGCAATGCCGAGCAGCAGGCCCACCATGGTCCGCGCGCCGGCGCCGGCCGCCCGCAGCGATCCGAACACGAATGGCACGGCCAGCAGCACGCCGAACACCACCGCGAACGCGCGCGCGATCCGGTTCCAGAACGCGAACACCGGACCCCGGGCGTCGAGGTCGTTGGCCTGCAGGTGACCGATCAGCCGCTGCAGCGCGAGCGTATCCAGCTGCGACGGATCGTTGACGGACAAGCCGAGGAACTCGGCACTGATGTTCGACTCGAGCGCGCGCGTCGCGCTGCGGCTGGTCGCGACGCGCGGACCGTCGAAACGCGTCTCGGCATACTGGCTGAGCTGCCAGCGGCCGGCCGCGTCCGTACGCGCCGAGGCGGCGCGGCCGACGCTGACGAGCTGCTGCCCGGGCGCCAGCCGGTACAGCACCATGCCGCCGAACTCGTTGTCGGCCGATTGCTGTTCGACGTTGACGATCAGGTCGCCGTCGCGCAGCCAGGCGCCACCGCGACCCGCGAAGCTGACGTTGGCGAATTTCGCGAAGGCCTTCTGCTGCTTGGCGACCTGGGTCAGCGGCGGCGCCAGCAATCCACCGACCGCCGAGCCGATCACGGCGAGCAACACGCCGCCGAGCGCCGCGGCCGCCGCGACCCGCCATGCCGACCAGGCCCGCAGCGCGCGCATGACCGTGATTTCGCTCGGAGAGCGCGCCAGCATGCCGAGCCCCGTCAGCGTGCCGATCAGTCCGGCGATCGGCAGGAACTCCCAGACTTGCTGCGGCAGGTTCAGCAGCACGAACCACAGTGCATCGGCGGTATCGAAGCTGCCGGTGCCGATATCGTCCTGCTGCGACAGGAACAGGAACAGGCCGCCCAGCGTCACCAGCACGACCAGCACCATCGCGACGGAGCCGAAGATCGCCCTGAGTATGTAGCGGTCCAGGATCGTGAACATCAGGCTGGCAAGGCTCGCGGCAGCACGGGCGGTCATCCCGATCGGGTACACTAGAACCATCTCATTCAAGTATCGCACGCGAACGCGAGGCGGAGCCTCATGCAACTGGAAGTCTTTTCGCGGGGTCTTGCGGCCCTGAAGGTCGATTATTGTCGTCGTCGGCGTATTCGAGGGCGGGCGCTGACACCCACCGCACGCGACATCGATCGCGCCTCGCGCAGTGCACTCGCCCGCCTCGTCGATCGCGGCGACCTGACGGGGCGCGCCGGCGAGACGCTGCTGCTGCTGCGCGACCTGCGCGGCGTGCACGCGGCACGCGTGCTGGTGGTCGGCCAGGGCAAGAACGTCACGCGCACGGGCTGGCGAAAGGCCGTGCTCGCCGCGCTCGGTGCCGCCGCCAAGACGCGCAGCCGCCGCGTCGCGCGCTCGAGCGCCCGACCAGCCGGGAGCTGTCGGACCTGCACTACGGTCGCGCCTGCGCCGAACTGCTGGCGATCTCGCTGTACCGCATCAACGACCTCAAGACCGCGAAGAAGCCCCCGGCGCCGGCACTCGATACGCTGCTGGTCGCCGCGCCTTCGGGCGCTGCGGCAACCAAGGTCCGCCGCGGCGTCGCGCAGGGCCGGGCCCTTGCGGTCGGGCTGCGGACCACGCGCGACCTCGCGAACCTGCCTGGCAACGTCTGCACGCCCGCGCACCTCGCCAACACGGCGACCGAACTCGCGCAGCGCTACCCGAGCCTGACGGTCGACGTGCTCGACGAGGCGGCGATCCGCCGCGAGAAGATGGGCTGCTTCCTCGCGGTTGCACAGGGCAGCGAGCAGCCACCGCGTTTCATCGTGTTGCGTCACGACGGCGGCCGGGGTCGCAAGGCCCCCATCGTGCTGGTCGGCAAGGGCGTCACGTTCGACACCGGCGGTATTTCGCTGAAAGATCCTGGCGCGATGGACGAGATGAAATTCGACATGGCGGGCGCCGCCACCGTGCTCGGCATGATGGCCGTCGCGGCCGAGCTCAAGTTGCCGCTCAACATCATCGGCCTGGTGCCCGCCGCCGAGAACATGCCGAGCGGCCGTGCGATCAAGCCGGGCGACATCGTCACGAGCGCCGCGGGCCTCAGCGTCGAGATCCTCAATACAGTTGCGGAAGGCCGCCTGCTGTGCGATGCCCTGCACTACGCGCGCCGCTACAAGCCGCGCGCCGTCATCGACATCGCGACATGACCGGCGCCTGCGTCATGTCGCGCTCGGCAGCCACCACACCGGCGTGTTCGCGAACGACGCCGCACTGGCGCAGGAGCTGGTCGCGAGCGGCCTCGCCGGCGATCGCGGCTGGCACATGCCGTTGACCGAGGAATACTCCGACGCGCTCAGGAAACCTTCGCGGATCTCGCCAACGTCGGCGGTCGCGAGGCCGGTGCCGTCACCGCTGCCGCTTTCCTTGGCCGCTTCATGCAGGGTCAGCGCTGGGCGCACCTCGACATCGCCGGCACGGCCTGGCTGTCGGGTGCGCAGAAAGGCGCGACCGGCAGGCGGTCGCACTGCTGACGGAATACCTGCTGCGCGTCGCCGCAGCGCGCTGAACACCGCCGCTCGCGCATGGACAAGGTTTACTCGCCACAGGATATCGAGCGCCGACTGTACGCAGGCTGGGAAGCCGCGCAGGTGTTCGCGCCGCGCGCCGGCGCGACGGGGGACGGCTACTGCATCGTCGTCCCGCCACCGAACGTGACCGGCACGCTGCACATGGGGCACGCGTTCCAGGACACCATCATGGACGCACTGACCCGCTACCACCGGATGCAGGGCCGCCCGACGCTCTGGCAACCGGGTACCGACCATGCCGGTATCGCGACGCAAACGGTCGTCGAGCGGCAGCTCAACGGCGAGAGCAAGCAGCGCACGGACTTCACGCGCGAGCAGTTCCTCGAGCGCGTCTGGCAATGGAAGGCGCAGTCCGGCGGCATGATCAACCAGCAGTTCCGGCGGCTGGGCGCCTCGCTCGACTGGTCGCGCGACTGCTTCACGATGGATGAGCGGCTCTCGAACAGCGTGACCGAAGCATTCGTACGCCTCTACGAAGACGGCCTGATCTATCGGGGCAAGCGCCTCGTGAACTGGGACCCGATCCTGCTGACGGCCGTCTCCGACCTCGAAAGTGCTGAGCCAGGAAGACAGCTCGCTGGCACCTGCGCTATCCGCTCGCCGATGGCAGTGGCCACCTCGTCGTCGCGACGACGCGACCCGAGACCATGCTCGGCGACACGGCCGTCGCCGTGAACCCGGACGACGAACGCTATCGCCACCTGATCGGCCGCGAGATCCGCCTGCCGATCGCCGACCGCACCTGATCCCGATCATCGCCGACAGCTACGTCGACCCGGCCTTCGGTACCGGCTGCGTCAAGATCACGCCGGCGCACGACTTCAACGACTACGAGGTCGGCCAGCGGCACGACCTGCCGCAGGTCAACATCTTCACGCCGCAGGCCCGGCTCAACGACAACGTGCCGGCCGCGCTGCGCGGCCTCGACCGCTTCGAAGGTCGCAAGCGCGTGGTCGCCGAATTCGAGCGCCTCGGGCTGCGCCGAAGATCGAAGCCGCACAAGCTGATGGTGCCGCGCGGCGACCGCTCCGGCGTCGTCATCGAGCCTTACCTCACCGACCAGTGGTACGTGAAGATCGCGCCGCTCGCGGAGCCGGCGATCCGCGCCGTCGAGAACGGCGACATCCGCTTCGTGCCGGAAAACTGGTCGCGCACCTACTTCGAGTGGATGCGCAACATCAAGGACTGGTGCATCAGCCGCCAGCTCTGGTGGGGCCATCGCATTCCGGCGTGGTACGACGACGCGGGCAACATCTACGTCGGCCGCGACGAGGCGCAGGCGCGTGCGCGGCACGGCCTCGCCGAAAGCGTCGCGCTGCGCCGTGACGATGACGTTGTCGACCTGGTTCTCGTCGGCGCTGTGGCCGTTCTCGACGCTGGGCTGGCCGCAACAGACGCCGGAACTCAAGCAGTTCTACCCGACCAGCGTGCTGGTCACGGGCTTCGACATCATTTTCTTCTGGGTCGCCCGGATGATCATGATGGGCCTGAAGTTCATGGGCGATGTCCCCTTCCGCAGAAGTCTACGTGCACGGCCTGGTGCGCGACTCGGAAGGCCAGAAGATGTCGAAGTCCAAGGGCAACGATCATCGACCCTTTGGATGTCGTCGACGGCATCGACCTCGCCGCGCTGCTGCAAGCGCACACCACAGGCCTGATGCAGCCGCACCTCGCGCCCGCGATCGAGAAGGCCACGCGCAAGGCCTATCCGAAGAGCATCGCCGCCTGCAGCACCGACGCGCTGCGCTTCAGTTTCGCGTCGCTCGCGACCCCAGAGCGCCGACATCCGCTCGACCTGCAGCGCGTCGCGGGCTATCGCAACTTCTGCAACAAGCTGTGGAACGCGGCCCGCTTCACGCTGATGACGCTCGAGGACGCCGACGGCCGGCCGCAGGACGCGCAACTGCTGACCGGTCCCGCCGAGTTCAGCGTCGCCGATCGCTGGATCGTCTCCCGGCTCGGCCAGACGCTGGCCGACGTCGACGCCGCGTTCCGCGACTATCGTTTCGATTTCGCGGCGACCGCGCTGTATGAGTTCACCTGGTACTCGTTCTGCGACTGGTACCTCGAACTGACCAAGCCGGTACTGCAGTCGCCGGAGAGCAGCGATGCGCAGAAGCGCGGCACGCGCCGCACCCTCGCCACCGTGCTGGAGGCGCTGCTGCGCGCGCTGCATCCACTGACGCCGTACATCACCGAAGAGATCTGGCAACGCGTCGCGCCGCATGCCGGCCGCCACCAGGCCCCGCCCGGTGCGGCGCTGCCCGGCGGCAATCCCAGCATCATGACGGCGCCGTGGCCGCGCGCGTCCGACGCGCCGCGCGACGCCACTGCGGAACGCGACATCGCGTGGATCCAGCAGGTCGTGCTCGGCATCCGGCAAATCCGCGGCGAGATGGACATCAGCCCGGCGAAGAAACTGCCGGTGCTGCTCGAAAACGCCGCGCCCGGCGACCGCCAGTGCGCGACCGAGCACAGCGCGTTCCTTGCTCGCCTCGCCGGCCTCGAGTCATTGCGCCTGCTCGATCCGGGCGAAGTGGCACCGCCAGCGGCGACGGCACTGGTCGGGGAGATGAAAGTCCTCGTGCCGATGGCCGGACTGATCGACGCGCGCGCCGAACTCGAGCGCCTCGGCAAACGCCGCGCCAAGGCCGAGGCGGAGCTCGCGAAAGCCCGCGCCAAGCTCTCGAACGAGAATTTCGTGCGCAACGCGCCGGCTGAAGTCGTCGCGCAGGAGAACGCGCGCATCGCCGACTTCGAGACCCAGTTGCGCGGCTTCGAAGAACAGGCTGCGCGCGTGCGCGCGCTGCTCGAGGCATCCTGACCATGGCCGACGCGCTGGCCCTGTCGCTGACGCGCGCGCTCGAGGCGCTCGATGGCGTGATCCTCGGCAAGTCGCCACAGCTGCGGCTCTGCGTCGCCTGCCTGCTGTCGCGCGGCCACCTGCTGATCGAGGACGTGCCGGGGGTCGGCAAGACGACGCTCGCGCATGCGCTCGCGCAGGTGTTCGGCCTGGGCTGGAACCGCGTGCAGTTCACGAGCGACCTGCTGCCGGCCGACATCATCGGCGTGTCGGTGTTCGACCGCGGCAGCCAGCAGTTCGAGTTCCGCAAGGGCCCGGTGTTCACGCAGCTGCTGCTCGCCGACGAGGTCAACCGCGCGAGCCCGCGCACGCAGAGCGCGCTGCTCGAGGCCATGGAGGAGCGCCAGGTCAGCGCCGACGGCCAGACCTACGTGCTGCCCGAGCCGTTCTTCGTCGTCGCGACCCAGAACCCGACCGAGCAGCTAGGCACCTTCGCGCTGCCCGAATCGCAGCTCGACCGCTTCCTGATGCGCGTCGAGCTCGGCTACCCGGATGCCGCGCACGAGCGCGAGCTGCTGCGCAGCGGCGAGCGCCGCGACCGGCTCGCGACGCTTGCGGCCACGCTCGACAGCGTGCGCGTCTGCGAACTGCAGCAGCGCGTGCGGCGGGTGCACGTCGCCGAAGCGCTGCTCGACTACGCGCAGCGGCTGATCGCGCGCACGCGCGAACATCCGTCACTGAAGCTGGGGCTGTCGCCGCGCGCCGGCCAGGGCATGATCCGCGCGGCGCAGGCCTGGAGCCTGCTGCAGGGCCGTGGCGCCGTGATGCCGGAGGACCTGCAGGCCGTGTTCGCGCCGATTGCCGGCCATCGCCTCGCGCTGCGCGACGGCTCGGCCGCAAGCGCGGGTCGCGGCATCATCGAAGAACTGCTGCGCGGCGTGCCCGTGCCGGAATAGCGATGAGCGAACGCCGCGCCCGCCTGCCCGACTTGCCGGCGCGGCGCCGGTTGGGACTGCGCGAGCGCATCGCCGCGCGTACGGAGCGCTGGAGTCGCCGGCGCCAGGGCGCTGAGCGCTGGCCCTCGGCGATCACCCGACGTCGTCTGTACATCCTGCCGACCCGCGCCGGGCTCGGTTTCGCAGTGCTGCTGCTCGGCATGCTGCTGGCTGGCCTGAACTACGCGAACAGTGTCGCGCTGCTGGTCGCGTTCGTGCTGGGCGGATTCATGCTGGTCGCGATGAACCTGAGCCACCGGAACCTGCTGGGCCTGGTGCTCGAGTCGCTGACCCTGCCGCCGGCCTTCGCGGGCGACAGCGCGCGACTCTCGCTGCGGTTGCGCAACCCGTCCAACCTGCCCCGCCACGCCGTCCGCGCGCGCGTCGGCGGGCACGAGGCGACGCTCGACACACTGCCGCCGGGCGAGTCGGGCGTCGTCGGGTTGGACCTCGCGGCGCCGCGGCGCGGGCGGCATCCCGTGCCGCGGATCTCGCTGTCGACCGAATACCCGTTCGGCTTGTTCCGTGCCTGGACCTGGGTACATGTCACCGAGACATTGCTGGTCTACCCCGCCGCCCACGGCGATCGCCCGCCCCCGCTGACGGCCTCCGACCACGACAGCGGGACGCAGGGGCTCGCCGGCGGCAACGACGAATGGGCCGGACTGCGTCCATTCCGCGACGGTGATTCGCCGCGCCAGGTTGCCTGGAAGGCCTACGCGCGCGGCGCACCGCTGCTGGTCAAGGAGTACACGGGTCGCAGTGCGCGCACGCTGCGATTCGACTACGAGACCTTGACCGGGCTCGACCGCGAGCAACGGCTCGAGCAGCTGGCGCGCTGGATCGTCGACGCCGAGGCCAGCGGCGCCCGCTACGGGCTGACGCTGGGCACCCTCCGCTTCCCCGAGCAGCGTGGTGCTGCCCATCGGCACCGCTGCCTCGAGGCGCTGGCGCTGCATGTTTGATCGCTGGCCAGACCGCGAGCGGCCGCTGCGCTGGGCGCTGGCCAGCTACGCCGCGGTTGCGCTGCACGCAGACCGGCTGCGGTCTGGGCCTCGCGGCGATCGCCGTGATCATCCTGTGGCGGTTGTTCGCCGCGCTCGCGTCGCTGGATCTGCCGCATCGGCTGATCCGGCTCGGTTTGGGGGCTGCGCTGCTGTTTGCCGTCGTCGCGCAGTTCAACGCCATTTCCGGGCTCGCGGCCGGCAGCGCGCTGCGGGCCGCGCTGGGCGCCGGCAAACTGCTGGAGACGCGTGACCGGCGCGATCACTACATCGTGCTCGGGGTCAGCCTGTTCCTGATGCTCGCGGCGACCCTGGACCGGCAGGGCCTGCCGCGCCTGCTGCTGTACGGCGCGCACCTCTGGCTGTGCTGCGCGGCGCTCGCGGTGATCGGCACGCCCGTCGTGCGCCTGCCGGCGCGCGCGGCCTTCGGCCTCGCTGGCCGCAGCCTCGGTTATGCACTGCCGATCATGCTGCTGCTGTTCCTGTTTTTTCCGCGCGTGCAGGGCCAGATCTGGTCACTGCCGGCGGGCGGCGCGGCCGTGACCGGGCTCGGCGACGAAATGAGTCCGGGCTCGATCTCGCAGCTGTCGGAGTCCGACGAGCCGGCATTCCGGGTCACGTTCGACGGCGACCGGCCGCCGTCCACCGCGTTGTACTGGCGCGGGCCGGTGCTGCACCAGTTCGATGGCTACACCTGGCGCCGCGAGCTGGGCCGCGTCTACCGCAGCGCCGAGCTGACCTACCTTGGCCCGGCCTACCGTTACCGCGTCACGCTGGAGCCGCATCGCCAGCGCTGGTGGTTTGCACTCGATCTGCCGGTGGCCCCGGCGCGGCCCGGCGTGTTCTTCACGTTCGACTATCAGCTGGTGTCGGCGGACCCGGTCACCCAGGCCGTCAGCTATGAAATGACGTCGCACATCGACTACCGCTCCGATGATGCCGCGTCGCTGCTCGCCCGCCGGATCGACCTGCAGCTGCCCGCGAACCGCAACCGCCGGACGCTCGACTGGGCACGACGCGAGCGCGCCCGGCTCGGTTCGGACGCCGCGTTCGTGCAGGCGGTCATGGACCTGTTCCGTGACGGCGGCTTCACCTACAGCCTGACGCCGCCGCTGCTGGACCTGGACTCGGTCGATGACTTCCTGTTCCGGACCCGCACCGGCTTCTGCGGGCATTACGCCTCGGCGTTCGCGACCCTGATGCGTGCGGTCGGCATCCCGGCCCGGGTCGTCACCGGTTACCACGGCGGGGAGTGGAATCCGATTGGCCAATACCTGATTGTCCGACAATCCGACGCACATGCCTGGGCCGAAATCTGGGTCGACGGCCGGGGCTGGACCCGCTACGACCCCACCAGCGTCGTTGCCCCGGACCGGCTGCAGCGCGCGGCCCTGGATCGCATCGCGGCGCTCGCCGGCGGGGTCGACCCGCTGATCGCCGAGCTGGACGCCTGGTCGCGCCTGGTGCTGAGTTGGGATGCCCTGAACACCTGGTGGAAGGTCCGGGTGCTGGAGTTCGACCTGGGCAGCCAATTCGAACTGCTGCGCGACCTGGGCTTCCAGCGCCCCGGGTTGCAGCAGCTCGGCTGGCTGCTGGCCGCCGGCCTCGCCCTCTGGCTCGCCCTCGTGGGACTGCGTTTCGGGCGGACGCCCCGCCCGCCGCGCGGCGACCGGTTGGCGCGCAGCTACCGCGGTCTGTGTCGCCGACTCGCCGCGGCGGGGCTGCCGCGCGCCACCCATGAGGGTCCCCTGGCCTATGCGGAGCGGGTCAGGCGGGAGCGTCCCGAGCTCGCCGCCGTGGTCGTGCCGCTGCTGCAGCGGTATGCGCAGGCGCGTTTCGGCCCGGCCGGCGACCACGACGACGGGCGCGCCTTCGAGCGCGCCGTGCGTGCGTTGCGCCTGCCGGCATGACAGCCGCCGTCTTCGCCGCGATCGCCGTCGCCGCAGTCGTCATCGTCGGCTGGGCACTGTGGCGACAACGGGTCGAACGGCGGCGGCAGCAGCTCGATGCGCTGCTGGCCACGCAGCACCGCGCCGGGCTCGATCTGGTGTCCCCGCTGCACGCGCGCCTGCCCGACCCGCTGCTCGACGAACTCGCGCCCGCGATGCGCAGCTTCGTGGAGCGCGTGGACTTCGTCGGCTGCAACGGGCTCGCCGTGACCGACGACATGCGCCGGCTGGTCGCGACCTACGCGGCGCTGCTGACGCGCCGCGTCGGCATCGGTGCCTATGACCGGCTCTACAGCGTGCTGATCTATCCCGACGAGTTCGTCGTCGAGCAGCGCTACGAGGACGAAGACACGGGACTCGTGACCGAAGCCGAAGAGGTGCTGTCGGGCCAGACCATCGATACCGATCGGGTCATCATCTCGTGGCGCGATGTCGTGGCAGCGGATGCCGACTCGCCATACGACGTGCTCGCGCACGAGCTCGCGCATTACCTCGACCACGCGCTCGACGGCTCGCTGACGCACGGTGCGGCGCAGGACGACTGGCATGCGACGCTCGCGCAGGAGCAGCGCGCGCTGCAGGATGCGCTGGACCGCGACGAGCCGACGCTGCTCGATGCCTACGGCGCCGACGACCCGGCGGAGTTCTTCTGCGTCGCCACGGAGGCTTTCCTGCAGGCCCCGCAGGAGTTCGAGCGCCTGCACCCGGCGCTGTATGCGCAGCTCAGCCGGTTCTATGGCCTGGATCCGGCGCGCTGGCCGGCTCGCGCACGAGCGTGAGCAGCAGCCCGCCGGCGACGAACAGCACGACCAGCGACGCGATCGACGCCCGCGAACTGCCGGTGGTCAGCGCGACCACCGCGACCAGCAGCGGGCCGACCACGGTCGCGAACTTGCCCATCATGTTGTAGAAGCCGAAGAACTCGCCGCCTTTGCCCGGCGGCACGAGGCGCCCGAACAGCGAGCGCGACAGGCTCTGCACGCCGCCCTGCACGAGGCCGATCACGACTGCGAGCCCGAAGAACTCGACGACGCTGTCGAGGAAGAACGCGTACACGGTCGCGATGCTGTAGACCGAGATGCCGATCAGGATGCCGCGCTTCGCACCGATGCGATCGCCGAGCCAGCCGAACGCGAGCGCCGCCGGGAACGCGACGAACTGCGTCAGCAGCAGTGCCGCCAGCAGGCTCGAGGTTGGCAGGCCGAGCGCGACGCCGTAGTCGACCGCCATCTTGATGATGGTGTTGACGGCGTCGATGTACAGCCAGTACGCGAGCAGGAACACGCCGATCTCGCGGTACTTCGTGATCTGGCGCAGCGTCGCGAACAACTCGGTGACGCCAGCGCGCGCTGCTGCCGCGAACGGCAGCGGCGACGCCGGCGGCGTCTCGCGCACGTTCAGCGCGAGCGGCAGCAGGAACACCGCCCACCAGATCGCCACCATCACGAAGGAGACGCGGATCGCCGCGGCGATGTCCGCCAATCCGAACCATTCCGGCTTGACCGTCATGACGACGTTGACGGCGAACAGCAGGCCGCCGCCGAGATAGCCCAGCGAGTAACCGAAGGCCGAGACCCGGTCCAGCTCGTGCTCGGCCGCGACATCGAGCAGCAGCGCGTCGTAGAACACGTTGGCGCCCGCAAAGCCGATCGAGCCGACGACGAACAGCGCCGCGGCCAACTCCCACGCGCCCTGCTCGACGAAGAACAGCAGCGCCGTGCCGACGATGCCCAGCAGGCTCCAGGCGATCAGGAAACGACGCCGCACGCCGCCGCGATCAGCGATCGCGCCGAGCACGGGCGCGAGCAGCGCGACGACGAAACCGGCGATGCCATTCGCGAGCCCCAGCCGCGACGTGCTGACGGTCGGATCGACGCCCAGGCTCCAGTAGCGCTGGAAGAAAGCCGGGAAGAACCCCGCCATGACGGTGGTCGCAAACGCCGAGTTCGCCCAGTCGTAGAACGCCCAGGACAGCACCGGCCGGCGCCTGAACAGCGCGCGGGTCGACGCTGCGGTTGCAGTGGCCGGACCCACGCCGGCCGCCCTCAGGCCGCGCTCTGCGCGGCCAGCGCCGCGAGCGTCTCGCGCGTCTCGCGGAACACGAGGTCGGGCCAGCGCTCGAGCGTCAGGTGCAGGTTCACACGCGTCGGCGCGAGGTAAACCAGCGCGCCGCTGTGATCGACCGCGAGGTTGTCGTAGGCCTTGTTGCGGAATTCCTCGAGCTTGCGTTCGTCCTTGCCGGCATAGACCCAGCGTGCCGTGTGGACGTTGATCGGTTCGAACGCGCACTGCACGCCGTACTCGTCCTGCAGGCGGAACGCGACCACCTCGAATTGCAGCTGGCCGACGGCACCCAGGATCTGGTCGTTGTTGCGCAGTGGCTTGAACAGCTGGGTCGCGCCCTCTTCGCACAACTGCGCGAGGCCCTTGGACAGCGCCTTCATCTTGAGCGGATCCTTCAGCACCGCGCGGCGGAACAGCTCCGGCGCGAAATTCGGCACGCCGGTGAAGATCAGCTTTTCGCCCTCGGTGAACGAATCGCCGATGTTGATGGTGCCGTGGTTGTGCAGGCCGATGATGTCGCCCGCGAACGCCTCGTCGGCAGCGCTGCGATCGGCGGCCATGAAGGTCAGTGCATCGGCGATGCGCACGTCCTTGCCGAGGCGCACGTGGTGCATGCGCATGCCGCGCGTGTACTTGCCGGAGCACAGCCGCATGAAGGCGATGCGGTCGCGATGGCCGGGGTCCATGTTCGCCTGGATCTTGAACACGAAGCCCGTCAGCTTCGGCTCGCGGGCCTCGACCTGGCGCTGCACGGTCTCGCGCGGCAGCGGCGCCGGCGCATGCGTCGTGAACGACTTCAGCAACTCCTCGACACCGAAGTTGCTGATCGCCGAGCCGAAGAACACCGGCGTCTGGCGCCCCGCGCGATAGGCCTCGAGGTCGAAGGCCTGCGTCGCGCCGCGCACCAGTTCGATCTCGTCGTCATAGGCGGCGGCGCGGTCGCCGAGCAGCTCCCGCCCCGCTTCGCTGTGCAGGCCCTCGATGACGATGTTCTCGCCGACGCGACCCTTATCGCCCGCCGTGTAGACGTAGATGCGGTCTTCGGTCAGGTGGTAGATGCCGATCAGGTCGCGCCCCATGCCGATCGGCCAGGTCACGGGCGCGGTCGAGATCTTCAGCACGCGCTCGATTTCATCGAGCAGGTCGATCGGCGAGCGGCCCTCGCGGTCGAGCTTGTTGATGAAGGTCATGATCGGCGTGTCGCGCAACCGGCAGACGTCCATCAGCTTGATGGTGCTCCTCGACGCCCTTCGCGCAGTCGATGACCATCAGCGCCGAATCCACGCGGTCAGCGTGCGGTAGGTGTCTTCGGAGAAGTCCTCGTGGCCCGGCGTGTCGAGCAGGTTCACGATGCAGTCGTTGTACGGGAACTGCATGACCGACGACGTCACCGAGATGCCGCGCTGCTGTTCGAGCGCCATCCAGTCCGACGTCGCGTGCCGCGTCGCCTTGCGACCCTTGACCGTGCCGGCCATCTGGATCGCGCCGCCGAACAGCAGCAGCTTCTCGGTCAGCGTCGTCTTGCCGGCGTCAGGGTGCGAAATGATCGCGAACGTGCGGCGGCGGCCGATCTCGGACTCGAGGCTGCTCATGGCTTGGCCAGCGCCTTGCGCAGCACGGCCGCATCCTCGCGTCCGCCGACGGCCTGGTAATAGCCGCGCCGCAAACCGACCTGCCGGAAGCCCATCGACTGGTACAGGCGGATCGCCGCGGTATTGCTCGGCCGCACTTCCAGAAACGCCTCCGCCATGCCGGCCGCGCGGCCACGCTCGAGCAGGTAGTCCATCAGCCGTCGCCCGACGCCACGGCAGCGGAACTCCTCGCGCACGCAGACGTTGAGCACATGCGCCTCGCCGGCACCCACGCTGAGGATGCCGTGGCCGATGACCTCCCCCGCGAGTTCGACGACGCGACAGGTGTAGCCGACCCGCAGGCAGTCGCGGAAGATGCCTTCGCTCCAGGGAAACTGGTAAGCGTTGCGTTCCACGGCCACGACCGAGGGCAGGTCCGCCTCGGTCATCGCGCGGATCTGGATCTCGGGCAGGGGGGCGATCAGCTCAGGTGCGGTAGCCATGGATGCGTGCAGGGACGGTCAGCGGGCGACGCCCGATGCGGTCAGTTCCTCGAAGCTGCGACGGGCGAATTTCAGGTCTTCCCAGGCCTTGCGCTTCTCGCCCGGCGAGCGCAGCAGGTAGGACGGATGATACGTGACGACCAGCGGGGTCTGCAGCGGCCCGAAGCGATGCAGCTTGCCGCGCAAGCGACCGATCGGCGTGTCGGTCGCCAGCAGCGTCTGCGCGGCGATGCGTCCGACGCACAGGATGATCGCCGGCCGCAGCAGCGCGATCTGGCGCGCGAGATACGGCAGGCAGCAGGCGACCTCCTCCGGCTTAGGGTCGCGGTTGCCGGGCGGACGGCACTTCAGGATGTTGGCGATGAACACGCTGGCGCGCGGCAAGTCGATGGCCAGCAGCATCTTGTCGAGCAGCTGCCCGGCTGCACCGACGAACGGCTCGCCGCGCAGGTCCTCCTGCTCGCCCGGCGCCTCGCCGACCACGAGCCAGCGCGCGGACGGATCGCCGACGCCGAACACCGTCTGGGTGCGCCCGGCGCACAGGCCACACTTCGTGCAGCCGGACACCTCGGCACGCAGTCGCTCCCAGCCGTCGTCGCCGAGCAGCGGTGGCGGCGGCTCGGGCACCTGGCTGGGCTGCAGGCTGGCTTCCCGAGCC
>JAWLAD010000035.1:0-26589 GCA_041395605.1 Steroidobacteraceae bacterium
CAGCTGGCGCACGCTGGCGAGCGCGGCCGCCGCATCAGCGGGCGGCAGCGCCGTCGTGAAGATGAAGCCGGGCGCGTGGCTGCGGATGAAGTCGATCAGCGCCGTGCGGCCGGTGATGAAGCCGCCGACCACGCCATAGGCCTTGCCGAGCCCGCCCTGCACGATGTCGACGTGGGCGCCGAGGCCAGCCGCGGCGACCAGGCCCGCGCCGCCCGGACCATGCGCGCCGACCGCGTGCGTCTCATCGACATAACCGAGGGCGCCATGCTGGCGCGCGACGCCGACGAGCGCGGCGAGCGGCGCGAGGTCACCGTCCATCGAGTACAGCGACTCGAAGGCGACGACCCGCGGCAGCCGCGGGTCGATCCGCTGCAGGTGCGCCGTAAGGTCCGCGGCATCGTTGTGGGCGAAGACCTCGACGCGCGCACCGCTGCGACGCATGCCTTCGATCATCGACGCGTGGTTGTTCGCGTCCGACAGGAACACGCAACCGGGCAGGTGGCGACCGAGCGTTGCGAGCGTGGTGTCGTTCGCGACGTACCCGCTGGAGAACAGCAGCGCGGCCTCGCGCCCCTGCGTGGCGGCGAGCTCGGCCTCGAGTTCGACGAGCAGCGAGTGGGTGCCGGAGATGTTGCGCGTGCCGCCAGCGCCGGTGCCATAGCATTCCAGGGCTGCGCGCGCAGCGTCGAGCACGACGGGGTGCTGGCTCATGCCGAGGTAGTCGTTGCTGCACCAGACGACGACGTCGCGGGGTTGGCCCACGGGCGGGTGCCAGTGCGCGCGCGGGAACTGTCCGGCCGTGCGGGTCAGGCGCCGGAAGCGGCGGTAGCGCTGCTCGCGGTGCAGTGCCGCGAGCCGGTCGTCGAAGAAGCCGTGGTAATCGAACATGGTGTCAGTGCAGTCCGAGGTCGCGGGCCCGTCGTGCGCCATAAGTGATCACGAAGCTGGCGCCGGCGCGGCGCATGACAAGCCAGGTTTCGAGCAGCAGGCGGTCGAAATCGCCGAGACCCTCGCGGGCCAGCAGCGCCAGCGACGCGTACTCGCCGCTGACCTGGTACGCGCCGACCGGCAGGCCGGTCGCGGTAGCGATCGGCGCGAGCAGATCGATCGCCGTCAGTCCCGGCTTGACCATCAGCAGGTCGACGCCTTCGTCGGCACAGCGCTGGCTCGCTGCCAGCGCCTCGCGCCGCGAACGCACGTCGAGCTGGTAGCCGCGCCGGTCGCCGTGTTGCGGCGTCGATTGCGCGGCGACGCGGAACGGGCCATAGAGCTGGCTCGCGAATTTGCTGCTGTAACTCATGATGGGCACGAGGTCATGACCAGCGGCATCCAGCCGGCTGCGCAGGTGGTCGACACGCCCGTCGTTCATGTCGCTGGGCGCGATGCCGTCCGCGCCTGCCGCGGCGTAGGCGAGTGCGAAGCCGGCCAGCGCGTCGAGGGTCCCGGGCAGATCCTGCTGGCCGCGCGCATCGAACAGGCAGCAGTGGCCGCTGTGCGTGTGGCTGCACAGGCAGGTGTCGACCCAGAGGCTCGCGGTGTCGCCGCAGCGCGCGCGGATGCGCTCGATCGCTCGACAGGCGAACTCGAGTTCGAAGTCGCGTTCCTGCTTCTGCGCGGGCACGGCAAACAGCAGGAACTGGCGCACGCCGGCGGCCAGGTCCGCCTCGACCTGCGCGAGCAGGCCGTCGGCCGCGTGCGTCTGGTTGTCTTGCATGCCTGGTATGGGGCGGCTGCCGCTCGCCGCGGCATCTAGGAACAGCGGCTGCACCAGTTGCGCGGCGCCGAAGTTGGTTTCGGCGCACAGGTCGCGCAGCGGCGCGGTCCGACGCAGTCGCTGCAATCGCCTCATGCCAGCAGCTCGGCGCGGAACTGCGCGGCGCTCAGGAACGGCCGGACGCGGTCGGTGCCCAGCAGCTCACGCGCGATCCGGTAGGTGTTGCCAGGGCCGCAGCCATGCCAGGCGTCGCGCAGTTGCGGGAACGCGCGCAGGTAGTCGCGCAGTTGGGTGCCGCTGTTCCAGTAGAAGTGCGAATACCGCTCGACCGATGCGAGTGCGTGGCGGCGGCGGGTGCGGTAGGTGGCGACGAAGTCCGCGAACGGCGTCCAGTGGCCGTCTGCATGGCTCAGCTTGAACCACTGCCGAACGTCCGGGTACCAGGACCGAATCGCCGTCGCGCCGGTCTCGCCGAGCGACTCGTCGCTGCCGACCACCCACAGGCCGCGGTCGGCGAGCTTGCGCCAGGTCGCAAGCCCCGCGGTCCACAGCGGCGTTTCCGGCGCTACGAAGCTGCCGTACGGGAGTGCGTCGTTCCGGGCCACGAGCAGTCCGGTCGCCCCGTCGAACGTGCGCGGCTCGACATGCAGCGGCAGTCGTTCGCGTGCAGCGCCGTCCTGCTCGGCATCGAGCCAGACGCGGTCGGCGCTGGCAGGGCGTGGCAGCGATGGGCCGTGACGGTGCAGCGTCTGCGTGTCGAACGGCAGTCCGGCGCGGATGCCGCGCACGAACTCGACGTCGCCGTACTCGAAGCGAAGGCGCGTGATGCCGAGCGGCTCGTCGTCGCCGAGCGTCGCGGCTGTCGCGCGCTCGGCCATCACCGTTTCGAACGTGGCGACGTCGTTGACGGCATCGAGCAGGGTGCCGAGCCCTGTGTCGTGACGCGCTTCGATCGCGAGCGCCCCCTGTGCCGGCGCGGCCGGGCACTGCGACAGCGGCAGCACGATCGCGCGGCAGGCCTGCAGCGCTTCGCGGACGATCCGCTGCGTCTCGAGCAGGCGCGCCGGCTCGATGACGCCGCTCGCGCCCAGGCGCTCTGGATCAGCCGCCAGCAGCCGGTCGATCGCGGCCTTGGCGATCACCAGCGCATCGCCGTCGCCGCGCAGCAGTTTCGACAAGCGCGCGCCGATGTCGCCGCGCACCGGCGCAAAGCGGATCGACAGGTCGCAGCGGCAGGGCCCAGCCCAGGAAGTTCTCTCTAGATGCGCCGGCGGCGCTTGAGGAGCTCAGGATCGTCAACTCGCGGCGGCGCGCTGCCCTCTAGACGCTGCGCCGGATCAGCAGCACATCGCGGGCATCGGCGCGCGGCAGGGTGGCCTGCACCTGACGTGCCGGCCCGCTGGCAGCGGCAGGTCTTTCCAGGAATGCACCGCGAGGTCGATGGCGCCGGCATCGAGCAGGTCGCCGAGATCTGCGGTGAAGCCGCCGCGGGCGGTCACGCGCGCCGCGCTCGATCCGGCGAGCGACGCCGCTTCGATGAACCGGTACCGAGCCGCAGGCCCGGATCGAGGGCCTGCAGCGCGGCGCCCACGTGCTCGGTCTGCACGCGGGACAATGGGCTGCGCCGCGCCCCGATGCGCAGGGTCCGCGGGACGCTCATGCCGCGAGCCTCGTGACGGCGCCGATGACGACGATGCTCGGCGATTCGACCTGATGGTGAGCAACCAGCGTTGCCGCGGCATCGAGGCGCCCGCGGATCACGCGCTGGGTCGGCAGCGAGACGCGCTCGACCAGCGCGATCGGTGTGTCGGGTGCGCGGCCGTGGCGCAGCAATTCGTAGCCTGCAGCGTTTCGATCGCGCTCGTGCCCATGTAGACCACGAGCGTGTCGCGCGTCTGCGCCCACGAGGCCCATTCCGGTTCGCTGCCGTCGGCGGCGCGCTGCGCCGTCACGAGCCGAACGCCGGCCGCGAGGCCGCGATGGGTCAGCGGTATGCCGGCGCCGATCAGCGCGAGTGCCGTCGTGATGCCGGGGACGACCTCCGTGCGCAGGCCGGCGGCGCGCAGCACGTCGAGTTCCTCGCTACCGCGACCGAATACGCAGGGATCGCCGCCCTTGAGCCGTACCACGCGCTTGCCGGCGCGACCATGCTGGAGCAGCAGTTCGTGGATCCGTTCCTGCGACGTGCTTGGACCGCCGCCGGTCTTGCCGACTTCGATCAGGTCGGCGTCGCGGCGTGCGAGCGCGAGCACGTCCGCCGAGACGAGCCGGTCGTACAGCACGACGTCGGCCCGCTGCAGCGCGCGCAGGCCCTGCAACGTCAGCAGGCCCGCGTCGCCGGGCCCTGCGCCGACCAGCGTCACCACGCCGGTCGCGATACCGTCGGGCGTCGCCGCGGCCAGCGCCCGTTCGAGGGCCCGTTCCGCGTCAGCGAGGTCGGCAGCGCCCGCGGCGGCGCCAAGCCGCCATCGAGCAGCGCATCGACGGCGCGACGACGTTGCGAGGGATCGGGCCAGCGCGCGATCAGTCGCTGGCGGAAGCGAGCGAGCAGCGCGGCGAGCGGCCCCAGCGACGGCTCCAGCAAGGCCTCGAGGCGTTCGCGCAGCCGGCGGGCGAGCACGGGCGACGCGCCGCCGGTCGAGACCGCAACGATCACGGGCGAGCGGTCGATGATGCTCGGCATCAGCGCGGTCGACAGCTCGGCGTCGTCGACGACGTTGACCCAGATGCCGCGGGCGCGCGCGCGCTCCGACACCGCGGTGTTGATGGCGCGATCATCGGTGGCCGCGATCACGAGTCGGGCCGAGGCGAGCCATGCAGCATCGGCGTCGCTGCCGACGAAGGTCCGTGGCACGTGCCGCAGCGCTGCCGCGGCAGCGCGTGCCGCCAGCGTGTCGGTCAGCGTTGGCGCGACGACCGTGATGCGCGCGCCGGCGCTCTCGAGCAGGCGCACCTTGCGCTCGGCCACGATGCCGCCACCGACGACCGTGACGGGCTGGTCGCGCAAGTCGAGGAACAGCGGCAGACGCTCCATGGCAGTTCCCGGGCCAGGCGTCAGCCGGACAGCCCGTGCAGGCCGCACTCGCGTTTCAAGCCGAAGAAGCGGGTCGCCTCCGCGCTGCCCGCTTGCCAGAGGCCGCGTCGTGTGCCAGTCGCCGATCGACACATAGCCCTTGTCCCACAACGGGTGATAGGGCAGCTCGTGCTGCTTCAGATAGCGGCCGACGTCTCGATCGCTCCAGTCGACGATCGGTTGCACCTTGAAGCGGCCGTCGACGACTTCGACGCAGCGCAACTGCGCGCGACTGCGTGACTGCGCGCGCCGCAGGCCGGAGATCCAGGTGCCGACGCGCTGCTCGCGCAGTGCGCGCTGCATCGGTTCGGCCTTGGCGATCTGTCCGTACTGCTCGAGGCCCTCGATGCCCTGTTCCCACAGGCGCCCGTGCCGGGCTTCGAGCCAGGACGGCGACAGCGTCGGTTGCACGACGTGCAGGTTCAGGTCCAGGCGCTCCGCCAGCGTGTCGATGAACTGATAGGTTTCGGGGAACAGGTAGCCTGTGTCGACCAGGACGACCGGAATCCGCGGTGCTACGCGGGTCACGAGATGCAGCGAGACCGCCGCCTGGGCACCGAAGCTCGATGACAGGATGTGCGTGCCCGGCAGTTCACGCAGTGCGAACTCGACGCGTGCGGCGGGCTCGAGCGCGCTGATGGCCGCGTCGAGCGCGTGCAGCGCTTCGGCCTCGCCGCCGCGGGCCGCTTCGATCACAGTAGCTTCGAGCGCCATAGGAAGTCTCCGAACCTCTCTTGGGGGAAACGCTCGGCCGCCCAGCGGGCGACGAGCGGATCGAGCGTCGCGAAAATCTCGGTCTCGTCGACGTTCTCGCGGTACAGGCGGTTCAGGCGCTGGCCGGAGCCATCGGCGCCGAGGTGCAGGTTGTAGCGACTGCGCTTTTGCCGACGAGGCCGATCTCGCCGAGATAGGCCGGGCGCAACCGTTGGGGCAGCCGGTCACGCGCACGAGCAGCGGCTCGCCGCCGAGGCCATGTGCTCGAGCAGGCCCTCGACGCGGCTGACGAGGACTGGCAGCGTTCGGCTTCGGCCATCGCGAGCGGGCAGGTGGGCAGCGCGACGCAGGCCAGCGCATCGAGGCGCACCGGCGAGGCGGTTTCGTGCAGCGCGAGCCCATGCTCGCGCACCAGGGCGTCGATCTGCGGCCGGTCGGCGTCCGCGACATCGGCGATCAGCAGGTTCTGGTTCGGGGTCAGGCGGAAGCTGCCGCGGTGGACCTTCGCGATCTCGCGCAGGCCTGTCAGGCCGCGCACCGTGCCCTGGTCGGCGACGCGGCCTGCCGGAATACGCAGCGTCAGATGCCAGGTGCTGGCCGCGCCACGGTCCAGCCGAAGCGGTCGCCATTGGTCTTGAACTCTAACGGGCGCGCTGGCGCGAATTGCAGGCTGGCGCGCCGCTCGACCTCGGCCTTGAACGCAGCCAGACCCATCGTCTCGATCGCAGTATTTGAGGCGCGCGTGCTTGCGGTTGCCGCGATCGGGTCGCGCTGCGCCGTATCGATGGCCTCGGCGATCGCGAGCGTCTGCTCGGGCGCGATAAAGCCGAGCACGTCCGCGAGGCGCGGGTAGGTGGCCGCATCACCATGGGTGGCGCCGAGGCCACCGCCGGCCGTCACGGTTGAAGCCGTCGAGGCGTACGCGTCCGCAGCGGACGGATCGCGATGAAGCCGAGATCCCGGCGAAGACGGCGTCGACATCGTTGTGCGGCGGCACGACCACCGCGGCCTTGAACTTGCGTGGCAGGTAGGTCGGGCCGTAGACCGGCTCGGCTTCCTCGCCGCCGCTGTGCTTTTCGCCGTCGAGCCAGATTTCATGGTACGCGCGTGTCTTCGGCAGCAGTTGCTCGGAGATGCGCCTGGCCCACTGATAGGCGACCGCATGCAGCGCTGATTCGTCCGGATTGGCGCTCGCCAGCACATTGCGGTTGACGTCGCCACAGGCCGCGATGGTGTCGATCAGCACGGCGTTCATCGCCGCCAGCGTCGGCTTCAGGTCGCGCTTGACGACGCCATGCAGCTGAAAGGCCTGGCGCGTCGTGATGCGCAGCGTGCCGTTCGCGTAGCGCGTGGCGAGGTCGTCGAGCGCGAGCCACTGCCGCGGCGTGCAGACGCCGCCCGGCAGGCGCGTGCGAATCATGAAGCTGTACGCAGGTTCGAGCTTCGCCTGCCGGCGCTCTTCGCGCTGGTCGCGGTCATCCTGCTGGTAGCTGCCGTGGAACTTCAGCAGGTGGGTGTCGTCGTCGGCGAGTGCACCGGTCGCGCCGTCCCTGAGTCCCTCGGCGATCGTGCCGCGCAGCAGCCGGCTCGAACTCTTGATCGCTTCGACCGGGCTCGGCGGCGCCTTGTGTTCTGACGTGCTCACGCGCAGGTCCTCAGTAGACATCGCGGGCGTAACGGCGCTCGGCCGCCAGCGCCGCGAGTTCGGCTTCGGCGTCGTCCGCATCGCGCCCGCCGTGCGTGACCAGCACGTCGCGCAGCGCGGCGTGGACGTCCTGCGCCATGCGCTGGGCGTCGCCGCAGACATAGACATGCGCGCCGTCGCCCAGCCAGCGGAGCAGTTCCGCGCCGTGTTCCCGGATCCGGTGCTGCACGTAGACCTTGTCCTGCTGGTCGCGGGAGAACGCCACGTCGAGGCGATGCAGCGCGCCCTTGCGGCGCGCTTCGAGCCATTCGGCCTGGTACAGGAAGTCACTGTGCAGATGGCGGCCGCCGAACAGCAGCCAGTTGCGACCGCGCGCGCCGCTCTCGATCCGTTGCTGCAGGAAGCCGCGGAACGGTGCGACGCCGGTGCCGGGTCCGATCATGATGATGTCGCGCCCCGCGTCCGCCGGCAGCCGGAAGCGGGGATTGGGTTCGACATAGGCACGTACCCGCGTCGCCGGATCGGCGGCCAATTGAGTCAGGAAGTGCGACGCGGCACCGACGCGACGCTGGCCCTCGTGCAGGTAGTCGACCGCAGCCACCGTGAGGTGCAGCTCGTCGCCAACCGCGGCGCGGCTCGACGCGATCGAGTACAGCCGTGGCGTCAGGGGTCGCAACGCCTGCAGCAGTTCCGCCGCCGACCAGTCCGCCGGGAAACGCTGCAGCAGGTCGAGCGGTTGCCAGTCGCGCAACAACTCGCGCAGGCCGGCGCCATCCGCCGCGTTGCGCAGCCGGTCGAGCTCGGCGTTCGCCGCGCGCACCGCATGGGCGTCGACGAACGGGCGTGCGAGCCGAGTGATCTCGCGGTGTTCACCCAGCCATTCGCCCAGCGTGCGGGTTGCGCCATCCAGCTCCACGGGCGTGTCCGGGTGCGTGCCCACCAGGGCAGCCAGCTGCTCGACGATGAAGGCCGGATTGCGGTGCCAGACACCGACCGCGTCACCGGGTTCGTAGGCCAGCTGCGGCGCGGGTGCGTGCAATTCCAGGTGCACGACCGGCCGTTCGCTCTGGCGCGCGGTGATGCGCGTGGCCGCCAGCAGTTCCACTTCGACCGGCGTGTCGCGGTCCGCGGTGGCCGACTGCGATGGCGGTGGCGCGGAGATGATCGCGATATGCGGCGCCTGCATCTGCTCGCGCGCGTCCGCCACGGCGCGGTCCGCCCACGCATCCGCGACAGATCGATAGTCGACATCTGCTTCGCTCAGGGCCGCGAGGCGTCTCGCGCCCAACTCCGCGAGCCGGCGGTCCAGCAGACGACCGGTCTCGCAATACTTCGGGTAGCTGGAATCGCCGAGTGCCAGTACCGAGAACGCCAGGCGCGGCAAGGCCGGCGCCTTGCGCCCCGTGAGATGCTCGATGAAGCCGCGCGCGTCGTCCGGCGGATCCCCATCGCCATGCGTGCTGGCCACGAGGTACAGCAGTCGCTCGTCGGCCAGTTCACGCGGCCGATAGTCCGCGACGTTGACGAGGCGCGCTGCCAGTCCCTGCGATTCAAGCTGCCGGTGCAGGCGTTCGGCGATGCGTCGCCCGTTGCCCGTCTGGCTGGCGAAGAGGACCGTGGCGCGTGCCGCCGCGCCGCCGTGCGCGGCCGGGGGTGGCGAACTCGATGGCGTCGACTGGCGAGCCGACGCCGAGTCGATGCGATCGCGTTCGGCGGCGATGCCGGCGAGGAATCCGGCAAGGTAGCGGATCTGCCCGGAGGTCAGCTCGGTGGTCAGGGCGAGCAGCGTGCCTTCCCGGGCAGGGTCGGCAGGGGGCAGGGCATTGTCGTGCGGAGCAGCGGCGACCATGCGAGAATTATCGACAGCGCGTCGCGCGCTGCCGGCACAAAGGCGCATTGGCTCATAACAAACGGGTCATAAGCCGGGCGGTGCTCACATGCGACGCTGCGCGCCCCGCATGGACACCGTCCTACAACTGCTGCAGCAACCCGGCCTGGGCTGGTTCGTTGCCATCGGCTTCGTCGCGCAGTTGTGCGACGGCGCGATCGGCATGGGGTTCGGCGTCATCAGCTCGACCGTGCTCGCGGCGATCGGGCTGCCGAGGGACGTCGCCAGTGCGTCAGTCAATGGCGCAAAGCTGCTCACGGGAACGGCGTCCGGTACCGCGCACATCCTGCTGCGCAACGTCGACTGGCGGATGCTCGCCGTGCTGGGTGCTGCCGGCGCGGTCGGTGGCCTGGCTGGCTCGTTGCTGCTCGCGTGGCACGCCGGTCCGTTGCTCGGCGTGATCGTCAGCGTTTACCTGATCGGCGTCGGCATCGTGATACTGCGGCGCGCGTTCGAGTCGGGGCGCGAGAACGTCGGGCGCATCCGCATCGGTGGCGTCGGATTCGCGGGGGGCGTGCTGGAAGCGCTGTCGGGCGTCTGGGGGCCGCTGGTGACCAGCAAGCTCGTCGCGTTCGGCGCCCACCCTCGCTATGCAGTCGGCACCGGCAGCATCGCCGAGACGTTCGTCGCGGGAGTCGTCTTCTCGGTGCTGGTGTCGCACCTGGGGTTCGCGCAACTGTCGAGTGCGACGGTCGGCTTGATCGGCGGCGCGTTGCTGGCCGCACCGCTGGCGGCGTTCGTCGCGCGCGAAGTGCCGCGTCGGCCGCTGATGATTGCCGTTGGCGTGATGGTCATGTTACTGAGCGTCATTCGATTGGCGCGTGATCTTGGGGTTTGAGGCTTGATGACGCATCTGGATCGGCTCGAGGCCGAGAGTATCGAGATATTCCGCGAGGTGGTTGCCGAGTCGGAGCGACCGGTGCTGCCTATTCGATTGGCGGCGACAGCGCTGCCCTGCTGCAAGTTGCGCGCAAGGCGTTCTACCCGGCGCCGCTGCTGTTTCCGCTGCTGCATGTCGATACAGGCTGGAAGTTCCGGGAGATGTATGCGCACCGCGACGAGATCGCGGCGCTGCCCGGCGTCCGGCTGATCGTGCATCGCAACGAGGAGGGCGCGCGCGCGGCATCAACCTGATCACGCACGGTTCGGCCGTCCACACCGATGTCATGAAGACGCAGGCGTTGCGCCAGGCGCTCGATCTGCATCGATTCGACGCAGCGTTCGGCGGAGCACGCCGCGATGAGGAGCGCAGCCGCGCTAAGGAACGCGTGCTGTCGTTCCGCAACGCGCAGCACCGCTGGGATCCCCGCAACCAGCGCCCGGAACTCTGGCATGCGTGGAATGCCCGCAAGCGAAGCGGCGAAACGCTGCGCGTGTTCCCGCTGTCGAATTGGACCGAGCTCGATGTCTGGGAGTACATCGCGCGCGAGCAGCTGGCCGTGGTGCCGCTGTACTTCGCCGCACCCAGGCCGGTCGTTGAGCGCGATGGCATGCTGATCATGGTCGACGACGGACGACTGCCATTGCTTGCCGGAGAGCAGCCCGCGCAGCGCCGGGTCCGCTTCCGGACACTGGGCTGTTATCCGCTGACCGGCGCGGTCGAGAGCGCGGCGGCCAACGTGGCGGACATCATCGCCGAGTTGCGTTCGAGCCGCTGGTCGGAGCGACAGGGGCGCGTGATAGACCGAGACGGTGGCGCCTCGATGGAAATGAAGAAGCAGGAAGGGTATTTCTGACCATGCTGCCCGCGTTGCGATTCCTGACTTGCGGCTCGGTGGATGACGGCAAGTCGACATTGATCGGTCGCTTGCTGCACGACACGGGTTCCGTGCCCGAGGACCAGCTCGAGCAGTTGGCGGCCGATTCCCGTCGCGTTGGCACGCGCGGCGAGCAGGCGGATTACGCGCTGCTGGTCGACGGGCTCGCCGCGGAGCGGGAGCAGGGGATCACGATCGACGTCGCGTACCGGTATTTCCAGACGCCTCGCCGTCGCTTCGTCGTTGCGGACACGCCCGGCCACGAGCAGTACACGCGCAACATGGTCACGGGCGCCTCCAACTCCGATGTCGCGGTCATCCTGATCGATGCACGCAAGGGCTTGCTGACGCAGACCCGGCGCCACTCCTACCTGGTGTCGCTGCTCGGTATTCGTGACGTCATCGTCGCGGTCAACAAGATGGACCTGGTCGGTTTCGATCCGGCGGTGTTCGCTGCGATCGGCGCGGACTTCGGTGTACTGGCGCAGCGGCTCGGGCTCGCGCGCGTCACGCTGATTCCCGTCGTTGCCGTGGATGGCGACAATGTCGCGACCCGCTCCGACCGAATGCCATGGTACGACGGCCCCGCGTTGCTCGAGGCGCTCGAGTCGGTGCAGGTAGAGCCTGCGGCGGCAGCGGGGCCGTTCCGGCTGCCCGTCCAGTATGTCAACCGCCCGGACGCCAGCTTTCGCGGGTACGCGGGCCGGATCGCAAGTGGCCACATCGCCGTCGGCGATCCGGTCTTGGTGCTGCCGGGTGGTCAGCGCAGCCGCGTCGCGCGCATCGTCCACGCATCGGGCGACCTGGCGCGGGCCGAGTGTGGCGCTTCGACGCAGCTTGTACTCGCGGATCACGTCGACGTCGCACGCGGTGACGTGCTCGTGGCTGCGGACGCGCCACCGGACATCGCGGACCAGTTCGAGGCAACGCTCGTCTGGATGCATGCTGATCCCTTGCTGCGCGGTCGCAGCTACCTGATCAAACTGGGCACGCAATTGGCGTCGGCGACGATCAGTCCAATCCGCTATCGCGTCGACGTGCACAGCTTCGAGCATCTGGCTGCGGACAGGCTCGAGTTGAACGAGATCGGGGTCGTGGAACTGGAACTCGATCGACCGGTGGTCTTCGAGGCGTACGATGCCAACCCGACACTGGGTGGATTCCTGGTCATCGATCGATTGACCAACGCGACCGTCGGTGCCGGACTGATCCGCTTTGCATTGCGACGCGCCCACAACCTGCACTGGCAATCGCTGGAAATCGACAGGGCGCAGCGGGCCGTGGCCAAGCGCCAGCGTGCCTGCGTCATCTGGTTGACCGGGTTGTCCGGGGCAGGCAAGTCGACGATCGCCAACCTGCTCGAGAAACGCCTGTTCACGCTCGGCAAGCACACCTACCTGCTCGATGGTGACAACGTTCGCCATGGCCTCAACAAGGACCTGGGGTTCACGGCGGAAGATCGCGTGGAGAACATTCGTCGCGTGGCCGAGGTGAGTCGCCTGATGGCGGACGCCGGCCTGATCGTGATCGTGTCGTTCATTTCTCCGTATCGGGCCGAACGGCGCATGGCGCGGGAATTGATGGCGCCCGGTGAGTTCGTCGAAGTCTTCGTCGATACACCGCTTGCGGTGGCCGAGTCACGCGACGTCATGGGGCTGTACGCGAAGGCACGCCGCGGCGAGCTGCGCAACTTCACGGGCATCGATGCCCCGTACGAAGAACCCGAGAGTCCTGAACTGCGCATCGACGGCGCCGCCGAGGGTGCCGAGGCGGCCGCAGACCGGATCCTGCAGTACCTGGAGGCGGGCGCATACCTGCGCTGACACCCTGGCCCCGGGCGCTAGTCCGGCAGACCTGCCATGCGCAGCGTGCGCCGTGCCTGCATCAGGTGGAGGCGCTCGACCATGCGTCCGTCGACCCGCAGCGCACCACGCCCCGCATTCGACGGATCCGCAAACGCGGCGACGATCCGTTGGGCGGCGGCGACCTGGGCGGCGTCGGGTGCGAAGGCCGCATGGCAGGGTTCGATCTGGTCGGGGTGGATCAGCGTCTTGCCATCGAAGCCGAACGCCCGCGCCTGACGGCACTGGCGTGTGAGACCTTCTGGGTCGTTGAGTTCATTGCAGACGCCGTCGAGCACGGCAAGGCCGTGCGCGCGCGCCGCCATCACGAGCAGGAACAGGCCGGGCAACAGCTCGTGGCGGTCCGCACCGACCTCCATGCCCGCTTCCTTGGTGAGATCGTTCGTGCCCGCGACGAGGCAGCGCAACGGACCGCCGCTGCCGGCGATCGAGTCGAGGCGCAGCATGGCTCCCGGCGTCTCGATCATGGCCCATAGCGTTGTTTGCGGTTGCGCCGCCAGCAGCGCGCTGGCTGCGCGCAAGTCATCGACGCCATCGACCTTCGGCAACAGCAATGCGGTCGGGCATGCCGGCAATACGGCTGCTACGTCGGCGGCACCCCACTCGGTATCGAGGCCATTGATGCGCACGACGATTTCGGCGGCGATGAACCCGCCTGAACGGACCGCAGTCGCGGCGTTCTGACGCGCCGACATCTTGGCCTCCGGCGCGACGGCGTCTTCCAGATCTAGGATCAGGACGTCACAGGGCAGGCTGCGAGCCTTGTCCAGGGCCCGCGTGTTCGAGGCGGGTACGTACAGGGCGCTGCGGCGACGCGGCACGGGCAGGACTCAGCGTGCGGGATCCGCCTGCACAGCCTCGACGAAGGCGCGCAGCTCTGCATTGAAGCGCGCCGGCTGTTCCGCGAACGTCGAGTGTCCGGTCTGCTCCAGTACACGGAAACGCGCGCGCTGGCGAATTGCAGGTGAGTCCGCGCAGTTGTTCCGGCGTGGCGATACGGTCGCGGTCGCCGATGATGAACAGCACGGGGCTGCGAAACTTCGTGATCACGTCCTCGTGCTGCATGTCGCGACCAGACATCAATCGGCGCGCGTACGCGGGCAGCATCAAGGTGCCGGCATGCATGATGCGACGGATGTCATCGGGCAGCGGCGTGGCGCCCATGACGTTGACGAACGCATCGCCGCCGGCGATCGCCTGTTCGACATCCGGACTGAAATTCGCGCTCGCCGCGACCATGGCCCGCATGCGTTCGACGCTGGCCGGGTCGGTCGGGCGGGGCAGCATGCCGCCATGGGAGCCCGCCAGCACCGAGCCCGCGACATTGTCCGTGCCGTAATGGCGCACGTAATCGGCGATCCAGTAGCCGCCTGCGGACCAACCGACGAGCACCGGTCGCACCAATCGTTTCGCGGCGATGACCGCGGCGATGTCATCAGCCCACAGCTTCGAGTCGAGGTAGGCGTCCGCCGTCAGGGGTTTGCCCGTGCAGCCATGGCCGCGGGTATCCATGGCGACCAGGCGGAAGTCGCGCGCGAGGTCCGACTCGAACTGCCGCTTGAACACCGCATACGTCTGCGAAAACCCATGGATCAGCAGGATCGCCGGGCCTGTCGGGTTGCCGGTTTCAGCGACGCAGATCGGCAGGCCATCGGGCGCGGTCACGAAGTCGACGGCCAGTCGCTGTGGTTTCGGCTGGTCGGCCGGCCGCGTTTGTGTCATCGCCGAGGGCGCGATCGCAGCGGAAAGCAGGCCGCAAGCAATCAGGCAAATGGACGAAGCGTACTGACGTTGCATCCGGTTCAGCCTCCAATTCAACATGAACAGGGCGAAAGGTCAGCGCCATTCGCTGCTTTAGGCGCTGCAGAGGACACGCGGGAGTACGGCGCCTTTCGTGCGCCTGTTCTCCCCTCATCATAACACGCGGCCTGACCGCGCACGCCGCGAGCCGCCTACATTGGCGGTCGACCACTGCCCGTTGCTACGCTCTGGGCAGTCCGGAGAACAGCATGGCCATTTACATACTCGGCGGTCACCAGACCGATTTCGCGCGCGTCTGGTCACGCGAAGGGCTGGATATCAGCGACATGCTGCGCGATGCCGTCGATGGCACGCTCGCGGCGGCGCGACTCGATCCCGAAGACGTCGGCGCAGTCCACGTCGGTAATGCATTCGGCGAGCTGTATCGCGGGCAGGGGCATCTCGCGGCGATGGTGGCGCAGGTGCAGCCGCGGCTGCACGGCACGCCCGCGATGCGGCACGAAGCTGCCTGTGCATCCAGTTCGCTGGCGATCCTGTGTGCGATGGCCGAACTCGAAGCGGGTCGTTACGACTGCATCCTCGTCGTCGGCGTCGAGGAGGAAAAGAACCTGCCGGGCGACCAGGCCTCGAAGGTGCAGAACGCCGCGTCCTGGCAGGGCAAGGAGGGGCTGGACTGTCGCTTCGTCTGGCCTGCCGTGTTCGGTCGCGTCGCGATGGAATACGAAGCCCGCTACGGGCTCGATCGCCGCTATCTCAACCGCATCGCGGAGATCAACATGGGCAACGCGAAGCGCAACCCGCCAGGCCCAGACGCGCGGCTGGAAGTTCGGGCCCGATACCTTCACCGACAACGATGAAGCCAACCCGGTCATCGAGCCCGGCACTCGCCGCCAGGACTGTGGACAGATCACCGATGGGGCAGTGGGCGTGGTGCTGGCCTCGGGCGGTTCATGCGCGACTACGTGGCACGTCGTAACGCCCGCGCCGCGCCAGTTCCGCAGGTGCTCGGCTGGGGCCACACGAATGCCGGCATCCACGCTTCCTCGACAAGCTGGAGCGCAGTCGCGGCGAGGCGCGCTGGTCTTCCCGCATGTGGCGCGGGCGATCGCGCCGCCTGGCAGCGAGCGCAGCTGCCGGGCGTGCAGGAGTCTCGATGGCATCGAGACCCATGACTGCTTCACGTCGACGGAGTACATGGCGATCGACCACTTCGGCCTGACGCCGCAGGGCGAGCTGGCGGTGATCGACAACGGCAGCATCGAACTCGGCGGCCGTTGCCCCGTCAGCGTCGAGCGGGCTGATCGGCGTCGGTCATCCCGTGGGTGCGACGGGCGCGCGCCTGCTGCTCGATGCCGCGCGGCAGGTGACCGGCACGGCCGGGGATTACCAGATCGATGGCGCGCGGACCATCGGCACGCTGAACATCGGCGGTTCGCTCGGCACGGTGGTCAGTTTCGTCGTCGGCCGGCGCGACTGACGGCGTCGCGACACCCAGGAGCAATGCAGATGCAGGCATGGATCTACGATGCGGTCCGTACGGCTCGCGGCAAGGCGCGGCCTGACGGCGGGCTTGCCGCGCTCAAGCCGCAGCAGCTCATCGGCGGACTCGTCGACGCGCTCGAGGCGCGCGGCGCCGCGCCGCGCCGCGCCGATGCGCTGGTGCTCGGCTGCGTCGGGCAGGTCGGCGACCAGGGCGGCAACATCGCGCTGGTCAGCAAGCTGCACGCCGAGCTTCCCGACGAGGCGACTGCATTCGCGCTCAACAACTACTGCGTCTCAGGCCTGACGGCGATCGGCCATGTCGCGACACAGGTCGCGAGTGGCCAGATCGGGCGCGGCCTCGCCGGCGGCGTCGAGATGATGTCGCGCGTCGCATTCATGGGTGACCACGCGGCCTATTACACCGACGCGAGCTTCGCGAAGCGCGCACGCTACGTGCCCGTCGTGCTCGCCGCCGACCGGCTGGCCGAGGCGCGTGGCGTGTCGCGGGCGGAACTCGATGCCGTGGCACTCGTGTCGCAGCAGCGCGCGGCCGCGGCGGAACGCGCCCGTGCCGGCATTGCTTCGCGCATCGCCGTGGGCGGCCTGGAGTTCGACGAGTGCATCCGGCCCAAGACCGACGCCGGGTCGCTGGCCGCCATGCCGCCATCGTTCGCCGGGCTCGCGGCGCAGTACGCAGACGCGCTGGACGGACCCATCGACCACCGCCACACGATCGCGCATGCGCCACCGGTCTGCGACGGCGCGGGTCTCGCCGTGATCGGCGGTGCGCCGTCGGCCGGCCATCGCGCCCGCGCGCGCATCGTCGCTTACGCCGAGGCGGGTGGCGATCCGCATGCGTCGCTGCTGGCCGGCTTCACCGCGATGCAGCGCGCGCTGGAACGCGCCGGGCTGACACTCGCGGACATGGACCGCATCGAGTTCATGGAGGCCTTCGCGGTCACGCAGGCCCTGTTCCTGCGCGAGTACGACGTGGACCCCGCGCGCGTGAACGTCGGTGGCGGGCACGTGGCCCGTGGCCACCCGATGGGTGCAAGCGGGGCGATCCTGCTCTCGACGCTGCTCGACGCGCTGGACGACGCCGGCGGTCGCTATGGCCTCGTCGTCTGCTCGGGCGCCTCAGGTGCGGGCGCGGCGATGATCGTCGAGCGCGCGGCTGCCTGAGCGCCGGATTCAGGACGCCTGTCCCTCGCAGAGCTTGACGAGCTCCGCGCGCACGACCTTGCCGACGCTGTTGCGCGGCAGCTGGCTCGCCAGTACCAGTCGCTCCGGCCGCTTGAAGACCGCGAAGCCGGCCTGCGAGAAATGCTCGCGGACGGTCTCGAGCGTCACCGTGGCGCCGGGGCGCGGCACGACGACCGCGCAGATCCGCTCGCCCATGATGTCGTCCTTGTAGCCGCAGACCGCGCCTTCGAGCGCTGCAGGCATCTGCGACAGCGCCGTATCGAGTTCTTCGGGGGCGATCTTGACGCCGCCGCGGATGATGATCTGCTTCAGGCGGCCGACGAAGCGGTAGAAGCGCAGGTCGGCGCCATTGCCGCAGAGCTCGAACAGGTCGCCGGTACGGAACCAGCCGTCTGCCGTGAAGCTCTGTGCGGTCAGCTGGGGTGCGCGGAAGTAGCCGTCGAACACCGTCGGACCGCGGATCTGCAGTTCACCGGGTTGGCCTGCGCGGAGGATCTCCGCGCCCGAATCGGTGTCCACAACGCGGGTCTGGATGTTCACCGGGGGCGGCTCAGTCCATGTGACGTCGTCGCGACCGAAGCGCGGGAACCACAGCGCACGCTTGACCGGATCGGAGGTGATGCGCGCGTTGTACAGCAGCGAGACGCCTTCGTTCGAGCCGAACATGTTGACGATCTCGATGCCGAAGCGATCGTGGTAGCCCTGGATCATCGCCGGGTCGAGCGGCGCCGACCCAGAGCCGATACAGCGCAGCGAGCTCAGATCGACCATCGCGAGGGTCTTTTCGTCCTTCAGCAGCATGTTCAGGATCGCGGGTGGCGCGATCGCATAGTCGGGCTTTTCGGCGCTGATCTGCTGGAGGTAGACGGCGAGGTCGAGCGGGTGGTGCAGCAGCAGCGTGCCGCCGCAGTGCAGCCAGCTCAGGAAGCAGCCCCCGATGGCCGCCATGTTGATCAACGGAAACGGGTTCAGCAGCCGGTCGCCCGGCTGGATGCCCGCGCCGCGATGGTGCGCATGGCTGATCGCGAGCCAGTGGTTGTGCGACCGCGGCACGCCCTTGGGCACCCCTTCGGTGCCCGACGTCCAGCAGATCGTCGCGATGTCGTCGGCGTCGACGCGATGGGCTGCAACATGGTCGGCGAGTTGCCGGCGTGATCCCGCGGTGAGCTGCGCTGGCAGAAAGGCGATGCTGCCAGGCGGTGCATCGGCGCCGAGGCAGAGCACCTGCAGGCCGCGTTGCGCGCCCAGTTCGACGGCGCCGGCCGCGTGTTCCACGCCACGCAGGCTGCGTACGGTCAGTGCGGCACGCGCCCCTGTCAGGTTGACGATCTCTTCGAGCTCATGCCTGCGGAACTGCATCGGCACCGGGCTGACGATGACGCCGAGGCGCATCGCCGCGAGGTACAGCGCGACGTACTCGGCGATGTTCGGCAGCTGCGTGATCAGGATGTCGTCGCGGCGCAGCCCGAGTTCGAGCAGGCGCAGCGCGTAACCGTCGGCCAGATCGCGCAGCGCCGCATAGCTCAGGCGCAGCGGTTCTCCGCCGACGAGTGCGCCGCGGTTCGGCGGATCGAGCACGGCCTCCCGGTCTGGATGCGCGGCCGCGTGCGCGTCGAACAGATCGAAGATGCGCTGGTCGGTCCACCAGCCGCGGGACCGGTATTCCTTGACCAGTTGCTCAGGGGTCGAGCGCATGACGGCAGTCCCTCGCAGTCGATGGCCGGAGTATAGAAAGCGCGGCTGCCCCCAGCAATTCACCGCGCCGGGAGGATCACCCGCGACCCGGGCGCTGTTGCGTACAGCGCGTCGACGTCGGCTGCGCGCCGCGCCAGCGCGACGCGCTGGTTGATCGTGCCCTTGTCCGACACTTCATGCTGGTCGACGCCCGGAGGCTCGGACAGCAGCAGCATGCGCGCGACGCGTTCGCTCGAACCGCGGCCGCGATTGAAGGCGGCGAGACGCGTCGACCACTCACTGGGCGCCGGTGCCTGCCCAGGCCTGGGCCACACCAGCATCGCCACCTCGTTGCGATGCTCGCCGCAAACCAGTACCTCGGCGGCCCAGGGCGCGAAGGCCTCGAGCACTTCGGCGCGCAGCCGGCCCGCGGAGACCCAGCTGCCGGTGGCGAGTTTGAAATCGTCGGCGAGGCGGCCCGCGAACCTCAGGCCCTGTTGCACGTCGGCGGGGTCATGGAACTGTGCCGTGTCGCCGGTCCGGTAGAAGCCCTCTTCGTCGAACATCGCGCGACTGGCGTCCGGGTCGGAAAGGTAGCCGGGTGTGATCATGGGACCGCGCAGGCGCAGCTCGTAGCGTGCGCCGGTCGGCACGAGTTTGGCCGTGAGGCCGGGCATGGGCAGTCCGATGCCGACGGCTTCAGTGGGGAAGTAGATCGACATGCAGCCCGAGGCGGTTTCGGTGGCGCCATAGGCGGTCGTGAAGAAGATCCGCTCGCCGGTCGTGTCGATCGCTAGCTGCTGGAAGCGCTCGTACAGGGCCTGCGGCAACCCGGCGCCGCCATACAGCGCGAGCCGCAGGTTCGAGAAGAATCGCTTTCGCAACGCATGATCGCGCTCGAGCGCGTCGACCAGCATGGCGTAGCCGATCGGCACGTTGATGTAGAACTTCGGCGCGATCTCGGCGACGTTGCGCAGCGACACATCGAAGTGGCCGGGCATCGGACGGCCGCCATCGATGTACAGCGTGCCGCCGCTGGTCAGCGTGGCGAACTTCGTGAAGGCGCCCGACACGTGGTTCCACGGCAACCAGTCGAGCATCACATCGCTCCACCCGGCGGTCTCGCCGAGCACCTGTTCACCCTGCGCGAGATTCGACGCGATCATGCGCTGCGTCTGGATCACGGCCTTCGGCAGGCTGGTCGAACCGGACGTCAGCATGTACGCCGTGGCGGCATCCGGATCGATCGCGGCGATGGACGCTTCGACTTCGGCTGAGACCGGGGTCGCGAGCACATCGCGCCACGCGACCGCCGGCTTCGTGAGCTGACCTGGGTCATCGGTCACGATGATCGCGTCGCCGAAGTCCACGCCGTCGAGCGCGCGCTTGAACGTCGCGGCGCTTTCCGCGAACACCACGGCGGGCCGCACGAGCTTGACGACATGCCGCAAGCGGCCGAAGTCGCCGGGCATCAGCGCGTAGTTCGCGCTGATGGGGCAGGCCGCCACGCGCGCCGACATCGCGCCGTACTTGATGCAGGCGTGCGCGATCGAATTGCCCGACAACACCAGCAGCGAACGGTCCGCGGGGAGGCGCCGCGACAGCAGCCACTGCGCGACCGCGTCGGCATCGCGCTTCGTGTCCGCATAGCTGTGCCTGCGCCAGGGCCCTGCTGGCGATTCCCGCTCCGCGAGGTAAGTGCGCTCCGGATGCTGCTGCGCGCGGCGCGCCAGCACCCGCGGCAGGTTGGGCTCGTAAGGGGCGAGCGGCAGCTCAGGCGTGAGCGCGATCGTGCCGTCGGCACGGCGCTCTTCGCGCATCCGCGCCGACGGGAAGAACGTCCGGCGGAAGGGCGCACCGCTGTGCTGGTTCATGCTGGCCTCTTTCCCTGGCGTGCGGCAGCTGGGAGTCACGGCTGGCACTCGTGCGGTCAAGAACCGCGCCAGGTGAGTCAAAGGTGACTGCCGCGGACCGTTCCACCGCTCTATGCTGTGTCGCATCGGGGCGCAGGGTGCGGGGAGGACAGCATGCGTCGACGCGAGGCATTGCGGGGACTGGGGGCGGTGGCGCTGGGTGCGGCCGGCTGGAGCGCGGCGCGGCGCGCGACGGCTCAGGCGGCGCGCGGCCGCTACGACGTCGCGATCATCGGCGCGGGCCTGTCCGGGTTGTATGCCGCGCACTTGCTCGAGGAGGCCGGTGCCAAGGTCGTCGTGTTGGAAGCCAGCAGTCGCGTCGGCGGCTGCCTGCATACGATCGACATCGAGGGCGAGGACCGCGAGACCGGGGCGACCGGCATCGGCCCAACGCATGCGCGCGTGCGCGAGCTGGTGCGCAAACTCGAGATCCCGACCGAACCGGTCGGCAATTCATTGCCCGTGATCTACGCCATCAACGGTGGTCTCGTGCGCGCCGACGCCTGGGCGGGGTCGCCGCTGAATCGCACGGTGGGCGGGGAGCGCGAGATCCTGCCATCGCGGCTGGACGTGTATTTCCTCGACAAGTTCCTGCCGTTCAAGGGTGTCGCTGACTGGCTGTCGCCGCAGTACGTGGGTCTCGATGTATCGCTGGGCCAGTTCTTCCGCGAGCGGGGCCTGTCGGACGAGGCGCTGCGTCTCGTCAACATCGCGATGAACGCCACCGACATCTGGGATGTGTCGGCGCTGCCGCTGCTGCGCGACCAGGCCAAATGGCGCGAGATCGGCTATCGCGACGCGAAGAACGAGGACCTGTACAGCGGCAAGCAATACGAGCCGATCCGCTGCATCGGCGGCAACCAGAGGCTGCCCAAGACCATCGCGGCCCAACTCCGCGGGCCGGTGCTGCTGGATCGCCCGGTCGTGGCCGTGCACCATGATGCGCGCTCGGTGCGCGTCGACTGTCTGGATGGCACGCGCATCGACGCCGCGCATGCGATCGTGGCGATCCCGCTGCTGCCGCTGCGCGCTGTCGACTTCTTCCCGGCCTTGCCGCCCGACAAGGCCGGACTGATCCGCGAAGCCAACTATGCCGGCAACACGCAGTTCGATTTCATCGTGCGGCGGCGCTGGTGGGAGGACGACGAACTGCCTGCGAGCCTGTGGACCGACACTGCGATCGAGCGACTGTTCGTGACGCGCAATTACCGCAACGACGGCCACATGGCGAAGATCTGGCTCAACGGCGATGGCGCGCGCCGCATCGAGATGCTCGCGCCGGCCGACCAGATCCGCTTCGTGCAGGGTGAAATCGAGCGCTGGCGGCCCGCGGCGCGCGGTGCGCTCGAGTTCGCGCACCGTCAGTCCTGGACCACCGATCCGCATTATCAGGGCGAGAAGTTCTTCTTCTGTCCGGGACAGGTGCACCGTTACTTCCCGGCCATGGCCGCGCCGGTGGGTCGGTTGCACTTCGCCGGCGCGCACCACCGCAACGTCGACCAGGGCATGGAAGCGGCGGCACAGTCCGGCGAACGGGCCGCGCTCGAGATCCTCGCTGCGTAGCGCGCCCGCCGTGCCCCCTGCGCTGCGTCGTGCTGAAATTGGCGGAAATCCCCAAGATTTGTGATTCAGATGAGGAAAGCCACCTGCTAATCGTTGTCTTTTGAGCGTTTTGGCGATTCTCCGACGAACGTCGGGACTAGACTTCGGGGCATGATTTGCCGGAGTCCGTTCCTTGCACACGCCTAGCGCCCCTGCGTCCCAAGCCGTGCGCCTGCGCGGTGACTACGGCCAGGCGGGGGCCGACTACCGCGTTGAGCAGCACTACACGCGGTACACACCCGATGAACACGCGGTCTGGCGCGAGCTGCTGGCACGCCAGCAGCGTCTCGTGGCGCGCTACGCCGTGCCGGAGTTTCTCGCGGGGGTCGACACCCTGGGCCTCGATGCGCGCATCCCGCGGCTCGAGCAGGTGTCGGAGCGGCTGCGGCACCTGACCGGCTGGGAACTGGTCGGCGTGCCGGGCCTGATACCGGAGCGCGAATTCTTCGCGCACCTCGCGCAACGGCGCTTCCCGGTCACGGTCTGGATGCGCCGTCGGGACGAGTTCGACTACCTGGTCGAGCCGGACCTGTTCCACGACTTCTTCGGCCACGTGCCGCTGCTGTGCGACCCGGTCTATGCGGACTTCATCGAGCTGTACGGCCGAGCCGGCCCGCGCGCCATCGAGCACGGTGGACTTGCGATGCTCGCGAGGCTGTACTGGTACGGCGTGGAATTCGGCCTGATGGAAACGCCGCTGGGGTTGCGCTTTTGGCGCCGGCATCCTGTCCTCGGCCGCCGAGACCCGTTACGGCGTTGATCGAGCCCGCCCGCTGCGCATCCGCTTCGGCTCGAGCGCGTGCTGCGCACGCGATACCTGATCGACGATTTCCAGCGCAACTACTTCGTGATCCGCCTTCCGCGAGCTCATCGATCAGGCGGTGCAGACCGATTTCCTGCCTTTGTACGCGCGCCACGCCGACGGGCCCGGCAGCATCGAAGAGCCCGGCACGTGGTGCGCCGACGACGTGTTGCTTCAGCCGGTGCCGGGGACCAGCGGCACGGCTTCCTGAACCCAGTTGTCCGACGTGCGTCGCGCCGGGCAGGGGATCGTCACGGCGTAGTCGCCGAGGCGCGCGTTCAGCGCCTTGACATCGATTTTCCAGCCCTTCGCATCCCACTTGCGCAGCCACTCGCGATAGTGTGCGATCGCCGTGTCGCCCGGCACGAGCACTTCCTTGGTGTTGCTGTCGGGCGTGCGCACCGGGTTCAGGTTCTCGACCGGCCAGATCCTCGGCGACGACCTGGCGCGTGATCATCTCCATGCGTGCTTCATGCTGGTCTTCCATCAGCCAGTTGCGCATGCTGACGAGATAAACGCGCGTGTGGGCCTCGTCGACCGGCGCCTCGAACATGTACTGGTGGAAGGAATTGGTGGCCGTCAGGTCGATGTAGGTCGACTGGTTCGGGCCCTGGTGCCACGAGCCGGCCGCGCCAATGCGCGAGCCCTGGCACACGCCAGCCAGTGCCGTGTCCTCGTTCTTGCTGCCGCCGAAGCGGATGTAGTGCTTACTGCCCCACGGGATGTCTTCCATCGGCAACGCTGTGCGCTGCTGCTCGGGTGACAGCGACGGCTGGCCCTGGGCCTTGTGGACGAACTCGTTGTGGATCGGGTCGAGGCCGTTCTCGATCGAGCGCTCGTAGTAGGCGTTGATGTCGAACACGAAGGTCTGCGCGCGCCATTCTGGCGTGCCGAACTCGGCCGTGTCATTACAGTGGCGGTCGCTCGGCTTCCGGAAGATCGCCGAGGAAGGCGAACACGATGCCGTACTTCCTCCTGGACCGGGTAACTGTCGACTTTGGCGCGCGCCGGCAGCTTGGCATCGGGACCCAGCGACGGGATTTTCGTGCAGCGGCCGTCGCCGCCGAACTCCCAACCGTGGTACGGGCAGGCGACCAGATCGCCGCGCAGCTTTGCCGAGGCCGAGCGCCGCCACGGTGCACGCAGGTGTCAGACAGCACGTGCGCGACGCCGGCGCTGTCGCGGAATGCGACGAACTGCAGGCACAGCAGCTTGACGCGCAGCGGCCTCGGCCAGCGGTTCCGGTCAGTGCGACCGGGTACCAGAAGTTGATGTACATGGCTTTGCTCCAGCCTGGTTGCGAAAATTCCAGCCCGACGTCGCCGCGCAGCGCAGCCTGCCGCAACGCAACGACGGTCGCTTCGACCGAGCTGGGCAGCGGTGCCACCTCGGGTGCGGGGTGGCGTCCTGCGGGATCGCAAAGGTGGCGCGCCCAGCGCAAGCGCGAGCACAGTCGCGGCGAACGGTGGTTTCATGGCAGTCTAGTGCGGTTTCCGGTCGGGGCTCCGATGATGCTGCCGTTGCGGCGGGATACGCCAGTGGCGTGCCGCCCGACATGCAGCGACATCCGTCTGTTGCTCACGCACGTGGCCACCGGGTCGTCCGCGTTGACTGATTCGCGCAGGGGGAGATGCTTGGAGATTCCCGATCACATCGACCTGTCCGAAGGTCGGATCCTCGAGCGCCAGCACGCGCTCGGGGTCGGTCCAGCCGATCGAGCGCGCCTGCGTCGCCGCCTCGCAGCGGTGCAGCGGCACTGGCCGGCGTTTCTCGATGACTTGTACGAACGCCTCGGCGCCCATGCCGACACCGCTGCCTTGCTGCAGTCCCGGCCTGACACCCTGCAACGCCTGACGCGAGCGCAGACCCGGTATCTCAACTCGCTGTTTGGTGCAGAGCACGACACGGCGCACGCGCGTTTTCTCGCGCAGCTCGGCTTGGTCCACTATCGGTTGGGCGTTACGCCGCAGTGGTACGTGGCGACGTACGCGCATTTCATCTGCGACCATCTCGAAGTCCTTGATACCCTGGATGGGTCGCCAGCCGAGCGACTCGCGGACATGACTGCGCTGATCCGCAGCGTTTTTTACGACCTCGGTTTCGTGCTTGACGCCTATGGCATCGGCGAGGCCACGGAGATCCTGCAGCGCGACGCGCGCGGGCGCATGGACTCAGGATCGCCGTCGACTGCCGATGGCCGTCCGCCAGAATCGCGGCGCGACCCCTTGCGCGACGGCGCCGACCTCGCTCAGGTCCACCTGACCAGTGACGATGTGCTGGAGCGGGCACGCTTCCTGGCCATCGGTGCGCCGGAGATCGCCGCATTGCGATCGATGCGCGGCGTGGTTGCCGCCGCGACGCCAGCGATACTCGACGAATTCTATGCGTTCTTCTCGGCACACCCGGAGACGGCGGCCCTCGTTCCGGAAGGTGTGGTCGAACGCCTGAAGCGGCAGGTTGCATCGTACTGGGCTGAACTCGTCAACAGCGACTTCTCCCGTCCCTATGCGGCGTCGCGCATGCGGGTTGGTCTGGTCCATGAGCGTATCGGGCTCAGCCTGCACTGGTATTTCGGGGGCGTCGCGAGGCAGCTGATCGGGTTCCTGCAGGTCGAGGGAGTGCGCGGGGACCCGGTGCGGCAGCGAGCCTTGATCAAGGCGGTGTTCTTCGACCTGACGCACGTCGTCGACGCCTACATGGAAGCGCGTGCCGACGCGTTGCTCAGGGGCGCCGGGCACGCGGCGGCGCTGATCGCGTCTCTTGACGCCGCGATCGCCATCGTCGATTCGAAGCAGCGCGTCGTCGCTGCGAACCAGGCAATGGTCGACCTTTTCCCCGGTGATGCGGGCATGCTGTACCGGATGCCCATCACGCAGGCATTGCCGATGAACGTCTTGCAGGACTCGCTCGCGCAACTGCTCGGCGGGCATGCGCCTCGCGTGGTCGGGTTCGGTACGCTGGGCGCGCGCCGTCTCAAGGTGACCGCCTTCCGTCTTTCCGGCGCGGCAGGTGCGGCAGGTGCGGCGGGCAGCGACGTGGGCATCGCGCTGGACGACGTCACCGATCTGCTGCGCGCCAGTACCGAGGGCGGCAGTCATCGAGATCGACTGCTGGATGTCATCGCCACATCGAGCGCCGTGCTGTGGGAGATGGATGCCGCTGACCTGTCCATAAACGTCATCTCGGGTTCAGTACTGGGGTTGGTCGGTCTGCGCGACGTCCATTTCGCAGGTCGACCGCAGGCGTGGATCGAATGCGTCGCACCCTGCGATCGACAGCGCGTTCGCGACTTCCTGTGCACCGATGGTGCGCAGTCGGGTGGCGACATCGACTACCGCATGATCAGGGCGGACGGCGTGCAAGTGTGGGTCCGCAGCCACGTGAGTCGCATCAAAGGTGCGGCCGGGGCCAGTCTGATGCGTGCGGTGACCGTGTCGATCGATTCGGACCGGCGCACGGAGGCGGCGCGGATGCAGTCGCTCGGCAATGTCGCTGGTAA
>JAWLAD010000036.1:0-24613 GCA_041395605.1 Steroidobacteraceae bacterium
TGCGCCGGGTCTGTGATCTGATCCGTACGGCCGTCGCAGGGCATCCGCAAGTCATCAGTGGCGACGATATCTCGATCGAGGAGCGACCCGACTGTGAAATCGAGAGCTTCGGTGACTCGGGTGTGAACCTGCTGGTCGAATTCTGGATCGAAGGCATTGACGACGGACCCAATCGCGTCGGCGCTGACCTGAATCTGCTCATCTTCGAGACCCTGCGACAGAATCGCATCGAGATGCCGTTCCCGCAGCGAGAGGTTCGCGTGCTGGGCGACCCAGCATGAGTTCACCCTCGTATGACTCCAGCGGCACGACCGTGGACGCCGGACCATTCGGCGCCTGGCTCGCCGACGCCCGCGCGTCGTTGCGGGGCTCGGTCGGCGCCAAGGTGCCGTGCGGTGATTGCGTTGGCTGCTGCGTGTCGTCGTATCACATTCCGCTGCGTGCGACCGATGCCGCGGCGATCGAGCGCATTCCGGGGCGCCATCTGGTGCAGTCGCGGGCGGGCACACTGCACATACAGTACCGCCCGGATGGCCTGTGCCCGATGCTCGAGGCCGGACATTGCACGATTTACCCGCATCGGCCGCAGACCTGCCGCGACTACGACTGCCGCTTCTTCGCGGCGGCAGGCATCGAGGCGGGCGGGGCTGAGCGCAGCGTCATCAACACACGTGTGCGGCAGTGGCGCTTCACGTATCCGTCACCGGCGGACCAGCGGGCGCACGACGCGGTCCGGTCGGCGGCCGCGTTCCTGCAGCGTGAGGCCAGCCGCTTGCCACCCGGCTTCGCGCCAGCCAAGCCAACCGGCATCGCGGTGCTGGCCGTCAAGACCTACATGGTCTTTCTGGATCCCGATGCAGTGCGGACCGATGCGGCGAAGCTGGCGCAGGCCGTGGTCGAAGCCAGCCAGCGGTTCGATGCCGACATCGACGAATGACGCCGCGGGCCGCCGCCAGGCGTATGCCGTGATCCTATGCGAGCCAGACGAGCAGCAGGCCGAACGCGGTGGCCGCGAGCAACGCATGCACGCCCAGTGCGACGGTCGCGACCGTGCGTGGGCGGTCGCGAGCGACCATGGGTGTCAGCAGCCCGACGATCAGGCCGATGACCAGCAGCAGTGCGCTGGCCTTGATGACGGTGGAGCTCGATGCCGACACGCCCCCGGGCGTACCCCGGAGCAGCATGGCGATGACCTCCAGCGCAGCGAGCCCCGGCAGGATGTGCAACGCGATCAGCGCTGGCCGATTGCGTCGCCGCTGCAGGAACTGGTAGCCGAGGTAGAGACCCACTGACACCGACAGGCCGAGCAGTATCACGGGCAGCAGCGATTGGATCCGTGGCATCGTCGGGCCGCTCTACCTCTCCAGCGGTTGCGATGTCCGTCACACGCAAGGCGTTGCCGGCGGCCGCATCGACACGATTGCGTCCGCGCGCTTCGCGGCATGGAGGCGCCGTCGGCGCGCGCGATCAGTTCACCGGCCGTTGAGTCGGCGCCGAAGATGGCCAGTCCGATGCTCACCGTCACGCGTAGGTCCGGTGAGGTGAGACCAGTCATGCCTGGCGAAGACGACGCGTGAAGGACCGCAGAGCTGCAGCGCGCAGGACCAAAGCGACAGGCTCGGCAGCAGCAGCGCGAACTCCTCGCCGCCGATCCGCGCGACCAGGTCCGATGCGCGCACGTGGTTGCGCAGCAATCGCGCGCTGGCTCGCAATACCTGGTCGCCGACGAGGTGACCGAGTCCATCGTTGATGATCTTGAAGCTGATCACAGATCGGCGATGGCCAGCGCCAGTGGCTCGCCATTCGTACGCGCACGTTCGATCTCCGTCGCGGTTTCGTCGAAGCAACGCCGGTTGGCAATGCCGGTGAGCGGGTCCCTTGAGCGACTCGCGTTCCAGCATCCGACTGCGCTCGTCCAGTGCGGCGATCAGTTGTTCCTTCTCCCGGTTGGCCGCCTCGAGTTCTTCGGTACGCCGTGCAACGCGTTCTTCCAGGGCTTGCCGATACCGTCGAGGTCTTCGAAAGCCAGGGCGTCCGCGACCGCGGAAGAGATCTGTGCCGAGGTAAGCATCAGGTGCAGGTCGGCGCGCGAATAACGCTGCGCGCCAGCGTGGCGGATGCATAGCCCGCCGATCATCGCATCCCCCTCCTGCAGGGGCACCGCGATCAAGGAACCCTCGAGGTCGGGCGAGTCGACGAGCCGCGGGTGACCGTCTGCGATCACGGCGTCGATCAGGCTACGGGTCAGGATCGCCGTGGGGGTTCGTTGACTGCGACTCTCATGGAGGCGCGTCTCGAGCACGCCGCGCGCGGGATCCGACAACACGAGCAGGAATTCATCGAACTGCATCAGCACGCGCGTCTCCGACAGGATGCGCGCGGCGAGTGCGTCGACGGTACGCGCACCGTGCAATGCACGGCGCGTGCGCGAGAGGCGAGCCTCGGGTTGCTCCTGCGCCTCGGTCGCATTCAGCAGGGTGGCGATGCCGCGGAAGCTGAACACGAACACCGTCATGAGCACGGCGAACAAGCCGAATGTGGCCGGGTCAGTGGCATTGAACAGCAGTGCTGCCAGCACGCCGGCAGGCACGAACACCAGATCGATGACGGAGTAGACCGGCTTGATGATGCGACGCACATCCCGCCCGTCGAAGCGGAAGTACAGGGCAAGCAGTCCGACGTTGACGACCTGTGCCGTCAAGGCCAGCAGGATCAGCGGGAGGATGGCCTCTGTCGTCAGCGCAGCCAGCGGATGCGATCCGCCCGCCCACGCGTAAACGCTCCCCGCCGCGAGCAGCATCAGGGCGCTCATGCCCGAGTTATGCAGTGCACGAAGCAGCGCGGTTTTCCATGAGCCCTGGCTGTAGCTGCGACTGACAAACGGCCAGAGAAACGACGCGATGGCACAGATCGCCGCGGCCACGGGCGGCTCGAGCATCAGCAGCAGCCCGACCTGCGGCAGGCGTTCCATGGACGTGAGCCCGACGCGCGGTGCGGGCAGGCCGAACTGCCAGACAAACAGGCAGGCGATGACGCCGAGTATTGCGAACCAGGGCGATGGCAGCTGTTCGACCTGCGCGAGGCCGGCGAGCAGCCACACCGCCGCGCCGAACGCGACCGCGGTCGAGTACACCGCCAGTGGCCCATACCGCGAAGCCGTTCGCATGCTCACCGATCTCCCGCGCGCCGCAGCGGTTTCGATAGTGGCGGAAGGCGTGGGGTCGCCGCAATCGCGGCGCAGCCCGCATGACCCGGCAGGATTATGGAAAGCGGCGCGAGAGCCCGGTTGTCAGCGAACTCGCTTCACCTTGTAGTGCAACACGATCTTCATGTCGACGTCATTGGGCAGCTGCCAACGCTGCAGCTCCGTCTCCCAGCCCGCGGGAACGTTACCGGCCGGAATCCTGAAGCCCGGCGAGACGCCGGCGACGCGGTCGTCTGGATTGATGAAACCCGCATAATCGAGCTCCAGCATGTCGACGCTGAAGCCAGCCTCGACGGCGCGCAACTGCTCCACGGTTCCCCGGACGTCTATCTGCTTGCCGATGACGATCGCCGCCGGATTGTTCCACTGGCAGCCCATCGAAATCGGGGAACGTTCCGACGCATCCAGAATGGGTGCGTAGCTGACGACCTGGGCGCCTTTGGGGTTGTGCCGCGTGTCGTAGTTCAGCCGACCCGCAAGCTCGACCGTATCGTCATTCTCCGAATTGCCGCGGTTGTAGCAGGCGGTGTTCAAGACCTCGATCTGCCAGGTCTGCTCCGGCCTGAAGTTGGTCAACGCCGAGTCGGCGCTGAGGCTGCTGCGCGAACGGCAGCTGATACTCGACGATCGCGGCGCGGCTGCGCGCGCATCTCCGTGTAAATGCCGGGATCGCGAGGAAAGTTGATCGGATTCAGCAGCTCACTGATGGGGCGCAGGTCCATCAGGATGGGGTAGGGCGCATCACCCGCCGCGAACCCGTTTTCGTTCCAGCTGCCATTGCCGCCCACCGCGGTGAAGGTCGTCTGGCCGAGTCCGGTGGTCGACGTGTTGCCCTGGCGAGTGCGCAACGAACTGGCGATGTGCCCGCTGACCGTGCCCTGGTTGACCGTCAGGCTCGCGGTGCCCGAGTCGCTGGTGAACGACTCGAAGTTGCGCGTCAGGGAATCCTCGGTCATCAGCGTGGTCAGTTTTCCCGCTGCGCCATAGGTCACGGCGTACGGGTAGTGCGTGCCGAACGCATTGAACAGGCGCGTGAAGTCGAACCCGCCGTTCTCGTCACGGTTGTCGCGCACGTCCATGACGGCATCGAAGAACTCGCGTGACAGCTGGCTGAACGCCATGTCGCGCACCAGTGCGTACTTCTTGTAGCGCTGGTAGGCATCGATCTTGGAGACGGAGCGGGACGTCTTCATCCTGCTGATCTCGGCTCGCGCGTGCGTGTAGCCGAGCGAACCGCCGGTACCGACATTCCTGCCGGCCTGGCGAACCTCCGCCTTGACGCCGAAGGAGGCGTCCTCGACGCTTCCTGGGCGTCCTGCTCGCTGGCGATCAGCGTCGAGTAGTACACGTAGGCCTGTCCGCCTTCTTCGACCAGCGTCAGTCCGATCGGCACCGTCAGCTGTTCATCGACCTGATAATCCTGCGGCGAGGCACGCTCGAAAACGTCGAGCTTGCCGCCGTTCTGCATGAAGGCGTCGGGGTTCTGCGTGACGGGGTCATAGCCCTGGCGACTGGCACGAAGGTTCTTGGGGCTGTAACCCAGCACGAAAGGGTCCGTCGCGGGAGACTGCCCCTCGCGCGCTGTTCGAGCGACGCCCATCTCCGGCCGATAGTAGTCCCTGTCGTCCAGCGTCAGGCGGATGACCCCGAGCCTGTCAGCGACAACGTGAGTTGCCGCTGCGTGCCGGCGCTGTCCGTCGCGACCCATTTCTTGCCCGGTTGCGTCTTTGCCAGCACGTCCTCCACCGTGATGTCGTCGGCGCTCGCGAAGCGCACGCCTGGGCCGTTCTCCCAGACGTCGTGCATGGTCAACGTCCGGTTCGAGTCTGCATGGGTTTCGATCACGAACAGGGCGGGCGTCGTGTAGTCACCGTGGGCAAACGCCGCGAGCGTGGGGTTTCTCCGCCGCCCAGCCTTTCGGCTGCGCGGAATTGTCGAAGGTCACGTGATGGCGCTCCTGCCACACGCCGTCCAGTCGCGAGACGCATGCGGGTCCGTGCGGCGGCGCCACCGTCTGCGTCCGCCTCCAGGGCGATCTGCGCGAAGACCCTGCCCGATTGCGCCGCCTCGGCGCCGTCCCGGCCGGCCGCGCTGCGCAGTCGTTCACCGGGGGACGGGCGCTGCGAGGTGGCCTGCGTGGACGTGGTCGGGTCGCCGCAATAACCAGTGAACGCCGTTTGGCGCATGCTGTTCACCGGCGCGGTCTGCGCCACCGCCGTGTTGCCTGCCAGCGCCAACAGCGCGCTTGCGGCAAGCGTGCCAAGGACAGCGTGGATCAGGCGTGATGTTCGCTGGGTCACGTGTGGCGTGCTCCGGTCGGGGCTTTCGCCGGCGATTATGCCGGTTCGCCGCCCGTTGTCATGGCCAGTCGATCCCGATGAGGGAAATTTCCCACCCACTGCGATATGCGCAGATGAGGCAAAGCACCGTCTGCGGCGTATCCTGCAGAACGCCGCTTTCTCCATCCAACCAGGGCAGGATGCAGCATGAACCGGATCAGGACCATTTCGCTGTGGGTCGCGCAGGCCGCAGGGGTCATGGCAATGCAGGCCGTGGCCAACGATGCCGGGCGTCCGGCGGAGGCGTTCTCCGGTTGCGACACCGTGGTCGCCGCTGCGCCGAAGATCGTGGCATCGCGCCAGCGAATCACCGAGGCCGCGACGCGGGTCGATGCGCTGACCAACCGCGAATTCGCGAGCTTCTCGGTCGACGAGCTCGAGGGCAGTCTGCGCGATGAAGACATCGACCAGTGCTGGTTCCGTCTCGACGGTGTGTGGCGCGAGGACGTTCCCATTTCGCTGGACACGGACTTCGTTCCCGAGGGCTGGAGCAGCGCGCACCCCGAGCTCGTGCATCTGGCCAACGGCACCTACACGACGCCGCTGCATGTCGTCGTGCTGCCTTCGACGGCAGCGGACAACATGTTGCAGGTCATGCTGGCAGAGGGCGACGCCCGTCCGGTCAGCTATGTCAGCGACGATGGCGTGACGCTGCGCGAACTGCTCGAGAATCGCGGTCGCACCAAGGTCTACTCGGCACCCCCGCGCGCGCTCGCACCCGGTCTCGCGCCTACCCTGACGGTCGATGTGACGCGCACGGGCTACCTGCGCCTGCGGATGGGCCGCGCGAGTTTTTATCGCCCAGCCCCCGGCACCGTCTCCAAGGTCAGCGGCGATGATCCATTCATGATCGGCTACACGATGGAGAACCTGCGTGCTAACCGCACGGGCTACGACGTCACGACGCAGAATCCGAACCGCCTGTTGCAGAACCCGAAGAGCGAAGTATTCGATTTCGCGACAGATCGCGGTGCGGTGATCGACCAGCGCCGCGTGGTGCCGCTCGGGTTGAAGCTGGTCAAGGAAGAGACGCAGGGTACGGTGTTCTACTCGACCAACGTGTCGAGCGAGCGTGAATACCAGCAGATGACGCAGTCCACGTTCGGGAACAGCACGCGCATCGGCGTGTCCGGCCAGGTCGGCGGCGGTCGAGAGGGCGGCGCCAGCGGCAACGTCAGCATTGAGGCGGGGTTCGGATGGGGTTCGGACAGCGCCAAGCGGCAGTTCAAGTCGTTGCAGGAGAGCAAGTCGGTGGCGGAAGAAGTCGGCTACATGCGCTTCAAGAAACTCGCGCTGGTGCTGGACCCGGCCTACGCTCCCCTGACGGACCGGTTCATCGATGCCGTCGCCGACGCGCAGCGCCAGCGGGACTTCAGCGAACTGCTGGCGAAATTCGGCACGCATTACGCCTACTCCATCACCTACGGCGCGGCAGGCGAGGTGCGCCAGCGGCTCACGTCGCAGGCGTTCGCGCGGCGACGCGCGAAGTCGGATGCGTCGAGCAGCAACGAGCGCGGCGCGTTCATCGTCGGCGAGAGCTCGGCATACCGTTCATCCGAGACCCGGTCGGAGTCGACATTCCGGGAGTCCAATGAGTTCGGCGAGCGGACCTTCGATGCGGTGGGCGGCAATGGCAGCTGGGATCAGAACGGGTTCTCGGCTGGCGATGCGCACTATCCGATCCTGGCCGACCTGCGTCCCCTCAGCGACCTGCTGAACCCGATCAATTTTCCAGACCAGCCCGAGGTTTACGGCCCGCTGCGTCGCGAATTTGCCCGGGCGATCGACCGGTACATGGTCGCCAGGGCGACGCTGTCCGAGCAGTCGCTGATACCCCCGTACGTGTCGCCGCCGGCCGAGGCACCGCGCTCGCCGTTCGACCAGGTGATCACGATCACGACCGCCAACAACACCCGTGAAACCCTGCGACAGACTTTCAGGGCAAATGCAGTCGACCGCGGCATCGTGCGCATCTGCGTGACCAACAGGACGGGGGGCGAGCGGCTGCTCGCGCACAACTTCCAGCCCCGTATCAATCCCTTCCGGCTCGCTGCGCGCGGCGGATCCAATTGCGCCAATTTCCCGGCGAACAGTCGGGTGACGTTCGAGCTGTTCGCGGCGGGCCGCCGGGTACAGACGGACCGGCGCATGAGCTACGACACCCGCCTCCTTGCGGGTGGCCGGATGGAGCTGGTCTGGCAGTAGTGCGCGCGCGACGCGGTGATCCCCGCAGTGTGAACCGGCCCTAGCGGACAGCGGCGAGCGCCGCTTGATCCTGAGCGCCGATGGCGCGGTGGGACCGAGTTCCGTGCGCAGCGCGTCGAGAGTCGTGCGGCCGAGACGCACCGCCGCGGCGTCAGGATTCGGCTGGAGCGGCGGCAGATGGATGAGCGCCTCGGCGGCCCTTCGCTGCCAGTGCTCCGCGGCCATCGAGGATTGCATGCGTGCGATCGCGCGTTGTGCCATCGCACTGCCTTCCGCGGTGCGTCCCTGCAGCGCGAGCGCATGGCCCAGGTCCAGTTCGATCTGGTTGATCGGGACGCGGTCGGGCGACGCCAGGCCGTCGACGATCGCCCGTGCGGCCCTGAGCTCCCGCTCGGCCGTGGCGGCGTCGCCGCGCGCCAGCGCGATCTGTCCGAACCCCAGGTGGAGTCCGGCGAAGTCCGTATGCCCGGGCGGCAGCACCTCGCGCCGGATGGCCAGCGACTGCTGCAGCAATCGCTCGGCTGCGTCGATATCGCCCGCCGCGAGCTGCGCCATGCCATGGGTGGTCAGGGTTGCGGCGGTCCAGCGATGGTTCTCGCCTACCAGTTTGCGGTTCGCGCTGAGCGCGCGCTCGGTAAGCGCCAGCGCTTCGGCGGTGTGGCCCCGCACTCGCGCAACCTGGGCGATCGCATTGTGACCACGCGCCACCGCAGGGTGGCCATCGGCGCCGAACACGGATTCGAACTCGGCCAGCGTCTGGCGCCACATCGCATCGGCGCGCGCGAGGTCACCCAGGTCGAAGTGCAGGCCAGCCAGATTGTTGCGCGTCTGCGCCATCTCGACGAGCGGTATGTCGAGACGTGCTTGCATTGCCAACGCTTCCTCATAGAGCGGCAGCGCTTCGCCGAGCCGGCCCATCGCGTGCAATCCCCAAGCCATGTTGTTCAGCAACCAGGCGGTATCGCCGTGCCCGTCCGGGTGCGCGACCCGGAGCTTGGCCAGCGCTTCCCGGAACACGGGCTCGGCCTCGGTGCGGCGTCGCAGGCCGTTGAGCAGTAATGCGACGTCACTGAGGGCGCTCGCCTGTTCGGCAGGTGTGCCGACGCGTCGCCAGACGGCCTCGGCCTGCTCGGACCATTGCAGCGCCTCGTCGAGTCGCCCGAGGTCATGCGTGACCGTCCCGAGCAATTGCAGCGCCTCGGCCTGCTGGCGCTCATCCGCCAGCGTCCGTGCCAAGTCGAGTGCGCGCAGCCCCTGCGCCAGGCCTTCGTCGTAGGCGCCCCAGCTGGTGTAGGCATCCGCCAGCGCCAACCGCACTCGCAGGGCGACCACAGGTTCGTCGACCAGCTCATCGTCCACCCATTGCGCGGTCCGGTCGAGCAACTCGCGGACCGAAACGAGTCGCGATGCGTCCCCCGACGCGCCGGTTCGACCGAGCACCGAGGCGGAAAACGCAGCGGCCTTGTTCGCGCGTGCCTCCGCCGCGAGTGCGATATCGCGTTCCGTGGCGAGGCGAGCCGTGAACAGCACGGTCGCGCCGATGGCCGTCAGCAGCGCGAGCGCCGCAACCGGCACCGCGATCCGGTGACGGCGCAGGAACTTCGCCGCGCGATACCCAGGTGAGTCCGGTCGCGCCTGCACCGGCAGGTCCGCGAGCGTACGCTCGATGTCGTCGGCGAGCGCCTGGGCCGATGCATAGCGGCGCTGCGGTTCCTTGCGCAGCGCCATCAGCACGATGTTGTCGAGATCACCGCTCAGTTCGCGCGCGAGTCGCACCGCTGTCAATCGCTCGCCGCGCGCCTGCGCCGCGGCGATCCGCCGGCTGCTGCTGCCGGTCACCGCGCTGCTGGGCGGCGCCAACTCGCCCTCGACGATCTCGCGCGCCAGCGCCGCCGCGCTCGACGGCTCGCTGGCATACGGCGCCCGGCCCGCGAGCAGGTCGTACAGCAGTACGCCCAGCGCGTACACATCGGTGGCGGTGGTGACCGGTCCACCTGTGACCTGCTCGGGACTGGCGTGACTCGGGGTCAGGACCCGATGGCCGCTTCTCGTCAGGCCGGTGTCATCCTCGAGCATCTTGGCGATGCCGAAGTCGAGCAGGTGGGGTTCGCCCTGGGCATCGACCAGGATGTTGCTGGGCTTGAGGTCGCGATGCACGACGAGATTGCGGTGCGCGTAGTCGACGGCACGACACACTTTCACCATCAGTTGGAGTCGCGCGCGGGTGTCGAGCGCGTGCCGGTCGCACCAGGCATCGATCGGTGCGCCCTCGACATACTCCAGCACCAGGTAGGGGACGCCGTCGTCGCTGCGCCCGCCATCGAGCAGTCGCGCAATGTTCGGATGCGACAGCGCGGCGAGGATCTGCCGCTCGGCTTCGAGGCGTGCCTTGGCGTTGACCGAGATGACCGCCGGGTTCAGCAGCTTGATGGCGGCACGTTGATCGTAAGCCCCGTCGGCGCGCTCGGCCCTGTAGACGGCGCCCATGCCGCCGTCGGCGATGTGGCCAGTGATACGCCATGGGCCGAACCGTTCACCGATGCGATGGCTCGCAATGGCATCCACGACGTCGGCGGCGGCCGCACCCACGCCGCGGTGTACCGCGTCATCGGCAATGCCGTCCTGTTCGAGCAGACGCTCGACCGCATGGCGCAGCGCGGCGTTCCCGCCACACTCGCCCGCGACGAACGCCGCGCGGGCCTCCTGCGGCAACTTGACTGCAGCGTTGAAGATCTGCTGTAGCCGTTTCCAGTCGTGGACGTCCATCAGCGTGGCGAGAGCCCGGGCTGGCCGGCCAGCCTGTCCTTGAGCCAGGCACGCGAGAAACGCAATTCGCGATGCACGGTCGCCTCGGAAAGACCGAGGCAGGCCGCCATCTCGTCGTACTTCAGGCCGCCGAAATAGTGCAGCTCGATGATCCTCGCCTTGCGATCATCATGCGCCTGCAGCGCAGTCATCGCTTCGTCGAGGTCCAGCAGGTCGACGGCGCGCCCGACGTCGGGCATGTCGTCGGAGAGGGTCACGCGGACGGAATCCCCGCCGCGCTTGTCGCTCTGCCGCGCCCTGGCGTGATCGACGAGCACGCGTCGGATCGTGTTCGTCATCACGGCGAGGAAGTGGCCGCGATCCTGCCAGTCGATCTGGTTGCCGACCAGGCGCAGTAACGCCTCGTTGAGCAGTGCGGTTGGCTGCAGCGTGTGCCCCGGTGCACGGCCGCGGAACTCGCGCCGCGCAATGCGCGCCAGGTCTGCGTAGACGAGCGGCAGCAGCTGATCGAGCGCCGCGGCATCGCCGTCGCGCCAGCGTGACAGCAACTGCGTGATTCCCGGCGACGACGCCATGGTTTTCCCCCAAGCCAGAAGGGTTCGAGAGTAGCCGAGGGAGCCGGCGCCAACAATTCGACGCGTCGCTGCCGCTTGACCGCCGCGCCCCAGGCCTGTCACCGTCGCATCCCAACGCGCGTAGGGGGTGGCCCGAGCTGCCTCGCGATCCCTGGGAGTCCCTGATGAACGAGTTCTTCGACAGCGTCGCCACGTTCTCGAATTTCCTTTGGGGGGGCAACTGGGGCGAGGCGCGAATCCTGCCGGTCGGGATCGTCACGATCGCACTGCTGGGAACTGGCCTGTTCTTCATGGTCAGGCTCGGCTTTCGGCCGCTGCGCCGCATCGGCCCGGCGTTTGCCGTGCTGTGGAGCGGTCGCAAGGCCCAGGGTGCCGGCGAGATCACGCCGTGGCAGGCCGTCTCCACCGCCCTGTCTGGGCAGGTGGGCACGGGCAACCTCGCTGGCGTCGCGACGGCGATCACGCTGGGGGGGCCAGGCGCCATTTTCTGGATGTGGGTCACCGCGATATTCGGCATGGCGGCGGCGTTCGCCGAGAGTTCACTCGCCGTCCGCTTTCGCGAACAGCATGCCGACGGGCACGTGCACGGTGGTCCGATGTACTACATCCGTAACGGGCTCGGCCGCGGCTGGGGCTGGCTCGCGGTGCTGTTCTGCCTGGGTACGCTGGTTTCGTCGCTCGTGACCGGCAACATGATCCAGGCGAATTCGATCACGCAGTCGGTCGTCGAGGCCGGGCGCAGCGTCGGCTTCGACGTACCAAACTGGGGCGTCGGCGTGGCGATCGCGCTGCTCGCGTTCCTCGTCATCATTGGCGGCATCAAGAGCATCGGTACGTTTGCCGGTCGGCTGGTTCCCGGCATGGCGCTCGCGTACGTCGTCGCCTCGCTCGCGGTGCTCGCCATCAACTACGAGCACATCGGCGATGCGTTCGCGCTGATCCTGCGATCGGCCTTCGGCCTGGAGCAGGCGGCGGGTGGCGTCGCCGGCTACGGCGTGCTCGCGGCGATCCGTGCCGGCGTCGCGCGCGGCCTGTTCTCGAACGAGGCAGGCCAGGGGTCCGCGCCGATCGCGCACGCCGCCGCGAAGACCGACAGCCCGGTCCGCCAGGGCGAGATCGCCATGGTGGGTGTGTTCATCGACACGATCATCATCTGCACGATGACCGCGCTGGTCATCCTCGTCGTCGATGGCAGTTACGCGAGCCAGAACGGTTCGGCCGTCGTCGAGTACGCCTGGCAGTCGACCGACCTGCAGGCTTCGGCGATCACGACGGCAGCGTTCTCGCAGGGCATCCCGGGCGGACAGTGGATCGTGCTCGCCGCGCAGTTCCTGTTCGCGTTCACGACCATCATCGGCTGGTCGTACTACGGCGAGCAGGCCGCGGGCTATCTGTTCGGCGACCGCGCCGCGAAGCCGTGGCGCTATGTCTGGATCGTGTTCGTCTTCGTGGGCACCCTGGTCGTCCACGTCGACGGCCTGTGGCTGCTGGGTGACATCGCCAATTCATGGATGCTGTTCCCGAACGTGATCGCGATCCTGGCGCTGTCGGGCGTCGTCGTCGCGATGGCGCGCGAGGCCGACCGGGCGGGCAACCCACGCTGACGGCGGCGCCGCCGTCAGCTGCGGAAGAATTCCAGCACGGCCTGCAGTGTTTCGCGACCGGAGAAGAACAGCACGACACCGATCATCACCGGTGCGACGTAGCGCAGTACCGCCAGGATGCGCGGCACCTGCGACGCCCACCAGTGGCTCGCGCCGGTGGTCAGTTCGTCCTGCATCTCGCGACGGATCAGCCAGCCACCGAGCACGGCGAGCAACAGCGCGCCCAGCACCAGCAGGAATTCTCCGGCGATCTTGTCCATCAGGCCGAGCGCGTCGGTGTCGAACGCGGGCAGCAGGCCCAGCAGTGCCGCGAACAGCGCCGCGCCGGCCGCCGCGGCGCGTCGCGACACCTTGAACTCATCGATCAACGAAGCCGTCGCGACCTCGAGCATCGAGATCGCGGAGGTCAGCGCGCCGACGAACAGCGCGATGAAGAATGCGCTGCCGACGACGCGTCCCGCCAGGCCCATCGATTCGAACGCGCCCGGCAGCGCGATGAACAGCGCGCCGACGGTGCTCGCGCCGACGGCGCCCTGCAAGCCGAGCGAGAAGATGACCGGGAAGACGACCAGGCCAGCGACGAAGGCGACGCCGAAGTCGGTGCAGGCGACGATGGTCGCCGATTCCGGCAGGTTTGCCCGGCGGTCCAGGTAGGAGGCGAACGTGATCATCGCGCCCATGCCGAGGCTCAGCGAAAAGAACGCCTGGGCGGCCGCCGCGCGCCAGACCGCCGGATTCTGCAATTCGACGAGATCGGGCTTGAGGTACACCGTATAACCCGCTGACGCACCCTGCAGCGTCGTCGCCCACAGCGCCAGACCCACGACGATGACGAACAGCGCCGGCATCAGTACCAGCGAGGCACGCTCGATGCCGCCCTTGATGCCTCCCATCACGACCAGCAGCGTGGCTAGCATGAAGCCGACGTGGAACGCCGCGGCGCTGCCGCCCGCGGCGATGCTGCCGAAGTGCGCGCCGGCATCGCCCGGAAAGCCGCTGAAGAGGGCCTCGAGCGCGTAGCGCATGGTCCAGCCCGCGATGACCGAGTAGTAGCTCAGGATCAGCAGCGCACCCATGACGCCGAGCCAGCCGACCAGCGCCCAGCGTGGCCCGGCGACCCTGCGCAGCGCGCCGATCGGCGCGAGCTGGCCGCGGCGTCCGAGACCGAACTCGGCCAACATGATCGGGATGCCGAGGACGAGCGTCATGCCGATGTACAACAGCACGAAAGCAGCGCCGCCGCCTTCGGAAGCCTGGTACGAGAAGCGCCACATGTTGCCGAGCCCGATCGCGCTGCCAGCGGCCGCCAGGATGAAACCGGCACGCGTACCGAATGCGTCACGTGATGCAGTTGCGTTCGCCATCCCCAAGCTCCCCGGTTCAAACTCGCGCGATGGTAGCAGTCCGGCCGCGTGGCCGACGCGGTCATCGCGATCCGCGGGTCAAGCGGGTGCCGCGCCCGGAGGCCACTGCGCTGGCAGCAGCGCATCGGGTGGTGCCGCGCCGAAGACCATCGCGGGATGATCATTCAGTGCGGACGTCATTCTCGCGGTCAGTGCGTCCGGCTTCCACACCACGTCATCGCCCAGCCAACGCGTGCTGAACGCGAGACGCGGCTCGCCCTGCCGCGCGGTCCGGGGACGCGAGCCGTGGATGGTGTTCGGGTGCATGAACAGGCAGTCGCCGGGTCGCAGGGTCCAGACCTGGATGTCTGCGTCGGGTGCTTCGGCCTGCGCGAGCAACTCGGACCAGGGCCGGTAGCCAGGCGGCGGTGGCTGGTCCTGCGGAAAGAAGGTCGAGTAATAGCGGCCGTCGCCGGCATGCGATCCGCGCACGGTCGTCAGCGGTGCGTTGCCGGGATCGACATCGCTCAGCGCGATCCACAGGATCGTCATCTGCCGTCCCCAGAAGGGCCAGGTGCAGGTGTCGTTGTGCCACGGTGTGCCGTCGCTGGCGGCTGGCTGATCCTTCAGGAAACTCGCATCCACCCAGAATCGCGATCGCGTGCTTTGCATGATGGCGGCGGTCATCTGCGCGGCCGGCGAGCATGCCAGCCAGCGCGCGAATTCCGGGTGGTGCGGGAAGATGTTCAGCGCCATCGCACCGCCACCGAAATCCTCGATCACCGTGGCCGGATTCAGATGCGTCGCGCGGGCAGGCAGCCCGCTGCGTCGCGCTGTTTCGATGACTTCCAGCACGGCGTCGCGCAGCGGCGCTACCCAACTGGCGAACGCGCCAGGCAGTCGCACGGCGCCGTCGCGCTGGTAGGTTGCGAGTTGTTCCGGCGTGATGGGCATGGATCGATGCGTCTCCAGGGCCGCGGGTCGCGTCGCAGCCTGACCCGGATACTCGTTGCACTGCGGCGGGTCCGCAAGAGGCGAAGCCCCCACCTGCGCAATTGCGATACGCTTCGCCCGCATGCCGTCGGACCCACGCACCCCCTCCGGCCATCCGCGCCTGTCTAAACGCATGGGCGAACTCGGCCTGTGTTCGCGCCGCGAAGCCGACGAGTGGATCGCGCGCGGCTGGGTCAAGGTGGATGGCAAGACCGTGGATACGCTGGGAGTGCGCGTGTCACCGCTCGCGCGCATCGAAGTCGATCCGGCGGCGACCGCACGGCAGGACGAGCTGGTCACGATCCTCCTGCACAAGCCGGTGGGTTACGTCTCGGGGCAGGCTGAGGACGGGTACCAGCCAGCCATCGTGCTGATCCGCCCCGAGAACCGCTGGTCCGGGGATACGTCGCCAGTGCAATTCACGCCCGCACACCTGCGAGGTCTCGCGCCGGCAGGACGGCTGGACATCGATTCGACCGGTCTGCTGGTGTTGACGCAGGATGGGCGGGTTGCCAAGCGCCTGATCGGGCAGGACTCGACCGTCGAGAAGGAGTACCTCGTACGTGTCGAGGGCAGGCTGACGGATGACGGCATGAGACGCCTCCGCCATGGACTGGTGCTCGACGGCGTGCGGTTGAAGCCCGCGCAGGTCAGCTGGCAGAACGAGCAGCAGTTGCGCTTCCTGCTGCGCGAAGGCCGCAAACGACAGATCCGTCGCATGTGCGAAATCGTCGGACTGGTCGTGACGGGCCTGAAACGCGTGCGCAGCGGCAACGTGGTGCTTGGCGGCCTGCCGCCGGGGCAATGGCGGTACCTGCGGCGCGACGAGGCGTTCTGAATGGCGCGCGGTCCGCGGCGCGGCGGCCAGCGGCCTTGACCGCGCGCATCCACTGGCGCGAGAACGCCATCGAGCGCAGCGCTCGCTGGTGGTCGTCGCGTGCGGCACCGTCGCCAGAGCGCGTGCGGGTCGTCGACGACGCGCTGGCTGCCGACGAGGGCTACGGACAGGCCTGTCAGGGCGTCGGGCTGCTGTGGCGCGGCGATTTCCACGGTGCGCGCCAGCTGCTTGCGGCGTTGGGCAAGCGGGCGGAGCGTGCCGTTCGGCCTGCGCGCACGGCGGTGGCGGATGCCGCCGCATTCCATCGGTATCGACAGGCACGCGCCCAGCGAGCGCGGACGCTCGGCATGCTGCTGGTCGAACTCGATGGCGACTACCGGATCGCGTTGCGCCGCGCGCCCGATGTGCGCGCAGCCTGCCGCGCCGCACTCGGTCCGCCGGATGGCACGCCGACTGTCCTGTCGCTGCGCGAACTGCAGGGCTTCGTCGGTGCGCACGAATGGCGGCTGAAAGGCATCGACGTGCCCGACGCCGGCGGCCGCATCCACCCGCACTACGGCGTCTTCGCGCCGGTGCGCAGCGAATACGTCGGCCTGGTCGCGCAGGCGCCGCTGCCGGTCGCGCTGCAGGCCGCCGACCTGGCCTTCGATCTCGGCACTGGCACCGGTGTGCTCGCTGCGGTGCTCGCGCGCCGCGGCGTCGGACGGATCGTCGCGACGGACAGCGACGCGCGGGCAATCGAATGCGCGCGCGACAATCTCGAACGGCTGGGCTGCGCCGACCGCGTGCAGCTTCAGGTCGCCGACCTGTTCCCCGACGGCCGCGCGGCACTGATCGTCTGCAACCCGCCGTGGATCCCCGCTCGGGCGACGACCTCGCTCGAGCGGGCGGTGTTCGACCCCGACGGACGGATGCTGGCGGGCTTCCTGCACGGCCTCGGTGCGCACCTCGTGCCAGGCGGGGAGGGCTGGCTGGTGCTGTCCGACCTCGCGGAGCACCTCGGCCTGCGACCGCGCCGGCAACTGCTCGAGGCGATCGCGGCGGCCGGCCTGCAGGTCGTCGAACGGCGCGACGCACGGCCGGCGCACCCGCGTGCGCTCGATGTTGCGGATCCGCTGCACCGGGCGCGTGCGGCGGAGGTCACGTCGCTGTGGAGACTCGCGGAAATTCCTCCCAACAAGCGCGGGACATGAGATAATGGAGGTTGGTTGGGCCCCAGGCCCGAGGTGCCGTGACAGGCATCCTCCGCCACAAAACTGCAACGAACTTCGCATCATGCCCCGCAAAACGCCCTCGCCGATATCCGCAACATCGGAATCATCGCTCACGTCGATGCCGGCAAGACGACGACGACCGAGCGCATCCTGTACTACACGGGGCGCAAGCACACGATCATCGACATCCACGACACGAAGGACCTCAAGTCCTCGACGACGACCGACTACCTCGAGCAGGAGCAGAAGCGCGGCATCACGATCCAGAGCGCCGCGGTGTCGACCTTCTGGCGTGGCAAGAAGATCAACGTCATCGATACCCCGGGGCACGTCGACTTCACCATCGAGGTCAACCGCTCGCTGCGCGTGCTCGACGGCGCGGTAGTCGTGTTCGATGGCGTGGCCGGCGTCGAGCCGCAATCGGAAACGAACTGGCGTCTCGCGGACAACTACGGCGTGCCGCGCATCTGCTACGTCAACAAGATGGACCGCAGCGGCGCGAACTTCCTGCGCTGCGTCGACATGATCAAGAAGCGCCTCGGCGCGCGCCCGTTGCCGATCCAGATCCCGATCGGCTCCGAAGACAACTTCAAGGGCATGATCGACCTCGTCGAGATGAAGGCGCTCGTCTGGGATTCGGACGACAAGGACGCCGAGTGGCAGATCCTGGACGTGACGCCGGACCTGGCCGACAAGCTCGGCATCGCCGTGCCGACGGATCGCCAGCTGCTCGCGGATGCGCCGCGATACCGGACCGAACTGGTCGACACCTGCCTCGAGCAGGATGACGAAGCGATGGAAGCCTACCTGGGTGATGGCACGGTGCCGTCGGCCGAAGTGCTGCGCAAGGCGCTGCGCAAGGGGACGATCAACGGGTCCTTCAATCCGGTGCTGTGCGGCTCGTCGTACAAGAACAAGGGCGTGCAGCAGGTGCTCGACGCCGTCGTCGATTACCTGCCGGCCCCGACGGACGTCGCGGCCATCAAGACCGTCGACGCCGATGGCCAGCCGATCGGCGAGCGCGTCTGCTCCGACGACGAACCGTTCTCGGGCCTCGCGTTCAAGGTCATCAACGACGCTTATGGCGCGCTGACCTTCGTGCGCGTTTACTCGGGCGTGCTCGTGAAGGGTGCCTCGGTCATGAACTCGACGCGTGGCAAGCGCGAGAAGATCGGCCGCATGGTCGAGATGTTCGCCAAGGAAGCGAACCCGATCGAAGAAGCGCGCGCGGGCGACATCATCGCGCTCGTGTCGCTGGCCGAGACCGATACGGGCGATACGCTGTGCGACTCGGCCCATCCGGTCGTGCTCGAGCGCATGCGCTTCCCGGATCCCGTCATCAGCGTTTCCGTGTCCGCCAAGACGAAGGGCGAGCAGGAGAAGTTCAACGCCGCGCTCGGCAAGATGGTCCGCGCCGATCCCTCGCTGCACCTCGAGACCGATCGCGAGACGGGCCAGACGATCCTGCGCGGCATGGGCGAGCTGCATCTCGAGGTCACGCTCGACCGCATGCGGACCGAGTTCGGTGTCGAAGGCAACATGGGCCAACCGCAGGTTGCCTACCGCGAGGCCTTCACCAAGAAGGTCGACGAAAAGTACGTCCACAAGAAGCAGACGGGCGGTTCCGGCCAGTTCGCCGAGGTGTGGATCACGTTCGAGCCGCTCGATCGCGGCGCGGGTTTCGAGTTCGTCGACAAGACGGTCGGCGGTTCGGTGCCCCGCGAGTTCATCCCGTCGGTCGAAAAGGGCTTGAAGCTGCAGAAGGAAGAGGGCGTGCTTGCCCGCTACCCGACGGTGGACTTCCGCGCGACGCTGACCGGTGGCAGCTACCACGACGTCGATTCGAACGCGATGACGTTCGAGATCGCGGCCAAGGCCTGCTTCCGCGAGGCCGTTCGCAAGGCGGCGCCAGTCCTGCTCGAGCCGGTCATGAAGGTCGAGACGGTCACGCCGGGTGACTACCTCGGTGATGTCATCGGCGACATGAACCGTCGGCGTGGCTCGATCCAGGACCAGACCGAGCGCGGTGCGAACATCGCGGTCGTCGCGACGGTACCGCTGTCGGAGATGTTCGGCTACATCGGCCAGCTGCGCAGCATGACCTCCGGTCGTGCATCGTTCACGATGGAGTTCTCGCACTACGACACCGTGCCGCGCAACGTCGCGGACGAAGTCATCGAGGCGGCGAAGAAGACCGCAGCGGCCTGACGCCGCGGCGGACGGGAGGTTCCTGTCACGCGACGCGCGAGGTTTGTCACCCGCAGGCCGGTGCTCGGCGCCCTCGCCGCGTCAGTCCTGCTGCCGCGCCCGGCCCGGACCGAGCCGTCGCTGGCGGGACCGTGGACGGGCGTGCTGGAAGTCGGTGCCGGCCTGCGCTTGCGCCTGCTGGTCGGCGAAGACGGGTCGCTGACGCTCGTCAGTCTCGACCAGGGCGACGCGAGAATCCCGTGCATCGCCGAGGCGATGACCGAGGATCGGATCGCGTTCCGCGCCCCGTCGGTCAACGGTCGGTTCGAGGGACGACGGGTCGGCGCGGACCGGATCGTGGGCCAGTGGACGCAGCAAGGCACGCTGCCACTGGTCTTCCGGCGCGGCGACGCCGCGCCGTCGGCACCGGCCGCGGTACCGCTGACACAGCAGGGCTTGCGCGCACTGCGGCTCGCGGCAGGCTCCCCTGCGCTGGCGGCGGCGGTTGCGCGCCGTGCCGGATCACCGAAGTTCTGGGTCGATGGCGAGCGGCAGGTCGCCGCCGGCATCGATGTGACGGTGGCCGACCGGTGGCACGTCGGATCGATCACGAAATCGTTCACGGCGACGCTGGTCGCGCGACTCGTCGAAGCGGGTCTCGTGGGTTGGGACGACACGGTCGGCGCCGTGCTCGGCGACGCCGCGCCGCAGATGCACGCGGCGTTCCGTGCGGTCACGTTCCGCCATCTGCTGAGTCACCGCGCGGGTTTGCAGGCGAATATTCCGCTGGCGCAATTCGCCCGGTATTCGCGCGATACGCCGGATGCGCGTGCCGAGCGCCTGCGCTGGGCGCGAACCGCGCTGACGATGCCACCCAGGGTCCGCCCGAATCCACGTTCGAGTATTCGAACAACGGCTATGTCGTGGCGGGTGCGATGCTCGAAGTGCGGACCGGTCAGAGCTGGGAGGCGCTGTTGCGCCGTCACGTGCTCGAGCCGCTTGCGCTGCGCTCGGCGGGATTCGGCGCACCCGGTACGCCGGGAAAGCTGGATCAGCCAGCCGGGCACGCGAAGCAACTGCTGTGGAGACGGTCGCAAGCCGTTCCCGCCGGGCGAGGCGGTCACGGACAATCCCGTCGCGCTCGGGCCCGCGGGCACGCTGCACCTGTCGCTGCCGGATCTGCTCGTCTATCTGGCCGCGCACCGCGATGCGGCATCACCGTTCCTGTCTACCGGCTCGTGGCGCACGCTGCACACTGTGCCGTTCGGCGGCGACTACGCGCTGGGATGGGTCGTCCAGGCCGGACGGTTCGCTGTCGGCAACGGCTCGAACACGCTGTGGTATGCGGAGGTTGGCGTTGACCAATCCACGGGTATCGCGGCCGCGGCGGTCTGCAACGACGGCTTGCTCGCTCGCAACCGCGTCGCCGTGTCGAACGCACTGCGCGCCGCGGCGGGCTAGGGCCGCGCGACCACCGGGCGGTGTGTACCAGGTCTCGGTTCCAAAATTCCCGGTTGCGTCCGCAGGCGCCCTGCTGCCGACTCACGATCTGGTGAAGATGTGGGTTGCCCGTCCGCGCATGATTCTGCTTGCCCGCAGTGTGTTCGTCTCCAGCTTCTCGTAGTGCTACCGGCCTTCGTGTCCTGATGGCGAGGCCGCTCGATTTCAGCGCGCTGGGTACGCTGGCATTTCTTGCGCCTGTCGCCGGAGCTTCGTTGCTGTTCAGGGTCTGGTTGTTCGGGCGCACCTGGCGCGGCGCCGTGTCGCTGCCGCTATCGTTGCGACGCCAGTGCTGGGCCTGGCGCTGCCGGTGGCGGCGCAGGGGCTGATCGGTGGCCCGGCTCCTGTCTGGGCGTTGATCGGCGGCGGGATGGCGGTGCTGCTCTGGCCGTGCTCGCGCTGCTCGGACGCCAGAACAATTGGCGCTCGGGCGGCACGTTTGCCGACCGCAGACTTAACCTTCGGCTGCTGGCGTGGATGGCGGGATTGTTGGTGCCGCTGTGGGCCCCCGCATTGGTCTGGTTGGCCGGTCGCGAATTCACCCGCCTGCCCACCGATCTAGCCGATCGACGCGTGGGTTCGCATCGGCGGCCTGTACTTCGGCGATCGCCTTGCCTGCGACGCTGCTGGCTTGCTTCACACTGATCTACGCACCCGTGGGAATCGCGCGCAACGCCGGCATTCGCCTGATCCACGGCGGGCAGCTCTCTTGCGCACTGCTGACACTGGCATCGCTCGCGGCCGGTGGCTTCGCCTTGTGGGTGGCGGCGATCAATCCAGGATAACAGCTTGCCCCAATCGTGCGGACTCGCCATCGACCCATCGTATTGGAGACGTTCGAGACATGAACACTCACCGCTCTGTGATCATATCGCTGCTTGCCGCTTCACTCGCGCTCGCTTCCATCGGGTCGTCACACGCTGGGGACGCGCCACGCACGGATCCGAAACAGTTGGTCGAATTCATGTTGCCCTCCGGTTGGACGCATGAGCGCATGAAGAACGGCCGTCACTTCACGCGCGTTGGCATGCCGGAAGATCCGAACATGCTCGCCGTGATCCCCGAACCTCGCGATGAGTACATGACGATGGTCAAGATGCGCGACGGGCGCAAACGCGTCCATGCGGCACAGGGCCACCGACAGGTCTCCGAGGCGATGCAGTCATTCAATGGCTTCGAAGTCTGGGAAGGCGTTTTCGAGGCCACCATCCGCGGTCAGCCGGTGGTGATGCACACCTATCTGTTGATATCGGATGGTTTGCTGGTCGACGTTCACTTGAATGCCAGCAAGGGCGTCTACGCAGACTACCTGCCGGATCTGCGAGAGTTGGTCCGTTCGGTCCGCGCGCTTCAGTAGCGGCCGGCGTACCTAGCGCCACACTTTGACGATTGCGCCCGCCTCATGCCTGCCGGTTCTGAGCTTCTCCCGACTCGTTCTATCGGTTCGGCCTCGAAATCCACGACAGTGATCGTCACCGAACTCTGTCCTGTCGACGCAAGTCGTGGAGCCGATCATGCCGAAGTCCTTTACCGATCAACTGCTCGAGCACAACCAGCGCTACGCCCGTGGTGAAGTGCTGCACAAGGCGGCACATCCGGGCCCGCAGCCGATCCAGCCATCGAGACGGGTGGCCGTCGTGGGTTGCATGGATGCGCGGCTCGATGTCGAGGACCTGCTCGGGTTGCAGACGGGTGAGGCGCACATCATCCGCAATGCCGGTGGCGTCGTCACCGAAGACGCGATCCGCTGCCTGATCATTTCGCATCATCTGCTGAACACCAACGAGATCATCCTGATCCACCACACGCGCTGCGGCATGCTGGCCTTCACGGACGACCTGCTGAAGGCGGGCCTCGAGGGCGACGCTGCTGCCGGGAAGCTGCTGTCGCAGGCGACGGGGCGGCAGTTCGTCTGTGCGGGCGTCGCCTCATCGAGCCCGACTGCATTCCACGCGTTCCGCGGTCCGATCGAGGCGCTCGATTCGCCCCGCGATTCGAAGAACATCGAGCGACTGCAATGGGATGTGCGCCGCGGTATCTCGACGATCCTGAACCATCCGTGGATCCCGACCGAAGGGCCGGATGCCGTGACGGTGCGCGGTTTCATTTATGACGTCGACACGGGGCGCCTGGAGGAAGTCAGCTACCCCGGAACAATGGGCTCGATCGGCTGACGCTCGATCGGCTGACGAAGGGGCTCGCGTCGCGAATCCAGCGTCGCCCTCCGCCTGTACGGCCTTCGCCCGTACGGGCCTCGCCGTGCTGGCGCGCGATAGAGACGCCCGGGCTGCGTCCCGGTATTCTGCCCCGGTCGTGGCCGGAGGCGACGGGACTGATTCTGGACGGTCCGGCACGATCCTGCGCTTTACCACGCGGGACCACACGTTCATCGGAGCGAACCACGATCATGCGCCTGTTTCCACTGGTTCTCGTCTTGTTGCTCGGGACGGCGCTGGATGCGCCCGTGGCCCGCGCGGCCGACTACACCCCGGACGTCATGGAGTTCGATGGATCGGGTGGCATGGCGTTCGCCACCGAGCCGATCCTGACGTTGCCGGCGGGCGGCACGCTCGAGTTCTGGGTTGCCGCGGATTGGCAGGACAGCCCGGGCTACGATCCCATCTTGTTCGCGAATGCCGGGTCTGCCAGCGTCGCCTGGCAGGTCGCGATCAGCGCCGACCGACAGTCGCTGCTGGTCCGGTCGGGCACCCAGGAGGGCCGGTTCGCGGCGGATTTCCGTGACGGACGGACTCATCACGTCGGCATCATTGCGTTCAGCGACGAGACCTACGTGCTCATCGATGGCAACCTCGCCGCTGCAGTCGCGATGACTTTGCAGGAGGTACCGACGGACGCGCTGTGGGTTGGTGCGGGCTACGGCAATACCAGGCCTTTCACCGGGGCCATCGCCGGGCTGCGCGTCTGGGATGTCGCGCTCGAACCGGAAGAGCTGGTCGCCTACGCGCTGCGGGACATCACGTCCGCCGATGCCGGCCACCCGGATATCGATTCGCTCGTTGGCCACAGCCGGTTTGGCGAGCGCGATTTCTACATCACCGATGCGATCGTCGTCAGCGATGCAGACCTCGGGGAGGAGGCACCATGAGCGAGCCCTCTGTACGTCCCGTATCGCGAGACCGGCGCCGCTGGCCGGTCGCTGCGGCCTTGCTGGCCTGCCTGGGCTGCGCTGCCGTCGCAACGCCGGCTTTCGCGGCGCCACCGCCGCGCCCACCGTCGTCCCCGCCGCCGCCAGTGCCGAAGACGCCGTACCAGCAGCAGGTCCGGACGAAGGGCGAAGTCAAGAACATGAAGCGCAACGCAGTGCTCGCACAGCGTCAGCGGGTCGGTGAGCTGCAGGCGAGCATGAACAGCCTGGCCGCGACCGCGCGCCAGGTGCGTGAGCGCACCGGCGTCGACATCGCCAACCAGGCGAGCGGTCGGCGTGCACTGAACCGGGCCATCAACGCGCATGGCCAGGCGGTGGCGCGGCTGGCCCAGTTGCGCAAACAATCACTGCAGTCGTTCGCGGCCCAGCGCAACATCCGCATCGGTCGACCGACCAGCGTCACGGCGTCGCCGGGGTCGCTGGGGCCGCCGCCGGGCGGGCCGAACGGGGTGCCGGCCGGCGGCAACCTCGCCGCCTCCAAGTCCTGGCGTCCGCCTGGAAGCAACTCCCCCAAGGTGGCGAAGCGTACCCGCTTCTGAGGCTGCCCGATGTTCAAGCCTATGCTCGCTCTGCTGGCACTGCTGCTGGGCCCGATACCCCTGGCTCACGCCCAGCATGTACCCGATGTCATCGAGTTCCACGGCAACGATGGGCTCGGCTTTCCGCCTGACGAGTCCC
>JAWLAD010000037.1:0-24034 GCA_041395605.1 Steroidobacteraceae bacterium
TCAGCGTGACTGTGATGCTCATGCGCTTCTACCCCTGCTGCCTGTGACCGGGTGCGACTTCAGCGCGCCCGCAGTCGAGCCTTGCCTTGGCGGATCAGCCGACGCCGAGGGCGGCGAGGAACGGATTCGCGAAGATCAGCAGCAGCGCGATCGCGACGCCGATGATGGGCACCGCGTCGAGCAGGCCGGCGACGATGAACATCTTCGTCTGCAGCATCGGGGTCAGTTCCGGCTGGCGCGCGGCGCCTTCGAGGAACTTGCCGCCGAGCAGCGCGAAGCCGATGGCGGTACCGAGCGCGCCGAGACCGATGAGCAGGCCGGCGGCGATCACCGTCATGCTCATGACATCAGCGATCTGGGTAATGTTTTCCATTGCGAATCTCCGTGAAGTAGCAGTAATCGACGAACCAAAAAACCCTTGAAAAACCGGCAAAACCGGTGAAAACGCCTCAGTGCTCCTGCACCGACATGCTGAGGTAGACGATCGTCAGCATCATGAAGATGAAGGCCTGCAGCGTGATCACGAGGATGTGGAACGCGGTCCAGATGAAGCCCGAGACGAACTGCAGCGGCGCCATCGCCCAGGTGATGCCGCTGGCGAGGCTGCCGCCCAGCGTCATGCAGGCGATCAGGATGAAGATCAGCTCGCCCGCGTACATGTTGCCGAACAGTCGCAGCGACAGCGAAATGGGCCGCACCGCCTCTTCGATCAGGCGCAGCAGCAGGTTGGCCGGGGCGAGCAGGATCGTGCCGACCGCGCCGTGCGCGTGGAACGGCGCCGTGAACATCTCGGCGACGAATTTGCCGACGCCCTTGTGCTTGATCGCGTAGTACTGGATCAGCAGGAACACGCAGATCGCCATGCCGAGTGTCGTCGACAGGTCTGCCGTCGGCACGACGCGCAGGTACGGGATGCCCGCCGCATGCGCGGTCGCGGGCAGCAGGTCGACCGGCACCATGTCCATGAAATTCATCAGGAACACGAGGCAGAAGATCGTGATCGCGAGCGGTGCGACGAAGCGGCTCTTGACCGGGAAGGTTTCCTTGACCAGACCGTCGACGAACTCGACGATCATCTCCACGGCACACTGCAGCTTGCCTGGCACGCCATCGGCACGGGCGCCGCGGGCCACGCGGATGAACACGATGACGAACAGCAGCGCGAGCAGCACCTTGAAGAAAATGCTGTCGAGGTGCAGGGTCCAGAACGCCCCATCCCCGACCTGCACGTGCAGGTGTTCGAGGTGGTGCTTGATGTACCCCGTCATCCCGCCCGATTCGCCTTCAGCCGCCATTCGCACCTGACCTCGTGGGCGAGGCGTTCATTTGATGAGCGCCACGCCGATCCAGAATCCAATCTGCGCCGCGAGCATGCCCGCCAGCAACGGCAGCGGCATCAACCCCGCGACGGCCAGCGCCAGCCACACCGCCAGCACGACCCACAGCCACTTCAAGCCCTCGCCAGCCCACATCGCCCTGGCGATGCGGGAAGCGGACGCAATCCCCGGGGCGAACAACCGCCAGCCGAAGATCAGGTTGCCGGCAGCGATAATCACGCCGCCCGCCAGCGCCGCTCGCGCGGCCGACCCGCCCGCAAGCAGACCCGACACCGCAGCCACCACCGCCGTGGTGGCCAGCTGCGCCGCCGCGAACCGCAAGACCGTACGCTTGCCACGCGCGACCGGGTCGTTCACGACTTGTTGTCCAGTCCGCGGGGGGTACCCGAAAAAGGCCGCGCATTGTAGGCATTTTTTTGCGCTGCTTCAACAGCGTCTTGATGCCCCCGACTTGACGAAATCTTCCGGAAAATCAGCCGTCTCAGCGAATGTGGCCCAGGATGCCATCGAGTTCGTCGAGCGAGTTGTAGGCGACCACGACCTTGCCCCGGCCGTTGGCGCCGTGCTGGATCGCGACCCGCGCGCCGAGCTTGTCCGACAGCTCCTGCTGCAGTTGCCGTATGTTCGGGTCCAGCCCGGCGTGATCGGAGGCGCCCGGCGGCGCCGGCGGCGCGACCATGCGGCGCACCAGCGCCTCGGTTTCGCGCACCGACAGGCCCTTCTTCGCGACCAGCTGGGCGACTTCGCTCTGCTGGCGCTTCTGCGGCAAGCCGAGCAGGGCCCGGGCATGGCCCATTTCGATCTCGCGCTGCTCGACCAGCGTCGCGACCTCAGCCGGCAGCTCGAGCAGGCGCAGCAGGTTGCTGACCGCGGCGCGCGAGCGACCGACCGCGTCGGCGGCCTGCTGGTGCGTGACATCGAATTCGCGGATCAACCGGTCGAGCGCGCGCGCCTCTTCGAGCGGATTGAGGTTCTCGCGCTGGATGTTCTCGATCAGCGCCATCGCGATCGCGGCCGAATCCGGCACCCGGCGCACCACGGCAGGGATCTCGGCGAGGCCGGCGATCTGCGCAGCGCGCCAGCGGCGTTCGCCGGCGATGATTTCGTAGCGGGTCGCACTGCCCGATGCCGCGCCCGGCATCAGGATCGGCCGCACGATGATCGGCTGGACGACGCCCTGGGCACGGATCGAGTCCGCCAGCTCCTGCAGCGACTCGGGCCGCAGGTCGATGCGCGGCTGGTAGCGACCGCGCTGCAACACCTCGACCGGCAGCTTCATCAGCTGCTCATCGAGCATCGCCGCCCCGACCCGGGCCGGGTCGTCGCCGGCCGGGGCCGACCCGGGCGCCGCGGCGGCCGGTCCACCCGCCGCAGGCCCGCTCGGGCCCAGTCGCGTGCCCGCGAGCTCGCCGGCCGGAGCGGTGCTGGCCGGACGATTGGTCGCGATCTGGCCGAGCAGGGCATCGAGGCCGCGGCCGAGGCTGGGTTTCTTCTGGCTCATGCGCGCGATGATAAGCGCACGGCGGCCGGGGCCGCAGCTTCGGCCTCGCGATTGCTGCGGATGCCGAGGAAGATCTCGCGGAAGCTGACGTAGGTCAGCGCGCCCAGGAAGCAATACAGCAGCGGCACCAGCGGCGGCAGCACCAGCACCCACAGCACCGGCAGCGTGATGAACAGCAGCCCGACCGTCAGCACCAGCGGCAGGTTCTTGACCTGGCCGATCGCGCTGAGCTTGTAGGCATCGCGGAACGTCATGCCGAGCAGCGTCGTGCACGGGAACTGGAAGAACGACGTCAGCCCCGGGATGTTCAGGCCGAAGTACAGCAGGCCGAGCGCGTACGCCGCGTAGACGAAGATCTGCCGCAACGCGACGAACCAGTTCGTCGACAGCTCCGTGACGATGTTGCGCTCGGTGTAGAGCGGCGACCACCATGGCACGCCCGGTCGCGACAGCAGCAGCATCCAGATCACGGCGCCCGCGACCGCGATGATCGCGGAGAACACCATGACGTCGAACGCGTGGCGGCGCAGCATCGCGAGCACGTCGCCGAGCGTCGCGCGCTGCGGCCGGTCGACTTCAGCCGCGATCAGGATGCTCGCGAAGAACGCCGCGAGCGCGAGGATGCCGTCGACGATCGGCAGCCGCTGGCCGAAGAACATCCACAGGCACATCAGCAGCGCGAGCCCGGCCCAGAAGCCGAAAGCGCGGCCGATCAGGCTCCAGGCCTGCCGCGTCCAGCGCCACAGCGCCCCCGGCTCGGCCTCACGTGGTTCGATCAGCATCGGCCGTCGCCGCGGCTTCTTCGCTCGCAGCAGTAGGCGAAGGGGTCGCCGCCTGCTCGTCCTCGCGGCGGATCATCTCGCCAGCGAGCGCGAGGTAGGCGAGCGCGCCGCGCGAGTCCTTGTCGTGCAGCAGCGCCGGCTTGCCGAAGGACGGCGCCTCGGCGAGCCGCACGTTGCGCGGGATGATGGTGCGGAACACCTTCTCGCCGAAGTGCGCGATCAGCTGCGCGCTGACTTCGTTCGACAGGTTGTTGCGCGGGTCGAACATCGTGCGCAGGATGCCTTCGATCGCGAGTTCCGGGTTCACCGAATCGCGGATCTGGCCGATCGTGCCGATCAGCGCCGACAGGCCCTCGAGCGCGTAGTACTCGCACTGCATCGGCACCAGCACGCTGTCGGCCGCGACCAGCGCGTTGACGGTCAGCATGTTCAGCGACGGCGGGCAGTCGATCAGGATCACGTCGTAGCTGTCGCGCACCGGCTTCAGCGCGTTGCGCAGCCGCAGCTCGCGGCCGACGTTCATCGTCAGCAGCTGCACTTCGGCGGCGGTCAGGTCCTGGTTGGCCGGCAGCAGGTCGAATCCAGCATCCGGTAGCGCGTGGATCGCCTCGGCCGCCGTGCAGGCACCGATCAGCACGTGCCCCGCGCCGAGTTCGAGCGCGTTCTTGTCGATGCCGCAGCCCATGGTCGCGTTGCCCTGCGGATCGAGGTCGATCAGCAGCACGCGCCGCCGCGTCGCCGCCAGCGAGGCCGCGAGATTGACGGAGGTGGTGGTCTTGCCGACGCCGCCCTTCTGGTTCGCGACTGCGATCACGCGCTTCATGCGCGGCACTCTAGCAAAAGGTCAGCGGCCACGAAGCACCGCCAGATGCCGCTCCGCGTCCACTTCGGGCACGGCGAGCGGAATCAGCTCGGCGCGCCACGGCGCGGGCAGCGCCGCGACTTCGTCGTCGGGCCGCCGGCCCTTCAGCGCGAGGATCGGCCCACCGCGCCGCACCAGGTGGCGGCAGCGACGCGCGAGCTCACCCAGCGGCCCGACCGCGCGGATCACGACCGCGTCGAACGGCTCCGCGGGGCGGAAATTCTCGGCGCGCTGCGCCAGCGCCGTCGCGTTGGGCAGACCCAGCGCCGCGATCATGTCGGCGACGAAGCGGATCTTCTTCTGCGTGCCGTCGATCAGCGTGAACTCGACCTGCGGACAGGCGATCGCGAGCGGCAGGCCCGGAAAGCCGCCGCCCGTGCCCACATCGAGGACGCGGCGCGCATCGCCCAGATGCGGCACGACCGACAGGCTGTCGAGCATGTGCAGCGCGCGGATGCCCGGCAGGTCGTCGATCGGCCGTGAGGTTCACGTGCTGGTTGCGCTCGCGCAGCGCCAGAGCCGAACGCCAGAACCGGTCGAGCGCCTGCGCGTCGAGCGGCACGCCCAGCGTTGCCGCCCCCGCGGCGAGCTGCGCGCGCCAGGCGACGCCGTCGTCATCAGCGCCCTGCGCATGCAGATCGCCGGGCGTCATGTGTCCACCAGGTACGACCACCACAGGTCGAAGGGCATCGCATCGAGCGACGCGTCCGTAGCGCAGCGCCGCAGCAGCGCGCCGCCCCGCTCCTCGAGGCGCCCCGGCCACGGTGCCGGGGGCGACGCGGCCCACCGCTGCTCGAGCGGCATCGCGTCGCGCAGCGCGTACAGCGCCGCGCGCAACCACTGCGATGCGAGTTCGCCCTGGCGCAACGCGAGATGGCGCGGCGACACCACCGCCGCATCGTCCGCCGGCGCAGCCGCGACCACCGGCAGTTGCCGCAGCGCCTGGCCGGCGATCACCGCGTCGCCGCCGAGCAGTCGCACGACGCCCTGCACCGCCGCCGCGTCCGGGTCCGCCGCGCGCATCGCGATGACGCCGCGCAGCGCTTCGAGCGCCGCGAGCACCTCGCCCAGTGTCGGCACCTCGCGCGCGAGCAGTCGCGCGCGGCGCGCGCGCCAGTCCGCCGCCGCGCACAGCGCCGCCATCGCGCTCGCACCCGCAGCCGACGCGGCACGCCGCCACGTCAGCATCACCGCCAGATTGAACGCCGCCTGGGGTGGGTCGAGCTCGAAGCACAGGCCCGGCACGCGCGCACCGCCCGCCAGCGTCGCGCCCGGCACCACCGGCCCGAGCTGCGCGCGGCAGGCCGGATCCTGCAGCGACTCGAGCGCCTGCCCGAGCGAGCGCATGACCCAGGCGCGTGCCGCTTCCGCCATGTCAGGCGATCCGCACGACCGTGCGGCCCGTGACCGAACCCTTGAGGTAAGCATCGAAAGCGCCCGGCAGTTCGTCGAACGCGATCGTGCGCGTCGCGATGCGGTCGAGATGCCGCGGCGCGAGATCCGTCGCGATGCGCTCCCACACCTTGAGCCGCGTCTCGCGCAGCGTCGCCGAGGAATTGATGCCGAGCAGGTTCACGCCGCGCAGGATGAACGGCATCACCGTCGTGTGCAGCTCCGCGCCGCCCGCGAGACCGATGCTCGCGATGTTGCCCCAGAAGTCCACCGTGCGCGTCAGCCAGGTCAGCATCTCGCCGCCGACGTTGTCGATCGCGCCGCCGAAGCGTGCTGCCTCGAGCGGCCGCTTGCCGTAATCGATGTCGGCGCGCAGCAGCACCTGCGACGCACCCAGCGACTTCAGGTAGTCGGTCGATTCCGGCTTGCCGCTCACCGCGACCACTTCGTAGCCGCGCGCCGCGAGCATGTCGATCGCGACGCTGCCGACGCCGCCCGTCGCGCCCGTGACGACGATCGGGCCCTTCGCCGGCACCTGGCCGTTGTGCTCCATGCGGTGGATCGCGAGCGCCGCCGTGAAGCCCGCCGTGCCCAGCGTCATCGCCTTGAAGGCATCCAGCCCCGGCGGCATCGGGATCACCCACTCGCCCGACAAGCGCGCGTACTCGGCGTAGCCACCGTCATGTGTTTCCGACAGCCCGCAACCCGTGACCAGCACCGCGTCGCCCGGCCGATAACGCGCATCCGTCGACGACTCCACGACGCCCGCGAGGTCGATGCCGCCGACCAGCGGGTACTTGCGCAGGATCTTGCCCGCGCCCGTCGCCGCCAGCGCGTCCTTGTAGTTGATGTCGCTGTACTGCACGCGCACCACGACCTCCCCCGGGCCCAGGTCGTCGAGCGTCAGCTGCTCGAACTTCGCGACGATCTTGCGATCGACCTCGTGGATGCGGAAAGCCTTGAAGGTGCGCGACATGACGGTGCTCGCGGCGGCGGAGGGAATCGTGCGCGGGACGGCGCGGGCGATCAAGCTGTGAACAGGTGAAGGTGACGGCGCGGCCGCTGCAGCTCCTGCTTCGGGGACGCCGTGAATCCGTCCCTGGAGGCTCGGGCGCGCCATCCATGGCGCGCACGCCCCGAACCAGGCCCGCAGCAACCACGCCGTCCGACCCTCAACGGCCCACGGCTTGATCGTCCGCCACCGAGAGTGGGTGACGACGCCCAACGCTTCCGCAACCTGCGTGACTGGGGCGGACGAAGGCCGCGCGCTGGCACTACGTGCAACGACGCGGGGTCGCGGTGGCTTCAGTTCCGGCGCCGGGCGTGCGCGCCATGGATGGCGCGCCCGAGGCTCCATGGATGGATTCACGCCGTCCCGGCGCCGGGACTGAAACCGGCGCGAGACTGCGTCGAAGGACCTCGCGTCAGCGCGTGGCCTTCGCCCGCTCCAGCCACGCGATCAGGCCATCCGCATTCAACTCAAGGTCAAACCCCAGGACTGCCTCGATCTTGCCGTCGGGTTCGGCCACACCGTGGCTGCGCGCGAGCTCGACCCACAGGCTGCGGATCGCGGCGACGATGCGGCGCTTGCACTCGTCGCGATCCGCCCAGGCAGTGGCTGCGGCGGCTTCGGCGGCGCTGACCATCGCTCCGATCTGGCGTCGCAGCGAGGCGGCGAGCCGCGCGATGTCGGTCACGCGGCTGTAGTGCGTCAGGTACAGCGATTCGGGTTCCAGCGCGCAGATGCGGTCAATCGACGCCAGCAACTGCGCGGGGTCGAACTGTGTCGGAGTCGTCGTCGGCACGACCAGCGCGCGGCCGTCGACGTCGAACTCGCGGTACGACAGCCCGAAGGTGTCGCCGGTGAACGCGAGCGCGTTCGCGCGATCGACGATGATCTGGTGATGCAGCGCGTGGCCGGGCGTGTACAGGCATTCGAGCCGGCGTCCGCCGAGATCGAAGGCCTGGCCATCCTGCGCGGCGACGATGCGTTCGGCCGGGATCGGCACGAGTTCGCCATACAGCCCGCGATACGTGGCCTCGCCGTAGACCGCGATCGACGCCGCGATCAGCTTGGTGGGATCCGCCATGTGCGGCGCACCGCGCGGGTGGATCACCGCGCGCGCGTTCGGCAGCGCCTGCATCAGCGTGCCGACGCCACCGGCGTGGTCGAGATGCACGTGCGTCAGGAACACCCAGTCGACCGCCTCGCGCGTGATGCCGAGCGCGTCGAGCGCGCGCAGCAGGTGCGGCACCGAGTGGTTGGTGCCGGTGTCGACGAAGGCCGCGCGACCGCCCTGCTCGATGACATGCGACGCATCGAGCAGCGGCCGCATGTAATGCGTGTCGACGGCGGTGATGCCGTGCGGATGCCGGATCAGGCCGTCGCCCGCCACGCCGGTCGCCCCCAACCTACTTCGGGTCGCGCTCGAGCGCGGCGAAGTCGCGCTTGAAGTCCTGCGGCGGCGTACCGCTGCCCGACAGGATCTCGAACGTCTTGCGCTGCGCTTCGCGCCGGCCGAGCGCCTCGACGCAGACGAGCGCGACATCGGCGCGCGGGATGCGCCCGGTGGTCGTGTCGCCCTGCGAGAACTGCACGGCCTTGGCCCCACCCGGTTCATCGAGCAGGCCGCCCGGCCGGATCACGGTGTACGGCACGCCGCTCGCGCGCAACGCGTTCTCACCCTTGAGTTTCGCGCCGAGGATCGGCCGCATGAACGCCATCGGGTAATCGGCGGCCTTGGTGACGGCGGCGGACGACACCAGCACGAAGTGCTTGATGCGCGCGCGCTTCGCGGCGCCCGCAAGATTGGCGACGCCCTGGTTGTCGATCTGTTCGGGGCCGGCATCCGGGGTCGCGCCGGGGCCGCCACTGGCACCGATCGTCGAGATCACGTAGGTCGCGCCCTTGAGCGCAGCCGCGAGCGCGGCCGGGTCGCGGACGTCGGCGACGACGATCTCTACGCCCGCCGGGAACATGCCCTGCGCCTTCGCGGCGTCGCGCACCATCGCGCGGACGCTGTGCTTGCGGCGCACGAGTTCAGCGACCACTTCCCTGCCGGTACGGCCCGTGGCGCCGGCGACGACGACGACGCCGCGCGGCTTCGCGACGGCTTCAGGCGCGACCAGCGTCGCGGTGCCCAGTGTTGCCCAGACGGCGGCCGTGCCGATGACGGCCGCAACCCATGACCTGCGCTGCATCACTTCGAACCTCCCTTGTCGAGCACGTCTTTCCAGCGTTCTTCGAACGCCCAGATTTCCTCGAAGCCGACCATGCGGCAGAAATCGTCGAAGCCGAACAGCGGCACGTCGGGCGAGATGCTGGTGCCGGCGGTCTTCAGGTGCACGAGCGCGCGCTCCATCGCGGCGGAGGCGGCGAGCGCGTTCATCGCCGGCCAGATCGCCAGTGAGTAGCCGAACGATTTCAGTTCGGCGGCCGGGCGAATCGGCGTGCGGCCGCCATCCGACATGTTCGCCATCATCGGCTTGTTGATCGCGGCGCAGGCGCGGCGCATTTCGTCTTCGGACTGCAGCGATTCGACGAACACGAGATCGGCGCCGGCTTCGCCATAGGCCTGGCCACGGCGCACGGCTTCGTCAAAGCCGTGGCCGGAACGCGCGTCGGTGCGCGCGATCACGAGGAAGTCACGCGACTGGCGCGACGCGACCGCCACCTTGACCTTGGCGACCATGTCCTCGAGCGGGATCACGCGCCGGTAAGGCGTGTGGCCGCACTTCTTCGGGAACTCCTGGTCTTCGATCTGGATCGCGCTGACGCCCGCGGCCTCGTAGCCGCGCACGGTGTGCTGCACGTTCAGCAGGCCGCCGAAGCCGGTGTCGGCATCGGCGATCACGGGCGCCCGTGACTTCTCGACGACCCTGGAAACGCGGTCGAGCATGTCGGTGTAGGTCGCGAGGCCGGCGTCGGGCAAGCCGAGGTAGGAGCCGGTGAGCCAGAAGCCGCTCGCGTACACGGCGTCGAAGCCGACGCGCGCGACCAGCATCGTGGAAATCATGTCGAACACGCCGGGCGCCACGATGAACTCGCCGCGCTCGAGCTTCTGCCGCAGTACTGGATCTGCCATCCGTCCTCCCCTGAGTTGCGGCAACATAGCAGACATGGATGCCGGAAAAATGGCCAGCGAAGGAATCGAACTCGACGGTTTCGATGCCGCGCTGCTCGGCGCGGAGAGCGCGCCGCGCGCGCTTGCGCGTCGTCGCATCACCCGCTGGGTCGCGTGGCTGCCGGACGGTGCATTGCTGCTGCGGGTACGCGCCGCCGGGGCAACCCAACTGTTCCGGCTGGCGGCGCCGGATGCCGCGCCACAGGCACTGACGCACCACGAGCGCTCGATCAGCGCGGCGGCGCTGTCGCCGGACGGGCGGCGCGTCGCCTTCCAGCTCGAACACGCCGAGGGTGCACGCCTGTACCTGCTGAGCCTGGTCGATCGCGCCGTGACGCGGATCAGCGGCGACGCGCTGGCCTGCGCCGACGCCGTGTGGTCGCAGGACGGGCGGCGGCTCGCGTTCGTCGCGCGGCCGGCGCCGGGCGCGGATGCAGCGGTCATGACGGTCGAGCCAGGCCAAGCACCACGCTTGCTGCTGGCGTCCCGGGCGCGCGACGGCGCCGCGCGGACGCTCAGGCCGCTCGGCTGGTCGGCCGACGATCAGGCAGTGCTGGTCGCGGTCAACGGCGCGTCGCCATCGCTGCTGCGGGTCGAGCTGGATGGCGGCGAGGACGGCGGACCGCTCGCGAGCGAACTCGCGACCGAGCTCGCGATCGACGGTGGCGTGCGTTACGCGCCGGGCGGACGGGCGCTGTACGCGCTCGCCCGGGAACGCGAACCCGACCCTCGCCGCGAGGGCAGCGACCTGCGCCGGCTCTGGTACCTCGACCTCGCCAGCGGTACGCGGCGGGCGCTCGCGCCGACCCTGCCGTGGGACATCGAACGCTTCGCGGTCAGCGATGATGGCCGCGCCGTCGCGCTCAGTGCGATGGCGGCCGGATTCAATGCGTTGCGGGTGCTCGACCTGCCGAGCGGCGCGATGCTCGAGCCGCAGGGCCTGCCGGCCGGCTTCGTCGACGAGTTCGGCTTCGATCGCAACAGCCAGCGGGTCGCGTTCACGCTCGAAACGGCCGACTCGCCCGCCGACGTCTGGAGCTGGGACCTGCGCTCGCGCAGCCTGACGCCCTGGACGCGCTCGCCGTCACGGCCCGGTGCCACACCGCTTGCCGTTCCGCGGCGCGTCATGCTGCCGGGGTGGGATGCGGCGGGCAGGCCGCGTCGCACGCAGGGCGGCTGGGTGCTGCGCCCCACCGACCCCGCCGCCTTCGACGCGGGCCGGCGCCCCGTCTGGCTGGCGCCCCGCGTCGGTGGGCTGACCCGGCGGCATCCGCGCCACGACGCGCTGACCGAGCATGTCGTCAATGGACTTGGCTATGTCGCGCTGTCGCCCGACCTGACGACCGGCGCGAGCCGCGAAACGCTGCTGCGCGAGATCGGCGCGGTGCTCGTGTGGATCGGCGCGCAGCGCGAACTCGATGCGGGCCGGATCGTGCTCGCCGTGCAGGATGCCGCGGCGGAACTGTTGTTGCCGCTGTTGACGCAGTACGGCGAGCGCCTTCGTGGCGGTATCCAGCTGCGGGGCGCCCCGCCGGCGCTGCGCGGCCCGCGCACGACGCTGCTCGCGAGTCCGGTACTCCTGCTGCACGGGCGCGACGATGGGCGCTGGGCCGGCGGCGCGGCCGCGCGTTCGACCGCCGCGTTGCGGGCACTGGGGCGCGACGTGGCGGATGGCGTTGCCGGGCGAGACCGGTGACCGCTGGGCGCGGCCGGAAAGCGAAGAGCGTTGCGCGCAGGCGGTCGCGGCCTTCTGCGGCGCCATAACGCGCCGCAGGCCGCGGGACGCGTCAGCGGCTCGACAAGCGCGTGACGCGTTTCGGCGGCGTCGTCAGGCCAGGCTGCGCGGCGTAGTAACGCGCCAGCGCCGCGATGTCGGCATCGCTGAGGCCGCCGGCGAAGCCAGCCATCACGGCGTTCTTGCGGCCGCCGCGCTTGTAGTCAGTCAGTGCGCGGCGCAGGTAGTCGGCGTGCTGGCCTGCGAGCGTCGGGTACTCCGGCGTGATGCCGACGCCATCCGTGCCATGGCAGGAGACACAGACCGCCGCGGCGTCCGGCGCCGCGCCGACCGGCTGGGCGGCCGGATCGGACTTGACCACCGGGCCGGCGAAGTACGCGGCGATGTCAGCCATGTCCTGGTCGCTCATCGAAATGGCCTGCGCATGCATCGTGCCGTGGCTGCGCTCCTTGTTCCGATAGGCCTGCAGCGCGAGCACGAGGTACTCCGGCGTCTGCCCGCGCAGCTTCGGCACGCTGTAGGTCGGGTAGGTGTTCTTGTAGTTCGGGATGGCGTGGCAACCGAGGCAGGTATACGCGAGTTTCGCGCCGCGCTCCGCGTCACCGGCGGCCTGCGCCTGCGACACCATCGCCAGCCAGCCTGCGGCCAGCAGTCCTGCCACCCCGAACACGCGCCCGAACGTCGTCATATCCGCTCCGAAACCATTGAATGTGCGCAAAAAACTGCCGAAGTTTACGGATCGGCGCGTGGAATTGCCACTGCGCGCGTCACGACCGCAGGGCGGCTCACAGGTTGCGCGTCGCCAGCATCGCCATGTCGCCGATCCGGGTCCACGGCGCCACGCTGCGCTCGAACTGGCGGAACGACTCGTTGATCTTGCGGAACAGCGGATCGGCCGCAGCGCGCTCATCCGTGATCTGCCGCGACAGGTCGCGCAGCAGCTTCAGCACGTCGTTCGGGAACTGCCGCAGCTCGACCTTGTGCACCCGGACCAGCTGGTCGAGCGCCTCGGGGCTGCGCGCGTTGAACTCGGCCAGCATGCTGTCGTTCACGGCGCGGGCCGCCGTCTGCACGATCGCCTGCAGGTCGGCCGGCAGCGAATCGTAGGCCTGCTGGTTGACGATGCACTCGAGCGTCGAGCCCGGCTCGTGCCAACCCGGGTAGTAGTAGTACTTCGCGGCCTTGTAGAGGCCGAAGGCCAGGTCGTTGTACGGGCCGATCCACTCGGCCGCGTCGATCGCGCCGGACTGCAGCGACGTGAAGATCTCGCCGCCAGCAAGCGTCACGGGCGTGCCGCCGGCGCGCGCCAGCACCTCGCCACCCAGGCCCGGGATGCGCATCTTCAGGCCCTTGAGATCGGCAATCGACTTGATCTCCTTGTTGAACCAGCCGCCCATCTGGCAACCGGAATTGCCGCAGGGCATCGGCAGCACGCCGAACGGCGCATAGGCCTCGCGCCACAGTTCGTTGCCGCCGCCGTAGTACAGCCAGGCGTTCATCTCGGTGGACGTCAGGCCGAACGGCATCCCGGAGAAAAACGACGACGACTCGATCTTGCCCTTCCAGTAGTAGGCGCCGCCATGGCCGAGCTCCGCCGTACCGCGCGACACCGCATCGAACACTTCGAACGCCGGCACCAGCTCGCCGGCGCCATAGACCTTGACCTTGATCCGCCCGCCGCTGCAGGTTTCGAGCAGCCGCGCGAACTCGAGCGCGCCGGTGCCGAGACCCGGGAAGTTCGGCGGCCAGGTCGTCACGAGCTTCCAGCGGAACTGCGGCTCACCGCTGAACGAGACCGGCGCCGCGGCACCGGCCGGGTCCTTGCTGGCGCACGCGGTGGTGGCGGAAGCGGCCGCTGCGGTCAGAAAATGGCGTCTCTTCACACGGATCCCTCCTGCGGACGAGGCGGCTATGATCGCATTGATTCAGCGCGTCGCGTGGGCACGCGTCGAGGTCGACGGCCTGGAAGCCGGTGCGATCGGCCCGGGGCTGCTGGCGCTGGTCGGCATCCGGCCGACCGATGACGCGCAGTCTGCCGCTCGGCTGGTCGAGCGGGTGCTGGGCTACCGCGTCTTCGCCGACGACGCCGACCGCATGAACCGTTCGCTGGCCGACACGGGCGGCGGGCTGCTGCTGGTGCCGCAGTTCACGCTCGCCGCCGACACGCGCAAGGGCACGCGCGCGAGCTTCACGACCGCCGCCCCGCCAGCCCAGGCCGCACCGCTGTTCGACGCCGTGGTGCAGCAGGCGCGCGCCCGCCACGCGGGGCCGGTCGCGACGGGGCGCTTCGGCGCAGACATGAAAGTGTCACTGCTGAATGACGGTCCCGTGACTTTTTGGCTCGAGAGCGGTCCAACCCCCGGAGGCGCCGACTGACTCCGTGCCGGACTGTGATCCGGTCGGTGCCGGGCAGCGCCAATGCTGCGTCGCATCAGGGGCTTTTGGCCTATGATGTGATGCTCCCAACCCGCCCTGCGACACAGAGGTTCACGTGGGTATTTCCTGGCAACAACTCCTGATCATTCTCCTGCTCGTGCTGGTCGTCTTCGGCGCCAAGAAACTGCGCACGATCGGCAGCGACCTCGGTACCGCCGTCAAGGGCTTCAAGAAGGCCATGAACGAAGCGGAGGCGGACGACGAACCGCCGGTCAAGCAGCTCAAGCAGGATGCGCGCGACGCGGAATTCCCGGAGGTCGCCACCAAGCAGTCGGCGGACCGCTCGCAGGACGAACGCAAGTCCTGAGGTCCTGACGCCGCATGTTCGAGGTCGGCTTCACCGAGATGATCGTGATCGCGGTCCTGGCGCTGATCGTGCTGGGACCCGAGAAGCTGCCGAGGGTGGCGACCCAGGTCGGCCGCTGGCTGGGCCGCGCCCGCAACATGGCGCGACAGTTCCGCGAGCAACTCGAAGAAGAAGCGATCCTCGAAGAGACGCGGCCCAAGCGCAAGGCAGAAGCGCCGGCCAGCAGCGCGCCGGCGGCGGCCACCGCGACCACGGCGTCCGCGGCCCCCGCCGCGGCGCCCCCCGCCGCAGAGGTGGCGCCCGCCACACCGCCAGACGCTGCAGTGGAAGACCCCGACACGCGCCACAACGACTACGCCGGGGCGGCCTGGGAGCCGCCGGCCGCCGAGCCCGGCAGCCCGCCGGTTGCTGCCACCGAGGATGCACCGCATGTCGGCCGAGGAGCCTGAGCAGCTCGCCGAAGGCACGCTGATCTCGCACCTGCTCGAGCTGCGGGACCGTTTGATGAAGGCGTTCGTGGCCGTCTTGGTCGCGTTCATACCTTGCGTGTTCTTCCGCGAGCAGCTCTTCACGCTGCTCGCGCAGCCGCTGATCGACCAACTGCCGGACGGCGCCTCGATGATCGCGACCAGCGTGATCTCGCCGTTCATGACGCCGTTCAAGCTGGCTGCCTATGTCGCGCTGATCGTCGCGATACCCGTCGTCCTCTACCAGGCCTGGGCCTTCGTCGCGCCGGGGCTGTATCGCCACGAGAAGCGCTTCGCGCTGCCGCTGGTACTGTCGTCGTGGCTGCTGTTCTATGCCGGCATGGCGTTCGCGTACTTCGTCGTGTTCCCGATCATGTTCAGCTTCTTTTCGGCGAGCACGCCGGCCGGCGTGCAGATGATGACCGACATCGCGAGCTATCTCGATTTCGTCATGACGATCTTCATCTGCTTCGGCTTCGCGTTCGAAGTACCGATCGTCGTCGTGCTGCTGGCGCTGACCGGCCTCGTCAACGTTGACAAGCTCGCGGCGAGCCGCGGCTACGTGCTGGTCGGCATCTTCGTCGTCGCCGCGTTCATCACGCCGCCGGACGCGATCTCCCAGACCATCATGGCCGTGCCGATGTATGCCCTCTACGAGGGTGGCCTCGTCGCTGCACGACTGATGACGCGGATGCGCCGCGACGCCGAACCGGACGAAGCGGAAGCGTGATGCCGCGCGTGTGACGCGGTTCCGCGCCGCGCACTCTCAAGCCATCCCCCCGGAAGCCGTTACAGACAGCGGTTACCGAGGGCCTTCCACGTGAGCACATTCCGTTCCCTGCTGATTGCCATGCTGGCTGCCGCGCTGGTCGCGGTCGCGGCGATCTCGCTGCTGGCGCATTCGGCGCAGACGCAGCTGGCCGACCAGGCCAACCGCGTTTATGTCGCCAAGGACGTCACGGCGGACATCCTGCCGCCGCCGATGTACCTGATCGAAATGCGTTTGATCGCCTCGCAGGGCGTCGAAGGCTCGATGCCGGTCGCCACCGTCAGGTCGGAGTTCGAGCGTCTGCGCGGCGAGTACCAGGCGCGCGTCGAGCACTGGACCGCGAACCCGCCGTACGGACTGGAATCGACGCTGCTCGGCGAACAGCATGCTGCCGCGGGCAAGTTCATCGAAGCGATGGAACGGGACTTTCTGCCGAAGCTCACCGCCGGCGACGCCGCGGCCGCACGCGCGGCGCTGTTCCGCGCGCACGACCTGTACCTTGCGCATCGGCGCGGCGTCGACCAGACCGTGACCGCGTCGGTGGCCTTCGCCGACGACGAGATCGCCGCGTTCGCCGCCGTCAAGAGCTGGACCCGCAATGCGAACTTCGTGGCCGTCGGTGCGACGGTCGCACTGCTGTGCACGATCCTGCTGCTGATCCGCCGCCGCATCGCCACGACGCTGGGTGGGGAGCCCGAAGCGCTCGCCAGCGCGGCCGCGAGCCTGGCCGCCGGCAACCTGACGCATGGCATCGCCACGACGCAATCGGGCAGCATGGCCGACTCGCTCGAGAAGATGCGCGTCGACCTCGGTCGCATCATCGAGGACACGCGTCGCTCGGCCGACGAGGTCCTGATCGCCGCGCGCGAGATCGAACTCGGCACGCAGGATCTCGGCCAGCGAACGGAACAGCAGGCCGGCTCGCTCGAGGAAACGGCCTCGGCGATGGAAGAACTGAACGGCAGCGTCCGTGACAACGCCCAGAACGCCGGCAAGGCGAGTGAACTGGCGACCGGTGCCGCGACCGTGGCGGAGCGTGGCGGCACCGACGTGCAGCGCGTCGTCGCGACGATGGACGAGATCCAGCAGAACTCCAAACGGATTGCCGAGATCATCGCGGTCATCGACGAGATCGCGTTCCAGACCAACCTGCTGGCGCTGAACGCCGCGGTCGAAGCGGCGCGCGCCGGCGAACAGGGCCGCGGTTTCGCCGTCGTCGCCGGCGAGGTCGGCGCGCTCGCGCAGCGCAGCGCCCAGGCCGCGCGCGAGATCAAGGGCCTGATCCAGACCAGCGTGCAGAACGTGGAAGGCGGCGCCCAGCAGGTCAACTCCGCGGGTCGCACGATGGCCGAGATCGTCGCGCGCGTCCGCGAGGTCAGCGAGCTGATCCAGGACATCGCCCGCGCGACGCAGGAGCAGAGCATCGGCCTGAGCAACGTCAACGACTCGATGCTGGACGTCGACAAGACGACGCAGCAGAACGCCGCGCTGGTCGAGCAGTCGACCGCGGCGGCGATCAGCCTGCGCAGCCAGGCGGCCAAGCTGGTCGAAGGCGTCTCGCAGTTCCAGCTCGACGGCGACGCGCCCACGGTCGGGACGCGCCGCGGCGCACGCCCGTCCGGCGTCGCTGCCACCGCACCCGGCACAGCGGAACCGCAGCGCGCCGCCGCCTGAGCGTCCGGGTCCGGGGGCGCCTTGCCGCCCGGCGCTGCGATCCGTCAGACTGACGGGATCGTGGCGCCGCGGCGCCGCCCAGACATCGGACAACAACAATGAATACGCCGGCCGGCTCGCCCGCGGGGGACACGAGCTTCTTCGGTCATCCGCGCGGTCTCACTGACGCTGTTCTTCACCGAGATGTGGAACGCTACCTACTGGCCCACGCTGCTGGTGCTGTTCCTGGTCGATGCGGTCACGAACGGCGGCTGGCCAGAGCGACAAGGCCGCGACCCGCGATCTACGGCAGCTCACAGCCGCCGTCTACCTCGTCAACGCTGCCGGGCGGCTGGTCATCCGACCGGCTAGTCGGCGGCGCCCTGCAGGCTTCGTGCTGTACGGCGGCCTGCTGATCGCGCTCGGCAACATCACGCTGTGGCTGTCGGCGACGCCCGCGATGTTCTATCTCGAGGCTCATGGTCATCATCGTCGGCGTCGGGCTGCTGAAGCCCAACATCTCGGCCATCGTCGCCGAGCTGTATCCGGAAGGCGGCGGCCGGCGCGATGCGGGCTTCACGATCTTCTACATGGGCATCAACATCGGCGCCTTCATCGGCCCGCTGATCACGCTTCTTCTTGTAAGCCCAGCATTGCAGTACGGCTGGCGCGCGGGCTTCCTCGCCGCCGGCATCGGCATGCTGCTCGGCGTCGCGCAGTTCGTCGTCACGCGGCGCCGCCGTCGGCAACGCGGGCGCGCAGCCGCACGTGGCGGCGGGTGCCGATCGGCCAGCGCCGCCAGAGTGGCAGCCAGCTCGCGCAGCGGTGACCGTAGCGCTGATCAGCGCTGCCGTTCGCGGTCTCATTACCGGGTGTCGCCGGTGCAGCTGCAGAACGCCGGCATCTACGTCATCGTCGGCATGGCGGCGCTGTACTTCATCTACCTGCTGTTCTTCGCCGGAGAAACCGTGCCGTCGAGCGCAAGCGCGTGCTCGTGCTGGTCGTCACTGTTCTTCGCCTGCGCTGTTCTGGGCCGGCTTCGAGGCAAGGCCGGCTCGTCGCTGAACCTGTTCGCCGAGCGCAATACCGATCGCATGGTCGGCGACTTCGAAAGTGCCCGCTGGCTGGTTCCAGTCATTGAACGCGGTGTTCATCGTGATGTTCGCGCCCGTGTTTGCCGGCGCTGTGGGTCTGGCTCGCCAGGCGCAACACATGGATCCGTCCACGCCCGTGAAATTCGCGCTCGGCCTGCTCGGCATGGCCGCGAGCTTCCTCGTGATGGTCAGCGCCGCGAACGTCGTCGCCGGCGGTGCGCAGGCGGCGGCCTACTGGCTGGTGCTGACCTACCTGCTGCATACCTACGGCGAGCTGTGCCTGTCGCCGGTCGGCCTGTCGTCGGTGACCAAGCTCGTGCCTACAGCGCTTCGTCGGCCAGAGCATGGGCGTGTGGTTCCTCGCCACGTCGCTCGGCAATCTGGTCGCAGGCGCGATCGCCGGTGAGTTCGACTCCGACAACATCGCGGCGATGCCGGCCAGTACATGAGCATCGTCGGTTCGGCGCGATCTCCGCCGTCGTGCTGCTGTTGATCAGCCCGTTGTCCGCAAGTGGATGGGGGCGTGAAGTGAGTGCGTCGCCGGGCGGCGGGCCCGGCGCTGCGCTGCCGCCACAGCTGACCGTCCGCGATCGCGCTCTTGATCGTGCTGGCCATGATCGCCGCGGCCAACACCTACCTCGGCCTGTTCGCCACGGGCATGGCGATCGCGTCGGCGATCCCGGCAACCGTGATCTCGATGGCGGTGCTGCGGCTGCTGGGCTCGGGCTCCGGCCAGTCGACGCTGCTCGAGAACAACATCGTGCAGACCGGCGCCTCGGCCGGCTCGTCGATCGCGTCGGGCGTGATCTTCACGATCCCGGCGCTGATCATCCTCGGCTACTGGCAGGACTTCTGGTCGCAGTACTGGTGGGTGCTCGCGATCGCGAGGCCTCGGCGGCCTGCTCGGCGTGCTGTTCTCGGTGCCGCTGCGCCGCGCTCGCTGATCGTCGAGCAGCAGATGGCCTTCCCGGAAGGCAAGGCCGCCAGCCGAAGTGCTGCGGGCCGGCGGGGGAGCGGAACAGGGCGTGAAGATCCTCGCCGGTGCCGCGCTCGGTGGCGGCGCGGCGAAGCTCGCCGCGGCGAGCGGCCTCAAGCTGATCCCGGACACGGCGGCGGCAGCCGGCTTCCTCGGCAACTACCTCGCCTACTTCCCTGGCCAACCTGTCGCCGGCGCTGCTCGGCGTCGGCTACATCGTCGGGTTGAACATCGGCATCTCGTGCTCTTGGGCAGCATGATCTCCTGGAACGTCGCGATCCCGATCTTCCAGGCGACCGCGCTCGGTGCGCATCCTGACCTCGCGGCCGCCATTGCCGGGCCTGCCGGGCGCCTCGCCGGGCGATTGCGCCGAAGCACGGCCGGCATCCTGTGGTCGAAGCAGATCCGCTACCTCGGTGTCGGCGCGATGCTGGTCGGCGGCATCTGGGCGCGCTGGTGTCGCTGCGCCATTCGATCGTCTCGGGCGTCAAGGCGGCCTCGCCGCGGCACGCGCCATAACAGCGGCCCGATCGCGCACGACCAGGACCTGCCGATGAAGTCGGTGCTCGCGGGCATCGTGCTGTTCTACGCTGCCGCTGTGGGCGCTGTACCAGGTCATCGTCGGGTCGCTGGGCGTCAGCCTCCGTGATGGCGTTACATGCATGATCGTCGCGGGGTTCTAGTATTCTGCTCGGTGTCGGCCTACATGGCGGGCCTCGTCGGCTCGTCGAACAACCCGGTGTCGGGCATCGATCGCGACCATCCCATTCTCGGCCGTGTCGTGCTGCTCGGCCTGGTGGGCCGCGATGCGGCGATCGGTCCGGTCGCCGCGATCATGATCGGCGCGGTGGTCTGCTGCGGCCTGCATCGCCGGCGACAGCCTGCAGGATCTCAAGTGCGGCTACCTCGTGGGCGCGACGCCGTGGCGCCAGCAAGGTCGTCGCTCGCGATCGGCGCAGCGACCAGCGCGCTGGTGATGGCGCCCGTGCCGCACTGTTGCAGCAGGCCTACATCGGCGTGCCGACGCCGAGCATCCCCGATCCGCTGCTCGCGCCGCAGCCAGCGGCAACGATGGCCTCGGTGGCCAAGGGCATGTTCGGCGGCGTGCCGCGGTTTTGGACATGGTCGCGATCGGCGCCGGCGTCCGGCGTCGCGATCATCATCGCGGACGAACTGCTGAAGGCGCGCGGCCAGCACCCGCACGCCCGTGCTCGCGGTCGCCGTCGGCATCTACCTGCCAGCTCGACCTGATGACGCCGATCTTCCTCGGCGGCCTGCTTGCACACGTCGCCGGTCGCGTGCTCGGTGCCGCGCGCGATCCGGACAACGCCGAGCGACTGCACCGCAGAGCACGCTGTTCGCCGCCGGCATGATCACCGGCGAAAGCGCATGATGGGCATCCTGATCGCGATCGATCGTCAGCAGCGGTCAGCGCGGATGTACTCGCGCTGCGCGGCGCTGCAGGCCCGGGCGTCGCCGGCAAGCTGCTGGGCCTCGTGGTGCTGGCGCTGCTCGCGCTCTGGCTGTACCGCACCGCGATCGCCCGCGACCGCGACCCCGACCACCGGAGCCGCGCCACCCGCGTGAACCCGGCCCGTCTCAGTCGGCGCGGCAAGCTCGTGCTGCGGCTGCGCGATCGTCTACCTGGTCTGGGGGTCAACCTACCTCGCTTGACCGCTGTCGGCGTGCGCACGCTGCCGCCGTTCTCGTTCGGCGCGCTGCGTTTCCTGATCGGCGGCGCGCTGCTACTCGTGATCGCGCGCGCGTTGCCGGGCTTCCGGATGCCGGCGAGCCGCAGCGACTGGTCGCTCGAGTGGCGCCGCATCCTGATCGTCGGCGCGACGGCCTGCATGGTGTCGAACGGCTGCAACGGCTGGGGCCTGCAGTACGTCGCGTCGAACCAGGCGGCGCTGCTGAACGCGACGGTCGCGTTCTGGGTCACGCTGTTTGGCCTGTTCGGCGCGCGCGGGCACGCACCGTCGCGGCGCGCCTGGACCGGCATCGCGGTGGGTCTGGTCGGCACGGCGCTGATCCTGCTGCCGCGCGCACCGGCCGGCCCCGTGCTGCCCTCGCCGTATGGTCCGCTGATTCCCGAACTCGTCGTGCTGTGCGGCTGCATGGGCTGGGCCGCCGGCACCGTGCTGCAGCGGACCACGCACGCGGGCTTCGACCTGCTGACGTTCACGGCGCTGCAGCAGATCGTCGGCGGCCTGATGCTGCTCGCGGTCGGCGGCGCGAATGGTGAATTCGCGCGCGACTGGAACTGGTCAGCCGGCGCGATGTTCGCGCTCGGCTACATGGCGATCGTCAGCTCCTGCATCGCCTACACCGCCTACGCCTGGCTGACGCAGAACGCCGCGCCGTCGCAGATCGGCACCTATGCGCTGGTGAATCCGGCCGTCGCGACGCTGCTCGGCTGGCTCGCGCTGGACGAGCACCTGGTCACGGCGCAGTGGCTCGGCATGGTCGTGATCCTGACCGGCGTCGTGCTCGTGAACTGGTCGGCGCTGCGCGGCGGCGCCGTACTCATCCGGGGCAGCGACTGACGAGCCTGACCGCCTTCTGCGCGGCGAGATCGACGGCCGCCACGGTCTGGCGCTCGCGCGCCGGGAAGTCGATTTGCGCGACGAGATTGCTGCCCTCGGTATCGCGCACGTTGGTCAGGCCCTTGTAGCGCATCAGCACGCGGTCGCTCTTGCGGTAGCTGACTTCGATATACGGCAGGAACCAGCCGAGCACGCCTGACAGATTCAGGCGGATCACGCTCGCGGTCGCGCCCTCGATCGATTCCTCGTGGTGTTTCCTGACCTTGAACGTCAGGAAATCGAGCCGGCTCGGCACGAGGAATGGAAAGCGCACCGTGCGGCCGGCTTCGAGCTCGGCCCAATGCTGGCGGACGAACTCGTCGAAGCCCGCGTCCGAGACGATCGCAACGTTGCCCGGCACCTTGGCGCGGCGCACCGGCGCATAGGCTGCAGCGCGCTGGAATACCTCGAGGCCCTGCGTGGTCCGGCGCAACCCCTCGGTGTAGCCGCTGCGCGCATCGACGAGCGTGAACTGCGGCTCCTCGCGCGCGGCTCCGTACTCGAGTTCCTTGCGCGCGAAGCTGTCGGTGCCGTTCGCGCAGCGATACAGCACGACGCGCTGCTCACCGACCGTGCCGGCACTGCGCACGAAATGCGACTCGATGTACAGCAGCCGCTTCGACTCGAGGTCGCGCGCATACCCGGTGAAGACCTGGTCGGCGGCGTCAGCGGCAGGCGCGGCGGCTGCAACGAGCAGCACGAAGCCGGCCAGCGTGGCCGTCCGGAGCGGACGTGTCGATGCAGTCATGAAGTCCCTTTCGTGACGGCGCGTGGATTGGATGCGGCGGGCTCAGTTCGACCGACGCCCGAGGCGCTCGAGCCCTTTCGGGCCGATGAACCACGAGCCGACCCAACCCGTCAGCCCGACGACGACGGCGGCGAGCAACGCACTGCCGAAACCGGCGATCGCGAACCCCGGCAACATCCAGGCGACCAGCGCGAGCATGCCCGCGTTGACGACCAGCAGGAACAGGCCGAGCGTGACGAGCGTGATCGGGAAGGTCAGCACGATCGCGATCGGCCGGATGAAGGCGTTGACGACGCCGAGCAGCAGGCCGGCCAGCAGCAAGGTCGAGGCCGCGTCGACGCTGACGCCGTCGATCAACTCCTCCGCCAGCCACAAGCCGAAAGCCGCGATCACGGCGCGCAGGATGAATCCGGTCATGGCACAGCTCCTTCGGCATCCAGCCCTTTCTCGAGATAGACCTTCAGCCGCGCCAGCGCCAGGCGCCAGCCGGCCTGGTGCTCGCGCAGCAACCTGCCGTGGCCCGTGGCCTCGGAGAAGCCACTGCCGAGAACCCGCACTACCGTCTCCGGCGGACGCCACTCGATCATGATGTCATCGACCGTGGCGCTGTCGCCCTCCGGCACCGCCGGCGATGGCAGGTGTATCAGCCGCAGGCGACGCTGCGGATCGAACACATCGATGTGCGCGATGAAGTCGCGCTGGCGGTCGAGACTGCCCGACATCGACCCGCCCTGGCGCGCGCTGATCCGTGCGCCGGGCGAACACCAGCGCTGCAGCTTCGGCACGTCTATCAGACAGTCCCAGATCCGCGCCGGTTCCGCGCGGATGTCGATACGCAGGGCGTAACCACGGCTTCTTTCAACCATGGGGGCATTGTGCCATCCCGGCGTGCGGCGGCTACGGTCGGCTGGCAGCCGTCGCCGACAGGGCCGCGAGCCGCGCCGAACCCTTCAGGGTGCCGAACGCGGTGCGAACCTCGCGATCACGCTGCAGCAGCTCGCTGCCGTCGGCGATGCCATCCAGCTCCGCCGGCGGCTGTTCGACGCCGTCGACGCGCAGGTCGGGCTCGATGCCGCGCTCGTTGATCATCGCGCCGGACGGCGTCGCGTAATACGACGTGGTCAGCTTCAGCGCCCGGCCGTCGGCGAGCGGAATGACCGTCTGCACCGACCCCTTGCCGTAGCTGCGCCGACCGATCACGATCGCGCGATCGTGATCCTGCAGCGCGCCGGCGAGGATTTCGGACGCCGATGCCGAGCCGCCATT
>JAWLAD010000038.1:0-22493 GCA_041395605.1 Steroidobacteraceae bacterium
TGATCGACACCATGCACACGAAGACGAAGATCGCGAGCAGGAAGATCCTCCTGACGTTGGGCGTCAACGTCATCGCCTTCAGCACCTCGCGCAGCGCTGCTGCAAGCGACAAACTGCCGGTGACCCCCTGCGTCTCGCGGCGCTCGTCCTCGCGCAGCGGCGTGAGCGTTGCCGCCACCACCATCGCGATCGCCACCACCATCGCAGCGGCCGCAGCGATGGCGAACGGCGGATAGTTGACCGGGTCGAGTTGTCCGCGCTCGTAGCGCTCGCTGGCCTCAAAGAACAGGCCGAAAGTCAGGAGCGGCAGGCTGACGCGCGCGACCGTGTTGCCGATCGCCGCCGCAGCGATGATCCGCGGCCGCTCAACCACCGACCGGCTCAGTTCCGCCCCCATCGCCTTGTAGGGAATCACGAAGAACGTCAGCAGGATCCGCGAACAGACGCCGAAGAACAGCAGCCAGCCGAACAGGGCGCCGCCGGTCAGCCCGGCAGGCGGCATGAACAGCAGCGCAAAAGAGACCGCGAGCGGTAGCGCCGACGCGATCAACAGGGTATTTCGCCGTCCCCAACGCGTGCCTCGCAGGCGATCGGAGAAGTACCCGACGTAAGGGTCGGTCACGGCATCCACACAGAGTGAGACCAGAATCGCGAGCCCGGTCAGAGTGCCCGACAGTCCCAGTACCTGCGTGTAGTAGAAAAGGACGAGCAGGTCCCAGGCGTAAAAATAAATGCTGTCAGCCACTGAGCCAGCGCCGTAGCCGACCTTGCGCCACAGCGGAACAGGCCGCTCAATGCGCACGGCGTACTCCGGGTTCGTCAATCGAGAGCGTAGCGAATCTGCTGCGGACCGTGATACTGCTCGACTTCGCCGGTCTCAGCATGAAAGATATTCTGCACGAACGTACCGCTGCGCTGGCTGCGCAGGATGACTGCCGCCGTTGTCTGCGGTCCGTTGTATTCGGCGTGTACGGCCCAGGGACCAATGTAGTGAACGTGTCCATCGCCTACGCTGACTTCCTCGGTCGCCCTCACGCGCGCCCGTGACAGCAGCCCCGCCTCCGATCCAGCGGCCAGGGGCATGGCATCCGACACATCGTACCGGGCGACCTTCTCGGCGCCGAACACCACACCGTAAATCGTGTGCGAGCGACCGTGGTCGTGGATCGTCGTGCGCGCATCGGCGCGCTTGATCAGTCCATTGAGAACGAAGCCGTATTCCGGATCTTCGTAGAACAACAGATTCGCGTGCTTGCCCTGCAGTCCGAGGACGGCCGGGCTGATCGGCCAGTTTCTCGCATGTTCGCGTAGCGCCGGATCGCCCACCAATTGCCGCACATGCTCCGTGGCCATCGTCCAGCGACGGTCTGCCGGCATATCTGCCGCACAGAGGGTGCGGACGTCGTGGACGAACTTCTGCAAGCATTCCAGCATGCCCCCGATCATCATGCGTGCGCCATTGCGAATCGAATTTGCCAGGGCGCGATTTCGCCTGGTGGAACGACGGCTGACTTTACGGTTGCAGCCCCGGCCCCCGCGGCACGATCCCGACCGTCTCGGTATCCGGGTCGAACACAATGTCGGCTTCGCCGCGCTGCAGCTGCCGCAAGACGTCGCCGATCTTGCTCTCGAAGCTTGCTTCGCGTTCGCCGTAGTCGGTGCCTTCGCGCAGCACGAAGGCCTCGACGACACCGCGCAATGCCTCGGGCGACAGCGCATCGTGCGGCACGATCACCGCGGGCGCCGACTCGCCGGTTGAGGCATCGCGCCCCGGCACGTCGTTGGTCATGGCGGCCGCTCCATCGTCACTGCCCCGTCCTGTCCGAGCCGCGCCGGCCGAGCCAGGCCATCACGAGGAGCCCAACCACCAGCACGCCAACCCCGGCCAACGCACCCAGGCGCACGTACTTCAGGCTCGACCAGAGCACGAACAGACAGGACGCGCAGAACACCAGCGGCAGCACTGGATACAGCGGCACCTTGAACGGGCGCGGCAAGTCGGGGCGAAGTTTCCGCAGGCGTATCACCGCGAAGCCGCTCAGGCACAGGAAGGACCAGAACACGGGCGAGGTGTAATCGATCATCGTGACGAAGCCGTCGCGCGTGTACGTGCCGAAGCCGACGAGCAGCACGCCGACCGCGCCCTGCGACAGGATGCCCGCGACCGGGATGCCGCGCTCCGCGTTCCAGGACCCCAGCCGTCGCAGCCGAGGCCAGTCGTGCGCAGCCGCAAAGGTCGTGCGCGCGCCGACGACGATCGTCGCGTTGATCGACGTCAGCGTTGCCATCGAGATCGCCAGCGCCGTCAGCACACCGGCCGAGTCGCCGAACGCCAGCGCGATCAGATCGGACGCCGGCGTCTTGCTCGCCGCGAGTCCCGCGAGCCCCAGGCCGCGCCATAACGCCCAGTTCGCGAGCAGGTACAGGACGGTGATCGCCGCGATCGCGGCGACCAGAGCCCGCGCCATGCCGCGCCGCGCGTCGCGCACCTCCGACGACAGCGTGGAGATCTCGCTCCAGCCACTGAACGCGAACAGCACGAACAGCAGTGCGACGCCGAAGGTCGCCGGAAACGCACTCGTCAGGACCCCGTCCGGCCTCTGCGGCGGCGTGCCCGCGGCCACCAACGCCACGCCGGCTGCGAACACCAGCAGCACGCCGACGACCTCGAGCCCCGTCATCGTGTAATCGGCGGAACGCGCCTTGTACAGACCCTTGAGGTTAAAGGCCGTCATCGCACCGATCGTGATCACCGCATACCACGACGGGCCCTGCGGGCCGAGCGACACCAGCGTGTTGGCATAGTCGCCGAGCACGAAACCCAGCAGCGCGATCGAACCGGTATTGATGATCGCAAAGCGCGCCCAGGCGAACAGGAAGGCCGTGCGCCGGCCGTAGGCGGTCTTCAGGAAGTGGTAATCGCCGCCGGCGCTCGGCAGCATCGTGGCGAGCTCGGCGAAGCACAGGCGCCCCGCCCAGCGTGATCAGGCCACCGGCCAGCCACGCGGCGAAGAACCACGCGGCCGAGTCTGCATTGGCCGCGATCTCGGCCGGCGAGCGGAAAATCCCGGCACCGATGACCATCGCCACGGCGACCATCACGACGTAGGGGACGCTGAGATGGCGCCGCGGGACCGCCGCCGTTGCAGCCGATGGGCACGGGGAATTCATGGGGAAGGCCGGCGAAGTCGACCACCAAGCCCTTGTCGCGCCCAGCCCAACTCAGCGGCGTTCCAGCTGCCAGGCCTCGTTAGGCTGCGCAATGTAGGCCGGCGCCTCGCCCTTGAGCCGCGCGATGATGCCGGTCGTCATGTTCGCGAGCGCCGCCTCCAGCGCCCGCCCGACCTCCACCTCGTTCGTCGAGGCATCCGCCGTCATCCGGCCCGCCCAGCGGATCGAGCAGCGCGCGGCATCGACCGGCGTCACCGTCGCGACGACGACGTAGTCCTTCATGCCTATCGGCTGCCCCGCCGTCAGTTCGTACGAGAACATGCGCGCCGCATCGTCGTAGGCGACGAGCCGATGCTGCACGTAACCCTGCGTCGAGAGGTGGATGTCGCGCAGCGCGCCGACGCCCGAGCCCGTGACCGCAATGCGACTGGTCTCGCCGCCCGGCACCCACTTGAGCACTCGGTCGAAATGGCGCACTTCTTCCCAGACCACGGCAGCCGGGAGGTCGATCGTCCGCAGGTGTTCGACTTCGATCATGAATGCAGTCCAGTCCGCAGGGGCATCACGGCGAAGGGTCAGGTGCCGGCCGGCTTCTCGCTGGAAGTTGCCTGCCGCTCTTTCACGGCCTCGGTCACCGCGCGCTGCACTTCCGCCACCATCAGCGGCTGCAGGTCCGCGGTGTATACCGCGAGCTTGGCCATGGCCGACTTGCCGACCGGCGACCCGTAGAAATCCGCGAGCGCATCGAGCTCCTGGGTCGTGAAGTGCTTGACCATCGCTGCCTTCATCGCCGCTTCGAGCATGTCCACCCGGAGGTGCTTCTTCATCGCCGACTCGAAGACGTCACGTTGCGCTTCGGGCACGTTGCGGCTCATCTGGTCGGCCATCTGGTCGAACATCTGCGCCAGATCCGCCGTCTTGGCGTAGCGCTCCGCCGCAACCTCGCGCGATGCCGGGGTATCGACCGCTTCTTCGGCAGCCGTGGCCGCCGATACCAGCAACCAGAGCGCGACGACCATCACGATGCGCATTGCAGCCCCTTTCATGCGGACCCACCCGGACAGCGACCGCGGACTGCGGCCAACGGCGACAGTGTCCCACCGGACACCAGCCAGGGCAAAGCGTGCGCAGGGTTGGTCGGGACGCCGAGATTTGAACTCGGGACCCCTTGCACCCCATCGGCAAAAGGGGGGTTACGCACTGTTACGAGATGAGACGAGAAGAGACGCACAAGCTTCTGCTTATAAATATCTTTTCAAGTGCCTCTAGCGACCATCGCGCGACGCGCTGTAGCATCGAATCGCACCGATTTGGGACCACAACGGGACCACAGAACGCGCGATGCGACGTCTCACCACACCAATAATTGCGTCTCTGAAACCTCGCGATGCGCGCTACGAAGTGACCGATCCCGCGTCGCCCGGTTTGCAGCTGCGCGTTGAAACTTCGGGCGACAAGCGATGGATCCTGAGATTCTTCTGGCACGGCCGACGACAGCGCATTGTGCTCGGGAAGTTTCCGCTGGTGTCGCACAGCGCAGCGCAGGGACTCGCGCAACGAGCGCGCAATCTGATTGATCAGGGTATCGACCCGCGCGCGGCCGAGCGTCGTGGCATCGCGCTGCGCAATTCGGGTGAGCCGGTCAGCGCCGAAAGTCACGCGAACCCGCACTCGATTGAAACGTTGGTCCACGAGTTCATGACGCTGCACGTCAACCGCTCGATGAAGCAGCCCTACCCCATCCGCATGCTTCTGGAAGCCAACGTACTCAGCGCGTGGCGGCATCGGGACGCCCGGACCATCAAGCCGCGCGAAGTCATCGAACTGCTCGATCCCATCGTCGAACGTGGCTCCCCGGTGATGGCCAACCGCGTGGCCAGCATCCTGTCGCAGCTGTTCCGCTTCGGCGTTCACCGGGCCATCGTCGAGGACTCTCCCGTCAAGCTGCTGTACCGTCCCGGTGGCCGCGAGAAGCCGCGCCAGCGGGTGCTCAGCGACGCGGAGCTGCGAATCTTCCTCGCGAACCGGCGGGCCGCGACGCGCTTCGCGCGCCTCGCCCATGTCATCACCTTGCTGCTGCTCACCGGCCAGCGGCGCGGCGAGCTGGCCGCCGCACGCTGGGCGCACGTTGACCTCGTATCGCGGACCTGGCGTATCCCTCCCGAGCACTCCAAGAATGGCCGGCCTCACACCGTGCCGCTCAGCGACTGGGCCGTCCATGAGTTCATGGAACTTCGGACGCTCGGCGGCAAGTCGAGCTGGGTGCTGCCCAACGCCGATGGCAGCGGACCGCTTGATGCGAAGCTGCTCACGCGCGGACTAGCGAAGTGTCAGAAGCGCTTCCAGGAGCTGGGGATCGCCGCGTTCACGCTCCATGACCTGCGGCGGACGTGTCGTACCGGCCTCGCGCGGCTTCGTGTGCCGCCCCATATCGCCGAGCGAGTGCTGAACCACGTCCAGGACAAGATTCCGGCGACGTATGACGTGCACGACTACCTTGACGAGAAGCGGGACGCGCTCGACACGTGGGCCCGGTTCCTGGTGGGTCTGTTGCCAGCGCGTGCGAGCTGTCCGGTGTGGCCGGGTGCGGAAGCGCCTTCTGACGCAGCTCAGTCGGCCTTTCCGGGGGTCGAAGCGAGCCAACGCTTGCTTCAGTGAAACGCTGGACAGGCGCGCCAGGGCAAGCGGCTCACTTCGCCGCGGCGCTGCTCCGGAGCACGAGTTCGCGCCTAAACTCGGTGCCCGCAGAGGCAGTCCAGACCGCCGTACTTCCCCTTAACCCTCTACTTCCAAATGGTCCGGATAATAAAGGGGGTTACAGATCGCAAGCTCGTCGCGCAGGCGCTGCGGCCGATTTGCACGGCCGTCAGCGAAGCGGCAGCGCTGGCGGCGCTGCAGGCGTTTGCAGCCGGTCCCTGGGGCTCGAAGTATCCCTCGATAGCTCAATCCTGGCAGCGCGCCTGGGAGCACGTGACGCCGTTCTTCGCGTTCCCGCCCGAGATCCGGCGTGTGATCTATACGACCAACGCAATCGAGAGCCTGAACATGCAGATGCGCAAGATCATCAAGACGCGAGGGCACTTCCCGACCGACGAGGCCGCGATCAAGCTGCTGTGGCTGGCGCTGCGAAACGTGCTCGCGGAATCCGTGCGCTCCGCGTTCGACTGGAAACGCGATGAATCAGTTTGCTATCCTGTTCGGCGAGCGCTTCATGCTCGCGCGCGGCTGAGACAACGGTTCAAATGTTCAACCGCCTCGCACACAAGAATACGGATAGGCTCGTCCATTCGGGCTGTCACCGCATCGAAGTCCGACAGCGTGCCGAGCCCGTTGCCAAGGCTCTTGTCGATCGCGCGACCGCGGGCGTTATCGAAGATGAGCGCAGCCTTCGTCGCGACCCGCGTCTCGACGATGCCGCTCCAACGGCCCATTCGGATCACAGCGAGTGACTTGCAAGACTGCTTTGCGACGAACCATCTCAAAGACGGGCGCGAACAGAACATCTGAGACGGGCGTGAGCGAAGCGAGGCCCGCTGTGCTGACGTGGCGCTCGAACAGCTTGATTTGCAGCGAAACCTCCTCACAAACCGGCAACGCTGCCGTTTCGGCATTCGAACACTGGTACTGGGCGATGTTCTCGAATGTGTCAAGGCTACTGAGCAGCGAACTAGTCATCATGCGACCGCCAAGCGCGCGCCCATAAACGTGGCCAATCCAGAAAGCGCTCCAGAGCGATGCAATTGCAACAATTAACCATACACCGTATCGCGCGAATCTAATGGACCGCATTTCGCACCTCAGGATCCACCACAATGGTGGGTGCACTCAGCAGACCATCGCTGCTGGAGAAGGCCGCACACCGCGTTTGCAATCATTCCACAACGCCTGAAGCAAGTAGGAACCATATCGGCTAGTTCGGCCGCGCACTGATCCGAACAGGTCAGCCCCGGCTTCCGCTCGGGAAATCCTGGCCAATCCATACAAGCTGGGAACCAATCCGGCCTCGGCGCTTCCGGCGTCGTCCTCATCGGTTCTTCCCACACTGGCTGAACGTTACCCAAGCTCCACTCATACTCAACCCCATCCAAATAGTTGTTATGGTGATACTGCAGCACATCGTAAATCGGCTCCAGCCACTGCGTGGAACGAGATCACCGGCGGACGGAATATCGGCGGAACGTACAGGTACGGTGCATCAATCCTCGACGAAGAATCCCGTCGGATCGGTCCTCGAGACGGCATGGCTGCCGTAACGTAGGCGTATCGGTTTCTGCCCTGGGTCTCAAGACCACAATCCTCGAACGGATCCGCACTGACGAATCTTCCCGTCACGGGATCGAACACACCCGCCCGTTCAGCGCACGAGCTCGGTCGAGTCCAGCATCTCGTGCTCGGTGAACTCTCTTGCGGGTCGTGCTGTTGATCGTCGCCAGTTCCGCGGGCGTCGGCGCGCCCGTCCAGTTGGTGCCGCGGCGCTGACCATAGGCCCCGAAGCTCTGCATGACGACGTTAAAGCGCTGGCGCGTTCCGTCAGATGCCTGGAAGTTCCCAAGGTGATCGTCATGACGGTAGTAGATCGAGTTCAAAGCCGTCGACTTTCTGGAATACAGCGCGACCGACCAACTCTGCACCGCGATGAAGTGTTGAACTCACAAAGACCGGCCCGCTTTGTTTGGTCCAGGTTTGATGTCAGTTTACGCCGCCCTCTGATGCTGCACAGTTTTCCGAGGCACGAGGGCGAGCCCTCGTGCCTCGGGCGCCGGCGGGCGGTAGCCCAGCGCGCTGTGCGGTCGTACTCGGTTGTAATGCTGTCGCCATTGCTCGATCAGTACCTGCGCTTCGCGTAGCGTGTAGAAGATCTCGCCGTTCAGCAACTCATTGCGCAGCTTGCCATTGAAGCTCTCGCAGTAGCCGTTCTCCCACGGGCTGCCCGGCGCGATGTACAGCGTCTTCGTCCCGAGCTTGTCGAGCCACTCGCGCAGCTTCGTCGCCACCATCTCCGGGCCGTTGTCCGAGCGGATGTGCTCCGGGATGCCACGCTCGATCATCACATCCGCGAAGATGTCGATCACGTCGTTCGAGCGGATGCGCCGCGCCGGTACGATCGCCAGCGCCTCCTTCGTGTACTCGTCGATCAGCGTCAGGATCTTGATCGGCCGGCCGTCATCGGTCCGGTCCATCACGAAGTCCCAGCTCCACACGTGGTTGCGCCGCTGCGGACGCAGCCGCACGCATGAGCCATCCGCCAGCCACAGTCGGCCTCGCTTCGGCTGCTTCGGCGGCACCCGCAGCCCCTCGAGCTTCCAGATCCGCTCCACCCGTGATCGGCTCACATCCCAGCCTTCCTGCCACAGCAGTCCGGTGATCTGCCGATAGCCGTACCGGCCGTACTGCGCAGCCAGCCGGATAATCGCCTGGCGCAGCGGCGTCTCGTCGTCCCGCGGCTGCGGCACGTAGCGCAGCATCGAGCGCCCGATGCCCAACGCACGGCAGATCCGTCGCTCTGAGTACCGGTGCTTCGTGCGCACCAGAGCAACAGCCTCCCGCCGGCGCGTTGGGCTCAGAATTTTCCCTCGGCAACTTCCTTCAGGATGATCTTGTCGACCGTCAGCTCCGCCACGGCCTTCTTCAGCCGTGCGTTCTCGGCCTCCAGATCCCTCAGGCGCTTCGCCTGATCGATCCGCAAGCCGCCATGGCTCTTGCGCCAGCGGAAATACGTCTTGTCCGTCACCCCAATCTGCTTCGTCGCCTGCGCCACCGTCTGGCCCTGGCCGATCAGCACATCCGCCTCACGCAGCTTGTGGATGATCTCTTCCGTCGTATATCTCTGCTTCGCCATCTTCCAGGTCTCCTCTGTCCCAGTCTACGGAACATCAACCTGGACCAAAAAATCGCCGGTCACGTCACTGCGCCGCGTGACCAACGTCATTCGCCCCTATCTGGAGAGCCTGCCTTGAGTCCACGCAACGTCGCGGCTTCGGTGCGCGAGCGACTGCTGCAACGCGCTCGCGCATCAGCGCAGGACTACAACCGACTGCTGGCCCGCTACGCGGTGGAGCGCTGGCTGTATCGGCTCAGCGTATCGCCGTACGCGACGCAGTTCCTGCTCAAGGCGCACTGCTCTTCGATCTGTGGTTCGATGCGCCCCCCATCGTCCGACCCGCGATGCGGACCTGCTCGGCTTCGGGTCAGCCGAACTGCCGGACGTGGCGCGTCGCATCGCAGAAATCTGCGGCATCGACTATGCCGATGGCATGCAGTTCGACCCAGCAAGCATTCGCATCGAGCGCATCCGCCGCGAAGCCAACTACTCCGGCGCGCGTGTGACGCTGATCGGCACTCTCGATGGCGCGCGATGCTCGGTGCAGCTCGACATCGGCTTCGGGGACGCTGTCACGCCGCCAGCCGAAGTCGCCGACTACCCTGGTGTGCTGCTTGCCGATTTCGCCGCACCGCGCCTACGTGTTTATCCGCGATACACCAGGTCGCGGAGAAGGTGCATGCGCTCACGCTGCTGGGCATGGCGAACAGTCGCATGAAGGACTACTTCGATCTCTGGTATCCGCACAACGCGCAGAGTTCGAGCAGTCGAATTCCTGGCCGCCGCACTGCGCAGTATCTTCGAGCGCCGCGCCACAACCTGGCCACAACGGCTGCCCATCGGGCTCACGGACGATTTCGCGACGGATGAGCGCAAGCGCGATCAATGGCAGGCCTTCGTTGCGCGCAACGAGCTCGATGCCCCGACACTGCCCGAAGCCGTTCGGCGAGTGTGCGAGCTGGTCGCACCCGTGCTCAGTGGCGACCAGGAGGTCTCGGCGCAAACCGCGCTATGGCTACCCGGCGGCCCATGGCGGCGAATGTGACCACCCCAAATGGGACCACAAAACGGACCACAGGAATTGGGGAGCGCGCGTAAGTATTGGTCGGGACGCCGAGATTTGAACTCGGGACCCCTTGCACCCCATGCAAGTGCGCTACCAGGCTGCGCCACGTCCCGACCGGAAGGACTGCAAGACGCGCCGGTTGGGGAAGGGCCGGCGCCGGGGCGAATGATAGATCAGCGGCGCAGGATGCGCAGCACGTCTTCGAGTTCGATCCGGCAACTGCTTGACGATCTGCTGCTGACGTCGGTGCGGGCTTCTTCGCCCTGCAGCTTGCCGGTGGGCGCCGCCAATCGTGAAGCCCTCTTCGTACAGCAGGCTGCGGATCTGGCGGATCACGAGCACGTCCTGGCGCTGGTATTAGCGGCGGTTGCCGCGGCGCTTGACGGGCTTGAGCTGCGGGAACTCCTGCTCCCAGTAACGCAGCACATGCGGCTTCACGCCACAGGTCGCTCACTTCGCCGATGGTGAAGTAGCGCTTGCCGGGGATCGGCGGCAGCTCGTCGTTATTCTTGGCTTCCAGCATAGGCCTCGACCCGCGCCTTTGGAGCTTCTGCCCCGGGCGGAATGTGACGACGCGACGGGCGCTGATGGGAATCTCCTCGCCGGTCTTGGGATTGCGGCCGGGTCGCTGGTTCTTGTCACGCAGGTCGAAATTGCCGAAGCCGGACAGCTTGACCTGTTCGCCATTCGACAACGCGGCGCGCACCTCTTCGAAGAACAGGTCGACGAGCTCGCGTGCTTCGCGCTTGTTGAGGCCGAGCTGGTTGAACAGCGCCTCGGCCATCTCCGCTTTCGTCAGCGCCATGAGATCCCCGAACCCTTCTTATTCTCTTATTTTCGCCTTGAGGCTCGCCGCCAGATCCGCGCAGATCGCGGCGACGAGTCGGTCCGCGTCTTCGACAGTCAGGGTGCGAGAATCATCTTGAAAATCAAGCCTATAGCGACGCTTTTTGTACTCTATTTCTACCCCGGGTCCGCGGTAGACGTCGAACAAGCGGAGCTCGCGCAACAGACTCGAACCGGACAAGGTTACACGTTCGTGAATCGCGCTGAAAGGCACGCTTTCATCGACGACGAACGCGAGGTCGCGACGCACCTGCGGCTGCCGCGAGACAGCCCTGTAGGCGGCCGCCTGCACGCGCAGCGCGAGCGCCCAGTCGAGGTCGAACAGCACAGGCGCATATGTCAAATCCAGCGCCCTGACCTGCTCCGGATGCAGCTCGCCGATCCAGCCCGCAGGGTGGCCGTCGACAACGATTCGCGCGCAGCGCCCCGGATGCAGGCAGGCCGGCGCATCGCCTGCACTCTCGAACCTGGAGTCGCTGGGCGTCGCCGACGACCGCGAACACCGCCTCGATATCAGCGCGGATCGTCGTGGAAGTCGACCGCCTCATCGCCGGCCGTGCGTTTGCGTTCCCACTGCCTGGCCGCTGCGCTGCCCACTGACAACCCCGCAAGCCGATCGCTCCTCGCGACCCCGCTCGCCGAGGAACACGACGCCGTGCTCGAACAGTCGGATGCGCTCCTGCTGGCGGCGCTGGCTCTCGATGACCGCCTCGCAACAACCCTGGCCAGCGACACGCGCATGACGGCCAGATCGCTGGCAATCGGGTTCGCAAGCGCGACGCCCGGCAGGTCGGGCAAGAATTGCGCCTGCAGCGCCGGGTCGACGAACGCGAACGTGATCGCTTCCGGTAACCGCGCGCGGCGAGCAAATCGAGCACGCGTTGTTCTCGTGCGACGGCGGCCGGCAGTGGCCGGCGCTGCGGCGTGCTCGCATCCACCTGGAATCTGGTCGTAACCGACGAGTCGCGCGAGCTCTTCGATCAGGTCGCGCTCGATCGTGATATCGAAACGGTGCGACGGTGCGATCACGCGCCAACCATCCGCCGCGTCCGCGACCTGCATGCCCAATGCGTCGAGCAGGCTGCGCACGCGCGCGTCCGCCAGTTCGATGCCGAGGAACCGCGAGATCTGCGAGCGCCGCAAACCAACCTCGCGCGGTGCCGGCAACGCGCTCGCCTGCTCTGTCACGACGAGCGGCCCGGCCGTACCGCCCGCGATCTCGAGCAGCAACGCCGTCGCCCGCTCCATCGCGCGCACCTGGTGCGCGGGATCGACGCCACGCTCGAAGCGCTGGCTGGCGTCGGTGGTCAAGCCATGCCGGCGGCCGCGTCCAGCGATCGCTCCGGGCGCAAACCACGCCACCTCGAGGAACACCCCGCGCGTGCCCGCGCTGACGGCAGTGCGCTGACCGCCCATGACGCCGGCCATGCCGACCGGACCCGCGCCGTCCGCGATCACGAGCACGTCGTCCTCGAGGGCGACCTCGCGCCCATCGAGCAAAGTGCAGCGTTCACCGGCCGCGGCGAGCCGCACGCGCACATCGCCCTGCAGCAATGCCCCGTCGTGGTGGGCATGCATCGGCTGGCCGAGTTCGAGCATGACGAGATTGGTGACGTCGACGACCGCGAGATCGAGCGCTGCCCGGCACGACGGAGGCGCTCGCGCACCCACCACGGTGACGGCCGCGCGTTGTCGACGCCCGAGATCACGCGGCCGACGAAGCGCGGGCAAGCCGCCGGCGCCTCGAGCTGCACTGCGTGGCGCTCGTCGTGCGACGCCGCCACGGGCGCGATCGACCGACCAGCAGCGGCGCGGCCGTCAGTGCCGCGACTTCGCGCGCGATGCCCAGCACCGACATCGCGTCGCCGCGGTTCGGCGTGACGGCCAGCTCGACCAGGTCGTCATCAAGGCCGAGCGCCGCGCGCAGGTCTGAACCTGCGGCGAGATCACCAGGCAGCTCGAGAATACTGTCGGATGTGTCGCGAGACCGAGCTCCTTGGCCGAGCACAGCATGCCGGAGGACCTTAATGCCGCGCAGCTCGCGGCCTTGATGTCCAGCCCGCTCGGCAGCTTCGCGCCGACGCGCGCGAGCGCGCTCTGGAGGCCGGCTCGTGCATTCGCGGCGCCGCAGACGATCTGCAGCGTCCGCCGCCGCCGATCGCGACCTTGCAGACCTGCAGCTTGTCGGCCTGCGGATGCCGCTCCGCGGCGACGATCTCGCCGACCACGACGCCGCTGAACGCGGGCGCCGCTCGCGAGCGCTTCGAGTTCGAAGCCCGCCATCGTCAGGCGCGCGCCGAGTTCCGGCGCGGCCCAGGGCACGTCGACCCACTCACGCAGCCATTGCAGCGAGATCTTCATAGCGTGCGGAACTGGCGCAGGAAGCGCACGTCGTTCTCGAAGAGCAGGCGCAGGTCGTCGACGCCGTAACGCAGCATCGCGAGTCGCTCGATCCCCATGCCGAATGCGTAGCCGGTCCACTCCTCGGCGTCGATGCCGCAGGCCGTCAGCACGTTCGGGTGGACGAGTCCGCAGCCCGCGACCTCGAGCCAACCGGTGTGCTTGCAGACGCGGCAACCGTCGCCGCCGCAGAACACGCAGGAAATATCAACCTCGGCCGAAGGTTCGGTGAACGGGAAGTGAAGGAGGGGACGCAGCCGCATCTTCAGGTCACGCTCGAAGAACGCTTCCATGAAGCCATGCAGGATCGCCTTCAGGTGACCGAAGTTGACGCTGCGATCGACGCGCAGCCCTTCGATCTGGTGGGAACATCGGCGAGTGCGTCATGCTGTAGTCGCAGCGATACACGCGACCGGGCGCGAGCGATCGCGAGCGGCAGCGCGGTGTCGCCCGCATCGCCGCAGCCGCGCGCATCGCGCGGATCTGCACCGGCGAGGTGTGCGGCAGCAGCAACCGGCCGTCGCCGAAATAGAACGTGTCGTGCATCGCGCGGGCCGGATGGTCTGCAGGGATGTTCAGCGCGGTGAAGTTGTGGAAGTCGTCCTCGATCCGGGACCTGAGGCCACGCCGAAGCCCGCCTCGCGGAACAGCTGTTCCATGCGCAGCCGCGCTCAGACCTGATGCAGGCCGCCCTGCACCTCGCCGCGACCCGGCAGCGTGACATCGATGCGACCTGCCTCGAGCGCCGCGACGATCGCTGCCTGCGACAGTTGCGCCTCGCGCGATTCGGGATCGCCGCCTTCGCACGCGCTGTTTCGCTTCGCTGATGCGCGCCCCCGCAGCCGGACGCTCGGCCGCCGGCAGTGCGCCAAGCGACTTCAACTGTTCGGTCGCAGGCCTTTCTTGCCGGAGCCAGCGGACGCGTGCAGCATCGAGGCCGCGGAGCTCACCGCTCGCGGCCACCTCATCGAGTGCCTGCGCCGTCAGGGACGCGAGATCGCTCATGCTGCGACCCCCGTCAGGCGATGCCGAGCGCTGCCTTGACCTTGCCGGCGAGCACCGCAAACGCCGCTTCATCATGCATGGCGATGTCCGCCAGCATCTTGCGGTCGATTTCGATCTCGGCAACCTTGAGGCCGTTGATCATGCGGCTATAGGACAGACCATGCACGCGCGCTGCAGCGTTGATGCGCTGGATCCACAGCGCACGCTGAAATCGCGCTTCTTCAGGCGACGGCCCGCATAGGCGTACTGGCCGGCCTTGATGACGGCCTGCTTCGCGACGCGATACACCTTGCGCCGCGCGTTGTAATAACCCTTGGCCTTGCCAAGAACCTTCTTGTGGCGCTTACCTGCGGTAACGCCGCGCTTTCCGCTCTGCCATCTTTGGTTCCTCGCGTGGGTTACTCTTGCGGTGCGGCAGCAGCTGGACGAGACGACCGGACGTCGCTCCTCGTGCACGAGGCTGAAACTGCCCGGATCGGTTGTCGCTTCGTCTTGCGAGGCTTGTGGCCGAGGTTGTGCCGACGGCCCGCCGAGTAGGACTTGTAGCCCTTGGCAGTCTTGCGAAAACGCTTTGCCGCGGCCTGGTTGGTCTTCAACTTGGGCATTGCTCTGACTCATTTGTAGCCCCGGTCGCAAGCCTGCCTGCGCAGACCGCTACGGGCGGAACCCCAGCTTGCGCCGGGGATCACTTCTTTTTGGGTGCCAACATCATGACCATCTGCCGCCCTTCCATCAGGGGATTCAGACCGTCGCGATCGCCGCGAGATCGGCAGACACCCTGGCGAGAAGTTTGCGACCGATATCCTGGTGCACCATCTCACGGCCACGGAACCTCAGGTTACCTTGTCTGTCACTCTCGGCCAGGAAGCGGGTCAGGTTACGCAGTTTGACCTGGTAATCACCCTCTTCCGTGCCGGGACGAAACTTCACTTCCTTGACTTGCTGCTGCTTCTGCTTCTTCTGCGCACTGTGGGTCTTCTTCTTCTGCTCTCGAAGAGGAACTTCCCGAAATCCATGATGCGCACGACAGGCGGCTCGCCATCGGGGACACTTCTCGACGAGATCGAGCTCACTCGAAGTGGCGAGCTGAGAGCCTCGAAACGGGTCATGATGCCCGCCTGGGATCCGTCCGCCGCGATCACGCGCACTTGCGGCGCCGTGATTTCATTGCGCCGGAATGCGCTTGTTTGCAGTCGAGATAAATCAATCCTCCACAGTCTGGCGCCTGGCCGAGCTCGACGCGCAGGCGAGATGTCCACGAAGGATGCGTTTACATCGTGCCCAGATCCTTGCCGCTACGAGTGCGCACGGATACGAGACCCGCTGCTACTTCCTTGTCGCCTGCCACCAATAGGTGGCACGCGCTGCAGCGTGTGTTCACGTATTTGCAAAGCCGACCTTTTCGTTCCGCAAGTCGGTCTCGGCCCGAACCCCCTGATTTTTAAGGAATTCGGCGGATTTGGCGACGTAATCGGCCTGCCGATCGGTGATCGACATCAAAACCGCCTGGGTCGGCGCCAGCCAGGCAGGCAGGCGCCCGGCGTGATGCTCCAGCAGAATGCCGAAAAACCGCTCGAGTGAGCCGAAAATCGCCCGGTGCAGCATGACCGGGGTCTGTTTCTGGCTGTGCTCATCGATGTAGTGGGCGCCCAGCCGCCCGGGCAGGTTCAGGTCGACCTGCAGCGTGCCGCACTGCCAGTCGCGGCCGATGGCATCCCGCAGCACGAACTCGAGCTTGGGGCCGTAGAAGGCGCCCTCGCCGGGGTTCAGCGAGTACTCGATGCCGGCCGCCGTGGCCGCCGCCTTCAGCGCCGCCTCGGCCTTGTCCCAGACGTCGTCCGAGCCGACGCGCTTCTCGGGGCGATCCGAGAACTTGATGCGGACGTCGTCGAAGCCGAAGTCGCGGTATATGTCGAGGATCAGCTTCGTGACCGCGACCGACTCGGCCGTGATCTGGTCGGGCGTCACGAAGATGTGCGCATCGTCCTGCGTGAACGCACGCACGCGCATCAGGCCGTGCAGCGCACCCGACGGTTCGTAGCGGTGCACCTTGCCGAACTCGGCGAAGCGCACCGGCAGGTCGCGATAGCTGCGGATGCCCTGCTTGAAGATCTGCACGTGGCCCGGGCAGTTCATCGGCTTGATCGCGTAGACGCGCTCGTCCGGCGTCTGCGTCGTGAACATGTTCTCGCCGAATTTTTCCCAGTGGCCCGAAGCCTCCCAGAGGCTGCGGTCCATCAGCTCCGGGCCGTTCACTTCATCGAAGCCAGCGGCCTGCTGCTTGTCGCGCATGTAGGCGATCAGCTGCTGGAAGATGCGCCAGCCTTTCGGGTGCCAGAACACGGCACCGGGCGCTTCCTCCTGCATGTGGAACAGGTCGAGTTCGCGGCCGATCTTGCGGTGATCGCGCTTCTCGGCCTCTTCGAGCCGCGTCAGGTAATCCTTGAGGTCCTTGTCGTTCGCCCAGGCCGTGCCGTAGACGCGCTGGAGCATCTCGTTGCGCGAGTCGCCGCGCCAGTAGGCGCCGGCGACCTTCATCAGCTTGAAGACCTTGAGCTTGCCGGTCGACGGCACGTGCGGGCCGCGGCACAGGTCGACCCAGTCGCCCTGCCCGTACAGCGAGATCGGTTCGTTCGCCGGGATGCTCGCGATGATCTCGGCCTTGTAGTGCTCGCCCATGTTCCTGAAGAACTGCACGGCTTCGTCGCGCGGCATCTCGCGACGATGCACCGGCAGATCCGCCTTCACGATCTCGGCCATCTTCTGTTCGATGGCGACGAGGTCTTCCGGCGTGAACGGGCGCTTGTAGGCGAAGTCGTAGTAGAAGCCGTCATCGATGACGGGACCGATGGTCACCTGCGCATCGGGGAACAGCGACTGCACGGCCTGAGCCAGCAGGTGCGCGGTCGAGTGACGGATGATCTCGAGCGCTTCGGGAGATTTGTCAGTGACGATGGCGATCGACGCGTCGCGATCGATCACGTACGAGGTGTCGACCAGCTTGCCGTCGACCTTGCCGGCGAGCGCCGCCTTGCGCAGGCCCGCACCGATGCTCGCCGCGACCGCATCGAGGGTCACGGGTTCGGCAAAGGTCCTCTGGCTGCCGTCGGGCAGCGTGATCACCGGCATCGCAATCGACTCCGCGCGGGCGCCTGAAGCAGGAAAGGGCGCTTCCGCCGCGCGAAAGCGCCCTTCCGGAATCTGGTAGGCGCGAGTGGGATCGAACCACCGACCACCACCATGTCAAGGTGATGCTCTACCACTGAGCTACGCGCCTGCAGAAAGGCCGCGAACGATACCGGAGGCGCGTGCGCCGCGCAAGCGAATGCCTGCCGGGTCAAGGGCTTAGCCGGCCCGGGTCGTCGGCAGGCCGAGCTCCGCCCGCTTCAGCCGTTCGATCTCGTCGCGCAGCCGGGCCGCCGCCTCGAACTCGAGGTTGCGGGCCTTGCGCAGCATCTCGACCTCGAGCTGCTTGATCCGCCGCACGATCTGCTCGGGCCGCAGGTCGACGACGTTCTCGCCTGCCCCAGCTTCGGCCACGCCGGCCGCAGCTGCGGCCCTCTGCGTCGTCGCGCCCGCCCGGCCACGCTTGCGGCCGCTGCCCGGGATCGGCCGCTCGCCCGCACCGTCGGCGCGGGCGCCTTCCATGACGTCGGCGACGCCCTTGGTGATGCCGCGCGGCGTGATGCCGTGCTTCGCGTTGAACTCCAGCTGCTTGTTGCGGCGCCGCTCGGTCTCGTCCATGGCCCGGCGCATCGAACCGTGACCTGGTCGGCGTAGAGGTGATCGCGCGCCCGTTGAGGCCGCGCTGCGCGCCCGATCGCCTGGATCAGTGAGTTCTCCGCTGCGCAGGAAGCCTTCCCTTGTCGGCATCGAGGATGGCGACCAGCGCGACCTCCGGCATGTCGAGACCCTCGCGCAGCAGGTTGATGCCGACGAGCACGTCGAACACCTCGAGCCGCAGGTCGCGGATGATCTGCTGCGCTCGACGGTCTCGACGTCGTGGAGTGCAGGTAGCGGACCTTGATGCCGTGCTCGTCGAGGCACCGGTCAGGGTCCTCGGCCAGGTGCGCGGTCAGCGTGGTCACGAGCGTGCGCTCGCCGCGCTCGAGGCAGAGGTTGATCTTCGGACAGCAGGTCATCGACCTGCGAACGCGCCGGCCGTACTTCAACGCTCGGGTCGACGAGGCCGGTGGGCCGCGCGACCTGCTCGACGACCTGCGACGCGAGCCGGTTCTCGTAGGGCCCCGGCGTCGCCGACACGAAGATCATCTGCGGCGCGAGCCGCTCCCACTCCTCGAACTTCAGCGGCCGGTTGTCGAGCGCCGAGGGCAGCCGGAAGCCGTACTCGACCAGCGTTTCCTTGCGTGAGCGGTCGCCCTTGTACATGGCGCCGAGCTGCGGGATGGTCTGGTGGCTCTCGTCGACGATCAGCAGCGCATCGTCGGGCAGGTAGTCATACAGACAGGGTGGCGCCTCGCCCGGCGCGCGGCCCGACAGGTAGCGGGAGTAGTTCTCGATGCCGGCGCAGTAGCCGACCTCCTTCATCATCTCCATGTCGAACATCGTGCGTTGTTCGAGCCGCTGCGCCTCGACCAGCTTGTCGGCGTCGCGCAGCTGCCTGACGCGTTCGCGCAGCTCCTCGCGGATCAAGTCGATGGCCTGGATCAGGCGTTCCTTCGGCGTGACGTAGTGCGTGCCCGGGTACACGGTGTAGCGCGGCAGCCGCCGCGTGACCTCGCCGGTCAGCGGGTCGAACAGTGCGATCGAATCGATCGCCTCGTCGAACAGCTCGAGGCGCACGGCCTCGCGCTCGCTCTCCGCTGGGAAGATGTCGATGACGTCGCCGCGGACGCGATACGTGCCCTGCGTCAGGTCGAGTTCGTTGCGCGTGTACTGCATGTCGGCGAGCCGCCGCAGCAGGCGCCGCTGGTCCATGCGGTCGCCGCGCACGAGGTGCAGCACCATCGCGAGGTAAGCCTCGGGGTCGCCGAGGCCGTAGATCGACGACACCGTCGCGACGATGATCGCATCGCGCCGCTCGAGCAATGCCTTGGTCGCGGACAAACGCATCTGTTCGATGTGTTCGTTGATCGACGCGTCTTTCTCGATGAAGGTGTCGCTCGACGGCACGTAGGCTTCGGGCTGGTAGTAGTCGTAGTACGACACGAAGTACTCGACCGCGTTGTCCGGGAAGAATTCCTTGAACTCACCGTACAACTGCGCCGCCAGCGTCTTGTTGTGCGCGATCACGAGCGTCGGCCGCTGCAGCTGCTGGATGACGTTGGCGATCGTGTAGGTCTTGCCCGAGCCCGTGACGCCGAGCAGCGTCTGGTGGGCAAGGCCATTTCGCAGGCCATCGACCAGCGCGGCGATCGCCAAGGCGCCGACGCCGGCGGGCGCGTAGCTGGATTTCAGCGTAAACGGTGTCGTTTCCATGCAGCCTTCCTCGCCGGCGCGCGTCCTGCAGCGCCGATCGACTACTATACGCCTCGTGAACAACCCAGTCGCCCGGCGCATCCAGCGCGTCAAGCCCTCGCCCACCCTCGCCATGACCGCCCGCGCCGCGCAGCTGCGCGCCAAGGGCCAGGACATCATCAGCCTGTCGGCCGGCGAGCCCGATTTCGACACGCCCGCGCACATCGCGGCGGCCGGCATCGCCGCGATCCAGGGCGGCCACACGCGCTACACGGATGTGGGTGGCACGCCGGAACTCAAGGACGCGATCATCGCGAAGTTCGAGCGCGACAACGGCCTCCAGTACGCGCGCAACCAGATCCTCGTCTCGAGCGGCGCGAAGCAGACGATCTACAACCTGTGCATGGCCGTGCTCGATCCGGGTGACGAGGCGATCATCCCGTCGCCGTACTGGGTGTCCTATCCCGACATGGTCATGCTCGCCGATGGCCTGCCCGTCACGCCCGATGCCACGCCCGAGCAGGGTTACAAGATCACGCCGCGCCAGCTCGCCGCGGCGATCACGCCCAAGACCCGCCTGCTGCTGCTGAACACACCCTGCAACCCGACCGGCGCCGCGTACACGCGCGCGGAATTGCGGGCGCTCGGTGAGGTGCTGATCGAGCACCCGCGCATCGTGATCGGCACCGACGACATGTACGAGAAGATCTACTGGGGCGCGGAGCCGTTCTGCTCGCTGGTCACCGCCGTACCGGAACTGTATGGACGCACCGTCACCATCAACGGCTGCTCCAAGGCGTACGCGATGACGGGTTGGCGCATCGGGTATTGCGGCGGTCCGCGCGACATCATCACCGCGATGGCCACCGTGCAGGGGCAATCGACGTCGAATCCTTCGAGCATCGGCCAGAAGGCCGCCGTCGCCGCGCTGAATGGCGACCAGGACTGCGTCGCGAAGATGAACGTATCGTTCCGCGAGCGGCACGATTTCGTCGTTGCCGGACTCAACGCCCTGCCCGGCGTCAGCTGCCTGCCCGGCGCCGGCACGTTCTACGCGTTCGCCGAGGTGCGCGGCGCCATGGCCGCGCTCGGCCTCAGGGACGACCAGGCGTTCGCCGACCTGTTGCTCGAGAAGGCCGGCGTGGCCGTCGTGCCCGGCCTGGCTTGGTGCACCGGGCCACATGCGGATTTCCTTGCCACCACCGTGCGCTGCTCGAGCAGGCACTGGTCCGGATCGACCGCGTCCTGCGCCGCCGGTGCGTGACAGGATTGCTTGACGGGCGGGGGGCATTTCCTCAGAATCCGCCCCCGCTTTCCCTCCCGTTCCCCGGTAGCTCAGTCGGTAGAGCGTCGGACTGTTAATCCGCAGGTCCCTGGTTCGAGTCCAGGCCGGGGAGCCATTTCACCGTACCGCGCCGTTTCACGGCGTATCACCCAGAACGAGAAACGACCGAAAATGTCTTGAAATCAAGGCGTTTGCGTCCAGTCGTGTCTCAGGCCTTCCCTTGACAGCCCAGCTCGGCTGGGGGTAATTCTGGGGGTAGCTCGACGTCTGAAAAAGACCTACCCCCACGATTTTTGGGAATTTCCCGAGGAGCTACCCCGAAGGTGCCCTTGACCGACGTTTCCGCCCGAAACGCCCAGCCCGCCGAACGCCCACTGAAGCTGTTAGACGGCGACGGTCTCTACCTGCTCGTCTCACCGACCGGCGCCAAAGGATGGCGCTTCAAGTACCGCGGCGCTGACCGTAGGCCCCGAAGCTCTGCATGACGGTAGTAGATCGAGTTCGTGCCGCTCGACTTTCTGGAATACAGCGCGATCGACTGACCTTGTACGGCGACGAAGCGCTTGAACTCCGTCACGCCGCCAGAGACGACCTTCTCCATCAAGCCGCCGACGTACGTGTGCGTGAACGTCGTGCCGCCTGTCTTGTAGATGTGCTTCCACCGCGCGCGGTTCGGGCCGTACTCGAAGATCGATGAATTGTTCGCATCCTTCGTGATGGCCTTGGGGAGACCAACGAGGGGGGGGGTTACACGGACACCGTGAAACTTCGCTAGCGCGGCAAAGTAGGTGTTTGAAATTCATGGTCGAAGAGCCACAGCCCAAGGTACCGATCGTAGAACGCGTGCTTTGCCTCGTGTACTGGCACACACCACCGATTTCTCGCCGCCAAGTCATTGATGCTGATCGGCTCGATTGCCGGGTCGCTTGGCGCGAACCAAATGTACGCAGGTGCCACCGGGTGTTGGTCTGCGACCAGAGGCGCAAACACCACGCGCGGCCGCAAGTCGGTCGCAGACAGCCCCAATCCGACAATTGCCTTCTGCAGTCCATTAGTGCACAAGAGCCCAGCCAAGCGCAGTCTTCTACCGTCGTCCAGGGTAAACACACCCGTCATGGAAATGTCACTTACGGAGGCAGAGTCATTAGCGATCTTGGAGGACGGACCCGGGAACCGACTATCAAAAAGCTTCTGCCTCGAAATAGTCAGAAAGTCGCCGTCGATAACGCGATCGATGATCTCATCGTCGGAAGGGCCTACTGATAGATCACCACTAATCGACGGGCCTTTCGGATCCGACCCAGATGCACTGCAACCGGCACAGCCCCCCAAGACCAGCACAACAATGAACGCGATACGTTCCGATCGACAAGGCACGACTTGCTCCCGTTAAGTAACACCTGAGGTGCTCCCCGATTTAGTACGGATCGGAGCTGGAGTCCGCAGTTAAAGATCTGCCTTCTCGCTGCTCTCCGTCAAGG
>JAWLAD010000039.1:0-20812 GCA_041395605.1 Steroidobacteraceae bacterium
CGCTCCAGGGCAGCGCGGCCCATGCGCGTCATCAGTGCCATGTTGACGACGACGTAGGCGCTGTCGGTGATCTCGACGCCGCAGCGCGAGTAGGGCGAATCGATCGGCCCCATGCAGTAGGGCACCACATAGAGGGTGCGGCCCTTCATGCAGCCCTGGAACAACGCCTGCATCTTGGCCTTCGCCTCCGCCGGCGCCATCCAATGGTTGTTGGGACCGGCGTCGTCACGGTTCGTCGTGCAGACGAAGGTCAGGTGTTCGACGCGGGCGACGTCCGACGGATGCGAACGGGCCAGCGAGCAGCCGGGGAAGGTCTCGGGGTTCAGGTCCTGCAGCTCGCCGCGCTGGCGCAGCAGGTCCATCAGCGCCCGGTATTCGCCATCCGAGCCGTCGCACCACTGCACGTTCGCGGGCTGGGTCAGCGCGCGGACGGATTCGACCCACTGCGCCACGTCGGCGGAGATCTCAGGCAGGGCAGGCGACAGGGGATGTGCGATGGCCATCGGCGGTCCTTGGCGGTTGTCAGGGAGCCCGAAAGTATAACGGGCTGATCCCTGACGCCTACGGGAGCGGGTTCCATTAGCGGAAAATCCGCCCCGTGGCTCCACAGGGCAGGCGGCGGGGGCTTGACGCGCCCGCCGCCGCCGTGGCCGGAATCCGGCGCGTTTCAGGCCCGCATCGCGCCGGCGGCTCCGCGCTCAGTGCACGGCGGCCTGCTTGCGTCCGCGGGCCACCCGCGCCTGCTTGGCCGGCTTGCGCGCGCCGCTGCGGGCGCCCGTACGCGCTGCGGCCTTCGCCTTGGCACGCGCCCGGCGTGGCGCCGGTGCACGCAGGCCCTGGAAGGTGGTTTCGGCCAGCGCGGCGACGTCGCGACCCGCATCCGTCGCCAGCGTCCAGCTGTCGCGCAGCGCGCCAGTGGCGCGCTGGCGGACGGCGTCCATCGTTTCGACCTGCGTTTCCCAGGCGTCGCGGGGCGTGGCGGCGTCGGCGAGGGCGCGCAGGCGGCGCGCGCCGCCGCTCAGCACTGCGGTGGCCAGGCCGCTCTGCTGGCGAACGAAGCGTTCCACGTAGGCGGCCGACAACTGGTTCAGCTTCAGTCCGGCATCGATGATCTGGCTGACGGGGGTCTGGGCCGCTTCGACCTGATCGGCCGCGAGGTCAAGGCCCTGGCGGGCGGTGCGCGCGGCGCGCTGGACGTAGCGGTCCGCTTCGGCGCGGGCCTCGGCGGTCATGGCGAGCAGGCGTTCCTGGAGGTTCATAATCGCGTCTCCTGTGATGGTGCGATGCACCAATTGGTGCGATGCATCATAGCAGTCTGGCGAGTGTCGTCAAGCGGTTCGAGGGGGTGTCGGAGTGCTTTACGGTCCGTGGAATACTTAAGTGAAATAGTTTCCCTAAAATGACTGAATTAACTACCAAAAAAATCTTTGGCATGGACACTGCTTTACCGTCCTGCAACGGCCCTCATGGGCCATGAGGTATCGGTTTCATGAAACATCTGATGACTTTGACCGCCGTCGCGACGCTGGGCCTGGGCATGGCCGGCACGGCACAGGCCGCGTTGATCACCGCAAGCGATGTGGCCACCGGCTCTCACTCGGCGACCGCCGGCGGCGCGACCTTCAGCGCCTTCGCCAATACCGAGGCGACGTCGGCTTCGACGCTGGCCAGCAAGAACATCCCGGGCATCGGTGCCGGGCTCGGCGTCAACGGCCAGGGCAACACCGAGATCGACTGGTACTCGAACGCGAACGGCGGCAACAGCGAGATGCTGCGCGTGCAGTTCGGCGAAGACAGTCTGATCAACGACCTGACGATCGGCCTGCTGTTCGATGGTCCGGAATACGCGGACTACCTCGAGCGGGCCGCATTCCGGGTGAACTTCGCCGATGGCGACAACGCGACCTTCACGCTCGCCGCGCTGTTCGGTGGTGGTTCCTCGTGGAATGGCAGCGGCAGCTGGACGTCATCGGGCCTGTGGAGTGGCGGCGCGGGCCTGTGGGTGAATGCAGACCCGTTCGGTGGCCGTGCCGTGCGCAGCCTCGACATGTTCGCGACGCCGGGCCTCTGCGGCACCCAGACGCGCTGCACGGACCAGTCGGACTTCGTGTTCCGTTCGATGAACACGACGGCCGTGCCGGAACCGGGCACGCTGGGCTTGCTGGGTGCGGCCCTGGCCGGCATGGGCCTGGCTCGCCGGCGTCGCAAGGACTGAGTCGTCCGCGACTCAGTGCCAGCGGGGTCGTATCGGCTCCTGCGATTCGAGGAAATCGCGGATCACCGGTACGACCTTGCTGATCGAGTGCAGCATGAACAGGTGCCCGCCGCCGGGCACGATGAACAGCTGGTTGTTCGGCACCAGCAGTGACAGGATCCGCGCGTTTGCCGGCGGCACCAGCGGATCGTCCGAACCGGCCATCACAAGCGTCGGCTGCTTCAGCTTGTGCAGCCAGTGGATGCTGGTCCAGCCAGCCCCGGCCGCGAGCTGATAGAGATACCCCATGAAACGCGGCGCGATGATGCGTGACGTGTGCTCGGTGATGATGCCGGGATCGCGCCGCGCTTCGCCGCCATAGATCGAGCCGGCGGCGCGCTGCATGTAGCTCGGTGACAGATAGCGCTGCGGCGTGATCATCTTCGACAGCGCGCTCGGCCGGCCCGGGATCATGAACGCGCCGGCGGACGTTGCCGCCAGGATCAATCGCCGGCAACGGTGCGAGTACTGGCGCGCGAATTGCTGCGCGAGCGCGCCACCCCACGAGACGCCCGCGACGTCCACCTCCGGGTAGCCCAGCCGGTCGAGCAGCTTCGCGGTCAGCGTCGCGAGGCCGGCAAAGCGGCGCGGCCGCCATGACATCTCCGAACGGCCGATGCCGGGGATGTCGAAGATGATCTGCTCGATGCCCTCGAGCGCCGCCATGAACGGGAACACCAGTTCGAAGTTGGCGCCGATGCCGTTGAAGATCAGCAGCGGCGTGCCACGGCCATGGCCGGGCTGGACAGCCACGCGCAGGCGCAGTCCATCGACCTCGACGTATTCGACCGTCGGGTGGACCGTGGCGGCGGCGTGTGCGCGGGGCGATTCGCTGGCGATGTGCATGCTCGGTCTCCTGCGGCCGTTCAGCGCTGGTGCACGTACCGGCCCGGTGCCGGGTCTGTCGCCGGGTGGGTCGCGTTGCCGAGGGCCGCGGGCGCGGCGACTTCCCCGCCACTGCGCTCGGCGAGCCACTCGCTCCAGTGCGTCCACCAGCTGCCATCGTGCTGCGTCGCCTTGGCGAGCCACTGCGGCGCATCGAGGCGCAGATCCGGATTGAGGTAGAACTTCGCCTTCCGGTTTGACGGCGGATTGACGATGCTCTGGATGTGTCCGCTGGAGGAGAGCACGAACGTCATCGGCCCCTTGACGATCTGTCGGGTGGCATAGCATGCCTCCCATGGCGTGATGTGATCCGTGATGCCGGCCACGACATAGAACGGGATCTTCACTTTCTGCATGTCGATCCGGCTGCCGAGCACCTCGAGCCGGTCGCGATGCGGCAGCGGGTTCTCCAGGAACAGCCGCAGCAGGTCGGCGTGGAACTCGGCGGGCAGGCGGGTGTTGTCCGCATTCCAGTAGAGGATGTCGAACGCCGGTGGCCGGTTGCCCATGACCCAGTTGTTGGCGACGAACATCCAGACGAGATCGTTCGGCCGCAGCCACGCGAACACCCGTGCCATCTCCTCGCCCTCGAGCACGCCTTGCCGCGCGAGCGCGGATCGCGGCGGCGATGCCGGACTTCGAGGCGAACTGGCCAGCAGCGTCGGTGAGTCGGTGTCGAGCACGGTGACCAGCAGCGTCGCGGAGGCGACGGAATGATCGCCAACGGCGGCCATGTGGCCGAGCAGCGTCGCGAGCGTGAAGCCGCCGGCGCAAGCCGCCATGACGTTGACCTGGTCGGCGTTGCGGATCTCGCGCGCGACCGCGAAGGCCTGCTGCGCGGCGCGCAGGTAGGTCTCGAGGTTCCAGTCGCGCTGCGCGGCGGTGGGGTTGCGCCACGAGATGCAGAACAACTGTACGCCCTGCGCCACGGCGTATTCGGCGAAGCTGCGGCCGGGCGCGAGGTCTACCATGTAGAACTTGTTGATCTGCGGCGGCACGATGACCAGCGCGCGCGGACACGCGGCGGCGGGCTGGTACTGGATCAGCTCGAACACCTCGTTGCGGAACACGACGGCGCCCGGCGTCAGCGCGAGGTTCTTGCCGACCTGGAACTTGCGCTCATCGACCTGGCGCGGCATGCCGCCGTTGTTCAGCACGTCATCGATCAGGTTCTGCGCGCCGCACAGCAGGTTGCGGCCGCGGGTTTCGGCAGGCGCTTCAACGCTCCGGGTTGCCGAGCAGTGAATTGTGGCGCGAACGCCTCGCTCACCATGGACAGCGGAAGCGCGCCTGTTCGCGGTCTTCGGGCGTCGCGTCGGCCCTGTCCAACATCCGGTTCAGCGAGTCGCGGGAACACGATGAACCCTGCATGAGGCGCCGGTAGTAGCCGCTGTCGCGCCAGACGTCGTGGCTGAAGCGCCGGTCCTGGGCCGGCGCGGCCTGCGATTGGCTGAGCAGCACGTCGAGCAGCCCGCGGCCCATGCCGACCGTTTCTCGACCAGCATCCGCGGTCGGCCGAGCGCGAGCCGGTGCACGCTGCGCGGCGTCGAGGATCTGGCCTTGTCGATGCCGATCAGCTGATTCGCACCGAGGATGCCTCGGCGGCACCCTCGGCGGCGCTGCTGTCCATCGTCGCCGCGCCGTCGGCGGCCCGGTCATGGCGCTGGCCGTCGCCCGGCGGTGGAACGAAGCCGTCCTGTCCCGGGACCTCGACTGTCTCGGCACCCGCCTGGGCCCGGGTTCGCGCCCGCGTCCGCGGTCGTGCGGGCCTGCCCCCGGGAGCGGACTTCGGTTTACGCGTGCGGCTCGCCATCGGCATGTCCCCCTGAAACTTGAGGCCCCCAAGCCTCCCGGGATTGTGCTCCGGGTCACAATTGCGTGCCCGGCCGCTGCGATATGTCGCCACGTGCGGTCAGGCGCCGCCTCGCGTGTGATTATGGTCACACGACGTATTCGGGGACACCCTTAGAGTTCACCCCGACCCAGATCGTGGTCGGGAGTCTAACGTGATCAAGCCTTCAACGTCGTTTCGTGCCCCGAGCGGGCTGGTGGTCCTCGGTCTTGCGATGCTCTGGGGGGTGAGCCAACCCGCCGCAGCCGTCGGCGTGGTCGCGGGCACGGAAATCCAGAACACCGCCCAGGTCAGCTACACGATCGGCTCGACGCCGGTCACGACCTCGTCCAACACCGTGGCCGTCACCGTCGCCGAGGTGCTGGACGTCGTCGTCACGCTGCAAAGCGCCACGACAACCGTCAGCCCCGGCGCCACGAACCAGGTGCTGGTCTACCGCGTGACCAACACCGGCAACTCGTCCGAAGGGTTCCAGCTGACGCTGAACAGCGTGCTCGGTGGCGACGAATTCGACCCGGTACCGGCGACGCCTGCGATCTACTTCGACACGGACGGCAGCGGCACGTTGACGCCGGCCGACACGCCGTACACGCCAGGTGCCAACGACCCGGTGCTGCTGCAGGACACGTTCGTGACCGTGCTGGTCGTCAACGACATCCCGACCGGTCTCGCCAACGGTGCGCGCGGTCTGTCGCAGCTCGAAGCCGATGCGCTGACGGGAACGGGCGCCCCCGGCACGGTGTTCGCGGGCCAGGGCGCGAACGGCACCGACGCGGTGGTCGGCACGACCGGCGCTGATGGCGATGCGACCGGCCAGTACGTCGTCGCCGACATCACGCTGACCGCGGTCAAGACCTCGACCGTGACGGACGCGTTCGGCGGTTCGCGCCCGATTCCGGGCGCGCAGATCCGCTACCAGGTCGTCGTGACCGCGACCGGGACCGGCACGGCGGCGGGCGCGAGCTTCCGCGATCCGATCCCGACCAACACCACGTTCGTGCCGGGCAGCATCACGCTGAATGGCAACGCCGTCACCGACAGCACCGCCGACGCCGATGCGGGTGGCTACACGACGTCACCGGTGCCCGCCGTGCAGGTCGCGCTCGGCGACCTGACGCAGGCCAGCGGTCCGCAGACGCTGGTGTTCGACGTGACGATCGACTGATTCCGTTCGAGTGAGCCAGGAGGAATACAAGATGAACAAGGGGACATTGATACTGATGGGGGCGCTCGCCGCGCTGACGGCGGCGCGTGTCGTGGCCGCGGCCGATCCGGCGCAGGCGCCGGGCCCGGCAGCCGGCCAGGGCTGCATCTCGCTGAAGACCGTTGCGCAGACCGAGGAAGAGGTGCTCAACGAACAGGGCGAGCGTGTCAAGCGGCTGGCGCCGGCCGCGAAGGTCGTGCCGGGCACCGAAGTCGTCTGGACAGTGACCGCGAGCAATGTCTGCGGCCAGGCGGTCGGCAACGTCTTCATCGACAACCCGGTGCCCGAGCACATGCGCTACGTCGCGAGCTCCGCGCTGGGTGCGGGCGCCGACATCGCGTTCTCGCTCGACGGTCGGCGCTACGCCGCGCCGGAGCAGTTGCGGGTCCGCGATGCCGACGGCAGCGAACGCGTCGCGCGTGCCGACGAATACACCCACATCCGCTGGACGTTCCGCAACGCGATCGCGCCGGGCCAGGTGGCGCTCGCGCGGTTCCGCGCGGTTCTGAAGTGATCCGATTGACCGATTCGATTGATGGTTTGAGTTCCCGTTTCGTTTGCGTTTCCCCTCAGGAGTTGTGATGAAAATTTTGCGTCATCCCATGAAGACGGCGAGTATTGCGCTCGTGGCGCTCGGAGGCTTCGCGGCGCTGCCGCAGGCATTCGCCGCCGGCACGCTCGCCAACACCTCGATCGACAACCGCGCGACGGTCAGCTACACGGTCGGCACCGTGGCGCAGACGCCGATCGAGTCCTCGCCGACCGGCAACAGCACGCCGGGCGCCGGCAACGGTGCCAGCACCAGCTTCGTCGTCGACAACCGCATCGACCTCACGGTCACCGAAGTCTCGGGCGGCACGACGGTCACCGGGCCGGGTGCGACGGATGCCGTGACGGCCTTCCTGCTGACCAACACCGGTAACGCCGCGCAGGCGTTCCAGCTGTCGGCCACGCAGCTGACCGGCGGCACGGTGTTCGGCAACACCGACAACACCGACGTCGCCAACGTCCGCGTGTTCGTCGACTCGAACGACAACGGCATTTATGAACCGGGTGTCGATACGGCCACCGACGTGACGTCGCTGGCGGCCGATGCCGACGTGACCGTGTTCGTCGTGGCCGATGTACCGCTGACGGTGACGAACGGCCAGTTCGCCAGCGTTCGCCTGACGGCCCGTGCGGCCGTCGATGGCTCGCCGGGCACGCTGGCCACCGAGACCGCCGGACCGGAAACGCCGGGCGCGGTCGACGTGGTGTTCGGTGACGGCACCGGTGCCGGCGATGCGGCCGAGGATGGCGCGTTCGGCGCGGATGACCAGTACGAAGTGGAGTCGGCAGCGCTCGCGGTCGCCAAGACGTCGTCGGTCGTCAGCGATCCGTTCAACGGCACGAGCTCGCCGCGCGCGATCCCGGGTGCGGTGGTCGAGTACGCGATCACGCTGACCAACACGGGTGCGGTCCCGGCGACCGGCGTGACGATCGTCGATCCGATCCCGGCCAACACGGTGTTCGCGACGGGGCAGTACAACACGGGTGCGAGCGATGTCAGCGTGACGGTCGGCGCGACGACGACGTTCTGCGTCGCCGAAGCGGGCGGCACCGACACGAACGGCGATGGTTGCGTGCGCACGGCCGGCGGTGACCTGTCGGTCAGCACGGCGGCCAGCTCGACGGTGGCCAGTGGTGCCGGCAATGCCGTCACCGTGCGCTTCCGCGTGACGATCGACTGATTCGTTCAGTAGAACCGTCGCGACATCGTGAGTCCGCGCGCTGACAACAGCGTGCGCTTCGGACACGCAACCGGAGCGCGGGGCGGGGTGGGCAACCACTCCGCCCCGCGCGCGTGTGCGCGCGCGGCATGGCGGCACCTGGTGGCCTGCATGCTGCTGTCCGTGGTGGGGCTGCTGCTCATGCCGCCGGCGCAGGCGCAGTCGGCCTCGGTGGGCGCCGTCGTGCGCAACGTGGCGACGGTCGATTTCTCGGCTGGCGGCGTCGCACGCAGCGTCGTGACCAATGAAGTGACGCTGCGGGTGGCGCCAGCGCCGTCGCGCGCGACGATTGCGCTGGCGCGCTTCGTCGGGCCCGACGGCAACGGCGAGTTCACGTCCACCGCAGGTCCGACCCAATGTTCGAGCGCCAACGGGCTCGTGACGCTCGCACCGCCGGTGGTCGCGGGCAGCGGGCCGATCGATCCGCTGCAGCCGAACGCGTTGTCGCAAACGCAGGCGTTGCACGGCGGCGATGCGCTGTTCGTGCGTGTCGCGGATGCCGACCAGAATCGCGATGCGACGGTGCTCGATACCGTCGACGTGCGGGTCGTGTCATCGGCCACGGGTGACAGCGAGCGCATCCGCCTGACCGAGAGCAGCGTCAACAGCGGTGTGTTCGTCGGCTATGTGCCGACCGCGGTGGGAGCGGCGGTGATCGGCAACTGCGTGCTCGAGTTGGCGCGTGATTCCGAGATCGAGGTCAGCTACGTCGATCCGACCGATGCCAGCGATGCCGTGCTGGCGGCGGGCCTGGTCGATCCGTTCGGACTGGTGTTCGACTCGGCGACCGGTGCGGCCGTCAATGGCGCGCGGGTGCGCCTGGTCGATGCCACCACCGGCCAACCGGCGCGCGTCTTCGGTGATGACGGCGTCAGCGTTTATCCGGCCGAGATGATCACGGGCGAGCCCGTGACCGACTCCGGCGGAACGGTTTACCAGTTGCCGGATGGCGTGTACCGCTTTCCGCTGGTCGCGTCGGGCAACTACCGCCTCGAGGTCGAGCCTCCGGGTGGTTATCTGTTTGCTTCCAGCGTTGCCGTCGACGACCTGCAGCGCCTGCCCGGGGCGCCGTTCCGGCTCTCCGATGGCTCCTTCGGTCGCCCGTTCGCGGTCAATGCGCCGGTCGCGGCGATCGTCGATGTCCCGCTCGACCCGAGCGGCGACTCGCTGCTGCTGCGCAAGACGTCGAGCCAGGAGACCGTCGCGCCCGGCGATTTCGTGCTGTACGAACTGACGGTCGAGAACACCAGCCGCGTCGGCGCGTTCCGCGACCTGCGGATCGAGGACCGGCTGCCCGCCGGCTTGCGGTTCCGCTCCGGTTCGGCCCGCCGCGATGGCGCGACGATCGCGGACCCGCTGCTGTCGGCGGATGGTCGCACCATGACCTTCGAGGTCGGCACGCTGACCGCGGGCCAGCGGGCAAGGATCCGCTATGTCGTCGAAGTCACGGTTGCCGCGCGCGGCCCCGAGCTGATCAATACCGCGATCGCGCGCGCACCCGGTGGCAGCGTGTCGAACGAGGCACGTGCGGTCGTGCGCGTGGCGCCCGAGCTGTTCTCGGATCGCGGCTTCATCGTTGGCCGGATCAGCGAAGGGCAGTGCGGCGAGCTCGACGGCGCTGGTGTGCCCGGCGTGCGCGTCTACCTCGAGGACGGGCGCTACGCGGTGACCGACTCCGAGGGCAAGTACCATTTCGAGGGCGTCGATCCGGGTACCCATGTCGTGCAGATCGACGACTACACGATTCCCGAACACCTCGAACTCGGCGGCTGCCGCGACACGGTCCGCCACGCGGGACGTGCGTACTCGCAGTTCGTCGACCTGCGCGCCGGTGCGTTGTGGCGCGCGGACTTCCAGCTCGCGCCGCGTCCGGCGCCGACCGGCGAGGTCGAGCTGTCGATGCGCAGCGTGCTCGCGTCGGCGTCGATGGCCCAGCACGATGTCGCGCTGCGCACCCGCGGCGGCGTCCCGCTGACGAACGCCCGCCTGGTCGTCATGGTGCCGGAGGGCATGGGCGCGGATCTCGCGCAGGTGGCGTTCGATGGCGTGCCGCTGCGCGGCGCGCAGCTCGAATCGGGCGTGCTGACGATCCCGCTCGCGACCCTGGGCCTGCAGGCCGAGCATCGCGTGCGCTTCGTGACCCGCGCCGGCACCGCGAACGGCGACCTGCCGGTCAAGGCCGTGCTGCTGTTCGATACGCCGGGCGCATCGGCCCAGCGTTCGGCCGTCGTCGAGAACCGGCTGCGCCGCGGCGCGCCGCGTTACGCGGTCGGGCGCTATACGTTCTCGCCGAAGTTCGACGTGCTGGAGACCGCGTTGCGCGGCGTCGACCGACTCGAACTGGACCGGATCGCGGCCGAATGGCGCGGCGCCCGCGGACTGACGATCAGTGCCGTGGGCCATACCGACAAGACGCCGATCTCGGTCCGCAATCGCGGCCGCTTCGCCGACAACTACGCGTTGTCGGAGGCCCGGGCGCGCAGCGTCGCCGACTACCTCGCGCGCCAGCTCGGGGTGGCCGACGAGGCGGTGCGGGTCGAAGGCGTGGGCGCCGACGAACCTCTCGCCCCCGGTGACGACGCGGCCAGCCTCGCGCTGAACCGGCGCGTCGAGATCGCGATCTCCGGCGCACGCTTCGCCGGTGAGGCACCGCTCGAGCTGGTCACGGCAGCCGCGAACGCGGCTGCGGTGCCGACGACGGGCGCCGTCCCCAAGGCGCAGGCCACGGCGTCTGCGCCCGGCACGCGTGCCGAAGTCCGTGCTGCCGCCGCGGCGGCCGACCCGTTCGCCAACATCGATGTCGAACAGCAGGACGGCTCCGTCAGCTGGCTCGCGCCGGCGGAGGACGCCGTGATGGCGATCGCCAGCGCCCGCCTGGCGATCGCGCACGGTCCCCAGCAGAGCGTCACCTTGCTGTTGCGCGGGCGCGAAGTGCCGGGACTCAATTTCGATGGCGTCAGCGTCAATAACGCGCGTACGGCGGCGGTTTCGCGCTGGCGGGGCGTCGATCTCGTCGACGGCGAGAACGAATTCGTTGCGGTGGTCCGCAACGAGGATGGCAGCGAGGCCGTGCGGTTGACGCGCGTGCTGCACTACGGCGGCGGCGCGGTGCGCGCCGAGTTCGACCGCGGCAACTCGGTGCTGGTCGCCGACGGCCGGCGTCGACCGGTCATCGCGCTGCGGCTGTTCGACGCGCATGGCAAGCCGGCGCGACCGGGCACGCTGGGCGCATTCCGCGTCGACGCGCCGTATCGATCCTGGTGGGAGGTGCAGGCCCTCGACGACAACCCGCTGCTGGCAACCGGCGCACGCGAGCCGACGTTCGAGGTCGGCGCCGACGGCATCGCGCGGATCGAACTCGAGCCGACCAGCCAGAGCGGCATGGTCACGCTGCGCGTGCGTTTCAATGATCGCCAGACACAGGAAGTGCGGGCCTGGCTGATGCCTGAGCCGCGGCCATGGATCATGGTGGGACTCGCCGAGGGCACGGCGGCCTGGCGCAATGTCTCGCGGGCGGTGCAGCCATTGCCCGGCGAGGCGCCGATCGAGGAAGGCTACGACGGTGACGGGCGCATCGCATTCTTCGCCAAGGGGCGGGTGCGCGGCGACTTCCTGCTGACACTTGCGTACGACTCGGCGCGCGATCCGAAGGCGGCGCGCGAGAGGTTGCGCGGTGTCATCGAGCCCGACCGGTACTACCTGGTGTACGGCGACGGCACCGAACAGCGCTTCGAGGCGGCTTCGACGGAGCGCGTGTTCCTGAAGCTCGAGCGGCGCGAGTTCGTCGCACTGTTCGGTGACTACGACACCGGGCTGACGGTCACCGAGCTGACGCGCTACAGCCGCAGCCTGACGGGCATCAAGGCGGACTACGGCGGCGAACGCGTGTCCGCGACCGGCTTCGCGGCCCGCAGCGATCTTGGTTTCGTCCGCGATGAGTTGCGTGGCGATGGCACGTCGGGCCTGTACCGGCTGACTCGCCGGCGCCTGGTCATCAACAGCGACAAGATTCGGCTCGAGGTCCGCGACCGCTTCCGCAGCGAGCAGGTGCTCGAGACGCGCGAACTGGCGCGCTTCCTCGATTACCGGATCGACTACGCCGACGGCTCGCTGTTCTTCCGCGAGCCGGTGCCGAGCCGCGATCCGAACCTCAATCCGGTCTACATCGTCGCCGAGTACGAAACGCAGGGCACCGGCGAAGAGGTCACGATCGCCGGCGGGCGCGCCGCGGCGCGCACGGCCGATGGCACGATCGAGGTGGGCGTCAGCGCGATCCACGACGGCGCGCTCGACGGCGATTCGCGGGTCGCCGGCGTCGACCTGCGCTGGCGCGCGACGCCGATCACCGAAGTGCGTGCCGAGGCGGCCTACAGCGATTCGGACAACCTGACGCGTGCGGGCTCCGGCACGGCGTGGCTGGCCGAGGTCAAGCACGTGTCGGAGAAGCTCGACCTGGTTGCCTACGCGCGCGAGCAGGATGCACGCTTCGGCGTCGGCCAGCAGGCGTTGAGCGAGGCCGGCACGCGCAAGGTCGGTGCCGACGTACGGTGGAACCTCGACGAGCGCTGGGCGGTGCAGGGCCAGGCGCTGCTGCAGCAGCAGACCGAGACCGGTGCGGAGCGGCGCCTCGGCAGCGCCGAGGTGCGCCACACGACGCCTGATTCGACCGTCGCGGTCGGACTGCGCACGGTGGAAGACGAGGACGGTCGCGGCGCGAGCCTGCGTTCCGACCAGGCCTACCTGACCGGCAGCGTCGACCTGTTCGACGATCGCGTGACGTTGCGCGCGACCGGCGACATGACGATGGGTGGTCGGGATGGCAGCAGCGACTACCCGGCGCGCGCGCTGCTCGGGGTCGACTACCGGATTGCGCCGGAAACCACGCTGTTCGCCGAGTGGGAGCATGCCGATGGCGCACAGCTCGCCAGCGACATGACGCGCGTCGGCCTGCGCGCGCGGCCATGGGAACGCACCCAGATCGTCACGGCCGTCAGCCAGCAGGCCTCGGAGTTTGGCCCGCGCACGTTCGCGAACTTCGGCCTGACACAGGGCTGGCGCCTGTCCGAGCGCTGGACGCTGGATCTGGGCATCGACCAGAGCAACACGCTGCGCGGCGCGGACCTTGCGCCGCTGAATCCGGACGTGCCGCTCGCGTCCGGGTCGATCACGGAGGATTTCTTCGCGAGCTTCGTCGGCGCGCAGTATCACGCGGAGCTGTGGACGGCGACCGCGCGCGCGGAGCGGCGTACCTCCGACAGCGAGATCCGCCAGACGCTGCTCGCGGGCTGGTACCGCGAGCCGGCACTGGGCCACGCGCTGTCGTTGTCGGTCCTCGGTACCGACAGCGAAGGGCGCACGACCGGCACGGACACGACCGCGGCCGATGTGCGCTTCGCCTGGGCGTATCGTCCGGCGACCGGTCGCTGGATCATCTTCAACCGCACGGACTTCAAGCGCGACACGCGCGAGGATGCGCTGCTCGCGGCCGAATCGACCCGCTGGGTGCAGAACTCGCACCTGAACCTGCAATGGGACGCGGTGACGCAGCTCGGCTTGCAGCTCGGCGCGCGGCACGTCGTCAGTACCTTCGATGACGAACGCTACAGCGGCGTGTCCAGCCTGCTCGGCGTCGACCTGCGGCGCGACCTGCCCTGGCGGCCGTTCGGCCGTGCAGTCGACGTCGGCCTGCACGGTGCGTGGTTGCGCTCCTGGGAGTCGGGTGTCGGCGAGCATCAGGTCGGCTTCGACGTCGGTGTGACGATCGCGACCAATGTCTGGGTCTCCATCGGTTACAACCTGACGGGGTTCCGCGACGAGGATTTCGCGTCGGCGCGCTACACCGAGCAGGGTCCGTTCCTGCGGCTGCGGATCAAGGCCGACCAGGACAGCTTCCGCGATTTGCGGCTCGACAGCCTGCGACCTTCACGCTAGCGTTCGCGGCCTCATCCGAGGCTGCATGCACGACACCGACGACATATTTTCCGCCGCAGGGCCCCTCGCGCGCGCGCTGCCGGGCTACCGGCCGCGGCGGGCCCAGTCGACGATGGCTGGCCGCGTCGCGGATGCCATCGAGGCGCGCCGTCCGCTGATCGTCGAGGCAGGCACCGGCACCGGCAAGACGTTCGCCTACCTGGTTCCCGCGCTGCTGTCCGGTCGTCGCGTGCTGGTCTCCACCGGCACGCGCACGCTGCAGGACCAGCTGTTCGCCAAGGACGGCCGCTGGTCGCCGCCGCGCTCGGTCGACCGGCGAAGATCGCGCTGCTGAAGGGGCGCAGCAACTACCTGTGTCGCGAGCGCCTGCTGCGCGCGACGGCGCAGCAGGCGCTGGCCGTTGCCGCGGATCCAGGCGCACGTGAGCTGGCGCGCATCGAGCGCTGGGCGCAGGTCACGGCCACGGGTGACCTCGCCGAGGTCCCCGGCCTCGCCGATACCCACCCGCTGTGGCCGGCGATCACGTCGACGCGCGACAACTGCCTCGGCCAGCGTTGCGGCGAGTACGGTCGCTGCCATGTCGTGCAGGCCCGGCGCGAGGCGCAGGAGGCCGACCTGGTCGTCGTCAATCACCACCTGCTGCTCGCTGATCTCGCGTTGAAGCAGGACGGCTTCGGCGATCTGCTCGGCAGCGCCGATGCCGTGATCCTCGACGAGGCACACCAGATTCCGGATCTGGCGACCAGTTTCTTCGGCAGTTCCATCGGCAGCCGCCAGGTCGAGAACCTGCTGGGCGACGTCCGGGCGGGGTGGACGACGGCCGGCGCACCGCTATCGGAGCTGCTGCCGCTGCTGCGCGGGGTCGAATCGGCCCTGAGCGCTGCCCTCGCGGCCTTGCCACGACCGGCGCCGTTCCCGGCTGGCGCTGCCTCCGCGGGCAGCGCGCGCCCCGTCGCGCGCTCACGCTGGGACGACTGCCCGGCCGATCTCGACTCGTTCGCGCTCGGGATCGCGGCCGCACTGCGCGAACTCGCCGTCGCCCTGGGCGCGATCGCGGCGCGCGGATCGTCGGCCGAGGCCGCCGTGGCACAGTGCCTCGAACGTGCGACGCAGCAGGCCAATGCGTACGAGCGCATCGCGCTGTGCGGCGAGGAGGAGGGCGCACGCACGGTCGAGAGCACCGGTCGCAGCTTCACGCTGGCACTGCTGCCATTCGATATCGCCGAGCAGTTCGTCGCGCTGGTGCGGGCGCGTCCGAGCGCCTGGGTGTTCACCTCCGCGACACTGACGGTTGGCACCGATTTCGGCCACTTCGCGCAGCGGCTGGGCCTGGTCGATGCCGAGACGCTGCAGATTCCGAGCCCCTTCGACTACGACACCCAGGCGCTGTTGTACCTGCCGCGCGGCATGCCCGACCCGAGCGCACCCGACTACCTCGACGCCGTCATCGGGCAGGCGATGCCATTGATCGACGCCGCGGGTGGCGGGCGTTCCTGCTGTTCACGAGTCACGGCGCGCTGGCCCGTGCAGCTGCGCTGGTGCGCGCGCGCTGGGATCCGTTCGCCGACGCGGACGCGGCGCAGGAGTCGTTGCTGCTGGTGCAGGGCGAGGCGCCGCGCGAACGGCTGCTGCGCGATTTCCGCGAGCACGGCAACGCCGTGCTGCTCGGTACCGCGAGCTTCTGGGAAGGGGTCGACGTCAAGGGCGCCGCGCTGCGGCTCGTCATCATCGAGAAACTGCCGTTCGCGTCGCCCGACGATCCGCTGTGCGCGCGCATCGATCACCTCAAGCGCACCGGCGGCAACGCGTTCCGCGATTACCAGCTGCCGGAAGCGGTGCTGGCGTTGAAACAGGGGTTTGGACGTTTGATCCGCAGCGAGGAAGATCGCGGCCTGATCGCGATCTGCGACCCGCGGGTGACCGGCAAGAGCCATGGCCGCACTTTCCTCGCCAGCCTGCCGCAGTTGCCGGTGACCCAGGATGCCGCCGGGCGCAGCGTTTCCTGCGCAGGCTGCGCGACACATGATGGGCGACGCATGATGGGCCCGGCACTGCAGGTCAGGCGCTTGCTCGCGCTCGATACGGCGACCGAGAACTGTTCCGCCGCGCTGTGGATCGATGGCGACGTGCGCGGCGTCGAGCAGGAACTCGGGCGTGGTCATGCCGAGCCATCCTGCCGATGGTCGAATCGCTGCTGTCGGCAGCGCAGTTGCGGCTGGTCGACCTCGACGCGCTGGCCGTGGGGCGTGGCCCGGGCGGATTCACCGGCGTGCGACTCGCGATCGGCGTCGCGCAGGGACTGGCCTTCGGCGCGAACAAGCCGGTGGTCGCGGTATCCGACCTGCGTGCGATCGCGCAGCGGGCCTTCGAACTCGAGCCGGCGGCGCGGCACTGCACCGTCTGCGCGGATGCACGCATGCGCGAGGTGTACGCGGGGCGCTTCGTGCGCGGCGCATCGGGCCTGGCCGTGCCGGCGGCGCCCGTCGCCGAAACCGTGCTGTCACCGGATGCCGTGGTCCTGCCCGACGGCGCCGCTGCGCCGGATGCCGTCGCGCGCGCGGGCACCGACTTCGGCGTGCTGGCCGGGCGTGGGTTCCGCGCCTACCCCGAACTGGGGCAACGGGCGCGCGGCACCGGATTGCCGCTGTTCGACGACTTGCTGCCCGGCGCCGTGCAGATCGCGACGCTGGCTGTGGCGGACGCCGCGCAGGGTGCGGCCGTACCCGCCTCGCAGCTGCGACCCGTGTACCTGCGTGACCAGGTCGCCCAGCCCAGCGTCCGGACCTGACATATCGGCTCGTCCGCCGGCGCGTTCGCGGTCATTTCACGAAACTGCAATACACTGCCGCTGTAATGCTGCGCGTGCAACACAGCGTTCATCATGGCCAGTAAGCAGATTCTCGTCGTCGAAGACGAACGGGCGATCCGTGAAATGATCGCATTCGGTTTGCGCCGCGCGGGCTACGAGGTCCGTGAGGCGGAGGACGTCCGTTCCGCGCGTTCACAGCTGGCCGACCGGCGCCCGGACCTCGTGCTGGTCGACTGGATGCTGCCGGACATGAGTGGCCTCGAGCTCACCCGCCAGTTGAAGCGGGATCGCGATACCCGTGAATTGCCGGTCATCCTGCTGACGGCGCGCGCCGAGGAGGGCGACAAGGTCGCTGGCCTCGATGGCGGCGCGGATGACTACGTCGTCAAGCCGTTCTCGCCACGCGAACTGGTCGCGCGGATCCAGGCGGTGCTGCGCCGATCCGCGCCGGCCGGCGTCGCAGACCAGATTGCCGCGGAGGGCCTGGTGCTCGACCAGGCCGGCCATCGCGTGGCCTACGGCGAACGCACCGTGCCGCTGGGCCCGACCGAGTACCGCATGCTCGAGTTCTTCATGACACACGCGGAGCGCGTTTACTCGCGCGAGCAGCTGCTCGATCGAATCTGGGGCGGCAACGTCTACGTGGAGGAGCGCACCATCGACGTGCACATCCGCCGGCTGCGCAAGGCGCTGGAGCCGTTCGGCTGTGACTGGATGGTGCAGACCGTGCGGGGCGCCGGCTACCGGTTTTCGACCCGCACCGAGTAAGCTTGCCGGATGGCGGAATCCTCCGGTGGCGGTTCGGCGATCTGGTTCATCATTGCGCGGGTCGCGGGCGCCGTGGTGGCCGGGGCGGGGCTCGGGCTGCTGACCGGGAGCGTCTGGGCGGGCATCGCCGTCGTGCTCGGCGGCTACCTGGCGCTGCAGCTGCTGCGCCTGCATCAGCTCGATCACTGGCTGCGCAATCGCAGTCGCCTCGATCCACCGGATGCGAGCGGCCTGTGGGGCGATGTGGTCGCACTGGTCGTGCGACTGCACCGGCGCAAGAAGTACCACAAGCAGCGCCTGATCGAGACGTTCCGCGAACTGCGCCGCTCGACGGCGTCGATGCCGGACGGCGTGGTCACGTTGAATGCGGAAAACGAGATCATCTGGATGAACCGGATGGCGGGCGAGCTGCTGGGCCTGCGGCGCCGCGCCGACGCCGGGCTGCGGATCGGCAACCTGATCCGCCATCCCGATTTCCAGCGCTACCTGAACTCGGCGCAGCACACGCACCCCGTCGTGATCCAGCCGGTCACGGCGGTCGACCAGTGGCTCGCGATGCAGCTCGTGCCGTACGGCGAAGGCCAAAAGCTGCTGTTCGTCCGCGACGTCACGCGGCAGAACCGCCTCGAGACGATGCGGCGGGACTTCGTCGCCAACGCGTCGCATGAGTTGCGCTCGCCGCTGACCGTGATCTCGGGTTACCTCGAGACGCTCGCCTCGGACCCCGGCATCGACCCGGACATCGCGCAACCGCTCGGCGAGATGCGCCGGCAGGCCGAGCGCATGACCGATATCGTCAACGACCTGCTGGTGCTGTCCCGGCTCGAGGCGGACGAGGGCGAAGTCGGTGGGGCTCCCGTCGACGTGGCGGCGATGCTGGCGATGCTGCGCAAGGATGCCGAGGCGCGGCCGCAACGCCCGGCGGAAGTCACGCTGTCGATCGAGACCGACCTGCAACTGATCGGCGACGAGGGCCAGCTGCAGTCGGCGTTTGGCAACCTGGTCGACAACGCCGTCAAGTACACGCCTGCCGGTGGCCGCGTCGCGCTGCGCTGGTGGGTGGACGACGATGGCGGCCATGTTTCCGTGGCCGACACCGGCATTGGCATCGCGGCGGAACACCTGCCGCGCCTGACGGAACGTTTCTACCGCGTCGACGCCGGGCGCGCCCGCGCCACGGGTGGTTCGGGCCTCGGGCTGTCGATCGTCAAGCATGCGCTGCAGAACCACGGCGCGACGCTGGCCGTCGAAAGCATCGAGGGGCGCGGCAGCACCTTCACCTGCAGTTTTCCGCCGCGACGGCTGGCGGGGGCCGCGCAGCAGCGCATCCGCGCCTGATCGTCGCCCGGCGCAGACAGGGCCGGTTTCGGTCGCGACGGGCCAATCGGCTATGATGGGTCATTGATCGACACCGGCGGACCCGTGCATGGAAAAGGCTGACCTGTCGCAACACATCTCGCGCCGCTTCAACGAAGACCTGGAGCGCGTGCGCAACAAGGTGCTGTCGATGGGCGGGCTGGTCGAGCAGCAGCTCGCCAAGGCCGTGACCTCGCTGATCGAGGGCGACAGCGTCATGGGCGAGAACGTCGCGCGCGACGATTACCAGGTCAACAGCATGGAGGTGTCGATCGACGAGGAGTGCTCGCGCATCCTCGCGACGCGCGCGCCCGCCGCCGGCGACCTGCGCGTCATCGTCGCGATCATCAAGGCCATCACCGACCTCGAGCGCATGGGCGACGAGTGCGAGAAGATCGGCTACATCGCGTCGCGCCTGGCTGCGCAGGAGCGGCCCGCCGACAAGTACCGCGAGATCAAGCACCTTGGCCGCATCGTCCAGGAGATGGTGCATGAGGCGCTCGATGCCTTCGCCCGCATGGATGCGGAAACCGCGCTGCGCGTCGCGCGGCAGGACAGGCTGGTCGACGAGGAATACGAGTCGATCCAGCGCCAGGCGATCACGTTCATGATGGAAGACCCGCGGGCAATCCGCCGCGCGCTGGATGTCATGTGGATCGTGCGTGCGCTCGAGCGCATCGGCGATCATGCCAAGAACATGTGCGAGTACGTCATCTACATGGTGCATGGCAAGGACGTACGCCACACCCGCCTCGAGGACATCGAGACCGAACTGCGTGGTGGCAGTGCGGTGGTGCCGCCCACCCGGCCCGCCGCCGGCGGCTGAGCGACGCCGGTCGCTGGCATGTTCGGAGTGAGCCGCCGCAGCATCAACGTCGTGGGCGTATTCGCCTGTGTCGCGATGCTGGGCTACGCGCTCTACGCCGAAAAGGTGCTGGGCCTCGAGCCCTGTCCGCTGTGCATGTTCCAGCGGGTCGGCGTGCTGCTGCTCGGGTTCGCGTTCCTGCTCGCGGCGCTGCATCACCCGCGCGGCCAGTGGGGTGCACGCAGCTATGCCGTGCTGATCGCCCTTGCCGCCGCCGTGCCGGCCGGCGTCGCGTTGCGCCATCTCTATATCCAGAATGCGCCGCCGGGCAGCGTGCCCGCCTGTGGCGCCACCCTCGATTACATGCTCGACGTGTTTCCGCTGCTCGAAGTGGTGCGCCAGGTGCTCACCGGCGGTGGCGAGTGCGCCAAGATCGACTGGTCGCTGCTGGGTATTTCGATGCCTGGGTGGGTGCTGATCGGCGCGCTGGCGCTTGGCGTCACCGGGGCGGTTTCCAACTGGCAGGTTCCGCGTGATACAGGGCCGAGGTTCGCGATATAAGTTTCTGATTTTCATAACACTGAAATAAGCGACTGGCAGCATGGCCTGCAGATTGGCTACCCCCTGGAGCTCACTTGCACGCCACGGTCAGTCGTCTGCTTCCGGCCATCCTTGCCCCCCAATCCCTGCCTGAGGAACCCGGCGCCGCCCGCCACCCGCTGCGCTCCCTGTTCATCTCCGATGTTCACCTCGGCTCGCGCGGCTGCCGTGCCGAGGCGTTGCTCGGCCTGCTGGAGCGCGTGCGCGTCGAACAGCTGGTCGTCATCGGCGACCTGATCGACTTCTGGTCGTTGCGACGCTCGTTCCATTGGCCCGCAACCCACACGGCGGTGATGCACCGGCTGCTCGCGCATGCGCGCGAGGGCGCCCGGGTCATCTACGTACCCGGCAACCACGACGCCGAGATGCGCGAGTTCGCCGGCAGCACGTTCGGCCGGGTCGAAGTGCAGCGCGACCACGTGCACCGGACGGCGCGCGGGGAGCGGCTGCTGGTGCTGCATGGCGACGAGTTCGACGGCATCGTCAAGTGCGCGCCCTGGCTCGCGCGGCTCGGCTCGCACATGTACGACGCGACGCTCGAGCTCAACCGGCATTTGAACCGGCTACGCAGCGCCCTGG
>JAWLAD010000040.1:0-20285 GCA_041395605.1 Steroidobacteraceae bacterium
ACAGCGGTAACGCGACGCACCAGCAGCTGGCCTCGTCGCGACCACAGCCGAACGTGGCGCCGCAGCGGCTACAGTGCTTTTCCTGCATCGGTTCGCTCCTTTGGTCCGTGGCGTTTCACGGACGGTGCGGCCGGTGGGCCGGCGGCGCCCCTGTCATTGCCCCTCGAGGCGGCCGAAGTCCTCGAGCATGAAGCTCGCGTCCGATTCGGCGAACACGGTCGGCCCCGCGTCGTCGGTGCCGGACGCATCGACGAGGCGCGCGCGCAGCATGACCAGGCGGCCCTTGCGTCGCACCAGCTCGCATTCCGCCACCGCGCTGGCGCCGATCGGCATCGGGTTGCGGTAGCGGATTTCGGACTTGGCGGTGTAGCCGCGCGCGCCCTGCAGGAAGAACCAGTTGGCCATCGCGTCGTCGAGCACGGCGAAAACGATGCCGCCATGCGTGACGCCGTCGAAGCCGGCGTGGTCGGTGCTCGACGTGTACTCACCGCGGCAGCGATCGCCGTCGAGCGCGAAGCGGATGCGCAGCCCGATCGGGTTGGCCTGGCCGCAGACGAAGCAGTGATCGGCGTCACTGCGGGGTGTGGCCGTACTCACTCGACCATGTCCGCGTAGCGGTTCTCGGTCGGCAGGTCGACGCCGAGCGCGAAGCCCGGGATGGTGATGTGCCGGTCGTCGAGCGCGATCTGCGATTCATCGATGAGGGCATCGCCGAAGCGGTAGATGGGCTGCATCGGGCCGGCCATGCATTCGGCGTCGTAGGCGGCGGCCGCGGCGAGCACGGCCTCGCGGCGTTCGCGCCACGCGTCCATCGCGCCCGCACCGTGACGCCTGGCGAGCATCGCCTCGGTGAGCCGCGGTGCGAGTACCGTGCCGGTCGCGTTGTTGCCGCCGAAACCCTTGGAATTGAGGAACGCGACCGCGGCACGTTCACCGAGCGCGACGTCATCGAGCGCGATGGCGAGCCGCTCGGCGTGCAGGTCCTCGGCAAGGCGTTCGACGGTCTTGATGCCGGGCAGGATGCCGTGGCGCAGCACGCCGAGCGAGCTGACCAGCTGGTCGGCGCTGGCCGGCGCCAGCGAGTGCCCGACGAACGCCTTGATCGCGGTGACGGGCCAGTCGCGGATGTCGAATGCGCGCGCGACGAGATCGAAAATACGCGTCTCGGTGGTGCGATTCTGCGGCGTGCTCGAGCCGTGCGCCTGGACGAAGCTGTGGCGGCGCACGAGGTCGTCGCCGAGCAGTGCGCGCGCCGCGGCGACCGCCTTGGCGAGCGTGATGTAGTTGCCGGGGCCGGGCGCCGAAATCGACTTCTTGAAGCCGTCGGCGTTGACGAAGACGTCCGTGACCGCGCCGTGGATGTCGGCGCCGAGTTCGAGTGCGAGCGCATCGTCCATCAGCATGAAGTACTGACCGGACTCGCCGAGCGTGAAGCCGCAGTTGTCGCCGAACGGACGGCTCGCACGGCGGTAGTCCGGCGTCTCGACGCCATCGAGCTTGCACAGGTTCTCGTCGGTCGCGAGCGCGCTCATGGCCGCGTAACCTTCGATCACCTCGGGCACCAGCGGCGCCTCGGCGTTGCCGACGACGGCGACGCGGCGGCGCCCGGACTGGATGTCCTCGACCGCCAGGCGCAGGTTGTAGAGGAAGGTCGCGCAGGCGCCCGCGTTGGCGCCGGTGGCGCCGACGCTGCCGAGGACATAAGCGTTGACGAAATCGGCCGGCATGGTGTTCAGACCGAGCGGCAGCTGCTTGGAGCTGACGCGGCCGCCGCGCAGGCGCGCCTGCAGCATGCCGCCGGTGCCGCAGCCGTCGAGCTGGGCCATGGCGCTCGCCGCGTAGACCGCGATCTCGTCGGCGTGGACGCGCTCGGTGATGGTGCTCCAGGGGATGCCGCTCGCGCGCACCGCGTCGGACGCGGCAACAATGGCGAGCTGCAGACCGCGCGGATGGAAGCGCGAGGGATACAGCGCAGCCGGGTCGAAGCCGCTCGGCAGCTGGCCGGCCGATTGCACGGCGAGCTTGCGCGTCGTCTCGACCATGACCGTGCCGCCGCCGTCGATGGCGACGGTGACGCGTTCACCGTCGTCGTGACGCACGTGCCAGCCGGCGGGCAGGGCAGCGGGGAGATCGCGCTTCGCGAAGGTCAGCGTGTTGCCGTTGCCGGTATCACCCCGCAGGGCGAGGGCGAGGTTGCCGGGCACGTGATCGGGATCGAAACGTTCGCTTTCGAGGCGTCGGATCAGCGTGCCGTCGAGCACGCGCGCTTCGAGAGCGGCGTACGCGGCCGCGTCGAGCGCGTGGCCGGCGGCATCGACCAGCGTGCCGTCGCGCAGCGTCGCCAGGTTCATCATCGCCGCGAGGGCGCTGACGGTCTGCCGCCTGGCGCTGTCGTCGAGGCTTTCCCAGATGGTCCGGCGGTAGGCGTGGTGGAAGGATGAACGCCCTGCGGCGCCGACGCCGCCGAATCCGACGATGACCGGTAAGCGCGTCATGCTCGCCCTCTCGAGTGTGTGGGCGCTTATTGTAGGGAGCCGCCCATGCGAGGCAGGATGTGACATATGCGTCATATAATCAGGCTTATGCGACACTTCCTCCCCGGCATTCACGATGACTGAATCGACCTCTGCCGCGCGGCTCGGAATCGGCTTCGTGATGACCCCCGGCATGCTCACCACCGGCACCGCGCTGCCGTACGAAATGTGGCTGGCCGCGAGTGACCACCGACGTGCGCAGCGGCGGCGCGGGCCGGATGTGAAGCTGTGGCTCGTCGATGCCGGGGGCGAGGCGGGGCGTGGCCGCCTGCCGCTCGCGCCCGATCTCGCGCTGGTCGACTGCCCGCCGCTCGACCTGGTCTACCTGCCGGCGCTGTGGCGCCACCCCGACCAGGTCACCGCGCGGGTGCCGGGGCTCGCGCCCTGGCTGCGTGCTCAGCAGCACGCCGGGGCCCTGCTTGCCGCGGTCAGCACCGGGGTCAGCCTGCTCGCCGCGAGCGGCCTGCTCGACGGTCGCGCGGCGACCACGCATTGGGCGAATTTCGAGTGTTTCTCGCGACGTTATCCGCAGGTCGAGCTCAAGCGCGACTACTTCATCACCCAGGCCGGTCCGCTTTACTGCGCGGCCAGCATCAATTCGCTGGCCGATGTCACCGTGCATCTCATCGAACGCTTTTTCGACCGCGCCAGCGCGCAGCACGTCGAGCGCAACTTCTCCCACGAGATCCGCCGTACCTACGCCGAGTATCGCTACCTCGACGGTGATGCCAGCGCCTCGCCCGACGAAATCGTGGTCGAGGCGCAGACCTGGATCGACGATCACCTCGCGCGGCCTGCGACCGTCGCCGAGCTCGCGGCGCGGCTGAATGTCGGTGTGCGGACGCTCGACGCTTTCGCATCGCCACCGGGGTGAGTCCGCGGGCCTGGTGGCAGGGCGCCGTCTCAGGCTTGCCAAGGAACTGCTCGAGGCGAGACCAATCTGAGCGTGAGTGACATCGCCTGGCGCGTCCGGTTGCGCCGATGCCGGCTTCCGCTGCGCGCCTGTTCAACGCGAGATGCTGCTCACGCCAACCGAGTACCCGTGCCACCGTGCGCGCAAAACTATTCCGCGCCACTTTTGACCAGGCCCGTAAGCCTCAGGATGTTGACACCGTGGTCGAACAGGAAAATTCCCCGCTCGCACAGCGACATGTGAGCCATGCGAATGCAGGTTGTCCGATCCTGATGCAGGCCGGGCGAGCGGGAATCTTTACACCTGTCGCCGCCCCCCTGCTCGTTGTTGACGCAACTCGTTGATTCCCAGTCCGTGATCGGCTTGGCAACAATCTTGCAACGCTTCGAGCGCGGGTGCCGTTCCCGCTTACACGGTGGTGTGTGATTTGCCGCGGCGCCGCTCGGCTTCCTCCGCGAGGCTGACGACCCAAGGCGTCTTCACCCACCGCGTAGTGCCGCTAGGCCGGTATCGTGCCCGGTCTCAGCATTATTGACCCCGCCCGCCAGGGCGGGGTTTTTTTTTGCAGGGTGTCGGCTACCATGCCGCGCTCCAGCCACGCGGGAACGTCACCCATGTCAGGACCCAAGCACCTCGGCTTCGACACGTTGGCGCTGCACGGCGGCCAGCAGCCGGACCCGGTCACCGGTGCGCGCGCGCAACCGATCTACCAATCCGTTTCGTTCGTGTTCAACGATACCGACGAAGCGTCGTCGCGCTTCGACATTGCGCGCTCGGGCTACGTCTACTCGCGCATCGGCAATCCTACGGTCGCAGTGCTCGAAGAACGCCTGGCGATGCTCGAAGGCGGCGTCGGCGCCGTCGCGACCGCGAGCGGCATGGCAGCCATCCATCTCGCCATCACCACGCTCGCCGGTGCCGGCGATCACATCGTTGCCTCGCGCGCGCTCTACGGCGGCACGCACAACCTGTTGAGTTACACCCTGCCCCGCTTCGGCATCAAGACGACTTTCGTCGACCCGCGTGACCCGGACGCCTTCGCCGCCGCGGTGCGTCCCGAGACGCGCCTGGTGTTCGCCGAGACGGTCGCCAACCCGCGTTGCGAGGTGCTCGACATCGAGGCGGTGGCCGCGCGTGCCCACGAGGCCGGCCTGCCGCTCGTCATCGATTCCACGCTGACCACCCCGCACCTGTTGCGGCCCCTCGAACACGGTGCCGACATCGTGGTGCACTCGTTGACCAAGTTCATCGGCGGCCACGGCACCACCATGGGCGGCGCGGTCGTCGATGGCGGTCGTTTCGACTGGCTGCGCTGGCCGCAGCGCGTTTCCACGACGCTGACCGCCTCGCAGGGTTCCACGGGCTCGGCCTCGCCGAGGAGTTCGTCCGCAGGCTTTCATCATCCGCGCGCGCCGCGGCTGCGGATTTCTCCTCGCTGGCGCGGCCCTGCCGGCGACCAGCGCGTTCGGTCTGCTGCAGGGGCTGGAGACGCCTGCTGCGGATGGACCGCCACGTCGCCAATGCACGCAAGCTGGCCGAGTTCCTCGCCGCCCAGGCCTGCAGGTAGTGACGTCACTCACCCGGCCTCGCCCGATCACCCTGATCACGCGCGCGCTCGCCGCAGGTTGCTGCCGCGCGGTGCGGGCGCGGTGTTCAGTTTCGAGATCGGAGCGGCGGCGCGCGGCCGGTCAAAGCTGATCGAGAGCCTCAACCTGTTCTCGGCGGATCTCGCCAACGTCGGCGATGCCAAAGTCGCTCGTGATCCATCCGGCGGCACGACCCATGCACGCATGGACGATGATTTTCGCGCTGGCCGCGGCGGGGATCTCGCCGGGCCTGGTGCGCCTGTCGATCGGGCTCTATGGTGTCCGACGACCGGATCGACGATTCTGTCGTAGCGCGCTCTACCGCTCGCAGAAATGAACCCGCTGCCCGCTGTCTGAATCCGTCGCGAAGAGCCAGGAGTCGCACATGTATTTCGAGGTCGATGGCGCGCGTACCTTTGCCGCCGGTCGCATCACGGGCGCTACCGACGCCCCGGTCGTGGTGCTCGTCCATGGCGCCGCCATGGACCACAGCATCTGGTTCACCACACGCGCTACTTCATGCATGCCGGGCGCGACGTCGTCGCCGTCGACCTGCCGGCGCACGGGCTCTCCGACGGCGCGCCGCTCGCCACCATCGAGGACATGGCCGCGTGGCTCGAGCGTTGCCTCGATGCGCTCGGCATCTCTGGCGCGGCGGTCGCCGGGCACAGAAGGGCCGCGCTCGAACTCGCCGGCCGTGCGGGCGATCGCGCTCGATGGCTCGCGCTACCGGCTGCGCCTTGCCGATGGCGGTCGCGGCGCCGCCGCTCGAAACGCCGCCGCCGATGAAGCCCCCTGGCACGCGACATGATGGTCCCAGGGGGCCATGGCATCGGCAGACACCGCAACCCGGTCGCCGGGCATCACCATGGTCAACCGCGTTGCGCCTGATGTGCCCGCCCGGGCTGCTGCACGCGACCTCTATGCCTGCAATGCCTACGTCGAGGGTTATGCCGCGGCGGCCCGGCGGAGGCGCGCGCACGCGCCTCATCTGCGGCAGCGAGGATCGCATGACGCCGACCGCCAGCGCGCGAACTGGCCAGCGTGATCCCGACCTGCGCGAACAGGACGTCATCGGCGATTGCGGTCACATCATGATGAGCGAAAGACCTGAGCAGACCCATCGCCTGCTCGTGCAGGCGCTGTCCTGAGGCAGGAACGCTGTCCTCATCGATACGCGGCTCCCGGCTCCTGCCCGCGCTGGCTTGGCGACTATGCCCACGTCGCCACGCTGGCGCTGCTCGCCACGTTTGCGCTTTCGCGAGCCAGAACCTGGGTGCACTATCCGGTCGCGTTGATGGGCCTGTGCGGACTGGTTTATGGTGCGCCGCGCCCCGCAGCCGAACGCCGCCGCGGTGCGCCCGCTGCTGGTCCTGTTCGGCTGTGTCTGGGTGCCGATGCTGTCGCGTCGTCGATGCCGTCGAGCCGCGACACGCGCACTGGCACCAGGTGCTGCTCATCTCCACTTCCTGCCCGCCGCCTGGTACCTGATTCAGGTGTGCACGTCTGCCTGGTCCACCGCCTCGTCGCGCAAAGGCGTCGGCGCTAAGCAGGTATCTTCGTCGGCTCGACGCGTTCGTCTGGCTGATCTGGCACGTCGACCTGTTCGGTTACCCTATGACGGCCAGGTACTGAAAGGGGTGTTCCATCCCAAGCAGCGGCTCGGCCTGTTCGGCGGTTCGCGCCGCTCGTGCTCGAGATCGTGCGTGGTACTGGTGCCATGCGTTTCCGCGCCTGTGTTGCTGCACGTGCCGCTCGTCATCGCGATCCTGATGTCACCGGGCGGCATGCGCCTGGCTGATGCTGGTCGTCGGGGTCGGCGCGGTTACCTTGTGCTGCGCTCGCCAACACGCGCGGCGGTTCTGCGGCGCGGGCCGCGCTGCGTGGCATGCGCTGCTGGTCGTGGTCGTGGTCGCCGGGGCGATTGCCTTCGACCCCGGCGCTGCCAGCAGCTGGCGCGGCGACATGGTCAGTGCCGACGTTGCCGCCATCGATCGCGCCACCTCCTATCGCGTCACGCTGTGCGTACCGGCAGCGATGCTTCGGACAACTGGCTCAACGGCGTCGGCCCGCGCGGTTACCGCCACGCCTACCCCCGAGTACGCGGCGCCCGACGACTTCTGATGGCGCGCAACGACGGCGAAGGGCACCCCCACTTGCTCGTGCTCGAGGCCGCCGAATCCGGCGTCATCGGCCTGGCCGGCCTGCTCGGTTTCTGCCGCGTTGACGTCGCTCGCCTGGCGCGCACGCGAGGCGTCGCTGGCGCCGGTATGGCTGCTGTGTGGCGCTGGTCGCCTGGTTCCCGCTCAACGCCCACCTCGCGTTCTACGGATCGTACTGGTCGACCCTCGCGTGGTTGCTGCCCGGCATGGGGCTGAGCGCGCTGCCGCCGGAGATGGCGCGCGGCAGCCCGCCGCGCGCGGGCGACGGCACGCGCGGGAAGACGGGGCGCGACGCGCTGCGCTGAGTACCGCGGCGACGCGGGCCGGACCCATCAGTCGCTTTCGCGGCGCTTGCGGCGCTGCGCGCGGCGCGCCTTCAAGGTGCTGCGCTCGGCGGCGAAGTGGCGCTTGTCGTCGCGCGGCCGCGGCCGCACCACGCCCCAGCCGAGCGGTTCGTCCTGGTCGTAGCGCTTGCCCAGTTGCCAGGCGATCTCGGCGCGGGCGAGTTCGAGCCCGAGGTAGAACGCGTGCGGCGCATCGTCGTCCACGCCGAGCTGCGGGTAGAGCTCGTAGGCGTCGGTGCCATGGCGCAGCCCATGACGGTTGTAGACGTGGATACCGTCGGCGTTGACCTGGATGCGGAAGTTGTCGTCCTTGACCGCACGCGCGAGATCCGCCACTTCGCTGCTGCTGTAGACGAACGGGCGGCGCTCGTGCAGCGCGAGCAGCGACTCGTCGATGTGTCGCGGCGGCATGTTGTCCTCGCGCGCGGCGTACATCACGCGTCGCGCGTGGTCGACCTCGCGCACGACGCTGCGGCAGTGGGCACTGACCTCGGTTGTCAGCACGCCCGTGATGCCGAGCTCGGAGACGATGCCGAGCAGCAGGGTGTTCATGCCGAGGGTGTCGGCGTGGGTCAGCTCCGAGAGGTTGCCGATGCCCATCATGATCTCGATATCGGGGTAGCGCTCGCGCAGGGTGGCATAGCGCACCAGCGAGCGCGTGAAACCGTGGTGGATGACGTCGACCACCGGGTCGGCGTAGAAGGGCCGGCCGTAGGCCGCGTAGCGATCGATGGTGCGGCACAGGGCATCGAGGTCGCGTGGGTTCTCTGCGATGAGCACGGGCATGCACTCGCCATGCGCGGCGAGGTGCAGGGTCTGGTCGGTGAGGCTGAAGCAATAGTCGGCGCCAGCGGCGATGCCGCGTTCGAGTTCGCGCGGGTCGAGCGAGTCGATGCTGACGGCGAAGCCTTCGGCACGCAGCGTTTCGACGCATGCCTCGAGATGTGGAAACGGCGTGTCGGGCAGGCAGCCGACGTCGATGACGTCGGCGCCGTCGGCGCGAAAGCGCGCGGCGCGCTCGACCACCTCGGCGACCTCAACTGGGGTGCATCGACGATCTCGGCGAACAGGCGCACGTCGGTACGGCTGATGTCGCGCTGCGCGCGCCACGCCCGAAATAGGCCGGCAGGTCCTTGAGCTCCTCCGGCCGCGGGCGAACGGTTTGCCGAAGTGCGCGGCGAGGTCGTCGAGGTCGCCACGGCAGCGCCCGGGCAGGATGATGCGGTCGAATGCGTCGACGTCGCCGAGGCGGCGCTTGAGCATGTCCGCGGTCAGCAGTGCCGCGACGGCGACGCCGGGCACGCGAATCTCGTAGCTGAATCCGGGCGCTTCGAGCGAGTCGAGGACGCGTGCGAGACTCTTTTCGGCGAGCTTTCCGGTGACGAATAGCAGTCGTTCGGCCATGGTTCGGGGCGGTATCCGGGGCAGTGCGGCGACGGAAGCGGCAGTGTACGGGAAACCCGGCGGGGTGGTCTTACGTCGTCCCCTGTGCCCACGCACGCGACGTTCGTGCAAGGACTTTCGGCACCGCTCCCGATCGGGATCAACCAGTCGGGTGATCCGCCTCCACACGGCCTTGCCGCGCTTCGGCTCGTGGACTAATTTTGAATATGACGATCTGATGACGTTCAACCCGACGGCAACCCGGTGGGAGGATCCCTATGTTCGAAAACGACCATTCCGTAGTCGAAACCCTGCTCCAGTCCGACGACGCATTTCGCCGGCTGTACGACAAGCACGCCGATCTCAACGCCCGCGTCGACGAGGTCACCGCTGGTGACGCGCCGATGGAAGAACTCGAACTCGAGGCGCTCAAGAAAGAGAAACTGCTCCTCGCCGACCGCATGCAGAACATGATCCGGGATTTCAACGCCCGTCACTGACCCGCGAACGGCGCGATCGCGCGCCCGTTCCATCCCGTCCGACCCCGGCCCTGCGCCGGGGTCGGCGTTTCCGGCCTCCCGGCTTGGGCCTCGCGGCTTGCGTGTGCAGCGCCGCGGCACGGTTGATATGCGTTCCTGTTATACAATTCCACCCTGTTATTCCTGGAGTGGGTGGTCGACATGAAGCTGCAGCAGCTGCGCTACATCTGGGAGGTCGCCCGCCACGGGCTCAACGTGTCGGCCACCGCCGACAGCCTCTATACCTCGCAACCCGGGGTCAGCAAGCAGATACGCCAGCTCGAGGACGAGCTCGGCGTGCAGATCTTCCAGCGCTCCGGCAAGCATCTCGTCGACATCACGCCGGCCGGCCAGACCATTCTCGAGGTTGCCGGGCGCATTCTCGGCGAAGCCGAGAACATCCGCCGCATTGCCAAGGACCACAGTGATTCCTCGCGCGGCAGCCTGGCCATCGCGACCACGCACACCCAGGCGCGCTACGTGCTGCCGCCGACCATCAAGCGTTTCATCGAGGCCTACCCCGACGTCGCCCTGCACATGCACCAGGGTACGCCGATGCAGATTTCGGAGCTTGCTGCCAATCGCAGTGTCGATTTCGCCATCGCGACCGAGGCGCTGGAACTGTTCGACAACCTCGTCATGCTGCCGTGCTACCGCTGGAACCGCAGCATCATCGTGCCCGAGGGGCACCCGCTGACCGAAGCCGAGCCGCTCACGCTCGAGGCGATTTCCGAGTATCCCATCGTCACCTACGTGTTCGGCTTCACCGGCCGCTCGCAGCTCGACGCCGCATTTTCCGCCGCCGGGCTCGAAGCGCGCGTGGTCTTCACTGCCGTTGATGCCGACGTCATCAAGACGTATGTCAGGCTCGGTCTCGGCGTCGGCATCGTCGCTTCGCTCGCCTATGACCCAGCCACCGACCACGGACTCACCGCGCTCAGCGCCGCTCACCTGTTCGACTACAGCGTGACCAAGATTGGCTTCCGGCGCGGTTCCTTCCTGCGCACGTACATGTACGACTTCCTGCACCTGTTCGCCCCGCACCTGACGCGCGAGGTCGTCGATGCTGCCATCTCCGCCGCGTCGCGCGACGAACTCGAGGCGATGTTCGACGAGCGCCAGCTGCCCGAGCATTAGCCAGGCTGATCAAGCACCATCGCGGAGACGCTCCGCGGATCTGCGTGCTCGACCGCGGTGTGCGTTCATTCACGTCCACCGAGGGTCTCGCCGCGCGGCGTCCTTCATCTGCCGGCTGCTGCCAGCGGCGAGGCCGGGCCGCGCTCAGCCGTCGCCCGCGGGCATCAGCGGGGTGGGCAGGAAGGTGCCGTGAGAGGAGAGGTCGGTGAAGCGGATCGAGCCATCGTCCAGGGGCTCGATGATCAGGTGCATGCGCGAGACGTCACGCAGGCCGCCGCCGACGACGATGTTGCACACCGAATCGCGCCCGACGATGTTCTTGCTCGCCTGCAACTCGTGCTCCTGGCCGAGATGGTCGATGATGCTGAACGGCTCGCGGTTGCAGAAGCGGAACAGGTGCTTGGACAGCTTGAACTCGAAGTCCGCCTGCGGCGGCGGGTGCACGATGACCGCTTCGCCCTTGGGCAGACGCGTGAAGTCGTGGCCGGACAGGTCGACCGGGGCGTCGAGCGCGACGGAGTCGAAGATGTTCGTCTCGCGCAGGAATTCGCGGCTTTCTTCCGCCACGGGTGCGTCGCCGCGCTTGCCGCGGGCCTCCCCGTGGCGCGCGGCTTCCTGGTCTTCACCTTGTAGGTCTGCTTGATTACGTCCCGGCGCGAGCGCAGGTACTGCATGTACTTCACGACCGCCACGCGGCGCAGTTCGTCGTAGTCCTCATCCTGCCGGTTGAGGGCCTTGAAGATGGCGCGCCAGTCGTAATCGTTGGAGAACACCTGGATGTCGAGCTCGCGCACGAGCTTGCCAATCTCACCCGGGTGTTCGATCGAGCGTGACAGGATGTCGACGAAACGGCGTTCGACGGCCTTGATGCTCTTCGCTTCGCGCTTGAGCTCTTCGGGCGAGAGCATGATCAGGTCGGCAAGCTTGGAAGCGGGCACGTTGGTACGCCCGCCGAGCGCGAACTCGAACTCGGTGAGCGTGTTGAAAGTGATCTCCTCATCATTGATGAGAAGCGTCAGGGCCTTGCTGAAGAGCTTGTCGAGCATGTCTCTCGTGTTCCACGGTTGCTGCCGGCAGTGTCTGCCGCGACCCGGCCTGCCGGGGCAGGTGGCACGGGTTGGCATCGGTCTCACGGCGCGTCCTGCAATCGCCCGTTATCGTCTTCGCGATCGTCTTTTTTAGTGTGTTCCGGGCGACCTGCGTCGCGCCCTCCGTGGATGAGTGAAGCGTGACGACTTTGGCATAACCATACCGCAATCCGCCGTCACGGCAAGCACGAGCGGTAGGGGCATTACGCGGCGTCGCGGACGCTCAGCCCGCGCAGGGCGGGAGTGTCTCGGCAGCGGTGAGCGCGAGCAGGCAGTCGCTGCGCGCGGCCGGCGCGAGTTCGCCGATCCGTGCGGCCACGGCATGGAAGCGCTGCCAGTCGCCGTTGACGAGGTTGAGCAGGGTGCGGAACGCGGCGACGTGGTCGTGATAGGTGGCGACGGCCAGCACGCGGGCGTTGTTCCAGGGCTGTGCCGGCGCCTCCGGCAGGCCGTGCTGCGCAGCGACCCGGGCGAGGTCCTCGGCGAGTGCGGCGAGCGTGGCCTGCTTGGCGGCGAGCTTGTCGGCGTCCGGCACCGTGCCGGCGTAGATCGCCGCCAGTGCCGTGCGTGCGGCGAGGATGCGCTCGGTCATGGCGCGACGCGCGGCGCGCACCGTGCGTACGCGCACGGCCTCCTGCCCCTCCTGCGCGAGCCACTGGTCGAGCCCCGCGGCTGCCACTGCGCTCGCGTAGCTCTCGTTGAAGGCGCTGTCATCGGCGACGTAGAGACGCTGGTGGGCGAGTTCGTGGAACAGCAGCTCGACGAGATCCGCCGCGTCCCAGCCGAGGAAGGTATTGAGCACCGGGTCGTCGAACCAGCCCAGCGTGGAATAGGCGGCAACGCCGCCGACATAGACGTCGTTACCGGCGGCGCGCAGCGTCGCGGCATGGCGTTCGGCGTCGGCTCGCGCGAAGTAGCCGCGATAGTCGAGACAGCCGGCGAACGGAAAGCACGATTGCACCGGTTCCAGCGCGAGGGTCGGGGCGGCGAAGACGTTCCACACCACGTAGGGCCGCTCGAGATCGGCGTAAGTGCGATAACTCCCATCGTCCGGCAGTCCCAGCGTATCCGCAGCGAAGGCGCGTGCGCGCACCGTCAGCGCGAGCCGCGCGCGGGTCTGTGCCGGCACGGACGCGTCGGCGAGGACCTGCTCGATGGGCCGCTCGCGCCGCCAGATGTCGAGCTGGCCGGCGATCGCCTGGTGGTAGAAGCCGAGTGTGCTGCAGCCGCTGAGCGTGATCGTCAGCACGAACAGGGCGAGCGCGGCGGCGCACGCCCGGAACGGGTCGGACAGGAAGCGGAGCGGGGCCAATTGCAGCATTGCCGGGTTTGCAGCAGCGGTCATTCGGTACCGCGCGCGGCGCGGGCGGGAAACGCGCCACGCCGTGCCACGGCCATCCCGTCGGGCCGGGATCGCGGGCGGAGGCGGTCGCAGGCATGCAGTGTATACGCGGCGGAGCGTGCGCGCCGATCGGTTGCGCGAAGCCTGGAGGTGTCGTCGCTGGTGCTGGCTGCAGCGCTCCTGGTCACGCGCCCTGCGCGGTGTTTTCTACCCGGCACAGGCCCTGCGGGTTATGATGACCGGCATCGCGGACCCGGGGGATCAGGCAGCGCAAGCGCGCGGCTGCGGGCGCCACACGCGAGCGTGCCAGCGGGTGCGGCGGTGGGCTCGCTAACGATCCCTGGAAGCGCCATCGGTGCGGGACCGCTTCTGCCGCAAGGATCCAATGCCATGAACCGTCGTCGTTCATTCTTCTTCGCCGCGTTCCACCGCGCACCGCGAGCGTGGCGCGGGATGTTCCGCTCGATCTGCATGGCACTGGCCGTGTTGTGCAGTGTCGCACCGGGCGCGGTCTGGGCGGCGAGCGACGTCATGCTGGTGCTCGACAACTCCGGCAGCATGCGCAAGAACGATCCGCAGTTCCTGCTCAAGCCCGCCGTGTCGGCGTTCGTCGCCGGTCTCGAGGCCGACACCCGCGCGGGCCTGCTGATCTTCGACGAGGACGTCGACTACGCGGTGCCGCTGGCCGACCTCGACGCGGCCGCGGGCGGCCGTCGACGGCGCCGTCGATGCTATCGATTATCGCGGGCAGTACACCAACAGCCCGGCGGCCGTCGAGCGCGCGATCTACGAACTGAAGCGGAGCGGCCGTGAGGATGCGGCACGCGTCATCATCTTCATGACCGACGGCATCGTCGATACCGGCAATCCCGAGATCGACGCGGAGAAGACCAAGTGGCTGCGCGAGGAACTCGCGGCCGCGGCAGCCGCCAGCGGCATCCGCGTGTTCGGCATCGCCTTCACCGAGAACGCCGATTTCTTCCTCATCCAGTCTCTGGCGAGCAAGACGGGCGGCGAGTATTTCCGCGCCCTGGGCGCGGCCGATCTCGCCGGCGTGTTCGCCGACGTGAGGATCAGCCCGCCGCGGCGCCGGTGGTGACGCCGCCGCCCGCCCCGTCGCGCCGGCATCCTGCCCCGGCTCCGGCGCCGGTCGAAACGTCACCGCCCGCGCCCGCCGCGCCGGCGGATGCGCAGTCCTGTCTCGACACGGTGTCGGGCGAGGAACGCGCGCTGATGGAAGAGGCGGCCCCGGACGCTGGCATGACGGCGGAGCAATTGTGCTGCAGATGATGATGCCGGCTGAGAGCGGCGTAATCGTCACGCGTCCGGGCGAGGAGGCCCAGCCGCTGCAACCGCCGCCCGAAGAAGCCGGCTTCGACCGCGAGGCCGGCTTCGGCATCGCGCTGCTCGTGATCATCGCCCTGCTGCTGCTCGCGCTGGTGGCGGGCGTGGTCTGGTTCATTCGCCGCCGCGGTGGCGGCGGCGCTGTCGCGCTCGGCGATGGCGCCCGCGAGGCCAGCATCCCGGAAGCGTTCATCAAGGATCTGCAGGGCGTTGCCGACGAGCCGGCGGTGCAGATTGGCGCGAAACCACTGATGATCGGCCGTGTCGTCGGCAGCAACCCCGAGCACGTCGACTACTTCGTCATCAACAAGGGGACCGTCGGCCGGCAGCACGCGATCATCCAGTACCGGGATTTCGGTTTCTGGCTGAGCGACCAGGGCAGCGTGAACGGTACCTTCCTCAACGGCGAACGTATCGAAGGCGAGCGCCAGCTCAAGCACGGCGATCGCATCCGATTCCACAAGTTCGAGTTCGAATTCTCCATGCCCTCGATGGCCGATGCCGGCCACACGGTGTTCGCCGACCCGAACGATCCGAACGCGACCATGGTCGACGACGGCACCATCGCGGGTTCGATGATCGCGGCTGCCGCCGCGACCGGCGGTCACGCCGCCCGCGCGCGCGGCACGCGCCAACCTTGGTCGCCTCGATCCTGACGATGTCTTCGACGTGACCGGCGAAGGGACGTCGCTGCCGTCGCCGCGCAGCCGTCGCTGGACGACCTCGACGACGCCGAGGACGACACGCCGACACCGGAGAAGCTCGACGCCATGCTCGACCGTGCCGCCGCCATCAGTGCCGCGGCGAGCGCCGATGACGCCGATGACGCCGATGACGCGGCCTTCGGCACGCCGGAAGACGACACCGCCGCGCCGACCGCCATGCCGGATGCGGTCAGCGTCGGCGACCCAGACGATTTCGATGCCGAGGCCTCGGCCTTCTTCGACGACGACGAACTGGGCAGCACCTCGAGCCCCTACGACATGAGCGCATCGCGCTTTCACGACGAAGACGTCCGGGAAGACGTCCGGACGGACGATGACGACGCTACCCGAACTGGTCACGGCGCGCCCGTTCGCGGCCGCGGATCTCGACGAGGCGTTCACTGAGTCGGAGACACTCGTGCCGGGTTCGCCCGAAGCGATCGACGGCGCAGCGGACGCCGCGGACGACATCAGTCTCGACGAGTTCATGGAAACCGAGACCTTCGATGCTGCGCTGCGCGAGCGCGATGCGTTCGCGGGCGAGGACGGCGACGACGCGACGCTGCGGCCCGAGGACGTGGTGACCGATCTGCCATCGATGGACGACTTCTTCGACGTCACCAGCGAAGGCACGATTCCCCCGGTCGATCCGCACGATGCTGGCGACGACGAAGACGACGACGGTGACGGGCCGCGCGGGCCTGGCCGCTCGCGCGAATGACGGTGGCTGCAAGGCCGGTGGTTCTGGAACATCCGGAGCACGCGTCACGCTCGTGGCGCGGCCGCGCTGCCCGTCATCACGCGTGCGACGCGTTCGAAACGTTGCCATCGCGCGAACAGGCCAGTGCGCAGACGTCCTGCATCGGGCCGGGCGCTGCTGGCGGACGACGTCCCGTGGTGCGCGCGCTTGCAGTGAGCGGCGCCGCGCGCAGCTCGCGCGCCTCGCTCGTGCGCCCGCGTGCCTGTCCGGGGAGTTCGCCATGCGACGCGCGCTAGAGCTGCTTGGCCTGCTCGCCGACGGCGCCGAGCATCCGGGCGCGGAACTCGCCGCCCGTCTCGGCGTGACGCGGGCCGCGGTGTGGAACCAGGTGCGGCGCCTGCGCGACGAAGGCATCGCGATCGACGCCACGCCCACCCAGGGTTATCGCCTCGGTGGCGGCTTCGAGGCGCTCGATGGCGCGCTGATCCATGCCCTGCTCGCGCGCGCAGGTTGTTCGGCCTGGCGCGAGATCGCGGTCGCCGGTATCACCGACTCGACCAACGAGCGCTTGCTCAAGGCGCACGACGAAGCCGAGCAGCATGGCCGCGTGCTCTTCGCCGAGTACCAGACGGCCGGGCGCGGGCGGCGCGGCGATCGCTGGATCTCGCCACCCGGCACGGGGCTGTGCTTCTCCCTCGGTTGGCGCTTCGATACGCCGCCGCCGACCTTCTCCGCGCTGAGCCTCGCCGTGGGGCTGGCCGTCGTGAGCTGTCTCGAAGCGCACGGCGTGCGCGATGCGCGCCTGAAATGGCCCAACGACGTGGTGCGCAACGATGCCAAGCTCGCCGGCATCCTGATCGAAATGCGTGCCGAGGCCGGTGGGCCGTGTCTCGCCGTGATTGGTATCGGCCTGAACACCGCGCTGCCGGAATCCGCGCGTGGTCTGATCGATCGGCCGAGCGACGACGTCGCCGGCGCCAGCGGGCGCGCGGTCTCGCGCAACGAACTCGCCGCGGCGCTGCTCGAAGCACTCGCCAAGCTGCTCGATGAGTTTGCGCATACCGGCTTCGCGCCGTTCCATGAAGCCTGGCTGCGTCACGATGCGCTGGCCGATGAGCCGGTCACGCTCGAACTCGGCAACCGCACCGTGCACGGGATTGCGCGCGGCGTCGACGAACACGGTGCGCTGATCATCGAGCACGACGGTGCGCGCGAGCGATTTCTGTCCGGTCACCTGACACGGCGATGACGGCGCTGCTGCTGGTCGATATCGGCAACACGCTGATCAAGAGCGCGTGGTGCGTGGACGGTTGCCTGAGCGGCTGGCCGAGCCTGCCGACGCGCGGTGACGCCGTCTTCGCCGGCTGGCCGACCGCGCACCTCGACGCGGGGCCGCAGCGGGTGCTGGTATCGAACGTTGCCGGCCCGGCCATCGCCGGCCAGCTGGCGGAGTTCGTGCATGCGCGCTGGAACATCGAGGCCGAGTTCGTGCGCCCGGTGCGCGAGCGCTGCGGCCTGCGCACGCGCTACCGCGAACCGGCGCGCCTCGGCGTCGATCGCTGGCTGGCTGCGCTCGCCGCCTGGCACGAGCGCGACGGGGCGGTCTGCGTGATCGACATCGGCACTGCGCTGACGGCCGATATCGTGACGGCCGACGGCGAGCATCTCGGCGGCCTCATCGCCCCCGGCCCCGAGCTCATGCGCACGAGCCTCACGCAGGGCACGGCCGACCTCGAATGCGAGGCGATCACGGCCGTGCCGGGTTTCGCCGACAACACGACCGACGCCATCTCGCTCGGCTGCACGCTCGCCGTGGCGGGCCTGTTGCGCCAGGTGCGCGAACGTCTCGCCACGCAGGACGGCTGCGCCGACGCCGCCTGGTACCTGACCGGCGGCGGTGCCGCCCCGCTGCTGCCGCTGATCGACTGGCCCTATGCGCAGGTCCCCGACCTCGTGCTGCGCGGCCTCGCCGTGCACGCTGGAGACGACACGTGAGCAAGTGGCTGGCCGTCATACTGCTCGTCGCCAACGCGGTGCTGTTCGGCTGGCTCTACCAGCGCGACGTCACGGCTCGCGCGCGCGAGGTCGTCGCGCACGCACCGCTGCCGGCGTCGACGCCTGGGCTGACACTGATCGCCGAACTCGACGAGCTGCCACCGGCGAAGGCCGGCAGCGAGCCGGGCGGCGTGCGCAGCGAAGACACCTCCGAAGTACTCGATCACGTCGATGCCGCCGATCGCTGCATCAGCGTGGGACCGTTCGTCGATACCGCCGCGCGCGATCGCTTCCGCGACTGGATCAGAGACTACGTCGCGCAACTGCACAGCCGCGCCGAGAGCGTGCGCGAGCGTCGCTTCTTCTGGGTCTACCTCGAGCCGACCAGCGAGGCCCGCGCACAGCAGAGCCTCGACGACCTGCGCGACCGCGGCGTCACCGACACCATGCTGATCCGCCGCGGCGACCTCAAGAACGCCATCTCCCTCGGCCTGTTCCGCTCACAGGATTCGGTCAACCGCCGCCTCGCCGAAATGAGCGAGAAAGGTTTCAAGCCGGTCGTCGTGCCGCGTTTCGAAACCACCGAGCGGCACTGGGTCGAAGCCCAGCTCGCCGCCGAGTACGGCGATTCCCTCGACATCCCCGAATCGCTGCTCGAAGGCGCCACGGTCGAGCCGGTCGACTGCGCCGGCCTCGGCCAGGGCGGTCCCTGAGGACGCCGACGCGGGTCGAGTCGGCGCACGCGGCACACGTTATAATCCGCGTCCACACCCGCCGCGCTCCGCGGCATCCCGTGCCGGCTTAGCTCAGTTGGTGAGCAGTTGCCTTGTAAGCATCAGGTCGCGAGTTCGAGTCCACAGCCGGCACCACATCACGACTTCTGGTAGCGTGGGCCGATCTGCACCCGACCGGCGCCAGCGTGGATGACAGAGGACTGTTCAGTCTTCACGGTCATGCCAAAGTCGATGCGTTGCCGTCGGAGTCAAAGTAAACCGTCCCCATTCGCGCCTTGGATTTCCTTCCCACCGCAGATACGCGCTAACATCCGGAATTTTCTCAGCAGGGCGTTTTTATGGAAGGGATTTCTGCATACTCCATTTGAGCGACATCCATCTCCGTAGCATCGACGACTCAGTCGTAGCTCTATCTCGACAAATCGCCTCTCCTCCCTACCAAGATGCACGCGAGATACGGGAGTCTGTTTGATTATCGTCTCAGGAGATATCGCATTCTCCGGGGCGGCTCCCGAATACGCCGCCGCAGAAAGCTTCCTCCTCGCCGACATTCGAGATGCCCTATTGGACGAAGGCTGTGGTTATGCTGACGTGATCGTCGCTCCTGAAATCACGATTGCGTACTTTAAGCCCGACGATGCCGCTCGCGGAATCCTCGTTGATCATATTGTTAACGAGGGTTCAGTAGACTTATCGACGAATCTCGCCGATCAGTGCACCGCCGTACAAAAGCATTTCTTTGACTTCGCCGCTGAAATAACAAAAGCCGAAGCGATCTACTCGCACCCCTTATGGACAGAACATGAGTTTAACTTCTTGGGCACAACAATTCGTATTTCTGCCCTAAATGCCGCATGGATGTCCCGAATCCCTGAGAAAAAAGGCGAACTGGTTTTCCCTGTCGATGACTTCATTAGCTGTGTCGATGCGGATTGTGCATTACGTATCGCTGTAATCCACCATCCGATCTCTTGGTATTGCGAGAGCAGTTTCCATCCTCTTCGCGGAGTGTTGCAGAGCCGTTTCGACCTTGTACTAAGCGGCCACGTTCACACTGACGCAACTCTTCAACAAGATCTTGCGACCGTTGGTACGTGCACCTATTTCGAAGCCGCCGCTTTACAACCACACTCGAAATCGGAAGCTGCGGGATTTTCTGTACTCCGATTAGATCGACAAGGATGCCGCATCGTAAAAAAGCCTCACCAAATACTCGACGGCAGCAAGATTATGAGGCTTCCCGACATAGAGATGCCAATCCCTGATGGCGGCGCACGGCTTACTGGAACCTCGTCACTGACACCTACCTTCCAGAACGTCCTTCGCGACCCTGGTGGAAATTTCATCCACCCCGAGAAGGCACAGATTTTCCTCGACGACATATTCGTGTTCCCGGAGGTATCCGATCGGGCCGCGGAGGACGAGCGCGATTTCTCGGCAGAGCGATTATTGAAGTTGGACGAACACAAGCAACGAATCCTCTTCATAGGAGACGAAAAAGCTGGGAAAACCACGTTGCTTCTTGAAGCGTTTAGAGAATGGCATCTGCAAGGTTGCTTTCCGATATACGTTCGAGCATCCGAACTAAAGATTCGGAAAGACAGAGAGCTTGAGCATCAATTTTCGACTATAGCGAGATCGCAATACACAGACGCCAAGCATTTCGAAACTGCTAGCCTGTCTAAACGCATGGTGCTTATCGACGATATCGACGACCTGCCGGGCGGGCGCACCAACCTGCACGCTCTAATTGAATACTGTGATAAGCACTTTGCGCGCACCTTTGTGACCGCAACGACTG
>JAWLAD010000041.1:0-16558 GCA_041395605.1 Steroidobacteraceae bacterium
AGACGACCGCAGCAATGCCGTCCACGTGCCCGGATACCAGATGGCCGCCAAGCGCATCACCGGCGCGCAGCGCCGGCTCGAGGTTGACCCGCGATCCTTCGGCCAGGCTGCCGAGCGTGGTGACATCGAGCGTCTCGCGCGACACATCGGCCGCGAAGCTGCGCGGCGTCAGATCGAGCGCCGTCAGGCAGACGCCGCTGACGCTGATGCTGTCGCCCGGCTGCACTGCGGCCAGCGACAGCCTGTCGACCTCGATGACGAGGCGCACGTCGCCGCCGCGCGGCTCGAGGCGCGCGATCCGGCCGACGTCCTGCACGATCCCTGTGAACACCTGATTCAGCCCTCGACTGGCGACCCCATGCCGCCGGAGCGCAGCATGATACGGACATCCGCGCCGACCGGCTGCACGTCGATCACCCGCAGGCGCGGCGCGTTGGCCAGACGGGCGGCTCCCGGCATGTCCAGCAGCGGCCGGGCATCGGCACCCAGCAACACCGGTGCAACATAAAGGACCCACTCGTCGACGAGCCCGGCGGCCTGCAGCGCCGCCGACAGCGTTGCGCCCGCTTCGACCCAGACCTCGTTGAGGCCAAGCTCGCCGAGGCGCCGCAGCGCGGCATCCAGCTGCACGCGACCGGCGGGGTCGGCCACAGCCGTCTCGATGCGCGGCCCGGCGCTGCCACCTCGCAGCCCGGCCGGCGCGGACGACGCCGACGCCGTCGTCAGCAACAGGGTCTCGCCCGGCTCCCGCAGCATCTTCGCGTCCGGCGGCAGGCGCAGCCGCGAATCGAGCACGACCCGCAGCGGCTGGCGCGCGACGCCCTGCACACGCCGCACGGTCAGCTGCGGATCGTCGGCGAGCACGGTGCCGATGCCGGTCAGCACCGCGTCGCTGCGCGCGCGCCAGGCATGCACGTCGGCCCGGGCGGCCTCGCTCGTGAGCCAGCGACTCTCGCCGCTCGCGAGCGCCGTGCGCCCGTCCAGCGACATCGCCAGCTTGAGCCGCACCCAGGGACGACCGCGCCGCAGGCGTGACAGGAACCCGGCGTTCAGGTCGTCGGCCTCGGCCTCGAGCAACCCGCCCTCGACCGTGATGCCGGCCGCACGCAGGCGCGCCGCGCCAGCACCATCGACGCGCGGGTCGAGGTCATGCGAGGCGTACACGACACGCGCGATACCCGCGGCAAGCAGTGCATCGACACAGGGCGGCGTCCGGCCGTGGTGGTTGCAGGGCTCGAGCGTCACGTAGGCCGTGGCGCCGCGGGCGGCCTCGCCGGCGGCACGCAGCGCGAACACCTCGGCGTGGGGCTCACCGGCGCGCGCGTGGAAGCCCTCGCCGACGATGCGTTCGCCCTGCGCGACCACGCAGCCGACGCGCGGGTTCGGGTGCGTGGTCTCGAGTCCGCGCGCGGCGAGTTCGAGCGCCCTGTGCATGGCCGTCGCGTCGAAAGCGGAAAACCGGCTCACGGCTTGCGGCTCCGTCGCGGACTCGCGCCGCCGTCGTTCGGCAGCAGCGACAGCTGGCCCTCGAGCGGATCGCGGCGCCGGCGCCGGCGCAGCTGCTCGATCTCTTCGCGGCATGCCACGATGTCCTGGAAGCTGCGCTAGACCGACGCAAAGCGCACATAGGCCACCTCATCGAGATGGCGCAGTTCTTCCATGACGACCTCGCCGATCTGGCGCGACGGCACCTCGCGCTCGCCGAAGCTGCGCAACCGGTGCGCGACGCGGCTCACGGCCTCTTCGATCGATTCCTGGCTGACCGGCCGCTTCTCGAGGGCCTTGACGAAGCTCGCGCGCAGTTTCGCCTCGTCGAAGGGCACGCGGCTCTGGTCGCGCTTGACGACCAGAGGCATCACCAGTTCGGCAGTCTCGAAAGTCGTGAAGCGCTCGCCGCACGCCAGGCATTCGCGCCGCCGGCGGATCTGCCGTCCCTCGGCCGCGAGCCGCGAGTCGTTGACTTTCGTTTCCTCGTGGCCGCAGAAGGGACAGTACACGTGCCGCGCTCCGCAGAGGCGGCCTCGGAAGCTCCGTACACGGGGAAGCGCGCGCACAGGGCCTCGACCTGGCCGCGCACGCGCTCGATCGCCGCATCCGAACCGTTCGCGTCGAGCACGTCGGCGATCCAGTCGGCGACCTGCTCGAACTCGGCGACACCGAAGCCGCGCGTCGTGCCGGCCGGCGTGCCGATGCGGATGCCGCTGGTGACCGCCGGCGGCCGGGTCGTTCGGCACCGCGTTCTTGTTGACGGTGATGTGCGCGCGACCGAGGCGCTGCGTCGGCGTCCTTGCCGGTGATCTGCTTGTCCGACAGGTCGAGCAGGAACAGGTGGTTGTCCGTGCCGCCCGAGACGATCCGATAACCGCGCGCCTGCAGGCGCTTCGCCATCGCGCGCGCGTTCGTGACCACCTGCTGCTGGTAGGTCTTGAACTCAGGCTGCAGCGCCTCGAAGAAGGCCACGGCCTTCGCCGCGATGACGTGCATCAGCGGCCCGCCCTGCGTGCCCGGGAACACCAGCGAGTTGAACTTCTTGGTGATCTCGTCATTGGCGCGCGCCAGGATCAGGCCGCCGCGCGAGCCGCGCAGCGTCTTGTGCGTCGTCGTCGTGACGACGTCGGCGTAGGGAATCGGGTTCGGGTAAACGCCGGCGGCCACGAGGACCGGCGACGTGGGCCATGTCGACCATCAGCCACGCGCCGACCTTGTCGGCGATCGCTCGGAAGCGCGGGAAGTCCAGCAGGCGCGAATAGGCCGAGAAGCCGGCGATGATCATGCGCGGCTTGCACTCCAGCGCCTGCCGCTCGAGTGCGTCGTAATCGATCTCGCCGTTGTCCGGGCGGATGCCGTACTGGTGCGCGGTGAACAGCTTGCCCGAGAAATTGACCTTGGCGCCGTGCGTCAGGTGACCGCCGTGATCGAGGCTCATGCCGAGCACGGTCTCGCCGGGCTTCAGCAACGCGAGGTACACCGCCGCATTGGCCTGCGAGCCCGAGTGCGGCTGCACGTTCGCGTAATCGGCCCCGAACAGCTGCTTGGCGCGATCGATCGCGAGCTGCTCGGCCACGTCGACGTGTTCGCAGCCGCCGTAGTAGCGCTTGCCCGGATAGCCCTCGGCGTACTTGTTCGTCAGCACCGAACCCTGCGCCGCGAGCACGCGGGGGCTGGCGTAGTTTTCGGATGCGATCAACTCGATGTGCTGCTCCTGGCGCCGCTTTTCGGCGGCCATGGCAGCGGCGAGTTCGGGATCGAAACCATCGATGACCATGCTGGTCGGGAACATCGGCGAATCCTTGCGGGCTGGGGCCACGAGCGGGCCCTGCATTGTACCCGAAGCACCCACCCCGTCGGGGCGCGGGCCGGGCCCACTCCGCTCAGTCGCCGCGGACGGGCGCCTCCACCAGCGCCTCGACGACGCCGTTCCAGGCCTGCGCAAGGTTGCCGCGGTTGTAGCCGCCACCGCCCAGCGCCAGCAGGCGGCCATGCCCGAGCCGCTCGGCGAGCCCGGCGAGATCCGCGGCCGCCCGCCGATGCGCGCCAGCGGTGAAGCGCAGGTGCGTGATCGGGTCGCCCGCGAGGCTGTCGGCACCACACTGCAGGATCAGGAACTCGGGGGCGAAGCGCTCGAGGTGCTCGATGACCCGCGGCCACGCGGCATCGAAGGCAGCGTCATCGGCGCCCGGTGCCAACGGTATGTTCAATTTGGTGCCTGCGGCCAGCCCGCGGCCCGTCTCGAGATCGGAGCCGGTGCCCGGATACAGATGCCGGCCGTCTTCGTGGATGTCGGCAAAAATCAGTTCGGCATCGTCTTCGTAGGCGTAGAACACGCCGTCGCCATGATGCGCGTCGATGTCGACGTAAGCGATGCGATGCAGGTCGTGCTCGCGGCGCAGCCATTCGATCGCGACACCGATGTCATTGAAGACGCAGAAGCCCGCTGCACCCGCGCGCGCAGCGTGGTGCAGCCCGGCAATGGGCACAAAGCCGCGTCGCGCCGCACCCGACATGACCTGCTCGGTCGCGAGCAAGGTCGCGCCGACGACGTCGCTGGCCGCCTCGAACACGCCACGCCATGCCGGCGTATCGCCCCCGTCGAGGTATCCCGTGCCGCTCTGCGAGCGCTGCCGCACGAGGTCGACATAGGACTGGGTGTGGAAGGCGAGCAGTTCCGCATCGGTCGCGGCCCGTGTGTCGATGACCTCTGTACGGCGGTCCAGGCCGCGCGCTTCGAACTCGCGCAGGAAGGCCGCGTGGCGATCGGGGCCGAACGGATGACCATCGCCGAATCCGTAGCGCGCAAGCCGCTCACCGGCGACGACGCAGACGCGCGCATTCACGCTGTCAGGACCCCTTCCCGCCCGTCATGGCGCGGAGACTAGCACAGCGCTGGCGCTCCGCCGCGGTCGCCAATTTCCCGGGACTGCCGCATAATCGCGGCCCGTTCGGGCCCGCCGGCTGCGTGCCGCACCGCCCGCTTTTCCAAGGTTATTCCTGATATGGCCCAGTACATCTACACGATGAACCGTGTCGGCAAGGTCGTGCCGCCGAAGCGGCAGATCCTGCGCGACATCAGCCTGTCGTTCTTCCCCGGCGCCAAGATTGGCGTGCTGGGCCTGAACGGTTCGGGCAAGTCGACGCTGCTGCGCATCATGGCCGGCATCGATACCAACATCGACGGCGAAGCCCGCCCGCAGTCCGGCATCAAGGTCGGCTACCTGCCGCAGGAGCCCGAACTCGACCCCGCGAAGACCGTGCGCGAGGAAGTCATCCAGGGCGTCGGCGGCATGTTCGCCAAGGTCGAACGCTTCAACGCGATCAGCGAGAAGTTCGCCGAGCCGATGTCCGACGACGAGATGAACAAGCTGCTCGAAGAACAGGCCGAACTGCAGGACGCCATCGATGCGGCCGGTGGCTGGGAACTCGAGCGCAAGCTCGAGATCGCCGCGGACGCATTGCGCCTGCCGCCATGGGATTCGAAGATCGACAAGCTCTCGGGCGGCGAGAAGCGCCGTGTCGCGCTGTGCCGGCTGCTGCTTTCGGCGCCCGACATGCTGCTGCTCGACGAGCCCACGAACCACCTCGACGCCGAGTCCATCGCCTGGCTCGAACGCTATCTCGACGAGTACCCGAGCACGGTGATCGCCGTCACGCACGACCGCTACTTCCTCGACAACGTCGCGGGTGGATCTGCTCGAGCTCGACCGCGGCCACGGCATTCCGTGGCACGGCAACTACTCGAGCTGGCTGGAGCAGAAGGAAAAGCGGCTCGCGCAGGAAGAGCGCGAGCAGAACGCTGCGCAAGACGCTCGAGAAGGAACTCGAGTGGGTGCGCCAGAACCCCAAGGCCCGCCAGGCCAAGAGCAAGGCGCGCCTCGCGCGCTTCGAGGAACTGTCGTCGCGCGAGTTCCAGGAGCGCAACGAGACCAACGAGATCTACATCCCGCCGGGCGAGCGCCTTGGCGACAACGTGATCCAGGTCGAAGGCCTGCGCAAGGCCTACGGCGACCGGCTGCTGATCGACAACCTGAGCTTCTCGCTGCCGCCGGGTGGCATCGTCGGCATCATCGGCCCGAACGGCGCCGGCAAGACGACGCTGTTCCGCATGCTGACCGGCGTCGAGAAACCGGATGCTGGTGAGATCCGCATCGGGCCCACCGTCAAGCTCGCTTACGTGGACCAGTCGCGCCAGGCGCTGAACGACAAGAACAGCGTGTTCCAGGAAATTTCTGGCGGCCTCGACCAGATCAAGGTCGGCAACTACGAGACCTCGTCACGCGGCTATGTCGGCCGCTTCAACTTCAAAGGCACGCAGCAGCAGCAGTTGATCGGCGACCTGTCGGGCGGTGAGCGCAATCGCGTGCACCTCGCCAAGGTGCTGAAGTCGGGCGGCAACGTGCTGCTGCTCGACGAGCCGACCAACGACCTCGACATCGAAACCCTGCGTGCGCTCGAAGAGGGCTTGCTGGCGTTCCCCGGCTGCGCCGTCGTGATCTCGCACGACCGCTGGTTCCTCGACCGCATCGCGACGCACATCCTCGCCTTCGAAGGCAACTCGGAAGTCGTCTGGTTCGAGGGCAACTACGAGGAGTACACGGCGGACTACAAGCGCCGCAAGGGCGAGGATGCCGTGCAGCCGCACCGCATCCGCTACAAGCCGCTGACGCGCTGAGGCCTGCCGGGTCCGCCGGGGGCGGCGATTGATTCCGGTGGTGACTGCCGTCCCACGGGCATGCAGTCGATCGATCGCAGGTGCGGCGTACGTACGCCCTCAGCCCGCAGCCGCCGGGCAGCCCGCTTGTGCGCCCTGGCGCTGGCGTGGGCCCTCCCGGGCCATGTCCTGGCGGCCGTGCTCCCCAGCGTCAACGCCCGCACGGACGAACGGGCCCCGGAGCGCGCGCCCGGCCTGCCCTCCGATGCGGATCTCGTCGCGGCCAACGCCCGCATCGGCGAGGTGCGCATCGTCGTCCGCGACCTGTTCGACACCAGTCGGCCGGACGAGAACAAGCCGTTGTTCCGCCTCGCCAATCGTCTGCATGTCGATACCCGCGACGCGACTGTCCGCGACCAGCTCCTGTTCGAGTCCGGGCAGCCCTACGACCCGCGGCTCATCGAGGAGACGGCGCGGATCCTGCGGACGCGGCGCTACCTGCGCGATGCCTGGGTCCGCCCGGTCTCCTGGCATGACGGCATGGTCGACCTCGAGGTCGTCGTGCAGGACGTCTGGACGTTCAATCCAGGCTTGTCGTTTGGTCGCAAGGGCGGTCGCAACAACACGGGATTCGAGATCGAGGAACTGAACCTGCTGGGAACCGGGGCGCAGCTCAGCCTCAGCCACAAGTCCGGCGTCGACCGTGACTCCAACTTCATCATCTACCGGGACCGGCAGATCGGTCGCAGTTGGTGGAGCATCGACACGCAGATCGCCGACAACAGCGACGGCCAGTTCGCACAGGTCGTACTTGACCACCCGTTCTACTCGCTCGATACGCGCTGGGCGGGCGGCGTCGCCGCCGCCGATGACGAGCGCATCGATTCGCGCTACGACCTCGGCGAGGTCGTCGACCAGTACCGCGTCAACCAGACGCTGGGGAGTGCCTACGTGGGTTGGTCCCGCGGGCTGCGCGACGGCTGGGTTACACGCTGGAAATTCGGCTACACGCGCGACGAACGCGACTTCAGTGCGTTGACGACACCGGCCGCGACGCGGGCCCTGCCCGCGGACCGCACGTTCGCCTATCCCTGGCTCGCCGTCGAGTGGGCCGAGGACGACTTCCGCACCGAGCGCAACCGCGACCAGATCGCGCGCACGGAGGACATCGTGCTTGGGCTGCGCGCGCGGCTTCAGATCGGCTTCGCGAGCGATGCCTTCGGCGCCGACCGCAGCGCGACGATGCTGAGTGGCGGCATCTCCCATGGCTGGCGCCTGACGCCGCGCCAGACGCTGCAGCTCGAGGCGAGCACATCCGGGCGGCTGGAGGATGGCAAGGTCGCCGGCGGCCTGCTCGCCTTCGATGCCCGCTGGTACTTCCGCCAGTCGCCGCGACGCGTGCTGTACCTCGGGCTGTCGACGCTCGACGGCAAGAACCTGGACCTCGACCAGCAGGTCCAGCTCGGTGGCGACAACGGCCTGCGTGGCTATCCGCTCAGGTACCAGTCGGGCAGCTCGCGCTGGCTGTTCACCGCCGAACAGCGGCTGTTCAGCAACTGGTATCCGTTCCGCCTGTTCAACGTCGGCGGGGCCGTGTTCTTCGACATGGGCGAGGTACGCGGGACCGACCCGCTTGGCACACCCAGCCAGGGACTGTTGCGCGACGTCGGCTTCGGACTGCGCCTCGGTAACGGCCGCTCCGGACTCGGCAATGTCGTGCACGTGGACGTCGCGTTCCCGCTCGACGGCGACTCGTCGATCAGGAACGTGCAGTTCCTGGTCGAAACCAAGCGCAGCTTCTGACCATGCGCTGGCCCGCGTCGCGTCCCGAACTGCGCGTCGAGTGGATCGTCGCGATCATCGCCCTGTACTGCGTCGTGGCCGGGAACGGCAACTGGTGGAGCGCCATCGCCGTCCACCATCCCGTGGCGGCGGCGTCGAGCTGGCTGTTCATCGCCTGTGTCGGCATCGCGCTGGTTGCGCTGCACTTCATCCTGCTGGTCCTGCCGGCGACACGCTGGACGGTGAAGCCCTGGCTGGCACTGATCGTCGTCGCGACGGCGTTCGCCGTCTACTACATGCGAGCGTTCAACGTCCTGCTGGATGCATCGATGCTGCGCAACGTACTGCGCACCGACCGGCGCGAGGCCTCGGAGCTCATGTCCTGGAGCCTCGCCTGGCAGGTGTTCGCCTGGTCCGCACTGCCGCTCGCGTTCCTCGCGTGGGTGCGGCCGCGGCGCAACCCATGCTGCGCGCCGCACTGTTCCGCCTCGGCGCCATCTTCGTGGCGCTGCTGGTCGCGGTCGCGGCGCTGCTGCCGGTGAACAGGGATTTCACGTCGCTGATGCGCAACCAGCGCGAGCTGCGCTACATGGTCACGCCGGGCAACTACATCGTGTCGTTGATCACGGTCGCTTCGGCCGATGCACGCACCGCTTCGCGACCGCGGGAGGTCGTGGGCGCCGATGCGCGCCGCGATCCCGCCCCGATGGCCGGCGCGCGCCCGCGCGTGTTCGTCTATGTCGTCGGCGAAACCGCGCGTGGCGCCAATTTCTCGCTCAATGGGTACGCGCGCGAGACCAATCCCGAACTCTCTGGCCTCGATATCGTCAACTTCAGCAACGTCACGGCCTGCGGAACCTCCACAGAGGTGTCGTTGCCCTGCATGTTCTCGCCATGGGGGCGTGCCGACTACGACGAGGACCGCATCCGCGGCGCCGAGGGGCTGCTGCACGTGCTGGTCCGCGCGGGCTATGCCGTCACGTGGTATGAAAACCAGTCGGGCTGCAAAGGCGTCTGCGACGGCGACGGGATACGCAGTGTCAAGCTCGACGCCCGGTTCGTCCCATCTGCATGCCGTGGCGAGGAATGCGACGACCGCATCCTCATCGACGCGTTGCAGCGGGAGCTCGACTCGCAGGGCGGCGATGCGACGCGCGATCGCGTCATCGTGCTGCACATGATGGGCAACCATGGCCCGGCCTACTACCGGCGCTACCCCGAGAGCTTCCGCCGCTTCACGCCGGACTGCCGGACCGCGGAGCTGCGCGAATGCTCGCGCGAGGAAGTCGTCAACGCCTTCGACAACGACGTGCTGTACACCGACCATCTGCTCGCCAGCATGATCCGGGCACTGGCCGAGCGCAGCGACCGGTTCGACACGTCGCTGCTGTACGTGTCAGACCACGGCGAATCCCTGGGCGAGGCCGGCCTGTACCTGCACGGCGTGCCCTATGCGTTGTCACCGCGCGTGCAGACCTGGGTGCCGATGATCTACTGGCAATCACCAGGCTTCGGCGCGAGCACCGGACTCGATGCCCAGTGCCTGACGCAGCGCGCGTCGGCGCCAGCGTCGCACGACAACCTGTTCCACTCGATCCTCGGGCTGCTCGACGTGCGCACCCGCGCCTATCTGCCGGAGCGCGACCTGCTGGCGCCTTGCCGCAATGTGCGCTAACCGACCCAGCGGCGCGCGTTGCGGAACATCCGCATCCAGCCGCTGTACTCGCCCTCGCCCGGCGGATGCCACGAGTGCTGCAGCCGGCGGAACACGCGTTCGGGGTGCGGCATCGTGATGGTCACGCGGCCATCCGTGCTGCAGACCGCCGCGATGCCCAGCGGCGACCCGTTGGGGTTGGCCGGGTAACGCGCGGCGATCACGCCGGCGCGCTCGACGTACCGCAACGCGACGATGCCCGCGTCCGAACACGCCTTCGCCGCGGCGGGGTCGGCGAACTCGGCGCGTCCCTCGCCATGGGCCACGACAATGGGCAGCACGGAGCCCGCCATGTCGCCGAGGAACAAGGACGGCGAGCGCTGGATCTCGACGAGACTGAGGCGCGCCTCGTACTGCTCGCCGCGGTTGCGCACGAAGCGCGGCCACAATTCCGTGCCCGGGATCAGCTCGCGCAGCGTCGAGACCATCTGGCAGCCATTGCAGACACCGAGCGTGAAGCTGTCGGGCCGCGCGAAGAATGCGGTGAACGCGTCGCGCAGCGCCGCATTGAAGCGGATCGACTTCGCCCAGCCCTCGCCCGCACCCAGAACATCGCCGTAGGAAAATCCGCCGCAGGCAACGAGACCCTTGAATTCCTCGAGGCGACGCCGGCCGGCGATCAGGTCGGTCATGTGCACGTCGTGCGGCTCGAAACCGGCGAGTTCGAGCACGGCCGCCATCTCGACCTGGCTGTTGACGCCCTGTTCGCGCAGCACGGCAACTCGCGGCCGCGAGCCGCTCGCAATGAACGGCGCCGCGACGTCGTCATCGGCGTCGAAACCGAGCGCGACCTGCAGGCCAGGCGCCGCCGGGTCCACCACGGCGGCAAGCTCCTCGTCGGCACAGGCAGGATCGTCGCGGAGGCGGCGCATCTGGCGTGACACCGCTGACCACGCCGCTCGCAGCGACGTCCAGCTCTCCTCGAACTGCACACCTGCGCCGGCCGTGCCGACGCGGACGACGTCGGCGGCCGCGCGCGGCGTCGCGACGACGTGGCTGCGCCCGCCGAGGCCATGCTGCGCCAGCACGGCCTGCACGCGCCCGAGATCGGCGCTGCGAACCTGCACCACGACGCCGAGTTCCTCGGCGAACAACTGCCGCACCAGCGTCGCGCGATCCGCGCAATCGAGCACGATATCGAGGCCGCAGTGTCCGGCGAAGGCCATCTCGACCAGCGTCGCCCACAGGCCGCCGTCGCTGCGGTCGTGGTAGGCCAGCAGCAGTCCGGCCTCGCGAAGTTCGCGCAGTGCGTCTGCGAGGCGCATGACCAATGCCGGATCGTCGAGATCGGGTGGCTGGTCGCCCAGCGCGCCGTGCACCTGCGCCAGCACCGAGCCACCGAGCCGCGGCTGTGCCGCGCCGAGATCGACGAGCAGCAGCTGTGTCGACTGCTGCACCGCTTGTATTTGTGGCGTCAGCGTCCGACGCACATCCGCGACCGGCGCGAACGCCGATACGATCAGCGACACCGGCGCGACGACACGCCGCGCTTCCGCACCGTCCTGCCATGAGGTGCGCATCGACAGCGAGTCCTTGCCGACCGGGATCGCGATGCCGAGCGCCGGGCACAATTCCTCGCCGACGGCAGCGACGGTTGCGTACAACGCCGCGTCCTCGCCGGGCTCGCCGCAGGCTGCCATCCAGTTCGCGCTGAGGCGGATGTCCGACAACCGGGCGACATCGGCTGCAAGGATGTTGGTGATCGCCTCGCCGATCGCGAGGCGCCCGGAGGCCGGCGCATCGAGCACCGCGACCGGCGTGCGCTCGCCCATTGCCATCGCCTCGCCGGCGACGCCGAAGTGGTCCGCCACCGTGACGCCGACGTCGGCAACGGGCACCTGCCAGGGACCGACCATCTGGTCGCGGCTGACGAAGCCACCGACGCTGCGATCGCCGATCGTGATCAGGAAGGTCTTGTCGGCAACGACCGGGTGGCGCAGCACGCGATACGCCGCCTCGCGCAGGTCGATGCGGGCGACGTCGAACGTCTGCCGCTGCGGCGCCACGCTGCGCACGTCGCGCAGCATCCGCGGCGCCTTGCCGAGCAGCACCTCGAGCGGCATGTCGACCGGGGTCACGCCGAGAAGCTCATCGCGGACGACGAGGCGACCGTCATCGGTCAGCGTGCCGATGACCGCGACCGGACAGCGCTCGCGCTCGCAGAGCGCGCGGAAACGCTCGATGTCCTGCGCCCCGATGACGAGCACATAACGCTCCTGCGACTCATTGCACCAGATCTCCATCGGCGACAGGCCGGGCTCGTCGCAGGGAATCGCGCGCAGGTCGACGACCGCACCGCGCTCGCTGTGCGCGACGGCTTCGGGCACCGCGTTCGAGAGGCCACCGGCCCCGACGTCGTGGATCAGCAGGATCGGGTTCGCATCGCCCTGCGCCCAGCACCGGTCGATCACCTCTTGCGCACGACGCTGGATCTCGGGGTTGCCGCGCTGCACGGATGCGAAGTCGAGCTCGGCGCTGGAAGCACCCGCGCCGACCGACGAGGCCGCGCCGCCACCCAGGCCGATCAGCATCGACGGACCGCCGAGCACGACGACGCGCGCACCGACCGGGCAATCGCGCTTCTCGACGTGGCCGCGACGCACGTTGCCGAGACCGCCCGCGATCATGATCGGCTTGTGGTAGCCGCGCCAGCGTCCCGGCGCATCGCCTTCGATGCGCTGCTCGTACGTACGGAAGTAACCCGCGATGTTCGGCCGGCCGAATTCGTTGTTGAACGCCGCAGCGCCCAACGGACCGTCGAGCATGATGTCGAGCGCCGACGCAATGCGGTCCGGCTTGCCGGCCGTGGCCTCCCAGGGTTCGATCGCGCCCGGGATCCGCAGGTTCGACACCGAGAAGCCGACGAGGCCCGCCTTGGGCTTCGCGCCGATGCCGGTCGCGCCCTCATCGCGGATCTCGCCGCCCGAGCCCGTCGACGCACCAGGAAACGGCGAGATCGCGGTCGGATGGTTGTGCGTCTCGACCTTCATCAGGATGTCGATCGGCTCGACCGCGGTGACGTAGGCGCCACCGTCGGCGGCGGCGAAGTAACGCCGGCCCTGCGCGACGCCCTCGATGACGGCGGCATTGTCGCGGTACGCCGAGAGCACGCCCGCCGGGCTGCATGCGTGCGTGTTGCGGATCATCGCGAACAGCGATTTGTCGCGCGGCTCGCCGTCGATGATCCAATTCGCGTTGAAGATCTTGTGGCGACAGTGCTCGGGTTCGCCTGCGCGAACATCATCAGTTCGGCATCGGTCGGGTCGCGCCCGGCGCGCGCGAACGCCTCGAGCAGATAGTCGATCTCGTCCGGCGACAACGCGAGGCCGAGTTCCCGGTCGGCTGCCACCAGCGCGTCGCGTCCGGCCGAAAGCGACACCGTGCGCAACGGCCGCGGCGCGTCGCTGCCGAACAGCACCGCCGCGGCAGCGGTCGAATCGACCACGGCCTCGGTCATCCGGTCGTGCAGCAGCGCATCGATCCGGCGCAGCAGTGCCGCATCCGGCGCCGTATCGCAGGCAATCCGAAACACGACCCCGCGCTCGATGCGGCGCACGGCGTCCAGGCCGCAGACATGCGCGATGTCCGTTGCCTTGGAAGCCCACGGGGAGATCGTCCCGGGCCGCGGCACGACGATCCGCACCAGCCCGCCCGCCCGATCGTGCGCAGCGGCAGGCGCGGCTTCTCGCGGCCCGTAAGTCAACAACGCAACCAGACGCGCGTGCTCGTCGTCCGACAGCGGACGGGAGAGCTCCCCGAAATGGTGGAAACGCGCGTCGGCAAGTTGCAGCCCGGGCGCCAATGCTGCCAGACGGTCCCTGCAACTTGGCGACGACGCGGAAGGCCGACAGGGCTGCCGCGCCGCTGAGGTCGAGCATCATCGAGGCATCACTTCCGTGGACCGGAATCGGTCGGCACCGGCGCAAGCGGGAGCGGGAACGGCGCGACGTTGCTGCCCTCCAGCGTGCTGATCTTGCTGACGCCCTGCTTCCTGACTTCGTCGATGCGCAGGACCGAATTCATCGGCAGCAGGCTGCGCTTCACGCCTTCGAACTCGCTCTTGATGCGCTCTTCGGACGGATCGACGACGACGCCGCTGCGCGTACCGAACACCAGCTCTTCGACCTCGATGAAGCCGAACAGGTCGCCCTGCGAAACCTTGCGGGCGTAGACCTCGTAAACCTTGCCCTGATTCACGAACATAATCCGGAAAATGTGACTTGCTGCCATCGGCGTCCGCGGGGCTGTTGATAACTTATGCCCGGCATTATACGGCCAACTCCTGCCGGCCCGGGTCTGGAATACCAAGCATGGCGCTACGGCTGCGCATCGTCAGCGAACACCGGCGTGCCCTCGGGCAGCGCAGCAGCATCGTCTTCGGCGTTGCCGGCGGCTCCATCGGTCGCTCGGCCGACAACGACTGGGTGCTGCCTGATCCTGCGCGATTCCTGTCCGGGCACCACGCCCGCATCCATTTCCGGCACGGCCTGTTCCTGCTCGAGGACACGAGCACGAACGGCACGTACCTGAACGACTCGTCCGACCCGATACCCAAGCAGACGCCGTGGGAGCTGCACAACGGCGACATCCTGCGACTCGGCGAGTACGAAGTCGTCGTCGCGATCGACAGCAGCGCGGAACACACGGCCGAGCGTACGGCCGGCATCGAGGTGGCCGCACAGCTCGCCGAACAACCGGACGCCGCGACTGCACCCAGGCTCGAAGACAATCTCGACATCTCGCTGTCGCCCAGCGCCCTGTTCCAGGTCGAGCCGGCGGCGAGCGGAGCTGCAGGTCGGCAATGCCTTCGGCCAGGCGGTGGTGCTGCCCTTCGGCAATCGTCCCGCGCCCGGGCCCGCCGCACCCCACCGGCCGAGAACTCGGACATCATCGCGGCGCGGCGCATGGAGAAGCTGAAGCGCACCGTCGAAGCGCGCGAGGCGCAAAGCCCGGTGCGCGCGCAGCGTTCGAGGCGTTCTGCCGAGGCGCCGGCATCGATGCCGCCAGCCTGCCAGCCGACGCGAGTGTGGCCATGCTGCAGCTCGCCGGGCGACTGCTGCGCGAATCGCTCGTCGGCATCAAGGACCTGGAAGTCAAACAGTCCGAATTGCGACGCGAACTCGGATTGGGTGACCGGAGCGCTGACGACCAGACCGCCCCGTTCCGGGTCACGGCGCCCGCCGACGACCTGCTGTCGGCGATGCTGTCAAACCATGGCAGCCGCCGGCTCGACGCGGCCCAATGGCTGCGCCAGATCTTCGAGCAGGGCAAGCGGCATGACGCCGCGCTGGCTGCGGCGTTGCCGACCGCCCTGCAGCAGGTCATGCAGGAGCTGGAGCCACGCACGCTCGAAGAGCGTTTCAGAACGCTCGGCGACGCGCAACCTGATGGGCGCACGACCCAGCAACTGGGAACTGTACGGCGAATTCTTCCGGCAGCTCGTCGACACCCAGACCGACGCCGGCCTGCCGCACCTGTTCGCCGATCGCCTGCGCGTGGCCTACGAAGGCTACGGCAAGGACGACCGCGAGGGCGACGACACTCCCAGCTGAATCGCGCTCCGGCGCCGCGGTGGCAGCGACGCGGCGCGGTGCATGGGGAATGTGGCGGGCCGCGACCGATAGTGATGATCACTACGTTTACGCCATAGCCCTACCATAGATAACGATATTGCCGCATCAGCCTGTCGGAAGGAGCAAGGCCGCTTCGGCGTCATCTTCGATTGTTTCGGTGTCCTCGCCTTCTTCCGGGATGTTGCCACCATAGGCAGCCTTGCCCATCGCCTGTTCGATCAGGCCAAGCAGGCGCTTTTGCCGATCTTCCATGAACGCCTCGAACTTGTCGGCACGGATAAGGGCGGGGGCGATCAGGTGCGATTGCAGATAGCTGTCCAGCTTTTCGCTGGCGATGGGAGGCGTGGAGTTGTTTCCGCTTTCCAGCTTCGCCAGATACTCGCTTGGCGCAACGCCGCCGATAATCCTGTTCGTGCGATACGACAGCGGTGTCTTGTTTATAATGGAATCGAACACCGCAGGCTTGATACCCTGCGTCCGGCACCAGTCCTGTGGGAAGATGTGGTGAATATCCACGTTCTCCCCGAAAAATACTGTATGGTCGAACTTCTGGCCCGACCGGAAATCCTGCGCGCCTTCCTTCATCAACAGGGCGTTCATGCCCTTATAGGCCGCTGAAAGCCGCATCCGCATGGTTTTCAGGCGGTCGGAGCGGAAGATGGTTTCGCTGACCGTCGAAGGCTCCGGCCCGCCGCTCAGCCAGCGCGTGACCTCCATGAAATCCTTGGCGATGCGCGTTTCGACAGCGGAGCCGTAAAGCTCGCCGAATACGCCGTTCCAATACCACTGGACCAGCTTCGCCCGGTTGGCTTCATGCTCCCACGCATCGCCAATGTCGGCGAGGATCGCCGCCAGCGGCACAATCTGCGACTGATAGGGCAGATCGAAAATGCGGTAGATATGGAGCATGTGCAGGAACTTGGCGGCTTGTATGAAGCCGCGTTCCACCTGCGCCTCATATTTCTTGTAGGCTTCCAGCGGCAGGTCGAGCAGGGCTTGCCGGTTGCCCGACACGGCAGGCAATTCCTTGCCTTCCTTGCCCGCCTGCTCGGCGGCACGCCGCCGGTCGCGGGTGAAAAAGAGCGAAATGGCTTGCAAGAAATCGGTATTGCCGACACCGGCTAGAATACCGGCATCGGAATCCGCAGGCCGCAGGGTATCGGCAAGCCGCTGGTGGCGGCCCTTGACGCCTTCATCGCCATACCAGTCCTTGCGCAACTCGTGGCCCGAGGCCGCGTACATCGCCGTGACCAGCTCGAAGGCATCGAGCGGCTTGCCGCCCGTATTAACCTTCTCGAACACCACGCAGACGGCTTCCTTGGAGGTCGAGCGGTCGAGCGCGAT
>JAWLAD010000042.1:0-16160 GCA_041395605.1 Steroidobacteraceae bacterium
CCAGGCCACCCGGTACCTGGCGCAGCGTGATGCGGGCATCGGTCGGCTGGGGCACGGTCTCCAGCGTGTAGCGCGCCGGCACGATGAACCCGACCCTGAAGGCACCCTGGTCCGCGACCTGCTGCACCGGCGCCGTCATCGCGATCTTCTCGCCGCGGGATTGCGTCACCGGGGCGGTCATCGCCATCTTCTGTCCCGGGGCATTCGCGCCGCTGATGTAGCGGAACAGGCGGCCGAAAGCGATGTTGCCCGCATCGATGAACGAGGCTTCGACCCGCGTCTCGGCAATCAGGTACGGCGCATACTCGCGCAGTTCGTACGCGCCCTGTTTTTCGATCGAGCGGAACGCGGGTTGTTCGACTGCCATGGCGACCCCACTGGCGATGCCCAGCAAGATGCCGAGCCCTGCGGCTACACTGCTGCAAACCCTTTTCACGGAGCCTCCCGATGGACTCGCCCAGCGTCATCGCCCTGCCAGAGCGCCCGCCACAGGATGACTCCACGATGCTCGCGCAGGCCCGCGCGTTCGCCTCCCGCATGCACGAGCGCCGCTCAGTGCGCGACTTCGATTCGCGCCCGGTCCCGCGTGCGCTCATCGAGGCCTGCCTGCACACTGCAGGCAGCGCCCCCAGCGGCGCGAACCAGCAACCTTGGCATTTCGTCGCCGTCTCCGACCTCGCCACCAAGCAACGAATACGCACGGCGGCGGAAGCCGAAGAACGTGAATTCTACGCCCGCCGGGCACCGAAGGACTGGCTCGATGCACTGCGCCCGATTGGTACCGACGCGCACAAGCCTTTCCTGGAGGTCGCCCCCTGGCTGATCGTGATATTCCTGCAGCGTTATGCCCGCGATGCGACCGGCGGCAAGATCAAGCACTACTACACGGACGAGTCGGTCGGCATCGCGACCGGCATGCTGATCAGCGCATTGCATCTGGCGGGCCTGGCGACGCTGACGCATACCCCTTCGCCCATGGGCTTCCTGAACGAGATCCTGGCACGCCCCCGCGACACGGAGCGACCCTATCTGGTGCTGGTCACCGGCTACCCGGCGCCGGGTTGCACCGTGCCAGCGATCACGCGCAAGCCGCTCGAGGCGATTTACCTTCCTGTGACGCGCGCGAACCTTCAGCGCAGCGCGCGCGGGCCGCGCCATGCAACGCCGCGTGCGGATCGTCGATCAGCGTGACGGGCACCGGCGCCAGCAGCTCGCCCATGGGTTGCTTCGCGTCGAAGCGCGCGACGAAGTCGCTCAGGTCAAACAGCGGCAGCAGACGCGGTGCGACGCCACCGCCAATGTAAACCCCGCCCCAGGCACCGAACGACAGCGCGACATCGCCAGCAAAGCTGCCCAGCAACGCCCAGAACCGCAGCGCCGCCTCCCGCGCCACCGGATCATCACCCGCCAGCGCACGCGCACTGACGGTTGCGGGCGCCAGGTCTTCGGGCACAGCGCCCGCGCGCGTCGCGAAGAACGCGCAAAGATGCGTCAGGCCACGACCGGACAACAGCTGCTCGGTTCCGACCCGGTCGACGCGCCGGCGCATGAAACGCAGCAGTTCGAGCTCGATGTCGTCCGCAGGCGCGAAGCCGACATGGCCACCCTGGCTGCGCAGCGCTCGCGGCGCTGTCGACGGCGCGCCCTCGACCGGCGGCAGCAGCGCCGCGACTCCGAGCCCCGTGCCGGGACCCAGCACCGCGCAGGGAGCCGCGGGGTCGGCCGCACCTCGTTTCAACGGCCGCAGCGTCGATGCAGGCAGATCGGGAATGGCCAGCGCGAGCGCCTCGAAGTCGTTGAGGACGACCAGCTGCTGAAAATCCATCGCCCGACGCAAGGCCTCGCGGTCGAAGGCCCACGGCGAATTGGTGAACTCGATACGGCCACCCTGCGTCGGGGCCGCCACCGCGAACGCCGCACTGCGCAGCGCCTGCGAGGGCCCGGCGACCGGTTGGCCAATCGACGCAAGATAGACCCGCACGGCACTGGCGAGATCCGGATGGTCTGCAGCGGCGAGCGTGCGCGCGTGCTGGAGCGCACCGGTGTTGGCCTGAACCAGCGCGAAGCGCGCATTCGTACCGCCGATGTCCGCCACGAGATCCATGCGCCAAAGATACACGTGCGACCTCCCGGGCACCCGTGCTAGCGTGCGCGCCCGTCGCCGCATGGAGTCACACCCCTGGAAGCGCTGCTCGTATCCACAGGCGTCGTCGCGCTGGCCGAGATCGGCGACAAGACACAGCTGCTCGCCCTGTTGCTCGCCGCCCGGTTCCGCCGCCCGCTGCCGATCATCGCAGGTATCTTCGTCGCGACCTTGCTGAACCACGCGCTGGCGGGCGCACTCGGCAGCTGGATCACGAGCGTCGTGCCACCGGAATGAGCTGCGCTGGGCGCTCGGCCTGTCGTTCATCGCGATGGCCGCGTGGACGCTGATACCGGACAAGATCGAGGATGCACCGTCCGGCCAGTCGCCGCGCTGGGGTGTGTTCGGTACGACCGTCGTCGCGTTCTTCCTGCTGGAGATGGGCGACAAGACGCAGATCGCGACCGTGATGCTGGCGGCGAAGTATGCGGCGCTCGCCAGTGTCGTCGTCGGCACGACGCTCGGCATGATGCTGGCCAACGTCCCGGCGGTGCTGCTCGGCGAGGCTGCGGCCCGCAAGCTGCCGATGCGTATCGTCCACGGCGTGGCCGCGGGCATCTTCCTGGTGATCGGCATCCTCGTGCTGCTGGGTCGCGCTGGCGTCTGACGCCCGGTCGCGGCCCCGCCGCCCGCTGGTCGTCACGCGCGAACTGAGGCAGGATGACGGGGTTCGCAAGACCTGCGCTGGAGGAACCATGGCCGCTGCCGCCGAATCCCTCGCCGTTCCCAACATCGACGAACTGTTCCGTCCGACGCACGACGAACGCGCCCGCCAGGCCTTCGTCAGCATGCTGCGCAAGCACGCGATCATCGACATGCGCAAGGCGGTGCAGCAGGACTATGAGCAGCGCGTGCGCCCGGAACTCGCGGCGCAGGGACGCGAGCCGGCCACCTGGCGCGAAATCGAACGCGCAATGGAAACCGAAGCCTCGCACCGCTTCTACAGCACGCTGCGCTACCACGCGCAGGAGATGTGCTACCTGTCGGTGCAGCCAGCCGTCGAACGGGCACTGCCCGACATGATCGACCTCGCGCGCGACCTCGCGCAGCGCAATCCCACGGGGGGCAGCCTGGAACTGGATCCAGCGCTCGAGATCCCGCGCTATATCACCGCGCTCGACGTGCACCTTGCGCCGGGCTGGGTCCACGCCGAGCACACCGTCGATGATGTCGCCCAGGGCGCGGTCGTCGCATTCGGCGGCAAGGTGTTCACCGGCCAGCATCCGTATCGCAAGCGTGCGGGCGTGGTCGGCGAATCGATCGCCCACTGGATCCAGCGCACGCGCCCGGGCTTTGCTCCGCGTCGTATCCTGGACATGGCCACCACGACCGGCAAGAACCTGCTGCCTTACAAGAGCGCGTTCCCTGCCGCCGAGGCATACGGCATCGACGTCGGGGCACCGGTACTGCGTTACGGGCATGCACTCGCGGAGCATGAAGGCATCGCCGTGCACTTCAGCCAGCAGAACGCGGAAGCCACCCGCTTCCCCGACGGACACTTCGACCTGATCGTGTCGAGTTTCTTCCTGCACGAGATACCGCTGAAGGCAACCCAGCGCGTGCTGCGAGAGTGCCTGCGGCTGCTCGCGCCCGGCGGACTGATGGTCCACATGGAGCTGCCTGATGAAGCCTCGGTCAGCGCCTACGAGAATTTCTTCTGGAACTGGGACACGATCAACAACAACGAGCCGTTCTACACGCACTTCCGCCAGCAGGATCCCATCGCACTGTGCCGTGATGCGGGATTCGAGCGCGACCGCTGTTTCAAGCAACTGATACCGGACGTCGCGACCTTCGGCGAGGAGCGCTACGCGAGGTTCCTGCGCGGCGAACTGCCCGCGCCACCGCATGGCAGCGGCGGCTGGTTCGTGTTCGGCGCCAGCAGATGAGACGGCGCGCGTTCAGTCGGTGCAGCGGCGGCAACTGCCGCCGCGGTCCGTCGGCGCGCGGAGCCAGATGTTGGGCGGTGACTGCAGCGCGCCGGAGCACGACCTGATCGTGATTGGCGCGGCACCGCCGGCATCCCTGCCGCCATTTTCGCCGCGCAGCGCGGTGCGCGGGTGCTGTTGCTCGAGGCCGCGGGCGACATCGGCGTGCTGCACCCGTCCACCGGCCAGAGTGCGGCAGGCCCGGGTCCAGGCCCGGCAAGGCATTGGCGACAGCGCCGACGCCCACTTCGACGACGTGCCGGCGCAGATCAGCCGCGGCACCGCGGACCGCGCACTCGTGCGCCTGGCGGTGGATGAAGCCGCCGGCACCTTCGACTGGCTGATGGACTGCGGTTTCGAACCGCTGCCGGAGCATCCGGTTCTCGGCCTGGCCCATGAGCCGTATTCCGAACGCCGCTACTACTGGGGCCGCGATGGCGGGCGATCGATACTCGCGGTGCTGCGTGCGCCGCTGCAGCAACAGATCGATGCCGGGCGGATCGACCTGCGGCTGAACACGCGCGTGACGGCCTTGCTGACCGATGCAGAAGGCGGTGTCACCGGCGTGCGGATCGCGTCGGGCGATCGTGAGCATGTTCACGCCGGTCGCAGCGTACTGCTGGCCTGCGGCGGATATGCGTCGAACGCCGAGATGTTCGAACGCCTGTCCGGCTATCGCGATTACGCCGACACCGCCTACCCGTACGCAGTCGGCGACGGCATCGAACTCGGGATCTCGGTCGGCGGCTTCGTCCGCGGCAGGGAGAACTACCTGTGCAACTTCGGCTCCATCCTGACGGACGACGGCTTCCCGGCGAAGTTTCTCGCCCGTTTCGTCGTGATCCCGCAGCAAAGACCGCCGTGGGAGGTGTTCGTCAACACCCGCGGCGAACGATTCATCCGCGAGGACGAGCCGAGCACCGACCGGCGTGAGCACGCGCTGCTGGAGCAACCGGACCTGCGCTACTTCATCGTCTTCGACGACGCGATCCTGAATGACGCACCGCCCGGCGTCGGCGGCTGGAGCCGCGAGCAGATCCGCGAGGCCTTCGACCTGCACGCATGGTTCACCCGCGCCGACAGCCTCGAAGCACTCGCGCAGCGGGCGGGCATCGATCCGGCTGGTCTTGCGCGCAGCGTGCGCGAATACAACCAGGCCGTGCGTCGTCGCGTGGATCCACTCGGGCGCACCCACCTGCCAAGGGCGATCGAAAAGCCGCCGTACTACGCGATCCGCCACCAGGGCCACTCGACCACCTCCACGGTCGGACTCGCGGTCGACGGGGCGCTGCGCGTGCGGCGTGCCACCGGCGGCATCGTCCCCAACCTCTACGCAGCGGGCGAACTGCTAGGCGCCGGCCAAACCCAGGGACGCTCGTTCGTCGGCGGCATGATGGTCACGCCCGCGATCGCTTTCGGTCGCTGGCTGGGACAACGCCTGCCGGTCGGGCAAGGCACTCGCTCGACATGAAACGCGCGGCCACCTGTCTGTTCGCCGCGCTGGCGCTGGGCGGCCTGCCCGACTTCGCACAGTCTGCGTCGCCGGATGCGGCGCAGCCTGCAGTCACGCTCGGCGCCGTGCCTGGCGATGGGCTGACCACCACCCGCGGCTACGCCGATAGCGCGCTGGGGCAAGTGCACTGGCAGCTCGTACAGCCGGAGCGCCCGGCGAGGGCCTCCGGGCCCGTGTTCGTGCTGCTGCACCAGGTGCCTTGGTTCCACATTTATTACACGCGCGCGCAGGCCGAACTCGCCGCGCGCGGGCAGCGTTCGATCGCCATCGACCTGCCGGGCTATGGGCTGTCGTCCCGACCCACGAACCCGCCGAAGATCGCGGACTACGCCGACGCCGTGGCGGCAACGCTGCGCGACCGTCGCATCACCCGAGCCATCATCGTGGGGCACCACACGGGCGCCACGGTCGGTGCCGACCTCGCGCGACGCCATCCACGTACCGCCCGCTGCCTGGTCCTTCATGGTGTGCCGCTGTACACGCCCGAGCAGGCCGCAGCGCGACTCGCGAGCCCGCACTGGGACCAGACCTATCGTGACGACGCCGCGCACCTGACCGAGCGCTGGACTTACCTGTCGGGTCGCGTCGTGGGCTCGACGGAAAGCCTGCACTGGTCCGTGCTGTCGATGTACCTCGCCGGCAGCCAGGAGTGGTTTGGACATCACGCCGTGTTTCGTTACGACATGTCGAGCACCCTGCTCGCGCTGCGCCAACCGGTGACGGTCCTCAGCAACCCGCAGGACCTGTTGCACTTCACGCTGGCTCGCGTCCGGGAGCTCCGGCCGGATTTTTCCTACGAAGAGCTCGACGGCAGCAGTTCGAACATGGCCTTCGACGAACCGGCCCGGTGGATTGACGCGGTAACCCGCGCCTCGAGCCGCTGCGCCGGGCAGTGAACCGCTTCGGCAACCCCGTGCCGGCAGCGCACCGCATCGCCGCAGGCCACGGGCTGCGAACGACGCTGGTGGTCGCGCTGTTCAGCGGACTCCCTGCTGGCATCCCCGCCGCGGACGCCCCGACCCGGCCCACCGCAGAGACGGTGCTCGCGGCGATGCTGACCAACGACCTGCCGGCCGCCGCGCTGATGACGCTCGCGCGGGAATCGCGCGCCGCGATCGCCGGTGGCAACGCCAAAGCACTGCCTGCATCACTGATTGCCAGCCTCGAGTGTCGTGGCCTGTACCGGCTTGCCCGCCTGGACGACGCGATGGCCGCCTGCGAGCGGGCCCTGCAGTCAGCCAAGACGGATGCCGAACAGTTCGCCGCGCTGCGCATGCAGGGTGCGTTGCTGACGGAGCAGGGACAACTCAGCGCCGGCACGACCGCGTTGCTCGAGTCCCTCGCGGCAGCCGAACGCAACGGTGACCCGCGGCTGATTGCCAGTGCGCTCGGCAGTGCCGGCACGGCCGCTCAATTCGCCGGTGCATACACCGAGGCCGTCGAGTACTACGAACAGGCCATCGATGTCGCCAACCAGGCGCAATTGCATTCGCTGCAGGCCCTGATTGGCAGCAACCTGGGTTATCTGATGCTGGACACGTCCAACGCCAACGGTGCCCAGGCGCAATTCGAGGCTGCGCTGGCGGCGGCTCGGGCGGCCGGTCACGAGCAGGCCGTGCTGACGAGTTCCTGGGGGTTGGCCGCCGCGAAACTGGCGGCTGGCCAGAGCGAGGCAGCACTGGCCGACATGGAATCTCTCGCGATGGCGTCGCCGCCGACCGCGGACCCAGTGCAGCGTGGTGAGGCGCTTCAGTTGCTCGCTCGCGCACGCCTGGCGAACGGCCAGACGGACGCCGCCATCACGGACGCGCAGCGCGCCGTCGATGCACTCCAGGGACGCGGCGAAATGCGCGTCCTCGCGGCATCGGTACTGCTGGTCGAGGCGCTGGCAGCCGCCGGCCGCAACGGCGAGGGGCTCGCACTTGCACGCCAGACCCTGGACCGCATGCCTCCCGGCGCGCGGCTGTCCGCCGACCTGCACGAGACCCACGCAGCGATTCTGTCAGCGCTGGGGCGACACCGGGACGCCTACCAGGCGCTGTTGCAGTCGCGGCGGATACGCCAGCAACAGTCGAACGCGCGTGCCGCCGAACGACTGACCTTCATGCGCCGCCGCGAGGCGCAGCAGCGCGATCGCGAGATCGACCTGCTGCTCGCCGAACGCCGACAGCGCGAAGACGCCGCACGCAGCGATCGCATCATCCGCAACCTCAGCGTCACGCTGGTACTGATCCTGCTCGCTGCAGCCGTCGTCATCGGCGTCCTCGCACGCCGCCGCCAGCAACTCGCGCTGGCGATGACGGAGCGGCAAAACCTTGACGCACTCGGCAAGCTGACCGGCGGTGTCGCCCACGATTTCAACAACCTGATGACGATCGTCCGCCAGGCCATGAGCCTGTTGCGCCGCGACCCGGCCGTGACGGCGTCACCCTCCGCGACTGCACTGGTCGAGGAAGCGGACGCCGCCAGCGAAGTCTGCGGCCGCATCACGACGCAGTTGCTGACCTATGCACGCCAGCAGCGGATGAGCACCACCAACATCCGCGTCGCCAACCTGATCGACGAGCATCGTGCGCTGTTCCAGAGAACCCTGGGTGAGCACATCCGGCTGCAGGTCGGGGCGCGCGATCCTGCCTGCGTCATCCATACCGACTCGAGCCAGTTGATCGCCGCCATCATGAACCTGCTCGCCAATGCCCGCGACGCACTGCCGGCCGGCGGCGCCGTCAGCATCGGCGTGCGACGGCGCGAGAACCCGGGGCGAGATGGGCGCATCGAAGCCCTGCCGGATGGCCGGTACGTCGCGATCACCATTGCCGACAACGGCCGCGGCATGCCACCCGAGGTGCTGCGCCAGGCGACGACGCCCTTCTTCACGACCAAGTCCGATGCCGGCGGCAGCGGTCTGGGCCTGTCGACAGTCGAGGGCTTCTCGCGACAGTCGGGTGGCATCCTGCTGCTCGAATCGACGGTCGACATCGGCACTGTCGCGACCATGCTGTTCCCGGCCGTCACCGAGTGACGTCGGCAACTACGTAGAGACAGGTCGCCCTGCTGCCGCGAGTCTTCTGTTGTTCGACGCCAGCACGGGAGGGTGCGCGCCATGAACTCCGCCTGGAAGGAACTGTTGACGACCGACGTCGGATTGATGAGTCTGGGCGTGCTGCTCGGCATTGGCGTGATCGCGGTGGTTATCACGGTCGTGATCCGCCGCAAGATGCGCGAATCGCCCTGATCCACGCGCAGCGCTGCCGCGCAGCGGCGCCACCGCCCGCTCGCCGCCTCAGGCGGCGTCGGCGCTCGCCGTCGGCGCGGAGCTGCGGATCAGCCAGTCGAATGCTCCCAGCGCGGCCTTCGAACCCTCGCCCATCGCGACCACGATCTGCTTGTAGGGCACGGTGGTCGCATCGCCCGCGGCGAACACGCCCGTCATCGAGGTCTGGCCGCGCTCGTCCGTCTCGATCTCGCCGCGCGGGCTCAGCTTGATGCTGCCCTTGAGCCAGTCGGTGTTCGGCAGCAGGCCGATCTGCACGAACACCCCTTCGAGTTCGACGCGGTGGATCTCGCCGCTGCCCCTGTCCTTGTACGACAGCGCGTCGACCTTGCCGTCGGCGCCGTGCACCTCGGTGGTCTGCGCCGACACGATGATGCGCACGTTCGGGAGGCTGCGCAGCTTGCGCTGCAGCACCTCGTCCGCGCGCAGCTTGCCGTCGAACTCCACGAGGGTGACGTGACCAACGATGCCGGCCAGGTCGATGGCCGCTTCGACGCCCGAGTTGCCGCCGCCGATCACCGCGACGCGCTTGCCCTTGAACAGCGGGCCATCGCAATGCGGGCAGTAGGCCACGCCACGACCGCGGTATTCGCGCTCGCCCGGCACGTTCAGTTCGCGCCAGCGCGCACCCGTGGCGAGCACGATCGCGCGGCTGCGCAGTTCGGCGCCGTTCGCGAGCCGCAGGCCAACCCTGCCCTGCGCGTCGGCCGGCAGCAGCGCCTCGGCGCGCTGCAGGTTCATGACGTCGACGTCATAGTTGCGGACGTGCTGTTCCAGCCCGGCCGCTAGATGCGGACCGTCGGTTTCCTTGACCGAAATGAAATTCTCGACCGCCATGGTGTCGAGCAGCTGGCCGCCGAAGCGCTCCGCGACGACACCGGTGCGGATGCCCTTGCGCGCGGCGTAGATCGCCGCCGCGCCACCGGCAGGACCACCGCCGACCACCAGCATGTCGTACGGGGCGCGCTGCGAAATCTCGGACGCCTGGCGTTCACCCGCCTTGCTGTCGATCTTCGTCAGGATCTCCTCGACCGTCATGCGACCCTGGCCGAACACGGCGCCGTTCAGGTACACCGTCGGCACCGCCATGATCTGCTTCGCTTCGACCTCGGCCTGGAACAGCGCGCCGTCGATCATGGTCGCGCGAACGCGCGGATTCAGGATCGCGAGCAGGTTCAGTGACTGCACCACCTCGGGGCAGTTCTGGCAGGTCAGCGAAATGTAAACCTCGAAATCGAAATCACCGTCGAGAGCGCGGATCTGGTCGATGACCGCCTGCTCGACCTTGGGCGGATGACCGCCCGCCTGCAGCAACGCCAGCACCAGCGAGCTGAATTCGTGGCCGGTCGGCACGCCCGCGAACTGCACGCGCGCGGTCTCGCCGGCGCGGCCGATCGTGAAGGACGGCCGGCGCGCGGCAGGCGCCGCGGCCGGCACGACCGTGACCAGGGAAGAGATCGACGCGATCTCCGCCAGCATGGACTGCATCTCGGCGCCGGCTTCGCTGTCGTCGCCAGACACCGTGATTTCCACCTGCTGCGTCAGCCTGTCGAACAGGCCGGCGAGCTGCTGCTTCAGATTCGCGTCGATCATGATGGCTTCCTCAGATCTTGCCGACGAGGTCCAGCGACGGCGCCAGCGTCTTCTGGCCCGGGGTCCACTTGGCCGGGCAGACCTCGCCCGGGTGCGACGCGACGTACTGCGCGGCCTGCACCTTGCGCAGCAGTTCCTTGGCGTCGCGGCCGATGCCGAGGTCATGGATCTCCGCGACCTTGATCTGGCCTTCCGGGTTCACGAGGAAGGTGCCGCGCAGCGCGAGGCCTTCCTCTTCGATCAGCACGCCGAAGTTGCGGCTGATGGCCTGGGTCGGGTCGCCGATCATCGGGTACTGGATCTTCTTGATCGTCTCGGACGCGTCATGCCACGCCTTGTGCGTGAAGTGCGTGTCGGTCGAAACGCTGTAGATCTCGACGCCGAGCTTCTTGAACTCGCCGTACAGGTCGGCCACGTCGCCCAGCTCCGTCGGGCAGACGAAGGTGAAGTCGGCCGGGTAGAAGAAGAACACCGACCACTTGCCCTTGAGGTCCGCATCCGACACCGGCACGAACTTGCCGTTGTGGAAAGCGGTCGCCTTGAAGGGCTTGACGGTCGTATTGATCAGCGAGCTCATCGTTCAATCTCCATTTGAAAGGGGGACAGTCCCAAAACCTTCCAGCAGGATACGAAGCGCGCTGGCCAACGGCCAATCGATTGATTCTTTTGCGCCGATAGAGGCTGCCTATCGGTGCCGGAGCGGGCCGGAACGACGGGGATGGCGCGATAGCCATCCCCGTCGGGCGCGATGCGCTACTTGACCTCGAACGAGCGGGTCAGCACGAGGCTCGCTGCGGTTCCGTCGGTGATCTCGAGACCCCCGCCGGTGTTCTTGGCGATCGCGGCCCCGGCGGCGCCGCCGAGCAGGCCGCCGATCACGGCGCCCTTGCCATCGTCGACCTGCTTGCCGAGCACGGCGCCCAGCACCGCGCCGCCGGCGATCTTGGCCGCATCACGCCCACTCTCGCGCTTGCCCTGCTGGGCAATGTCGCCGGAGATCGCCGCCGAGCGGCCATTGCCGAGCGACAGTTGTTCGAAGCGCAGGCCGAGGCGCGGCGTTCCGCCGATCTCACGGCTGCCCGAAAACACATCCGTGACGACACCGGAGACCGTCGCGCCGGCAGGCGCGACCTGCCGCCCGTTGACGACGAGCGCCTCGGTCAGCCGGGCGGCGACCGGATCGCCGACCTTCGCGGTCTTGGTCGAAATGGTCGACGTGAACGATCGGCAGGGCCGTACCGGACGCGACCACCACCGGCGCGGGCGCCGGCGCAGGCTTGGGCGCGGCAGGCGCCGGGCGCGACTGCGCCGCCTTGAACTCGGCTTCGCGCTTCGCCGCCGCGACACGCGCTGCCTCGGCCTTTGCAGCGGCCTCCCGGTCGGCTGCTTCCTTGGCGGCTGCGGCCTGCGCCGCCGCCGCGTCCGCCTCGGCCTGCGCCGCCGCGGCCGCGTCGGCCTGTTCGCTGGCGAGCGCCGCTTCGCGCGCCGCCAGATCCGCCGCGCGCTGCTCCAGTTCCGCACGCTCGGCGGCGATCGCCGCGGCTTCGGACTCCGCCTCCGCAGTCGCGGCCGGCGGTGCTGAACCGCCGCAGGCGGCCAGCGTCAGCGCCAGGCCCGCAGCAATCACGATGCCGGCGCGATGGGACGATTTGCAAATATCCATGGCTTCTCTCCACAACGACACGTTGCGAGCGCGAACGCTACCGCGTTCGCCGCTGCAGTGACAGTGCCGGCGCAGGAAATCAGGTGAATCTGTCGCCGTTGCGCGACGATCGACCGGTTCAGCGGCGGTTCAGCCGAACGGATGCCGCAACACGATCGTCTGGTCCCGGTCAGGGCCCGTCGAGATCACGTCGATCGGCACGCCAGCCAGTTGTTCGAGCCGCTGCAGGTAGCTGCGTGCGGCCGGCGGCAGGCGATCGAACTCGGTCACGCCGACGGTGGACTCACGCCACCCGGGCAGTTCTTCGTAGACGGCCTCGACGTCGCCGAACTCATCGGACAGCAGCGGTGGCTCCGCGTGCAGCGCGCCATCGATGCGGTAGCCGGTACAGACGCGGATGGTATCGAGGCCGTCGAGCACGTCGAGCTTGGTGATGCACAGGCCGGACACGCTCGAGTGCACGATCGAGCGGCGCAGCGCGACGGCATCGAACCAGCCACAACGGCGGCGACGCCCGGTCACCGCGCCGAACTCGTGGCCGGCGCGCTGCAGGTACTCGCCGGTCTCGTCGAACAGCTCGGTCGGGAACGGGCCAGCGCCGACGCGCGTCGTGTAGGCCTTGACGATGCCCAGCACGTAATCGAAGTTGCGTGGCCCGATCCCCGTGCCCGTCCCGGCGAAGCCGGCCGTCGTGTTCGACGACGTGACATAGGGATAGGTGCCGAGATCGACATCGAGCATCGCGCCTTGCGCGCCCTCGAACATCACGTTGGCCCCTTGGGCGCGCAAGCGCGCAAGCGTCAGCGTGACATCCGCGACGATCGGCTTGATGCGCTCCCCCATCTCGAGGTGCGAATCCAGGGTCTGCTGGAAGTCCACGGCCGGCTCGTTGAAGTAACGCTGCAGCACGAAGTTGTGGAAGTCGAGCACCTCGCCGAGCTTGGCCGCGAAGCGCTCGCGCTGGAACAGGTCGGCGACGCGCAGCGCACGCCGCGCGACCTTGTCCTCGTACGCCGGGCCGATGCCACGACCCGTCGTACCGATCGCGTTCGCGCCCCGCGCCTTCTCGCGCGCCTTGTCGAGCGCGACATGCGACGGCAGGATCAGCGGACAGTTGGGTGCGACTCGCAGCCGCTCGAACACCGGCACGCCCTTGTCGAGCAGCATTTGCGACTCGCGCAGCAGCGCCTCGAGGGACAGCACGACGCCGTTGCCGATCAGGCAGGCGACATGCGCGCGCAGGATGCCCGAGGGAATCAGCGAGAGCACCGTCTTCTCGCCACCGATCACGAGGGTGTGGCCGGCATTGTGGCCACCCTGGAAGCGGGCGACCGCGACGGCGCGCTCCGTCAGCAGGTCGACGATCTTGCCCTTGCCCTCGTCACCCCACTGGGTGCCAATGATGACGACGAACTGGCCCACTCAGCCCCCTCTGGCGATCACAAGCAGCACGAGACCGACGACGATCGCGCCGAACCCACCGAAGCGCAATTGCGGGTCGGGAATCCGCAGCATCAGCGCCATCGCACGCTTCATGCCGCCGGGATTCAGGAACGGCATGATGCCTTCCAGCACGAGATACAGCGCAAACGCTGCGAGCAGGTCCGACCAGGCGAGCATGGGGTCGACGTGCGACGCGGGGCGTCAGGCGCGGCGCATCAGCGACCGCCGCCCTGCCCGCGCAGGTAGCGGAAGAACTCGCCCTCCGGCGAGACGACCAGTATGTCGCCCTCGCGACCGAGTGAGTTCTTGTAGGCCTGGATGCTGCGGTAGAACGCGTAGAACTCCGGATCGCGGCTGTAGGCGCCGGCATAGATCTGCGTCGCGCGGGTGTCACCCTCGCCGCGGATCTGCAGGGCCTTGCGCGATGCGTCCGAGACGATCTCGAGACGCTTGCGATCCGCCTCGGCGCGGATCCGCAGTGCTTCCTTCTCGCCCTCGCCGCGCAACTGGCGCGCGAGGCGCTCGAAACTCTGTTGCATCGACGCGTAGACGCGCGCCGCGACGTCTTCCGGCAGGTCGATGCGCTGCACGCGGACGTCGATCAGTTCGACGCCGAGGTCATCGACCAGCGAACTGGCGCGCTCGAACATGTCGCCGGTGAACGCAGTGCGCTCGGCCGTGACGATCTGCTCCAGCGTGCGCTGGGCGACGGCATTCTTGATGCCGTCCTTGACGATGTCCGACAGACGCTGGGCGGCTGACTCTTCGCTGGTGCCGAACGACTCGAAGAACTTGCTCGGGTCGTCGACGCGCCACTTGATGTAGAAATCGACGATCAGGCCACGGTTTTCGTTCGTCAGGAAGGTCTCGCCGGGGAAGCTCTGCGACAGCACGCGGCGTTCGAAGCGCACGACGCTGTCGATCGGCGTCTTGAAGTGCAGGCCCGGGCCATACGGTTCGCCGACGATCTCCTTGAACTGCGTGCGGATCGCGACCTGGGATTCACCGACGGTGAACACGCAGCTGCTCGCCAGCAGCAACGCACCGATGACCAGGAACAGGATGGGCGTGCCGCGTTGCATCAGCGATCTCCCCGCGCGCGCGCGTCCGTGGTGGCCGAGGACTCCGGTTCGCTGACCGGGCGCGGCGCCGTGACCGTGGTCTCGTTGTCGCGCACCGCGCGTTCGAGCATGCGATCGAGCGGCAGGTAGAGCATCTGGTTGCCCCCCTTGGAATCGACGATCACCTTGCGGCTCTTGCTGAGCACGGACTCGACGCCTTCGATGTACAGGCGCTCGCGCGTGACGCGCGGTGCCGCGGCATAGGCGGCCTGCAGCTGGGTGAAGCGAGCCGCCTCACCTTCGGCGATCGCCACGACCTGCGCCTTGTAGCCCTCGGCCTCCTGCAGCTGGCGCGACGCCTGGCCTTCCGCGACCGGGATGATGCCGCTCGAGTAAGCCTCGGCTTCCTGGCGGAAGCGCTCCTTGTCGGCGATCGCCTTGTTGGCATCGCGCTGCGCCGGAACGACGGCCTCCGGCACCTGGATGTCCGTGAGGTTCACGGACGAGACGTTGATGCCGGAGTTGTACTGGTCCATCGTGCGCTGGATCAGGTCGCGCGTGCGCGTCGTGATCGCCTGGCGATTGCCGACGATGATGTCATCGAGCTTCGTCTGGCCGACCGCCTCGCGGATCGCACTCTCGCTGACCTCGCGCAGCGTCTGCTCGGGCTCGCGGATCTGGAACAGGAAGCGGACCGGATCGCGCAACTGGTATTGGACGCCCAGCGACAGCTCGATCAGGTTGATGTCGGCCGTCAGCACGCGCGAGCTGTACTCGAGGCTGCGGACTTCGGACACATTGACCTTCGTGACCTGCTCCAGCGGCCACCAGTGCCAGCCGAGGCCCGGTTCGCGCACGTCGACGAAGCGGCCGAAGCGCTGCACGACACCGCGCTCGGCGGCGCCGACCTGGAACGTGGACATGTACACCCAGCCAGCCAACGCCAGCAGGCCCGCGAGCGCGAACACGGAACCGCTGCCTTCGGGCGCGGCGCCCGCGCCGCCGCCTGCACCGCCGCCACCCGATCCGCCTTTCAGCAGGTTCTCGAGCTTGCGCTGGAAGTTCTTGAACGCCTCATCGACGTTCTGGCCGTCCTGGCCTGGGCGCTTGCCCCAAGGGTTCTTGTTGCCGCCCGGTTCGTTCCATGCCATATCGATCGGGACCCGTGAGTGAGCTGGGTGGGAGAGCGCCGCGGCTGCAAGCTAGACAGCACGCGCAGGAGGGGTGAATTGTAGGTAGCCGCCGGGGGGTGCACAAGTTGCGGCCCCGGAATCGACGCTGAGGATCTCCACGCCCGGCGTGCGGGCCAGCAGCAGCAGTTCCGTATCGGGCAGCGTGACGTCCAGTTCCAGCCGACCGTCGTCCGTCGTGGCTTCGCCGCGCACTGCGCCGGCCGAAAACAGCCGTGCGCGCAGGGCGCCGGCAGCGGCGGGCAATCGCAGCCGGGCCGAGCGCGCGAACCGCGCCAGCCGCTCGGCGATCGCGGCGCGCAGCTCCTCGAGGCCGAGTAGCCGCGCCGCCGACACCCACACCTGGGTGATG
>JAWLAD010000043.1:0-13894 GCA_041395605.1 Steroidobacteraceae bacterium
CGTCCGGCGCGTGAGGTAGTCGCCGGCCCAATATCAGGAGTCTTACATGGCATTTCGTCTTGCACTGTCCGGTCTCAATGCGGCTTCCACCGAGCTGTCGGTGACGGCCAACAACATCGCCAACACCCAGACGACCGGGTTCAAGGGATCCCGCGCGCAGTTCGCCGAGGTGTTCTCGGTCTCCGCCCAGGGCGTCAGCAGCTCCGCGATCGGCAATGGCGTGCGGGTCGCGGACGTCGCGCAGCAGTTCGAGCAGGGCAACATCGACTCGACCGGCAATGCGCTCGACCTGGCGATCAGCGGCCAGGGCTTCTTCGTGGTCAGCGAGGGCGGCGGCCTGCTGTACTCCCGCGCGGGGGCGTTCCAGGTCGATCGCGACGGCTACGTCGTCAACAGCCGCAACCAGCGACTGCAGACCTATCCGCCGACGCCGGGAGGCGGGTTCAACACCGGTGCGTTGTCCGACCTTCGGCTGGTGACGACGGAGAGCGCCCCAGCCGCGACGACCAATGTCGAGGTCGTGCTGAACCTGCCTGCGAACGCGACGCCGCCGCCGTCCGCGCCGTTCGACGTCGCGGATCCGGACACTTACAACCACTCGACGTCGATGACGATCTACGATTCGCTCGGCGCGGCCCATACGGCCACGATCTACTTCACGCGCACGGCCAACACCAACGAGTGGGAGCAGCGCCTGTTCGTGGATGGCACCGCGGTGGGCGGTGCCCAGTTGCTGCAATACTCGAACACCGGCACGCTGACGTCGCCGGCCGGCGGCCAGGTTGTATTCCCGCCGTACACGCCCGCGACCGGCGCCGCGCCACTGACGCTCAACTATGACTTCGACACGACGACGCAGTACGGCAGTTCGTTCGCGGTCAACGCAGTGGTGCAGGACGGCTATACGACCGGGCGATTGATCGGCATCGACATCAACGAGACGGGCGTCGTCCAGGCACGTTTCACCAATGGCCGATCGCAGCCGCTGGGGCAGGTGGCACTGGCGCAGTTCTCCAATCCGAATGGCCTGCAGCAGCTCGGCGATACGAACTGGGGCGAGACCTTCACTTCGGGCCAGGCCCTGCGCGGCGTCGCCGGCAATGCCGGCCTCGGCCTGATCCAGGCCGGTGCACTCGAGGCATCGAACGTCGACATCACCGAACAGCTGGTCAACATGATCACTTCGCAGCGCAACTTCCAGGCCAACGCGCAGATGATCTCGACGTCGGACCAGATCACCCAGGCCATCATCAACATCCGCTGAGGTAGCTAGGTGGACAAATACCTGTACGTGGCGATGTCGGGTGCGAAGGAAACGCTGCGCGCCCAGGCGGCCAACAGCCACAACCTCGCCAACGCGGCAACGACCGGCTTCCGTGCCGACCTCGCGGCGTTCATGACGCGCGCCGTGCAGGGCCCCGGCTACGACGTGCGTGCCTACGCGACGACGTCGACCGTCGGGTGGAACCAGCAGTCCGGCGCGCTGATGACGACCGGTCGCGAGCTCGACGTGGCGGTCAACGGTGAGGGCTGGATCGCGGTACAGGATGCCAACGGCCTCGAAGCGTACACCCGGGCCGGCGACCTGCGCGTCGATGCCACCGGGCAGTTGCGCAACGGCGCCGGTCACGCCGTGCTCGGCGACGACGGTCCGATCCTGGTGCCACCCAACAGCTCCGTGCTGGTCGGCGCAGACGGTTCGATCTCGGTCGTGCCGCAAGGGCAAGGTCCGGAGACGCTCGCCACCGTCGGGCGCATCAAGCTCGTCAAACCCGATGCCCGCGACGTCGAACGTGGCACAGACGGCCTGTTCCGGCTGCGGGATGGCGCGGTCGCGCCGGCGGATCCGACGGTGCAGGTTGCCGCGGGCGCCCTCGAAGGCAGCAACGTCAATACGGCGGAAGCCATGGTCAACATGATCGAACTTGCGCGCCGGTTCGACCTGCAGGTTCGCGCGATGCGCACCGCGGAAGAGAACGCGCGCAGCTCCGCGTCGCTGATGCGGCTCGGCTGACATTCCTGAAGGAGAACGACGGTGGAACCAGCACTCTGGGCGGCGAAGACGGGACTGGACGCGCAGCAGACGCGCATGGCGGTCACGGCCAACAACCTTGCGAACGTCAGCACGACGGGGTTCAAGAAAGGGCGGGCGGCGTTCGAGGACCTGCTGTACCAGAACCTGCGACAGGTCGGTGCCGCGGCGTCGCAGGACACGCAGTTGCCGTCCGGGCTGTCGCTGGGCACGGGCGCCCGCGTGGTCGCGACCGAGAAGACGTTCACGCAGGGCAGCCTGAATGTCACGGACAACGCATTCGATGTCGCGATCAACGGTCGCGGTTTCTTCCAGGTCGCACTGCCGGATGGAACGCCGGCGTACACGCGCGATGGCAGCTTCCAGGTCAGTGCCCAGGGGCAGCTCGTGACCTCGACGGGTTACATCGTCCAGCCGGCCATCACGATACCCGACGGTGCACAGTCGGTCGCGATCGGCACGGACGGTGTCATCAGCGTCCAGGTCGCGGGCAAGCCGCGCCGACGCAGGTCGGGACGCTGCAGCTCGTCGACTTCATCAATCCGGCGGGCCTGCAGGCACGCGGGAGAACCTGCTGCTCGAAAGTGCGGCGAGCGGTGCGCCGCAGACCGGGACGCCGGGCCTGAACGGACTCGGGACGGTCGTGCAGGGGGCGCTCGAGTCCTCCAACGTCAATGTCGTCGAGGAGCTGATCGGCATGATCGAAACACAGCGGGCCTACGAGATGAACTCGAAGGCGATTTCGACGACCGACCAGATGCTCGAATACATCACCAACCGGCTGTGATCATGATGCGTGCAACGACTCTGGACGAACCGCGCGGGCGGCGCTCGGCGCCGGCGTCGCGCTGCTGCTGGCGGCGTGCAGCCTCAGTGGCCGGATGACGGAGGAATACAGCGCGCTGTTGCCGCATGACCCCGGCCCACCGCCGCAGGCCAACGGAGCGATTTACCAGGCGGGCTATGACATCCAGTTGTTCGAGAACGCGGTCGCGCGTCGGGTCGGCGACATCGTCACGATCCGGCTCGTCGAGAGCACGAACGCGTCCAAGAGTTCCAGCACGTCGACGAGCAAGACGACCGAGGCGACCTGGCGGGTCCGACGATCGGCGGTCGGCCAGTGACCGTGAACGGCACCGAAGTGCTGTCAGGCGGCATCGCCAACGACAACAGTTTCGATGGTTCGGGTCGAGCCAGCAGAGCAACCGGTTGACGGGCGACATTACCGTGACGGTCATCCGGCGCTTCTCCAATGGCAACCTGCTGGTGCGGGGAGAGAAGTGGATCGGCATCAACCAGGGCCGCGAGTTCGTGCGGCTGACCGGTGTCATCCGGCCGGTGGATATCGAGCCGACCAACAGCGTCCCCTCAACCAAGGTGGCCAGTGCATTGATCGAGTACGGCGGTCGCGGCGCCATCGCCGATGCGAACGCACCGGGGTGGCTCGCCCGCTTCTTCAATTCACCCCGCCTGCCGTTCTAGGAGCGCGACATGCAGTCACCCCTGCGTTTGCTCATGGCAGCCATCTGGGTCGCCAGCGTCGCGATGCTTGCCGCGCCACCCGTGCACGCCGAACGGGTCAAGGACCTCGCCAGCGTCGCCGGCGTGCGCAGCAACCAGCTGATCGGCTATGGACTGGTGGTGGGTCTCGACGGGACGGGCGACCAGACCAGCCAGGCGCCGTTCACGGTGCAGAGCATCAAGAACATGCTCGCGCGGTTCGGTGTGACCATCCCGCCCAACGTCAACCCGCAGTTGAAAAACGTGGCGGCAGTGACCGTGACGGCGGAACTGCCGCCGTTCACCAAGCCCGGCCAGGCGATAGACGTCACGGTCGCGTCGATCGGCAACGCCGGCTCTTTGCGCGGCGGCAATCTGCTGATGACACCCTTGCGCGGCATCGACGGCGAAGTCTATGCGATCGCGCAGGGGAACCTGGTCGTCAGTGGCTTTGGGGTGTCCGGCAAGGATGGTTCGCGGATCGCGTTGAACGTCCCCAGCGGCGGGCGGATACCGAACGGTGCAACCGTCGAACGAGGTGTACCAAGCAACTTCGCCAGCGCACCACACATCACTCTGAACCTTCACACACCGGACTTTACGACGGCGCATCGGCTCGCGGATGGCATCAACCGGCTGCTGGGCGAGGGCACCGCGGTCCCGGAAGACGCCGTGTCCGTCCGTGTGCAGGCGCCCGTCGATGCCGGACAACGAATCGCCTTCGTCGCGACACTCGAGGATATCGATGTCGAACCGGGGATGGCGCCAGCGCGCGTCATCGTCAATTCGAGGACCGGCACGGTCGTGATCGGTACCAATGTCCGGGTCATGCCGGCGGCCGTCTCGCATGGATCGCTGTCGGTGACGATCACCGAAAGGACGGATGTCAGCCAGCCCAACGCGCTGGCCGGTGGAGAGACCGTTGCAGTGGGGCGCTCCGACGTCGCGGTCGAGCAGGCCCCGGCGAGGATGTTCAAGTTCGAGCCGGGCGTGTCCCTCGACGAGATCGTCCAGTCGGTCAACAAGGTCGGTGCGGCGCCGGGCGACCTGGTCGCGATACTCGAAGCGCTGAAGCAGGCCGGTGCGCTGCGTGCCGAACTCATCGTGATCTGAGGGTGTCATGAGCGCCAATGACGTGGGACCAGTGGCCTACACGGACCTTGGAGGGCTGTCGGCGCTGAAGCGCGAGGCGGGCACGCAGGACGCGGCAGCCGTGCGCGAAGCAGCACGCCAGTTCGAAAGCGTGTTCACGCGCATGCTGCTGACCAGCATGCGCGCCGCCAGTCCGGGCGATCCGTTGTTCGATTCGCACGAAAGCGGCTTCTACCGTGACATGTTCGACGATCAGATTGCGGTGGAGATGTCGCGCGGCAAAGGACTGGGGCTGGCCGAGATGCTGGTGGAGCAGTTGCTGCGCGCCGGCGTGGTGACTGCGGAAGGCGTTCGCGAATCTGGTGCACCGGCTGCGCCGCCACCCGTGCAGGCACGACCTGCGTTGCCCGCCGATCGTGATCATCGCAGCGACTTCATCGAGAAGTTCCGGCCGTTCGCCGAGCAGGCCGCACGCAAGCTGGGGGTTGCCCCCGAGGCGCTGATTGGGCAGGCCGCGCTGGAGACGGGCTGGGGCCGACACTCGCCGGTTGGGGCGGACGGCGCATCGAGCCACAACTACTTCGGCATCAAGGCGAATGCAGGCTGGCGCGGCGCGTCGGTCTCCGCGGCGACGCTCGAGTACGAGGCGGGCACGCCGAGCACGCGGGTCGAGGCGTTTCGCGCCTACGAATCGGCGGAAGCCGGCATCGCGGATTATGTCCGCTTGATCGATCGCAGTCCGCGCTACCAGGCGGCTCGCGGCGCGGGCGAGGACATCGGTCGCTTTGCTGCCGCGTTGCAGCGTGGCGGTTACGCCACGGACCCCGCGTACGCGCAGAAACTCGAACGCGTCGTCGAGACCGTGCGGACATTGTCGGGGTCTGGTCTCAAGGGCGGCAGTGATTTGCCGAAACAGTCGCTGCGGAGCGAGGCATGAGCCTTCGCAACGATGAGGAGCTGACGCAACATGCCTGACGTTATGTCCAGCGGCTTGTCCGCGCTGCTCGCGTTCCAGCGCGCCCTGGAAACAACCAGCCACAACATCGCCAATGCCAACACGCCGGGATACGTCCGGCAGCGGACCGAATTCGTCGCGCGTCCACCGCAGATGAACGGTAGCGGCTGGGTCGGTAGCGGGGTCGATGTTTCAACGGTGACCCGTCAGTACGACCGCTTCCTCGTGTCGCAATCCCGGACGGCGAGCAGCGCGGCGAGCGGATTCGACGCGTACGCCTCCCTCTCGGCTCGCGTCAACAACCTGTTCAGCGACAGCAGCACGGGTGTCGGGGCCAGCCTGCAGAAGCTCAATGCCGCATTGCAGGGCGTGGCAACGGAACCCACCTCGATCGCAGCACGGCAGGTGTTGCTCGGCGAGGCCCGCAGCACGGTCGACAGGCTGAAGTTCTTCGATGAACAGCTGCGGGTGCTCGAGGCCGAAACCAACGATCGCGTCGGCATCGAGGTGCGCGAAGTCAATTCGCTGGCGGAGGGCATCGCCCGCCTCAATGGCGAGATCGCGTCCGGCTACGCCAGTACGGGACAGCCGCCCAATGACCTCCTCGATGAACGGGACCGCCTGATCGACAGGCTCTCGGAGCGTCTCAACGTCAGCGTCGTCGCGCAGGGCGAGGGGGTCGTCAACGTCTTCGTCGGCAGCGGACAGGCGCTGGTGCTGAATACCACGGCCGCACGACTCGAGACCGCGCCGGATGGCTTCGACCCGACGCGCTCGCGCATCGTGCTGCGCAGCGCCCAGGGCAGCACGGACATCACGACGGCCCTGACGGGTGGCACGGTCGGTGGCCTGCTCGATGCGCGGTCTGAAGTGCTAGATCCGGCGCGCAATGCCCTTGGACGAATCGCCGTCGGCTTGACCGAACAGTTCAACCAACAGCATCGCCTTGGGCAGGATCTCAACGGCTTGTTGGGCGGCGACCTGTTTGCGGTGGGCGCGGCGACGGTCAACGCGGCGGCCACCAACGCGGGCACTGCCTCGCTGACGGTGGCGCGGGACCCGGTTGCGGGCCTGACTGCCGTCGACTACGAAGCGGCCTTCGACGGCTCGACCTGGTCGCTGCGCCGCCTGGATACCAACGCCACCGTGCCGATGACCGGCAGCGGCACGCCGGGGATCCGTTCCGGGCCGACGGACTTGTATTGACGGTCGGTGGAACGGCAGCCGCCGGCGACAGTTTCCTCGTGCGGCCGACTCGCGAAGCGGTCCAGGGACTCGATCTGCTGATCACGGATCCATCACGGATCGCGGCCGCCACGCCGGTCAGGACGGAGGCCGCAGCCGGCAACACCGGTGGCGCGGCGATCTCCGTCGGGAGGTGCTCAACGCGGCGGATCCGCAGCTGCGCAGCGCGGTGACCATCCGTTTCACGTCCGCGACGACGTACTCCGTCAACGGCGCCGGCAGCTTCGCCTACACGAGCGGCGCACCGATCGACTTGAACGGCTGGCGCGTCGAGATCAGCGGTACGCCAGCCAGCGGCGACGAGTTCCGGGTGCTGGACAATGCCACCGGGCGTGGCGACAACCGCAATGCGCTGGCACTGGGCGAGGTATTGCGCGCCCCGCTATTCGATGGCGGCAGCACGTCTGTCGGCGACGCCGTGACCACGATGACGAGTGACATCGGCACGCGGACGCAGCAGGCCCAGATCAACCGCGACGCGCAGTCCGTGATCCTGCAGGAGTCGGTGCAGCAGCGCTCCAATGCGAATGGCGTGAACCTCGACGAAGAAGCCGCGAATCTGTTGCGCTTCCAGCAGGCCTACCAGGCCGCTGCGCAGTTGGTGCGCATCGCCGGCGAGATGTTCGACGCGCTGCTGGACGCTTCGCGTTGAGACGCAGGGGGTACCGACATGAGAATCTCCACAAGCACGATCCAGCAGGGCGCCCTCGATGCGATGCTGCGCCAGCAGGCGCAGCTCGCGCGCACCCAGAACGAAGTGGCGACCGGCCGCCGGATCCAGTCGCCGGCGGATGATCCTCCTGCCGCCGCGCGGTTGGCCGTGCTGGAGCGTGGGTTGGCCGAAAGCAATCGCTTCGGCGCAAACGCGGATGTGGCGACCAACCGCCTGCAGTACGAAGAGCAGGCTATCGCGGATGCGACCGATACGCTGCAGCGCATGCAGGAGTTGGCGCTGCAGGCGAACAACTCGCTGCTGGACGACGACTCGCGCCGGATGATCGGCGCCGAGCTCGAGGCGTTGCTGCAGGGCCTGACCGATATCGCCAATCGGCAGGATGCCAGCGGCGAATACCTGTTCTCCGGATACAGCACCCGCACGCGACCATTCGAGCGGGATGCGGCCGGCTTTTCGTTCCGGGGTGACCCGGGTGTGCGCTTCGTGCAAATCGGTCCTTCGCAGCGGATAGCGGACGGCCACTCGGGCGAAGACGTGTTCGTCCAGGTGCGCGAAGGAAACGGCACGTTCGTGACAGCGGCGCGGGCCGCCAATACGGGGACGGGCATCGTATCGGCCGGTGCGCTGCTGGATCCGGCGGCCTGGGTTCGCGACGACTACACGGTCTCCTTCACGGCTCCCGACACATACGAGATCCGGGACTCCTCGAGCGCCCTCGTCGCAACGGGCAGCTACACCGCCGGTGCCGCGATTTCCTTCAACGGCGTGTCGCTCAGTATTGGTGGTACGCCGGCGACCGGGGATGTGTTCGAGGTCAACGCGGCCGGCACACAAACGCTGTTCGAGACCGCGCAGTCATTGGTGGATGCCGTCAACCAGGGCGGTGCCGCTCCCGCTGGCCGCGCGCAGTTCGCGACCCGGATGGGGACCTTGATCGAGCAGTTGTCGACCGGCATCGACCACCTCTCCGGCATCCGGGCCGAGATCGGCAGCCGCATCAGCACGATCGAATCCTCGGCGAACGCGCGCGAGCAGCTTGCCGTGGAGACGCAGAAGGTCATTTCCGACCTGCGTGACATCGACTACGCCGAGGCGATCACGCGAATGAACTCCCAGCTGGTTGCGCTGCAGGCGGCGCAGCAGTCCTACACCCGTTTGTCCAGCCTGTCGCTGTTCAACTATCTGTGATCGCGGTCGCAGATCGCGCGGCAAGGGCGGGCCGGTCTCAAGTTACCGCGCAGCAGCCCGATACAGGGCTCAGAGATGGGCCAGTGCTACACGCCGATCTTGAAACCGACAGCGCAACGGGTGGTCCGCGGCGCATCTAAACTTCAGGAGTTTGCTCCATGTCCCAAGTCATCAACACGAACGTGATGTCGCTGAACGCCCAGCGCAATCTGTCGACGTCCGGCGGGTCGCTGGCGACGGCGCTGCAGCGTTTGTCCTCGGGTCTGCGCATCAACAGCGCCAAGGACGATGCGGCGGGTCTCGCCATCAGCGAACGCCTCACGACCCAGATCCGCGGCCTGAACCAGGCCGCCCGCAATGCCAGCGACGGCATCTCGATGTCGCAGACCGCCGAGGGTGGCCTCAGCACCGTCGGTGACCTGCTGCAGCGCATGCGCGAGCTCGCCGTGCAGTCCGCGAACAGCACGAACAGCGCGTCGGACCGCCAGTCCCTGCAGCGCGAAGTGTCGCAGCTGCAGCAGGAAGTCGCGCGCATCTCGACGACGACGAACTTCAACGGCCAGCGCCTGCTCGACGGCTCGCTGACCGGTGCCCAGTTCCAGGTCGGTGCGAACGCGTCCCAGACGATCCAGATCTCGATCGGTTCGGTCAAGGGGACGGACATCGGCAACTACCGCCTGCGTTCGAACGGCGACAATGCCAACGCGACGGCCTTGGCGGCGGATCGCGCCGCGTCGCCGAACAGCGTCGCGACTGGTGAAGTCCTGACGATCTCCGGCAACGGCACGTCCGTGACGGTCACGCCGGGCGCTGCGGGCGAGTCCGCCAAGGCGCTCGCCGACCGCGTCAACTCGGCCGTCAGTGCGACCGGCCAGTCGACCGGTGTCACCGCGTTCGCGCAGACCAAGGCGACGCTCAGCGGCATCACCGCCGGCACCGTGGCGTTCAACCTGTACGGCCAGAACACCTCGGCCATTGCGATCTCCGCGACGGTCACGGGGTCCGACGTATCCGCGCTGGCGACGGCGATCAACGCGCAGTCGGCTTCGACGGGCATTACCGCGTCGGCCAACGGTGGGACGCTGACGTTCACGAGCGCCGAGGGCTATGACGTCGGCATCGAGAACTTCACGAACACCGGTGGCGGCACGGCTTCGCTGCAGGGCTACAACCCGTTCACCGACGCGACCAGCGGCTCGGCGGTTGCATTGACGGCGGCCACGGCGACGACGGACTCGTCGACGGTTGGCGGCATGATCCAGTTCAACGGCAGCTCGGGCTACACGGTGACCAGCGCGGCCGCCGGTGCGGTGTTCAGCGCCACGACGGCGAACGCGTCGAGCCTGACGGCGGTCTCGGCGATCGACATCAGCACGGTGTCCGGCGCGAACGATGCGATCCGCATCGTCGACTCGGCCCTGACGTCGGTCAACAACCTCCGCGCCGACCTGGGTGCCGTGCAGAACCGCTTCACGCAGACCATCAACTCGCTGCAGACGGCTTCCGAGAACCTCTCGGCCGCCCGCAGCCGCATCCTCGACGCGGATTTCGCGTCGGAGACCGCGGCGCTGACGCGAGCCCAGATCCTGCAGCAGGCCGGTGTGGCGATTCTGTCGCAGGCGAATGCCGTGCCGCAGAACGTCCTGTCGCTGCTGCGGTAATGGCAGGCTGAGCGCATATGGCCAGGCTCGACAGAGCCGAGGCTGAATGGCGGGCGGCGGTTCCGGAAGGGGCCGCCGTCCGCCATCGTTGTGGATCGAGGTGACATCATGAGCATGTCGAATGTCATTGCAGCAGGTGGTAGCCCGGTTGTCGCGGCGGAACGCGTTGCGCGCCGAGCTCCCGCGACCACAGCGGTGGCGGCGCAGCCGGCAAGCGGCGACAACCGCCGCTCCTGCGGCGGACAGGCCACGACGTGACCTCGAAGCCGCAGCAGGACAGATCGAACGTGCTGTACGTTCTTCTGGCAGGAATCTGCAGTTCCGCGTCGACGACGAGTGGGCGCGTCGTGGTCAGCGTCCGCGACTCCGACACCGGCGAACTGATCCGACAGATTCCAAGCGAGGCGGCGCTGCGGATCGCGATCGCTCGGCCAGGGCGAACCCGTGCCCGAAAGCCTGCTTGTCGAAGAGAGGGCCTGACGCATGCCCGGACTGGCATCTCCCGGACTTGGCTCCGGACTGGACATCACGTCGTTGGTCGGACAGCTGGTTGCGGCTGAGCGCGCCCCGGGCGAGCTGCGTATCCGGCGCCTGACCAACCAGGCTGATTCGAAGATCAGCGCGTTGGGTGCGCTGAACGGCGTGCTGTCGACACTCCAGTCCTCGCTGAACGGCCTGAAGACGATCGATGCGTTCCAGGTCAGGAAGGCCGAATCGGCCGACCGAACGGTATTCACCGCCACGGCCAATTCGTCCGCGGCCAATGGCACGTACAACAGAGAGGTCGAACAGCTCGCGACCGCGCAGCGCTTGAACTCGGGCGCGTTCGCGGCAGGCAGCGGCGCTGTCGTCGGCACGGGCACGCTGACGCTGACCTCCGGCACCAATGCGTTCTCGGTCGACATCAACGAGACCAACAACACGCTTGCGGGTATCCGCGATGCGATCAACGCCAGCAGCTCGAACACGAGCGTGCAGGCGTCGGTCATCCAGGCGGCGGATGGCGCCAGGCTGGTCCTGGCTGCCCGCAATGTCGGCGCGGCGAACTCGATCCGCGTCACCCGCGAGGGCGGCGATGGCGGGCTGGATCAACTGGTCTACGACCCGGGCGTGACAACCAACCTGCAGGAACTCGCGCCCGCGCAGGATGCGCGCGTCGTGATCGACGGATTCACCGTCAACTCGACGACCAACGTCATCGAGAACGCGATCGACGGGGTCTCCATCAGCCTGCTGCGAGCCGTGGACGACTCGGCCTTTGCGCTGACGGTGTCCGACGACCGCACGACGGTGGTCGAGAACATCAACAAGTTCGTCACCGAATACAACAACGTCGCGACGAAGATCCAGGAGCTTCGCCGTTTCGATCCGTCCACGGAGACCGTCGGGCCGCTGCTCGGCGATGCGATGCTGCGCGGCATCGAGTCCAACCTGCGACGCGAGCTGACCTCGCGCACCGTGTCGGCCGTCCCACCGTACGACAGCCTTGCGGCTATTGGCATCACGACCGGCGCAGACGGCAAATTGAAGGTCGACAGCGCACGCCTGAACGCCGCGCTCGACAGCGACTTCAGCTCCGCAGCAAGGTTGTTCGGTGCCGAAGACGGGGTCGGGGCGCGACTTGCGCGCGTCGTCGATTCGGCACTGGCGTCGGAAGGCGCGCTGGCGACCCGCACGGCGGGGTTGCAGGCGACGAAGAAGTCGCTGGCGGCGGACCAGACGGCGCTCGATGCACGCATGGAACTGGTCAAGGCGCGCTACACCAGGCAGTTCATCGCGATGGACCAGTTGTTGACGAGCCTGCAATCGACGGCGAGCTACCTGACCTCGCAACTCGCGAAGAGCGTCTCGTAGCCGCCTGCGGCGGCGACTCAAGTTCAGGCGCCAGTCGCCGTTACTGGAACTGCAGCGTGCTCGCTGCGGAGACCAGTGCATGACGGCAACAACCCGTTCCAGTTCTCTCGCCGCCTACCAGATGGTGGCCACGCACGGTGGTGTCGCGGCTGCGGATCCCCACGGGCTCATCCTGATGCTGATGGACGGAGCGCTGGCGCGGATTGCCCAGGCACGTGGCTACGCGGAGCGCGGCAGCGCCCCCGAGCGTGTCGCCCACCTGAACCGGACACTCGCGATACTGGGGGAACTGCGCGCCTCGCTGGTGCCAGGATCGAGCCAGATCGCGGACAACCTGGACAGCCTCTACGACTACATGTCGCGACAGATCCTGCAGGCGCACGTTGATACCCGGGTCGAGGTTCTCGACCGGGTCACGGCGTTGCTGCAGGAGATTCGCTCCGCCTGGGCCGCGATTCCATCGGACCAACGACCCCGAATGCAGGCGCAGCGCTGATGGGTCAGCTGTTACCACCGTCCGCGCTTCAGCCGCGGGAGCGTTTCGTCGCGCGGCGCATTCTCGCCAGCACGGAGCGGCTGGTCGAACAACTCAAGGCGGAGGAGTGGGCCAGGGTGCCGGACACGCTGCGCGAACGACGCGGCTTGCTGCGGTCGCTGCTCGAACCGACGCCGGACGCGCCCTGCCTGCCCTGCATCGAGGCGTTGCGGGCGGCAGTGTCCGAATCGGAGCGCGTCGTCCTGCAGATCGTTCCGGCCGAGGCCGCGACATTCGGACGCTAGCGATGGTGGAAGGTGTCGACACCGTCATCCTGCACAACGAGCTGGCGTACGCCGACCAGCTCGCCGTTGCGTTCAAGCCGCTGGAGTCGCCACTCGACCCGGCGGTGGAAGCCAGCCTGGTTGAGCGTAACCTGCGCCTGCTGCAGGCCTGCGCGGCCCTCGAGGAACACGGGCAGATCGAGAAGCCCGACGAGGACTCCCCGCACGCCGCAGACATCATGCGCATCGATCTGAAGATCAACCTGCTTCTGGATCTCGTCGGACACGTCGTCGCGAGCAGCCAGTCCCGGCCGGCCGCGGTGCCGGTCCGCTTCAACACGCATGGCATCGTCTGGACACAAAACACACCCGCACCGCCAGCGGGTACCCGCGGCATCGTGGAGATCCACTTGCGCGATGCACTCGTCGAGCCGCTGGCGCTGCCCGGTATCGTTGCCGAGGGGTCTGCCGATGGCCACGTTCACGTGCGCTTCGAAGGCCTGCATGAAACGGTCGCCGATCACATCGAACGGTTGGTGTTTCGCCGCCACCGGCGACAAATTGCCGGCGCGCGCCTTTCCAGACGCTGACTGCGCGTGCTCGTTCTCATAATGCCGATGTCCGTCCGGTGAGTGGTTAACTCGCAGCGGGACCAGGGCCTTGTACAGGTACGATTGCGGGAATCCCTGAAATTACAGGGATTTCCTGATTTTTCGTGGCAACCCTGAATCAAGATGAAGTGTGAAAAGGTTGACGCTTGGGTGACCGTGCATGCCGTGCGCAGTCACGTTTCGCTGTTGCACGACACGACAGAATCCTGTGCAACAGCAACGCGGAAATCCGACGAATGGCCCAGTGCAGTCCCGTATCCGAGCTTCGTGAAATGACTTCGGCAGGAGCTCCGCCATCGCGAGGCGTTCGCCTGCCGACGG
>JAWLAD010000044.1:0-10544 GCA_041395605.1 Steroidobacteraceae bacterium
GACGTGGAGGCGTGGTGCCGACGCACGGGACACACGCTCGTGAAATTCTCCGAAGACGGCGGCAGGTTCGAAGCCTGGATCCAGAAGGCCGGCTGACGTGAGCCAGCCACCGCCGCGCAGTGCGCTGGACCGACTCGCGGCCGTCATCGACCGACTCGAGCCGGCGCTGGCACACGAAACGACGGACATCCTGATGGCGCTGCGCACCGAGGCCGCCGCGGCGCTCGAGCAGCAACACTCGCTCGCCGAAAGCCAGGCCGAGGCGCTGGTGAACGCGGCGATGATGATGTCGGAGCTCGAGCAGACGCACAAGGAGCTCGACGAAGCCCGCGTCGCGGCGGAAGCCGCCACGCGCGCCAAGTCGCGGTTTCTCGCCACGATGAGCCACGAGATCCGCACGCCGATGAACGGCGTCATGGGCATGCTGCAGCTCGTGCTGGGCACGGACCTCGACCCGCAGCAGCAGGCCCGGCTGCAGACCGCATACCGCTCCGCTGAATCGCTGCTGACATTGCTGAACGACATCCTCGAATTCTCCAAGCTCGAAGCCGGCAAGTACGAACTCGACATCCAGACGTTTTCCGTGGCCGAACTCGTCAACGATGTCGTCGACCTGTTCGCGCAACCCTGCGCATCGCGTGGGCTCGCGATGCACGTGGACATCGATCCGCAGCTCGCCACGCACCATCGAGGCGATCCGCAGCGCCTGCGCCAGGTGCTCGGCAACTTGGTGGGCAACGCCGTCAAGTTCACGTCCGCAGGGGAGGTCCGTGTGCGGGTCGATGCGCTTGCCGCGGCCGACGGCACCCAGGACACCACCATTTCCGTCATCGACACCGGGATCGGCATTCCGGCGGAGCGGCTCGGGCAATTGTTCCAGCCATTTACCCAGGTCGACAGTTCGACCGCGCGTCGCTTCGGCGGCACCGGACTGGGACTGGCGATCAGTCGGCAGTTGACCGAATTGATGGGCGGCCGGATCGAGGCCCGCAGCAAGGAACAGTCCGGATCCGTGTTCACGGTGCAGTTGCCACTGCCCGTGGCATCGGCCCCTGAATCGGTCGCCCGCGGATCGCCCGCTGCGACCCATGGCCCCGCGCTGCCGGCGTCCGACTTCCGGTCCGCGAAAGTGCTGCTGGTCGAAGACAATGCGGTCAATCGGGAACTGGCGGTCGCGATGCTGGAATCACTGCAGCTGTCGGTCACGGCAGCGGAGGACGGCGACGTGGCGCTGGCACGAGGCGCGGCGATCGCATTCGACCTCGTGCTGATGGACTGCCAGATGCCGGGTCGCGATGGTTTCGCGACCACGGCCGAGTGGCGGCGCCGCGAGCGCGTCCTCGGCGCTGGCCGAACGCCGATCATTGCCCTGACCGCCAACGCGATGCAGGGCGATCGCGAACAGTGCCTCGCCGCCGGCATGGACGACTACCTCGCCAAGCCGTTCACACGCGATGCGCTGGCAGCCGTCCTGCACCGCTGGCTGGCCATGCAAGCCGGGGCGCTCCGCGCGACGAACGGGCTGAGATCGACGGGGTCTCGCTGGACCCTTTCCGGTGCATACTCGGCCCATGCGCAAGTACAGCGACCTGAATCCGCGCGACCCGGACGATCGGCCGACCTGGGTCGATCACGTCGACAACCCCTACCTCCACGGCCCGTACGCGGTGCAATCCGAGATCACGGCAGTCGATCTCGAAGTGCTCGCAGGCGAGATTCCGGCTGACCTGTATGGCGCCTGCCTGCGGCAGGGGCCGAACCCGGTGCTCGAGCCGCGCGGCCTGTACCACTGGTTCGACGGCGACGGCATGGTGCACGGCGTGTACTTCCGCGACGGTCGCGCGAGCTACGTGCGCCGCTGGGTGCGCACGCGCGCGCTGCACGACGAGCTGGCGTCGGGGCGCGTCGACCTGTCGGGCATCATGGGGCCTTACGACCTCAAGCGCGTCGCGGGTCGCGAGCGCGAGTCGATGAACCCGGACTACTGCAAGGACACGGCGAACACGACGCTGAACCTGCACAACGGCAAGCTGCTCGCGGCCTGGTACAACGCCGGCCGCGTGCATGCGCTCGATCCGCTGACGCTCGACACGCGTGGCGAGGAGGACTTCGGCGGCGATCTCGACACGCCGCTGAACGCGCATGGCAAGACGGATACGCGGACCGGCGAGTACATCAACTACGGTTACGCCGATTTCCAGCCGTGGCTGACTTACTGGGTGTTCGGCCCGGATGGCCGCGCGAAGCACCGGGCGCGCATCGACCTGCCCGGGCCGCGGCTGCCTCACGACACGACGATCACGCCGAACTACACGATCCTGCACGACTTCCCGCTGTACCACGACGTCAACGTGCTGCAGCGTACCGGGCATCGCGTCGTGCACTTCCACCGCGACCAGCCGTCGCGCTTTGGCGTGATCCCGCGCCATGGAACGCAGGAGCAGGTGCGCTGGTTCGAGTTCGAGCCGGGCTATGTGCTGCACATGGTCAACGCCTACGAGGACGGCGACTGGATCGTCATGGACGGCTGCTTCCAGCCCGATCCGACCATCCGCCGCGATCCTGCCGAAGGCGTGCTCGCGTCGATGCTCGCCTACCTGCGCTACAAGGGGCACCTGCGCCGCTGGCGCATGAACCTGCGCACGGGCGAGCAGAGCGAACAGCAGCTCGACGACCTCAACGTCGAGTTCTGCCTGCCCGACACCGATCGCTATGGCGAGAAGCTGCGCTGGTCCTACCACCAGCTGATCCCCACCGACCTGCAGACACTCGCGTTCGAGGGGCTGGTCAAGTACGACCACGAGCGCGGCACGCGCGAGGTCTACCACTACCCGGCCGGCTGGTTCCCGAGCGAGGCGCCGTTCGCGCGCAGCACGGGCGGCGGCGACGAGGACCACGGCTACGTGATCACGCTCGCGACGAACATCGCCGACTACCGCGCCGAGGCGTGGATTTTCGACGCGAAACGGATCACCGCGGGCCCGATCGCCCGCGTGCGCCTGCCCGGTCGCGTGCCCGCGGGCTTCCCATGCGCTGTGGCTGCCGGGCGAAGCTCTGGCGGACCGCGGCCGCGGCCTGAATGAGCACACGGCCCGTTCGCCCTGCTGGGCGAACGACGCTTCCTGCCCTTCTTCATCACGCAGAGCCTCGGCGCGTTCAACGACAACGTCTACCGAGCGGTACTCGTGATCCTCGCGACCGCCTACCACGCGACGAGTTGGACCACGCTGGGCCCGGTGCTGGTCACGAACCTCGCCGGCGGGCTGTTCATCCTGCCGTTCCTGCTGTTCTCGGGACTCGCCGGCCAGCTCGCCGACCGCCACGACCAGGTCGCGGTGATGCGCGCGCCGTCAAGCTCTCGCCGAGATCGCGATCATGGCCCTGGCCGCGGCGGCCTCGCGATCACGTCGCTGCCGGTGCTGCTGCTGGCCAGTCTTCCTGCTCGGCGTGCATTCGACGTTCTTCGCGCCCGCCAAGTACATACCTGCCGCAGGTGTGCGCGAATCGGAGCTGATCGCGGGCAACGGCGCCTGCTCAGCCGCGACTCCTGATGATCCTGCTCGGCATGCTGATGGGCGGCCTGCTCGTCGTCGAGGGCGACCCGTCGCGGGCCACCGGCGTGCTTGCTCGCGACCGCCGTGGCCAACCTGGCTCGCGAGTCGCGCGATCCCGCCGCTCGCGCCCACCGACCCCGGCCTGCGCATCGACGCCAACCTGTGGCGCTCGACCGTCGACAACCTGCGCGCGGCGCACGCGCGCCGCAGCGTGTTCCAGGCCCTGCTGGGCAACTCCTGGTTCTGGTTCGTCGGCGCGGCGATCACCGCGCAGTTGCCGCTGTACGTGCGCGGCACCGTGGGTGGCGACGAGAGCGTCTTCACGCTGTTCCTGATGGTGTTCTCGCTGGGGGTCGGCATCGGCTCGCTGCTGTGCGAGCGGCTGTCGGCGGGCCAGATCGAGATCGGCCTCGTGCCACTCGGCTCCATTGGACTGACGGTCTTCGGCCTGCTGTTCGCGACCCAGGGCGTGACGGCGCCACCGGGGGTCACGCTCGATGCGGCGGCGTACTTCGAACAGCCGGGCGCGTGGCGATTGTTGCTGTGGATGGCGCTGTTCGGCCTGTCGGGCGGACTGTTCGCCGTGCCGCTGTACGCGATGATCCAGCAGCGCACGCGAGCCGAACTGATGTCGCGCGTGCTGAGCGCCAACAACATCCTCAACGCGCTGTTCATGGTCGGCGCCGCGCTGTTCAGTGCCTTCGCGCTGTCGATGGGCCTGACGATCCCGCAGCTGATCGTCGTGCTCGCGCTGATGAACGCGGTCGTCGCCGTCTACATCTACGCGCAGGTGCCGGAGTTCCTGCTGCGCTTCCTCGCCTGGGTGCTGATCCGCGGCGTGTACCGGCTACGCGTCAGCGGCGCCGAACAGATTCCCGCGCAGGGCGCTGCGCTGCTGATCTGCAACCACGTCGCGTTCGTCGACCCGATCGCGATCTCGGCGGCCTGCCGCCGGCCGATCCGCTTCATCATGGACCACGGCATCTTCCGCATCCCGGTGATGTCACTCGTGTTCCGCGGCATGAAGGCGATTCCGGTGGCGCCGCAGCGCGAGCAGCCCGAGGTCTATGAACTGGCCTTCCAGACGGCCGCGGCCGAATTGCGTGCCGGCCACCTCGTCTGCATCTTCCCGGAGGGCGGCCTGACCGGCGATGGCGAATTGCGCGAGTTCCGCGCCGGCATGCTGCGCATCCTGCGCGACACGCCGGTGCCGGTGATCCCGATGGCGCTTTCAGGCCTGTGGGGTTCGATGTTCTCGCGCGCGCACAAGGCGATCTGGAAGCGGGTGCCGCGGCGGTTGTTCGCGCGCATCGACCTGCGCATCGGAGCGCCCGTCGCGCCCGAGGCCGTCGACCTCGCGCAACTGCGCGACGAGGTGCTGCGGCTGCGCGGCGAGCGCCGCTAGGCCTGGGCCCGGTTCACGTCGGGTCGCGGAAGCGGATCGGCGTCGTCTGCGACGGGTTCAGCCCCTGCCGGTCTTTGTAGCACGCGGCGATGCGGGCGAGGTCTGCCGCCGTATCACCAGACATCATGAGCCAGTGCTCGATGCCGATCTCGCGGCGCGGGTAGTCGGCCAGGCCAACCGGCTGCGCTGCAAGCTGAGCTGGTAGAAACCGGTGCGCCAGTGCTCGCTGCCGGCGCGTGCCGGCGATCGCGACATGGGTGGTCGCCGCGCGATCGGCGGTCAGCATCTCAACCAGGCCGGCCGCGCCGATCGATGGGGATGCCGCCGAGGCGCCGCATCAGCCCGCCCACGGGCCTGCGAAACAGCGTGTGTTTGCCGACCCAGGAGACCTGCAAACCCGTCGCGCCGCGCGCGAGCAAACCCAGCGGGAAATCCCAGTTCGACGTGTGCGGGTAGAAGATCACCACGGACTTGGGTGACGGCGGCGGCACGTAGCGCAGCGTCCAGCCGCATGCGCGCAGCAATCGATGCGACAGTGCTCCCATCAGCGCAGCGCCTCGATGCGATCGGCCACCCACTCGACCCAATGCTGAACGGGAATGTCGGTGCCGGCGCCCAGGTGCGCAATGCAACCGAGGTTGGCGGAGAGGATCACATCCGGCCGCGCCGCGCCCAACGCAGCGAGCTTGCGATCGCGCAACTCCGCCGCGAGGGCGGGCTCGAGCAGGGACCAGGCGCCCGCCGAGCCGCAGCACTGCTGCCCATCGGCGACCGGCGCCAGTTCGGCGCCTGCCCGCGTCAGCAACGCCTCGACGACGCCGCGCACACGCAGTCCGTGCTGCAGCGTGCACGGCGACTGGAACGCGACGCGCACGCCGCCCGCCTCCATCCGCGACGACCCTGGCGACCCCGCCTGCGGCCACTCCCGGGCCACGAATTCAGCCAGATCGGACACCAGCGCGGACACGCGGGCCGCCTTGCCCGCGTACGCGGCGTCGTGCGCCATCCGCGCGCCGTACTCACGCAGCATCAGGCTGCACGCAGAAGCATCGACGACAATCGCCTCGGCCCCGGCTTCGATGGCGGGCCACCAGGCGTCGATGTTGCGACGGGCTTGCTCGAGCGCACCCTCCGGGTCATCGAGATGCTGTGGCAACGCGCCGCAGCAACCCGCCTGCGCCGCGAACACGCTGTCGAAACCGAGTACCCCGAGCAGGCGCGTCGTCGCTGCGCCGATGCCGGGCAGCAGCGCCGGCTGCACGCAACCTGCGAGCCGCAGCACGCGGCGCCCGGTCGCCACGCTCGTCGCACCGCGCGCCGCGGATCGACGTGACTGCTGGTGCTGCGCGATGCGGCGCTGCCAACCGGCAGGCAACAGCGGTCGGCAGGCACGCGCGAGCGACAGCAGCGCGGACAGCAGGCGTGTGCGCTTCAGCGTGCCGCGCAGCAGCGCGCGCTGGCGGGCGGCCCAGCCGTCGCGAGGTGCAGCGGCCTGCATCAGCTCGCGGCCGGCGTCGATGATGCCGCCGTACTCCACGCCCGACGGGCAGGCCGTCTCGCAGGCACGGCAGGTCAGGCAACGGTCCAGATGCTGCTGCGTCGCCGCGCTTGCTGTGCCCGCCTCGAGCAGGCCGCGCACGAGGTAGATGCGGCCGCGAGGACCGTCGAGTTCGTCGCCGAGCAGCCGATAGGTCGGACAAGCCGCATTGCAGAAGCCGCAGTGCACGCAGGCGCCGATCAGCCGGGCAGCGTGGGCCGCCGTGGGCACATCGCGCAGAGCCGGGGCAAGCGTCGTCTGCATCGATCAGAACTCCGCGAACAGACGGCGGGGATTCAGGATACCGGCCGGATCGAACTGCTGCTTCAGGCGCTGCTGGATCGCCAGCGCCGCCGGCGGCAGCGGCGTCATGAACGGCGCCCCGCCACGCCAGCAACTGGCATGACCACCATGGCGACTCGCCCAGGCGCGGATCTGTTCCGCCGGCTGCGCCGAACGCAACCACCGTTGCATGCCACCCCACTCGATCAATTCCGGTTCGTTGTCGGCAAAGCGCGGCGCGGTCGCCGGCACGGCGATGCGCCACAGCGGCGCGGCGCCTGCAAAGAACGGGTGCTGATGATCGCGCAGCGCCTGCCAGGAAGTCGCCTCCACGCGCTCGCCGCCGAGCTCGCGACGCGCGGCAGCCACCGCGGCACTGGCGCCAGAGAGGCGCAGCTGCAGCTCGCCGCCGCACCACACGGAGCCCGACAGCGGCAGTGGCCGCGCCTGCCACGTTCGCAGCCACTCGAGCGCCTGCCCTGCGTCGCACTCGAAGCGCAGCGTTGCCTCCTCGACCGGGCGAGGCAACACCTTGAGCGACACATCGACCAGAATGCCGAGCACGCCGAAAGACCCGACCATCATCCGCGACACGTCGTAGCCCGCGACGTTCTTGATCACGGTGCCGCCGAAGCTCAGCAGCCCACCGCGACCATCGATCACGGAAACGCCGAGCACGTGATCGCGCACCGCACCGCCCAGCGGCTGCCGCGCCATCCGGCGCGGGCCCGCGAGGCCAGTGGCGATGCAGCCGCCGACCGTCGACGCCGGCGCGAAGCGCGGCGGCTCGAACGCCAGCATCTGGCCACGCGCTGCCAGCTCTGCCTCGAGCTCGTCGATGCGCGTTCCGGCGCGCACCGTGACGACGAGCTCGCTGGGCTCGTAACTGACGATGCCGGACAACGGCCGCAAGTCCAGCTCGCGGCCCGCCACCGCGCCGCCCAGCCAGTGGCGCGTGTCACCGCCGCGCAAGCGCAATGGTTCGCGCGCGGCGGCCGCCGCGCGCACGACATCGCACAGGTCAGTGACGGCCGCGTCCATCAGAATCGCGGCAGGTCGGCATGCGGCAACGCGCCGCCGCGCACGCGCATGCCGCCCAACTCGGCGCAGCGGTGCAGCGCGGGGATCGCCTTGCCCGGGTTCAGCAGACCCGCAGGGTCGAACGCCCGCTTGACGCCTTCGAACGCGGCGAGTTCGGCGGCGCCGAACTGCAGGCACATCGAATCCAGCTTCTCGAGACCCACGCCATGCTCGCCAGTGACCGTTCCACCGAGCCGCACGCTCTCGGCGAGGATCGCGGCGCCCAGGGCCTCCGCGCGCCGCACGGAATCCGGATCGGCATCGTCGAACAGGATCAGCGGATGCAGGTTGCCGTCGCCGGCGTGGAACACGTTCGGGCAGCGCAAACCGAACTCGCGCTCCATCCGCTGGATCGACAGCAGCATCTCGCCGAGGTGCCGGCGCGGAATCGTGCCATCCATGCAGTAGTAGGCCGGTGCCGCGCGCCCCGCAGCCGGGAAGGCGTTCTTGCGGCCGGCCCAGAAGCGCTGCCGCTCCTGCTCATCGACGGACACGCGCACCCGGGTCGCGCGCGCACCGCGCAACACGGCGCTCATCCGCTCGATTTCCTCCGCGACTTCCTCAGCCGTGCCGTCAGACTCGCACAGCAGGATCGCCGCCGCGTCGAGGTCATAGCCGGCATGCGCATGCGGCTCGACCAGGCGTGCAGCGGCCTGGTCCAGCATCTCGAGTCCAGCGGGCAGGATGCCCGCTGCGATCAACGCCGCCACGGCCGTCGCCGCATCCTCGACCGTCGCGAAGCTCGCGAGCATGCAGCGCGCGACGCGCGGCACCGGGACGAGCCTGACGGTGACCTCGGTGACGACCGCGAGCATGCCTTCGGAGCCCACCAGCACGGCGAGCAGATCGAGTCCTGGCGCATCGGGCCCCGACGAGCCGAGTTCGATGACCTCGCCCTGCATCGTCACCGCGCGCACCCGCTGGACGTTGTGCAGCGTCAGGCCGTACTTCAGGCAGTGCACGCCGCCCGAATTCTCGGCGACGTTGCCGCCGATCGAACACGCGACCTGGCTCGAGGGATCCGGCGCGTAGCACAGCCCGAGCGCCGCGGCGGCTTCGCTGATCGCGAGATTGCGCACCCCCGGTTGCACCGTCGCCGTGCAGGTCGCTGCATCGAGCGAGAGGATGCGATCGAGGCGCGCGAGCGACAACACGATGCCGTCAGGATGCGGCGTCGCGCCGCCCGACAGGCCCGTGCCTGCCCCACGCGGCACGACCGGCACGCCCAGTGCGTGGCAGGCGGACAGCACCGCGCACACTTCGGCTTCGGATTCGGCCAGCACGACGGCCCGCGGCATCGCCTTGTGCAGCGTCAGCGCATCGCACTCATAAGGACGCAGTTGCTCGGTGCCGAGCAGCAGACGCCGCGGACCCACGATGCGGCGCAGGCGCTCGAACAACAGTGCGTTGACGGGCAGGTTCACGCGGAAAGCATAGCCTGCGACCGGGCACGCAGGGTGGCGTCAACCGCCGGCGCGCCTCGCCCAGGGCCGGCGCTCGGCCTCGAACACGTGCTGGCGGTGCCAGTCGAGGTAGGGCCGCTGCCCGGCGCTGAACTCCACGGGCTTGATGGTCGCGGGCAAACGCCAGCTCTTCAGCACCGCGGGATTCAGATGGCGTGACCACCGCAACTGGCCGTCGGCCTCGAAGCCCAGGGCTCCGGACTCAAACAGCTGTGCGACATGCGGCGACAGCAGCAGGCCGTTGTGTCCATCGAGCTTGCCGGCATCGTCGCTGCAGCGCCAGGGACGGATGTGCACCGCGCGCAGATGCCGCCGATCGAGCAGGCCCGTCACGCGACAGGCGCGCTCCTGGACCTCGACGGCATGACGGAACTCACCCTGGCCGGTACGCGCCGCCAGCAGAGCCGCGCGTCGCGGACCCTCCAGATCGTTGCGGCGCGCGAGCCACAACGAAACGTCCTCGTCGGTCTGCGTCCCGGACAGAAACCGCAACGCCGCCAGTTCGCAACCAGCCTGCGGCAACAACTTGATGCGGTCTGCGCCACGCTCACCGCGCTTCGCCGGCGCGACCCGCCGCCATAGCGCGGCATCGAATTGCGGCGCATCGACACGCGCGGCCGTGAACCAGCCGCGACCATCTCTCGCGCGATGCTGCTGCAGCACTGGCCCGCCGGCAGGATGCGAATACACAGCGCCCTCGCCGACACGCGCGAAGCCGGCCTGCTCCAGCCGTTCCGCCCAGACCGCATCGTCCCGACTTGCCACCGGTTTGCTGCGCTTCGACATGACCGCGCTTCGCGCCCCCCGCTCCCGCTACACTGATGTTACACGAGGGCAAACGAATGTCAGCCGTCTGGGAATCCAGGTCCGCCATCGTCGCCGGCATTGTCTGCTTCGCGATCGTGTTCGCGATCGGCTTCGTGCTCGGCACGGTCCGCACGCTGTTGCTCGTGCCGCGATTGGGCCCGCTGGTCGCGGTCGCGATCGAACTGCCGATCATGATCGGCGCGTCATGGCATGCCTGCCGTTACGCCCTGCGGCGCTACCGCGTCTCCGCCGCGATACCGCAGCGCCTGCTGATGGGGGGCGTCGCGCTGCTGCTGCTTCTGACCGCGGAGCTGGGCATCTCGGTCGGCCTCGGCGGACTCAGCACTGCGCAGCACTTCGCACTCTATGCACTGCCCGAGCACCGGCTCGGTCTCGCCGCCCAGTTGCTGTTCGGC
>JAWLAD010000045.1:0-9955 GCA_041395605.1 Steroidobacteraceae bacterium
CAGCTCGCAGCCCTCGCGCACCAGCAGCACGAGATGTGACGCGCCGTCCCCAGTCCGCCGCGAGTCCGGCAACGCGAAGCGCCGTCAGCGCCGCGGCTCGGTCGGCGCGAGCGCCGGCACGGCCGACGGCCTGCGCAAGGTTTCGGGGTCACGCGGCGCCGGCTCAGCGGCGCCACCCGAGCGAGATCGCTCGGCTTGCACCGGCCCGGGCGGCGGCAGCGCATCGCTCCGTCCCTGCTGGCGGACCGTCGTCGCGATCATGCGCACGGTGCCCGCCGGCACTTCGCCGACCGCCGTGACGACGTGGCCATTGACCCGCGCGGAGTACGCGGCAGACGGTCCGATCTGGCTCGCACCGGTCACCGATGCGGCCGGCTGGCCATCGGCCGCGTTCTGGATGAACACCGACACGGACGCGACCCCATCGGAAAACACCAGGTGCGACACCGGGCGTTCGATCCCCGGCAATCGCTGCTCCGAGCGCTTCGTCAGGCGAAAGCCGGGGGGCAGCCTGGTCACGCCCCAGGTTGGCGAGGATGCCAGGGCCGCTTCAGGGCCAGCACTGCCCGCACGCGTCCCCGCGACCAGTCCTGAGGCCGCGCTCAGCCCGTCGTGACGCAGCCAGCGAAACCCGTCCGTGGGCGTCTGAGACTGGAAGGCGCTGTCGGGGATGCGCGTCGGCAACGTCAGGCTGGCGAATACGATCTGCTCGATGACCTTGCCGGAGCCGTCGCACAACTGGGTCTTGAGCGGCATGGCGGTCTTCTCGTCGATCCAAAGCCGGTAGCCGTAGCGGTAGGCGTCGCGCGGACGCACGACGACGAGGCGCGCGTCGCGCCCCATCAAACGCGTCGTCTCGGCCGGGTCCACCTCGTAGTAGCTCGCGGTCGTCGGGTCGAAGCGCGGCAGGTTGCCCAGCAGTGGCGCCGGCGACGCAGAGCGTTCGACCAGGACCGTGCGCTGGTCCGGCAGGATGCAGGTCAGCTCCGCGCCGCTGCGAATGAACTCGCGACCCGAACCATCAAGCGACACCAGCCGCTCGTGCACCTGGTCGCCGTCGACGCGGTGGATGATACGCAGCGTCTCGACGCGGCCGTCGCGAACGTGGAAGAACGTGCCGTCGTAGTTGCGGGAAGCCAGCGCTTCGTTCATCCGCTGCAGCCATGGATAGGCGTCCTCGCCTGCGGTCGCCCATGGCGCGACGCAGGCGCCCAGCAGGACGGCCCAATGCCGCCAAGCACGCCGCGTCGCGAACGGCGTGCGACCAGTCGTCCGGGACTGCATCCCGGCACGCATCAGGGCGCCTCCCGCGTTGGGTTCGGGTCGGCGCCCGGATCGGTGACCGGGGCCGGCGCCGTCTGCGCAGCAACGTTGCCATCGCCCGCCACCAGCGCTGACAGCACGCTGCGCCGTGACAGCGAGCCACTGAACTCGCTGTGCGCGACGACGAAGTTGGCCAGCTGGGCCGGCGACATCGCCCGGGCCGACGACGCCGGGAGGGCCGGCACGATATAGCTGTCGGCCTCACCGGCCGCGGCTGGCGCGAGCACGACCTCGGCATCGATGCCGTTGACGACCGCGCTGGCCGGGCCAACAACCGGGGTGACGACCTCGACCACTCCCGCAGCACTGCTGCCGGCGGGCACGCTGGCAACCAGCGGCGCACCCGACTCGACTGCAGTACCCGGCGCACGCTGCAGCCAGGTCAGCGACAGCATGGCGACACCCGCAGCGATGCCGCTCGCCAGCAACGGACGGGCCCAGCGACGCTGCGCAAGCTGCGGCGGCGCGCCCGGGGCCTCCACCGCTTGCGCGACCTCATGCGCCAGCGCCGCCTGACCCGCGCCGCGACACGTCGCCCGGGCGCTGCTCGCAGATCGGATCGCCGCGCAACACCGCACCGACCAGCGCATACACCCCACTGCCGTTGCAGCACCGGATCGGTCGACACCCGCATGGCCAGCAGCTCGCACTCGGCGGCTTGCAGCGCGCCATCGAACATCGAAAAGCTGACTCGCCTGGTCCGTCACCCGCGGCGATCCCGGAATCCGGCTGCGTCATCCGAGCCTCCGGAAGGCGGCCCAGGCCGCCCTCGAACACATCCTCTTCAATCGCGCATCGATGGCCTTCGCGTGCGCGGAATATCCGTGACCATTGACGGTACCTTACCGGGCATCCATCGCGGCCGCGATTTCCTCGTAGGACAGGCCTTCCAGTTCGCGCAACACGATCGTCTTCCGGCAGCGCCTCGATCGCCGGCGTTGACCGTGGCACGAATCTCGTCGGTCATCGCCAGCGCTTCCGGAGTCGCCGTGTCCTTCATGCGACCCTGCGACTCGTAGATCTCGGCGCGATCACCGTTGTCCAGTTCGTAGGAAATCGGGCTGCGTTCGCGCGAGGCCAGCGCGTTCTTCGCCGTGTTGATCGCGATGCGATACAACCACGTGTAGAACGCGCTATCGCCGCGGAACTGCGGCAACGCACGATAGGCCTTGATGAAGGCCTCCTGTGCGACGTCTTCCGCTTCCGCCTGACCGCGCACGTAGCGCATGACCAGTTTCACCACCTTGTGCTGGTACTTCAGCACCAGCACGTCGAACGCCCGCTTGTCGCCGCGTTGCACGCGCCGCACCAGCGACAGATCACTTTCCTCGGCGTTCATCGGCGTTGCGCCCCTGTCGGCAGCCCGGTCGGGACCTGGCCCATGTCGCCGGCTGAATAGACCCTGAATCCAACGCGAAGTTCGCCACGAACGGCCCGGTCGGTGGTTTTTTGCGTGATGGAAGTCGCCAAGCTGGCCGATGCTAGCAGTTCACGTCCGCCCTGCGGTGATTGCGGCCCGCAGCCGGCGTGTCGCCCGGCGGTCGAGGTGCCGCATGGACACCCAGACCCGGGTGCTCCCCGACGCGCCGAGAAAGTGCAACAGCCACCCCAGTCCGGGCAGCGCCCCTGCAGCGACGAGCTGCAAGGCCTCACGACCGCCCGCGTCGACGAGCTGCCAGTGACGTGTCCGCGCCGTCGGCAAACACAACCAGGCGGACTCGCGCGACCGAACCGGCCCTCGCCCGAAGCGCGTGAACAGCTGCAATGCGAGCGATGCCGCGGCGCAGCGATCGGCGACGGGCAGTTCCGTCGCCAGCGCCAACGCCGCCGCGCACCACAGCCCCCAAAGCCGAGGCAGCGGTCCGAGTCCGCGCTCCGCACGCAGCCACTCGACGACCGGATCAGCACTGCAGCATCCGTTCGATGACGCCTGCCGTGGAAGGATCGGGATGCGCTTCACCCTGCAACAAGTACTGCGCAAGTTGCGGATCCTGCAAGGCAAGCAATTGGCGGAATGCGGCCCTTTCGGCACTGGACGCCGCGGCCCAGTCGCGCTCGAGCCAGCGCGTCACGAGCACGTCGAGCTCGCGCATGCCGCGGCGGCATTGCCAGCGCAGCCGGGACAGTTCGGCCGCGTCGGCCTTCGCATCCGCCATCACGCGGCACTCGCCTGGCAAGGATCGATCAGTGCTGCCGCTCCGCCATCGCCTTCTTGATCTCGGCAATGGCCTTCGCGGGGTTGAGGTCCTTCGGACAGGCCTCGGTGCAGTTCATGATCGTGTGGCAGCGATACAGCTTGAACGGGTCCTCGAGGGCATCGAGACGCTCGCCACGCGATTCATCGCGGCTGTCGATGATCCAGCGATACGCGGCGAGCAGCGCCGCGGGACCGAGGTAGCGGTCGCCGTTCCACCAGTAGCTCGGGCACGAGGTCGAGCAGCACGCGCACAGGATGCAGGCCGACGGACGATCGATTTTCTCCTGGTCCTCGGGCGACTGCAGCCGCTCGCGGTCGGGCGGCGCCGGCGTGCGCGTCTGCAGCCACGGCTTCACCGACGCGTACTGCGCGTAGAAGTTCGTCAGGTCGGGCACGAGGTCCTTGACCACCGGCATGTGCGGCAGCGGGTAGATCTTCACGTCGCCTTTGACGTCGGCGCAGGCCTTGGTGCAGGCCAGCGTGTTGACGCCGTCGATGTTCATCGCGCAGCTGCCGCAGATGCCTTCGCGGCAGGAGCGGCGGAACGTCAGCGTCGAGTCGATCTCGTTCTTGATCTTGATCAGCGCGTCGAGAACCATCGGGCCGCAGCTCGCCATGTCCACCTCGTAGGTGTCGATGCGCGGGTTCTCGCCCGAATCCGGGTCGAAGCGATAGATGCGGAACGTGCGCAGCGTGCCGGACGTGCCAGCCGCGGCGCGGTGCACCTTGCCGTGCTTGTTGATGCGCGACTTGGCGGGAAGCGTGAACTCAGCCATGCCTGTCTACCTTCGGAATCAGTGCTGCGATCAGTACGTGCGGGCCTTGGGCGGGATCGGCTCGACGTCGCTGGTCAGGGTATTGAGGTGCACGTCGCGGTACTCGAGCGTGACCCTGCCGCGCTCGTCGACGAACGCCAGCGTGTGCTTGAGCCAGTTGACGTCGTCGCGATCCTTGAAGTCCTCGCGGGCGTGCGCGCCGCGGCTCTCCTTGCGGTTCTCCGCCGAGCGGATCGTCGCGACCGCCTGCCCGAGCAGGTTGTCGAGCTCGAGCGTCTCGATCAGGTCCGTGTTCCAGACCAGGCCGCGGTCCTGGATGCCGACGTCGCCGAACGACTCGAACGTCTTGTCGAGCTTGGCGCAGCCCTCGGCCAACGAAGAACCAGTGCGGAACACGGCCGCGTCCGACTGCATGATCTTCTGCATCTCGAGGCGGATCGCCGCGGTTGGACGCTCGCCTTTCGCATGCCGGAAGCGGTCGAGGCGCAGTACCGCGACCTCGCCTGCGTCCTTCGCGAGCGGCTTCTGCGGCGCGCCCGGCTTGATGACCGTCGCCGCATGGCGCGCGGCCTCGCGCCCGAACACGACGAGGTCGAGCAGCGAGTTGGAACCGAGGCGGTTCGCGCCGTGCACCGACACGCAGGCGGCTTCACCGACTGCCATCAGGCCCGGCACGACGCTTTCGGCATCGCTGCCCTTCTTCGTGACGACCTCGCCATGCACGTTGCACGGGATTCCGCCCATGTTGTAGTGCACGGTCGGCAACACGGGGATCGGTTCGCGATTGACGTCCACGCCCGCGAAGATGCGCGCGCCGTCTCGGCAATGCCCGGCAGGCGCTGCTTGATGACCCGGGCCCGAGGTGTTCGAGGTGCAGGTGGATGTGATCGGCCTGCGCGCCGACGCCGCGGCCTTCGCGGATCTCGATGGTCATCGAGCGCGACACCACGTCGCGCGACGCGAGGTCCTTGGCGTTCGGCGCGTAGCGCTCCATGAAGCGCCCGCCCTTCGAGTTCGTGAGATAGCCGCCCTCGCCGCGCGAACCCTCGGTGATCAGGCAGCCCGAGCCATAGATGCCGGTCGGATGGAACTGCATGAACTCCATGTCCTGCAGCGGCAGGCCGGCGCGCAGCGCCATGCCGCCACCGTCGCCCGTGCAGGTGTGCGCCGACGTGCACGAGAAGTAGGCGCGGCCGTAGCCGCCCGTCGCGAGGATCACCGTTTGCGCGCGGAAGCGGTGCAGCGTGCCTTCGGCCATGTCGAGCGCGACGACGCCGCGGCACTCGCCGTTCTCCATGATCAGGTCGATCGCGAAATACTCGATGAAGAACTCGGCCTCGTTCTTGATCGACTGCTGGTAGAGCGTGTGCAACATCGCGTGGCCGGTGCGATCGGCCGCGGCGCAGGTGCGCTGCGCGATGCCCTTGCCGTAGTTCGTGGTCATGCCGCCGAACGGCCGCTGGTAGATGCGCCCCTCGGGCGTGCGCGAGAACGGCACGCCGTAGTGCTCGAGTTCGATGACAGCGGCCGGGGCCTCCTTGCACATGAACTCGATCGCATCCTGGTCGCCGAGCCAGTCGGAGCCCTTGATGGTGTCGTAGAAGTGGTAGCGCCAGTCGTCCTCGCCCATGTTGCCGAGCGCGGCGGAGATGCCGCCCTGCGCGGCGACCGTATGGCTGCGGGTCGGGAACACCTTGGTGAGGCAGGCGGTCGACAGGCCGGCCTCCGCGAGACCCAGCGTCGCGCGCAGGCCTGCGCCGCCGGCACCGACGACGACGACGTCGTAGGTGTGATCGATGAACGAATAGTCACTCATGACAATGCGACCTTGACGATGGCGAACACGCAGGCAACCGCGACGACGCCGTGCGCGAACTGCACGGCGAGCAGCGACGCGATCTTGAGCCCCTTGCCGTGGATGTAATCTTCGATGACGACCTGCACGCCGGACATCGAGTGGTGGCACAGCACCAGCACGAGCAGCGTCAGCCAGACGGGCGTCCAGCCCGACGCGATCCAGACGCGCACTTCGGCCTGTTCGAAGGACGGCAGGCCGGCGAGCGCGAACACGAACCACAAGGTCAGCGGCACGAGCGCGATCGACGTGACGCGCTGCAGCCACCAGTGATGCACGCCGTCCTTCGCCGCGCCGCTGCCGAGCACGCGGCCGAGCGGCGTGCGCAACGATGGGCGTGTCTGCACGGGTCCGCTCATGCCGCACCTCCGTGGCGCAGGAACAGCAGCCAGCCGAGCAACGCAAAGCCGAGCAGCGTCACGACGACGGCGATGACGCCGCTGCGCCGAGCCTCGTGTTTTTCCATGCCGAGACCGGCGTCGAAGCTCAGGTGCCGGATGCCGTTGACAAAGTGGTAGACGAACGCGAGCAGCCAGCCCGCCAGCAGCAGCTTGACCGGTGTCGAGCCGAGCACGGCCAGCGCCGCGGCATAGCCCGCCGCATCGCCCGCGGCAGCCATCAGCCACCAGGCCAGCAGCAACAGCCCGACCGACAGGATCACGCCGGTGATCCGATGCGTGATGGACAAGGCCATCGTGGGCCAGAACCGATAGACATCCAGGTGCGGCGACAACGGTCGTTCGCGCATGCAGCACTCCTCAACGGCCCCCAGGGAGCCCTTCGACACAACTCAGAAATCGATGCAGCGCCCTTTTTTTTCCCAGTCGCCGTAACGGGTGGGCTCCGGCCCGGTCGGGCCACCCAGTTCAGGTACGGCCGCAGCAGGCAAAGTAGCGATCTGGCTGGCGGAAACGGCTGGCGCCGGCGCCTCGGGACGACCACCGGCCTCGCTGGCGGTGGGCACTTCGACAGGATTTTGCATCGCGTACTATTCTGCCAGAATCGTCGCGCCGCGACCACTCAAAACCCCTTCGAAAACAACACCTAAGTCCATGGATGAGACGCCCGTCGAATACTGTCGGCCACCGCTCGCCGTGCTTGCAGTGCGCGGCGTGGACGCGCGCCGCTTCCTGCAAGGGCAACTGTCGGCCGACGTGCTGGGCCTGCCGCCCGGCGAGTTGCGCTGGGCCGGGCTGCACAACCCCCAGGGACGCGCGCTGGCGACGCTGCAACTGCTGGCCGATGACTACGATTTGGTGGCATTGCTGCCGCCCGAGCGACTCGTCGCGGTGCTGCCGTTGCTGCGACGCTACCTGCTGCGTGCCAAGGCCCGCGTTGAAGATGAATCTGACCGGTGGCGCGTGCTCGGGGCGTTCGCGCCTGCGGTCGATGTCGCCCGCCGGCTGATGGCGGCCGGCGACTCCGGCCGAACGCTGATCGCCGCGGCTGACGCCGGCGGCGAACGCTGCCTGGTCCTGCAAGCCGCCGCGGAAACGCCTGCTGATGCGTGTGCCGCCACCGATCCGGCGCCGGCCCTGGTGCGCTGGCAACGCGCCGACATCGCCGCGGGCCTGCCGCAGGTCTACGACGCGACTGCCGGGCGCTTCGTCGCGCAGATGCTGAACCTGGACCTGATCGGCGGCATTGCCTTCGACAAGGGCTGCTACACGGGTCAGGAAGTGATCGCACGTGCGCACTACCGCGGCCGCGTGAAGCGCCGCATGCAGCGCTTCGGTTCGCGCGCGACGCGCACCACGGACTGGCCGCCCGGAGCGCAGGGCCAGTTGCCGGACGGCCGACGCTTCGAGGTGGTCGACAGTATCGATCTCGACGGGGGCGGCTGCGAGTGGCTGGCGGTGACTACATTCGGCGAGACGGCCGATGCCACGGCAGATTCGGAAACCGCCGTGTCGACGGCGGGCGCCGCGGGCGTGCGGCTGCGTGCGGACGCAGTGGCGCTGCCCCTGCCCTACGCGCTGCCCGACGCCGCCGCTGCCTGAGCCGCGCAGGGCGAATCGCAGCGTTCACAAGTCGATCAGTGCAACGTCCGCGGGCGCGATCGGCTCGCCGAGGAACCGGCTGCCGACGCGCGCGAACCGCTCGACGCCGTCGGTGGCCAGCAGCTGCACGGCACCCCGCGGACCGGCACCGCGCAACAGGCCGCGCTCGGCCAGCGTCGCCTCGACCGCCGCAGCCGTCGTCACGGCGGAGTCGACGAGCGTGACGCCATCGCCGACGAAGTCCTCGAGGGCCGCGCGCAGCATCGGAAAGTGCGTGCAGCCGAGCACCAGCACATCCGGCTGCGGCGACGCGAACAGCGGCTCGAGGTAGGCGCGGATCGCCGCATCGACGACCGGTCCGCTCGCCCAGCCCTCTTCGGCCAGCGCGACGAACAACTGGCAGGGCAACGCCGCGACGTCCGCATCCGGACGGCCGCGCAGGATCGCCTGCTGGTAGGCGCCGCCGCGCACCGTGCCCTCGGTCGCGATCACTGCGATGCGACCGCTGCGCGTCGCGGCACAGGCCGCTTCGGCACCCGGGTCGACGACGCCGATGACGGGCAGCTCGGGGAAGCGCTCGCGCAGCGCGGGCAGGGCCGCGGCCGTCGCCGTGTTGCAGGCGACCACGAGCGCCTTGATGCCGCGCTCGACCAGCGCCTCGCTGGCCTGCAACGCGTAGCGCACGACCGTCTCGCCGCTCTTCGTGCCATACGGCAGGCGCGCCGTGTCGCCAAGGTAGATGAAATGCTCGGTGGGCAGGCGCGCCCGCAGTGCCGCGAGCACCGTGAGCCCGCCGACGCCCGAGTCGAACACACCGATCGGCGCCGCGCGGTCCGGCGCGGCAGCAGCGCTCAATCAGCCTCCGGGCGCAGGTGCGGGAACAACAGCACATCGCGGATCGAGGCCGAATCGGTCAGCAGCATGACCAGCCGGTCGATGCCGACGCCGAGGCCCGCGGTGGGCGGCATGCCGTACTCGAGCGCGCGCACGTAGTCGGCGTCGTAGAACATGGCCTCCTCGTCGCCCGCTTCCTTGCGCTCGACCTGGGCGCGAAACCGCGCCGCCTGGTCCTCGGCGTCGTTGAGCTCGGAGAAGCCGTTGGCGAGCTCGCGGCCGCCGACGAAGAACTCGAAGCGGTCAGTGAGGAACGGATCGGCATCGTTGGCGCGCGACAGCGGCGACACCTCGGCCGGATAGGCGTAGACGAAGGTCGGATCCTGCAGCGTGTGCTCGCCGGTCTTTTCGAACAGCTCGGTCAGCAGCTTGCCGGCGCCATCGCCGCCCTTCCACGGGATGCCGCGCGCGTCGCAGGCGGCACGCAGGTAAGGCACGTCGCGCAAGCGCGCCGCGTCGAGATCCGGATTGCGCTCGAGCACGAGGTCCGTCACCGAGATGCGGCGGAACGGCTGCGTGAAATCATAATCATGTCCCTGACTCGTGAACTGGGCCGTGCCGAGCACGGCTTCGGCGACGCCGCGCATCATGCGCTCGACCAGGTCCATCAGGTCCTGGAAGTCGGCGTAGGCCCAGTACAGCTCGAGCATCGTGAACTCGGGGTTGTGGCGCGTCGACAGCCCCTCGTTGCGGAAGTTGCGGTTGATCTCGTAGACGCGCTCGAAGCCGCCCACGACGAGCCGCTTGAGGTACAGCTCCGGCGCGATGCGCAGGTACATGTCCATGTCGAGCGCATTGTGGTGCGTGATGAACGGACGAGCCGCGGCGCCGCCCGGAATCGGCTGCATCATCGGCGTCTCGACTTCGAGGAAGCCGAGCGAATCGAGCATGTCGCGCAGGAAGCGCACGG
>JAWLAD010000046.1:0-8412 GCA_041395605.1 Steroidobacteraceae bacterium
GCCCGGTGCGACCTGCAGCGTGACATCGCTGAGCACTTCGCCCTTGTCGGCGCTGTACGCGAAACTGATCGACTCGAAGTCGATCGCACCACGCGCGCGGTCGAGCGGGCGCAGTCCGGTGTCCGCTTCGGCGGGCTGATCGAGCACGTCGAACACGCTGGCACCCGCGGCAATGCCAGCCTGCAGCGGCGCGAAGATGTTGACGAGCCGGCGCAGCGGCGCGGTGATCAACAGCATCGCGGTCAGGAACGCCATGAACTCGTCGACCCGCAGCTGTTCGTTCAGGACCTGTGAGATCGAGTAGTAGAGGATGGCCGCCAACCCCAACGCCGCGATCAACTGCACGACCGGGTTCGTGATCGCCCGCGTGCTGATCAGCCGCATGTGGCTGTGGCGGTTGTACTCGTTGACCTGTTCGAAACGCGTCGCCTGGAATTCCTCGGCATTGAAGACCTTGATCAGGCGGTGGGCATCGAGCGCCTCGCGCGTCACGCGGGTGACGTCGCCCATCGAATTCTGGATGCGCTGGCTGTATCGGCGGAACAGGCGGTTGACGAACTGCACGATCCACGACAAGGGCGGACCCAGCAGCAATACCAGCGTCGCCAGACGCCAGTTCAGGTAGAAGAGCATGCCCAACAGCCCGATGATCGTCAGCGTATCGCGAATCAGCGAAGTAATCGCCGTCGTGCAGGCTTCGGCGACCAGCTCGATGTTGTACGTCAGCTTCGAGAGCATCTGCGCACCGACCGCCGTGTCGTGGTATGCGGTCGGCAGGCGCAGGTAGTGCGCGAACAGTTCGCGGCGCAGCGACTTGATGACCTGGCGCCCGACCCAGCCCGGAAAGTAGTTCGATACGTAGTCGCCGAGACCACGCAGCCCGAACAGCACGACTGCCCCGAGCGGCACGGTCCACAACACGCGCGGGTCCTTGTCGATGAAGGCACCGCCGAGGAACTCCTTGACCAGCAGGGCCATCGCCGAATCCATCGCGGCGAACAAGATCATGCCGAGCACGCCGATCAGGAACATGCCGAGGTGCGGCCGCGCGTAGCCAAGCAGCCGGCGATACACCTTGCCGGGCTCGATGACGGCTGGGAGGTCCGGGATGGTCACGGCTGCGCCGGTGCCGCCGATGAAGGCACGGTCGCGATGTCGATGTCCGCGAAACCCAGCCGGCCCGCGACGTCGAGCGCGGTAACGACCGCCTGGTGCGATGCACGCGCGTCGGCACGGATCGTGACCGTACCACTGCGATCTTCCCCTGCGATCCGCACGAGTCCCGCGCGAAGCGTATCGGCGCTGGCATTGATCAGGTCGCGGCCGTTCAGGCGATAGCCGCCCGATTCCGTCACGGTGATGACCAGCGACTCGCCGACAGGTGCCACGCCAGCTCGCGTCGACACTTCCGGCAACCGGATGCGCAGGCTGCTCTCGTCGACGAATGTCGACGACAACATGAAGAACACCACCAGCATCAGCACGACGTCGATCAGGGAGACGAGGTTCAGCTCAGGCTCCTCGGGACGCCGGGGCCGCAGGTTCATGACGTGGCCGCGTCCCGCTGCTGGGTGAGCTCCACCGCATCGGCAAGCTGGATCGCGTTCTTCTCCATCTCGACGACGATGCGGTCAACCCGCCCGCGGAGGTAGCGGTAGGCGATCAGCGCCGGAATCGCGACCAGCAGGCCGGCCGCGGTCGTGATCAAGGCCTCGCTGATGCCGCCGGAGAGCATGCGCGGATCGCCCATGCCGCCCTGCGTGATCGCGTTGAAGGCCTTGATGATGCCGGTCACCGTGCCCAGCATGGCCCAGCAACGGCGTGACGCTGGCGATCGTGCTCGGCGTATTCATGACTTCGCTCAGCTCGTGGACGACGTGGCGCCCGGTGTCCTCAGGCGCTCCATGACCTCGCGGGACGGTGGCGTTCGCCAGGCCCGCCGCGAGCACGCGCCCGAGCGGTGAATTCTGCTCAAGCGGCGATGACCTTATCGTTGATCTGGTTGTTTTCGACGAGCGCATAGACCTGCCGCAACAGCCCGCGCTACGGCATCACCCTCTGCGCAGACGCGTCCAGAGACGCTCTCCCAGATCGCGATCGCCGCGACCGGCTTTGGATGATCGGCCACATCAACCGGACCGCCGGCGGCCCGCACGATCTCCCATCGATGAACAGCGCCCCAAGCAAGGACAACGCCGGATCATACCGGACGGCCGGCCCCTTCACAGCACCGGGCAACCGCGTGGCACGCTATCCAGCCTCTGTGCCCACCACCATCCAGCGCGCGCCGGACCGCTGGCCTGCGCGCCTTCGCGAACTCGAGCGTCACCGGTCCGACCACCGACGGCAGGTAGACATCATCGCGATCGATACAGCGAAGCACCGCGCGAGCTGCCTGCGCCACAGTTTTGTCGCGACCGATGAGACAGCATCCCGGGGCGCACCGCCTCGCCCATGCACCAGCGTCCCGCTTGGCCCTGGCGCGCCGACCAGCACGTCAGAACGGAGCCGCCGCGGCAGCGCCGACCAGGCGGCGGATCAGCCGCCGTTGCGCCGCCGATCCACAGCACGGAATGTCCTGATGCGATCCGCAGCGCGCGAGCCACCTGGCGCACGCAGCTGCGAACCAGGCGCCAGTTCAGCGCCGAGCCGCCGAGCGTCACGCCGTCGTTCCAGGTGCACCGCCGAAGCCGCGGACATTCCGCGCACCGGCGCCGGCGCCCGAGCCCCTACACCGCACCCACGGGTCACGCCGACCGGCACTGCGTCAAAGCACGTGTGCGATCGCGGCGACCTCCAGGGAAACTGGCGCGCGCCGCGGGCACCGCATCGAGTCGATGGATGCGTTCCCGGCACCAGCAGCACGCGTGCCGGGCCACGCCCTGCCCCGCCATGCGCCCGCCGCGGTGCCGAGCAGCACTGCATGATGGCGCGTCCGAAGTACGGCACCGGCGTCCGCGCCGACGTCGAGCACGGAGAGCCATGCCTGCCCTGTCGCTGGGCACGCGCGACGCCGACACCGAAGTGGCAGCACCAGCAGCGGCAAAGCAACGCGCGCAACCACCACGGCGGCACAGTGGCAACCATCCCACGAGCCACGTCAAGGCCAGCACCCACCATGGCCATGGCACCGCCACGGCGATCGCAGGCAGCATCGGCTCGCTTAAGGTCGGCCAGCACAGCGCGTGCAACCGCTCGCGGCGTGAGCCTGACGCTGTAACGGACCGGTGACCGACGGCAACGGGCTGCCTGCCAAGGTCAATGGCACGAGCAGGAACGAGAACAGCGGGATGGCGACCAGGTTGACCACGAAGCCCGCAATCGAGACGGCATCGAACAGCCACAGCGTCAGCGGCATCAGTGCGAAGCCGGTCAGCACTGCTCCGCAGCAGCCGCTTCACCGTGCGCTCAACGAGACCGGCAGCGTCCGCTGCGGGCGCCCGGCTGTCCGTGCCTCGACGGGCAACATCAGCGCCCCAGCGCGCAAACGACAACAGAACCCGACGTCGAGCGTTGCCGAAGGATCGAGCATCACGACGGCGATCGCGGCGCCGCCCAGCATCCACGATGAGGTCGCGCGCCCGGCGAGGCGCGCAAGCAGCACGTACGCCAGCATCGCGAGCCGTGCGCTGCGCGTCGGGATGGAGAAGCCGGCCAGCCAGGCTGTGGCCCAGGGCCGCGACGAAACCGAAGCACCAGCGCGACAGTCTCGCGTCGCCAGCGTTGAGCGACGGAAGCCACAGCCAGGGCCATGCCCAGCGGACCATCCGGCCCGAGCCAGGCGAACAGCGTGACCTGGCCGATATCGCGACCAGGTGCGTGATGCCCGTAGCGGCGAAAACGCGCCACTGCTCCCGACTCATCGCCGCGAGTGTCGCCAATCGCCAGCGCTACCGGCAGCGCTGCGCATCCCGGTCGACGACCGCGCCAGCACGCTGACGCAGTGCCTCACCGCGAAGCGCGATGCAGGCCAGGCGACGCCGCGGCCAGCCTGCCGTTCAGCGGCGAGTCGATCACCGCGCGCATGACCATGGACGCGTTCCAGCAACCACTGACGCTCGAGGTCGATACCGCCTGGGTTGAGCCGCGCGCGCGGCGCGGCCGGCGCAACGACGAACTGCCAGGTCGCCCGCACGCGGGCTGGTACTCCCATCAGGGCGGACAAGACGCAGGCGCAATGTCGCGCCCGCCAGCGTCGGCAGGGCGCAGGTGCCGCGCCCGCACATCGGCCGGCCGCTGGCCGTCGCGGGTCGATGGCAGCGACTCGACACGGACCTCTGCGAGCACGCGCACGCCGTCCAGTTCTGCTGGCCATCTGGCCGCGAGGCCAGCGTCAGCCGCGAGGCCAGCCAGCCAGGCCAGCCGCTGCCGCAGGGAGCCTTTGGCGAGCCGGGGTTGCCAGCGTGCCGCGCCCAAGGCCAGCGCGCACAGCGAGGTGCGGTGACGGGCGCCGGCGTCGGCAGCAGGGCTGCGAAGGCGCTGGCGAGCAGCACGGCGGCGCCATGCGCTGCGATGCTGGGCGATGGCTGCCGCATGGCCTCGGACCGCCGTGGTGGCCTGTGGGGTCTGTTCGTCTGCTAAGCGCGCTGCGGCGCAGGCAACGAAATACCGCCGTCACCGGCGTGGCTCAATCCCAATAGGGCGGATTCGCTGAAATCCGTCAACGAGGCTGACGGCGCGATCCATGCGCCGCGCAGGCCGCAGGTCGTGGGTGACGATCACGAGGCTGGTACCACGCTCACGGTTCAGTTCGAGCATCAGGTCGAATACCGCTGCCGCGTTTCGCCCCGTCGAGATTGCCCGCCGGCACGACACGCGGCTGGCTGACCAGCGCGCGGGCCACGGCGGCGCTGCCGCTCGCCGCCGGAAAGCTCACCCGGTTTTGTGATCCAGCCGGGCCTGCGAGACCGACGGCGCTCGAGCACCGCCGCGGCACGCACTCGCGCGGCCGCGACCGGCGTGCGACGCACCAGCAAGGGCATGGCGACGTTCTCGAGCGCCGTGAACTCCGGCAACAGGTGATGGAACTGGTACACGAAACCCAGCGCATGGTTGCGCAATGCACCGCGCTCGGCTTCGCCGAGTGCGTACAGATCCCCTGGCCATCGACCAGCGTCGCCGCTGGTCCGGCGCCATCGAAGACCGCCGAGAATCTGCAGCAGCGTCGTCTTGCCGGAACCGGAGGCACCCACGACGGCGAGCCGCTCACCAGCACGCACCTGCAGATCGACCCCACGCAGCACTTCCAGCTGGTCGGCGCCCTCGCGGAAGGCACGCCGTACGCCACGGGCTTCCAGTACGACGTCAGTCATGCCTCAGTGCCTCGGCGGGCGATACGCGGGCCCGCACGCCATGCCGGATACAGCGTCGCGAGCGCGCACAACACGAGACGCGACGCCACCAGACCTGCAGGACGTCCTGCCATTGGATGAAGGCCGGCAACTCGTTCATGAAGTAGACCTTCCTCGTCCAGGAATCGGAAACCGACCATTGCCTCGACAACGACACCAGTCGCTCGGCGTTCAGCGAGACCAGCGCACCCAACGCTGCGCCACCCAGCGTGCCGGCGAGGCCGATCAGCGTGCCCTGCAGCGCGAACGCCGCCAGCACGTTGCGCAGTCCGGCGCCCCAGCGTCCGCAGGATCGCGATATCAGCCTCTTTTCTGACTATCATGACCAGCGTGGAGACGATGTTGAACGCCGCGACGAACACGATCATCAGCAGTATCACGAACGGCACCGACTTGGTCAGTTCGATGGACTGGAAGAAATTCGCGTGGTTGCGCGTCCAGTCACTGACGAAAAAACCTCCCCCGGGCGCAACGCCAAGGTCGCGGACCATTTGCGGCGCGAGGAACGGGTCGTCCAGTTCGAGGTCGTATGCCACTGACACGGTCGCCGAGCCGGTACAGCCGCGCGGCATCGGCGACATGCACCAGCGCCAGGCCGGCGATCGAACTCATACATGCCAGCTCGACGATACCCGTCACCTCGAAGCGCCGCATCCGCGGCTTGATGCCATCGGCGTAGCGCTGGCCTCGAGCGCCATGACGATGACGTCGTCACCGATGGACACCGCGAGCTCGTGCCAGCGCGCTGCCGAGCACGATCCGCCAACGGCCCGCCTGCAGTTGGTCGAGCGCGCCTCCGACCAGGCGGGTCGCCAGCCCGGAGGTCGTGCTCTCCAGCGACGGATCGACGCCGCGGATCGCCGTGGCGAGCACGCGTCGACCGTGCGATACCATCGCCTGCGCTTCGATGAATGGCACGGCACGGCGGACACCGGGCATCGCCTGGGCAGCGGTGCGCGCCGCGCGCCAGTCAGGCAATGCGCCTTCCAGGCCAGTCAGCGTCGCATGCGATGTCACCGCGAGGATGCGCGAGCGCAGCTCCCGCTCGAAGCCGTTCATGACCGACAGCACGACGATCAGCACCGCGACCCCCAGCATCAGGCCGACGACCGACATCGCGGCGACGAACGAGATGAAGCCACGACGCTGCGCGCCACGCAGGTAGCGGGTTCCGATCATCCACTCGTAGGATCTGAACGGGCTCATTCGTATCGCAACGCCTCGGCCGGCGCGACCCGCGATGCCCGCAGCGCCGGATACACGGTCGCCAGCGCCGTCAGGCACAGCGCCGTTCCGGCGATCCAGGCGACGTTGCCCCACTGCAGCTCAGACGGAAAGCCCGTGATCGCATACACCTCGGGACTGAAGATCCGGATGCCGGTGGCGCGCTCGAGGAAACCGACCACCGCCTCGATGCGCAGCGCGAGCACTACGCCGAAGGCCACGCCGAGCGCGACACCGAGCCAGCCAATGACCAGTCCCTGCGTGGCGAACACCGCCATGATCGCGCGCGGCGACGCGCCCAGCGTGCGCAGGATCGCGATGTCAGTGCGTTTGTCGGTCACGACCATGACCAGCATCGCGACGATGCTGAACGCGGCCACCGCCACGACGAGCATCAGCATCAGCGCAGTCATCGTCTTCTCGATGCGGATCGCGCGAAAATAGTTCGCGTTGTCCTGCGACCAGTCGCGCACCTCCCAATCGGCGCCCAGTCGGCCCTGCAGGCGCGCGGCACCGGCCGGCGCGGCGAGCGCATCGGTGAAACGCAGCCGCAGTCCCCGCGCCCGGCTGTCGCCGCCCGCCAGCGCCTCGATGTCCGCCAGTGCGCCCATGACCAGCACGCCGTCATGGTCCTGGAGCCCGACCTGGAAAACGCCCGCCACCTCGAACTCCCGCAATCTGGGGTTCGGCGTGCCGTCCGCATCGACGCCGGGTACCAGCAGCGTCAGCCGGTCACCGATGGCGAGCGCGAGCTGCTGCGCGATCGCGCTGCCGACGATGACCCGGGCGGAGCCTGGCTGCAGGTCCTCGATCCGTCCGCCAAGCAGTGCCCCCGCGGCGTTCGACACGCCACGCTCCGCGAGCGGATCGATACCGCGCAGCAGCACCGGCAGCATGTCGGGCACATGCACGGCCAGCGCCTGCAGCTCGACGTACGGCGCCGCGGCCTGCAGCTGCGGCGCCGTGGCGGCCGCGGCGGCCAGACGCTCCCAGTCGGCCTCGTCCGGCGTGCGTCCCGCCACGGGGGCGACGACGCGCGCATGGGCGGACAACGCCAGCAACCGGTCACGCAACTCGCCCTCCAGCCCGTTCATGACCGACAGGATGACGATCAGCACCATGACGCCCACGGCGACGCCAAGCAGCGACACCCAGGTGATGAACGAGACGAAGAAGCCGTGGGAACGCGCCCGGACGTAACGCAGGCCGACGAACAGGGACAGCGGATGGAACATTCAGTAGTGAGAGCTGGTGCGCCGCTGGCGGGGCGCAGCCCCGATCAGGGCCATTGTAACCGCAGCCCGACGCGACTGCCGAAACGATGACGCAGTTCACGCAACGTCGCCCGCCGCGGCACGGTCGGGCGCTGACCGATGCTATATTCGACCGTAGTCAGCCCGGATCCGGAGCCGCCCATGACACGCATCTCCAGCCTGCTCGTCGCCCTGCTCGCGGCCATCGCGGCGGCACCCGCGTCGGCCGAACTCGTGGTCGTGGACGGTGCCGTGCAGCTGCGTCCGGCGGACATCGAAACGCCCCGCCGCGGCATGCGGATGAACGATGTCGAGGCACGCTTCGGCGCCCCTGAGTCCCGCACGCCGGCGGTCGGCGAACCGCCGATCTCCCGCTGGGACTACGCCGGCTTCACGGTCTATTTCGAGCGCGACATCGTGCTGCACGCCGTCGTTCGCGGCAGCTGAGCGATCCGCACCAGCGGCCCGTCACGGGGCCCGGATTCGGGTAAGCTTCGCGCCCGCGATGCTGAGCCCGCTGCTGCCAGATTCCGTCTCTCCCCGCGTCCGTTGGCACCAGCTGCACGGCAGTGCCGCATCGCTGC
>JAWLAD010000047.1:0-7194 GCA_041395605.1 Steroidobacteraceae bacterium
CACCTGCGAGACGTCACGCTGCGCCGCGGCCCGGTGCCGCTGGTCGAGCACGCCAGCGTGTCGGTGTTCCGTGGCGAGAAGGTCGGCGTGGTCGGCCGCAACGGCTGCGGCAAGTCGACGCTGCTCGCGCTGCTGCGCGGCGAGCTCGGCGCCGATGCCGGCGAAGTCGAGCTGCCTGCGGGCCTGGCCATCGCCTGGGTCGCCCAGGAGGTACCGCACTCGGTCCAGGCCGTCGTCGACTACGTGATCGGCGGCGACGTCGAGCTCGCCGGACTGCAGCAACGCATCGACGCGGCGCGCGCCCGGGGCGACGGCCTCGGCGAGGCCGCGCTGCTGGCCGAGTACGAGCATGCCGGCGGCTACACCGCGCGCAGCCGCGCTGCCGGCCTGCTGGATGGACTGGGCTTCGATCCCCGTGACATCGACCGGCCATTGATGGAGTTCTCGGGCGGCCTGCGGATGCGCGCCAGCCTGGCACGCGCGCTGATGCGCCGCTCGGACGTGCTGCTGCTGGATGAGCCCACGAACCACCTGGATCTCGATGCGGTGCTGTGGCTGGAGCGCTGGTTGTGCGCCTACCCCGGCACGTTGCTGCTGGTGTCGCACGATCGGGAGTTCCTCGACGCGGTGGTCGACAAGGTGCTGCAGTTCGAGAACCAGCGGCTCACGGCATGGAACGGCAACTACAGCGCGTTCGAAACCCAGCGGGCGGCGGCACGCGCGCAGGGTGCCGCGGTGCTTGCAAGGCAACGCCGCGAAGCAGCACGCGTGCAGGGTTTCGTCGATCGATTCCGGGCCAAGGCGAGCAAGGCACGCCAGGTCCAGAGCCGGATCAAGTGGCTGGAACGGCTGCCGCGGATCCTCGAGCAGCACGAGGAGTCCGGCTTCGACTGGGCGTTCGAGACGCCGCGGAAGTTGCCACGCCCGCTGCTGACACTGGACGGCGTGGCGGCCGGCTATGGTGAAAGGCGTGTGTTCGAGCGGGTCCGGCTGACCATCCAGCCCGAGGCACGACTCGGCGTCCTTGGCCGCAACGGCGCGGGCAAGTCGACGCTGATCAAGCTGATCGCCGGCCAGCTCGCGCCGCTTGCGGGCGAGCGGCTTGCCGCGGCCGACCTCGAAACCGGCTTTTTCGCGCAGCTCGAGCTCGAGCAGCTCGATACGGAGTCGACGGCCCTGCTCGAATTGCGACGACGGGGCGGCCCCGACTTGCCGCTGTGGCCCGAGCAGCGCTGCCGCGATCACCTCGGCCGCTTCGGCTTCAGCGGCGAGCGCGTGTTCGAGCCGGTCGCGCGCTTCTCGGGCGGGGAGCGCGCGCGGCTGTCGCTGGCGATCCTGGTCGCGCGCCGCCCCAACCTGCTGCTGCTGGACGAACCGACCAACCACCTCGACTTCGAGATGCGCGAGTCGCTGCTGCTCGCACTGCAGGAATTCCCCGGCGCCGTCGTCATCGTCTCGCACGACAGGGCGCTGCTGCGCGGCGTCTGCGATGACTTCGTGATCGTCGGCGGCGGCGCGGTCACGCCCTTCGACGGCGACCTCGAGGACTACGCCCGCTGGCTGACCCGCCCGATCGAGGTGGCGCCCCGGATCGACACGGCGGCGATCGGCCCACGCGACACCCCGGCTCCAGCGCGCGAGCGCGGCGTCGACGCGCGGGGGCGCGCCGCCGCGCGGCGGGCGGGGCTCGCGCCCCAGCGCGACCCGCACCGGCAGACGGAGCAGCGACTCGCCGAACTGGCCGGGCAACGCAGCGCGCTCGAGCAGCGGATGGCCGACTCGACTTCTACCGTGACGTCGCGGTCACGGAGCAGCGATCGATCCAGCAGCGGCATGCCGCCCTGACCAGCGAAGTCGACGAGCTGGAGACGTGCTGGCTGGAACTCAGTGAACAGCTCGCCGCGGCCGATGCCGGGCCGGAATGACCGCGGCAAAGAAAAAGGCGGATCTTGCGATCCGCCTCAACGGGGGGTCACTCGTCAGGTTGGACGGTTGACAGGGATAATCATACCCTGAATCGTTGCTTTGTCAATGTTTTGTTCATGTTTAGCACGTACAAATCATGTACAAACCAGATCCTGCCCCTGCGACCGGCCGCGCGGACGGGCGGTTCTTCGTGGCTAAAATGACACAATGACCGTCGACTCAGGCGCCCTGCCGGATGCGGCCCCGACCCGGGGGCTCGGCCCGCGGCTGCGCTGGGTGCGACGTGGTGCGCTGGCGGCGCTGCTCGCCCCGCTGCTCGCGATCGGGGCCTGGCAAGGCACCAAACCGCTGCCGGAGGGCCTGCGCGTCGCCTCGCCGTGGACCGATGCACCCGCCAGCGACGTGCGCCTCCTGTTCGACATCACGGCGGCCGATGCCTACGGGCGACCCGTCGTGCAGCAGCAGATCTTCGACGAATCGCTGCGCGTCATCGCCAGCGCGCGCGAGTTCATCGTGCTTGACCAGTTCCTGTTCAATGCGCACCGCGGCTCGCTCGACCAGACCGAGGCCGATCCAGCCGGGGCCCCGCCCACGCGACGGCTGTCGCGCGAACTGCGCGAAGCACTGATCGCGGCGCGACGCAGCCAGCCGCAGCTGCGCGTACTGTTCATCACCGATCCCATCAACGACGTGTACGGCGGCGCTCCCTCGCCGGACCTCGCTGCGTTGCGTGCGGCCGGCGTGGACGTCGTGATCACGGACCTCGACCGGTTGCGCGACTCGAACCCCGTCTACTCGTCGCTGTGGCGCCTCGGTGTCCGCTGGTGGAGCGGCGACGGCACGGGCCTGGGCTGGCTGCCCAACCCGCTGGCCGAGGGGCCGCAGCGCGTGACGCTGCGCGCGTGGGCGCGCCTGCTGAACATGAAGGCGAATCATCGCAAGGTGCTGATCGCGGATGATGGCGCAGGCGGGTTGGCCGGAATCGTCGGCTCGATGAATCCGCACGATGCGAGCAGCGCGCATTCGAATACCGCGGTCCAGGTGCGCGGCGCGGCGCTGGAACCCTTGCTCGCCGGCGAACTCGCGGTCGCCCGTTTCTCCGGCTGGCGTGGCGAGTGGCCCAGCGCACGCGTCGCGCCTTCGCCGGCACCGGCCGGCGGCGCAAGGCTGCGGGTGCGGACGCTGACGGAAGGCGCGATCCGCGATGCCTTGCTCGAGCAGATCGCGCTGGCTGAGCGCGATGACCGGATCGACCTGGCGATGTTCTACCTGTCGGAGCGGCGGATCATCGATGCGCTGGTCGAGGCCGCTGCGCGCGGCGTCGTGGTGCGCGTGCTGCTCGATCCGAACCGTGACGCGTTCGGCCGCGAGAAGAACGGGATCCCGAACCGGCCCGTGGCGTCGGAGCTCGTGTCGCGCAGCGATGGCGCAATCAAGCTGCGCTGGTACCGCACGCACGGCGAGCAATTCCACAGCAAACTGTTCGCGTTGCACCAGGCCAATCGCAGCTGGCTGACGACCGGCTCCGCGAACCTGACGCGACGCAATGTCGCGGACTTCAATCTCGAAGCGAATCTTGCGATCGAAGCACCGCCCGATGCCGACATCGTCCAGGCCGCGGCCGTCTGGTTCGAAACGCTGTGGTCGAATCGCGCACCGGTGGGCGTCGAGTACAGCACCGATTTCGGGACATTCGCCGATCCGGCACAGTCCAGCTACTGGGCCTACCGCTTGATGGAAGCGACCGGCCTGTCCAGTTTCTGAGCCCGCTGTCCTACTGGGAACTGGTGTCGGTCGCGATGGCTTCGACCGCACGCGTCGCGAGCTCGCGCAACGCGGCCGTGGTGGCCACATCGAACGCCGCGACGACATCCCGCATGCGCTCGGCGTCCGCCGTCGCGCGCCCTTCGGCGGTGAACGTCGCGACGATGCCGCGATCGGCCCGCCGCCCGACCGTGGCATCGAGCACGACGCGCGCCACCGGTGCACCACCGCCGGTCGAGTCGGCTTCGAAGTGGCGGATCGCGACCCGCAACGAGTAGTCGGACTGCAGCGCCGCGCCGCTGTCATGCACCGCCGTGAACACGTTCGCGGCGCGCAGCGTATCGACCAGCAGCACGGTCAGCACGTCCGGCAGGGGGCCGGTCCAGCGACTGCCAGCGTAGTGCTCGAGCACCCGCGGCTCACGGATCAACAGGATGCGGTCGGTATCGAAGCCCGGCGGCGCGACCGGCCGCTCGACGCGTACTGCGACTGCCGTCAGCGCGTCGGCGTCGCCTGCCGCGACCGCGGCGGCCGGGGGCGCGCTCAGCAGCCAGCTGACCGGTGCCGTCGAGTCGCTGCGCAGGCCGCTGCAGCCGCCCGCAACCCAAACAGCACCCAGCAGCAACATGGGCCTGAGCCGTCGGGGGTTGATCATCGCGGGATCTCCACGCCGCTCGCGGGCGGCTCGTAGACGAGCTGGGAGGGATTGTCGCGCAGGCTGCGCATCAGCGCCTGGAACTCACCCGCGGCGGCGCGGCTGTCGCGCACCAGCTGTTCGAGCTCGGGCAGTCCATCGCGCGTGAACGCGCGCACGTCCCGCTGGCTCTCGGCCAGCAGCTGGTCCAGCCGCGTCGTCGTGCTCGCCAGGTTGTCGGCGGCGACGCGCACGCGCTGCAGTGCCATGGTCGCTTCCGGCGCAGCCGCATCGGTCAGGCTGCGCACGCTGGCCGCGACCGCGCGCACTTCGCCGGCCGCGACCCGCAGGTCCTTCGCCAGCAGGTCGATCTCGCGCATCGTCCCGGGCAGCGAACGGCTCGCCGACTCGATGTTGGCGACCGTGCGTGCGAGCGCTTCGATGTTTTCATCCGACAGCACGAGGTTGACGCGCGCCGCCACCTCGCCCGCGCTGGCGACGACATCCGGCAGGCTGCTGACGAACACGTCGAAGTTCGATCGCACCGACGCGATGACGGGATAGCGTTCGCCAGGCACGTCGTCGATCAGCTTCTTCGTGCCCGGCTGGCCCAGCAGATCGATGTACAGCAGGCCGGTCACGCCCTGCAGCGACAGCTCCGCGACGGTCGTTTCGGTGACTGGCGCATCGCTGTCGATGTCGGCGATGACCTGCACGCGCCCCGCCGCGCGCCGGTCGACGCGGATGTCGTGCACGCGCCCGACGTCGACGCCGAGGAAACGGACCGTACTGCCGAGCGTCAGGCCACTGACAGAGCCCTCGAAGTAGATCTCGTAGCGCTGGTAGCTGCGCGCATCCCGGCTGTCGGCGTACCAGTAGACGAACAGCCCCGCCATCGCGGTGACCAGCAGCACGAAGGCGCCGACAGCGGCATAGTTGGCTTCACGTTCCATGCGTCGTCCCCTGGCCGAAGCGCAGCGCCCGCTCGCCGTGGAAATACTCGTGTATCCACGGATGCGGATTCGCGAGGATACCCTCGAGCGAATCGCAGATCATTTTCCGGTCGACGATCACCCCGACACGATTGCAGGTCCGGAATATCGTGTCCAGATCATGCGTGATCATCACGACCGTCAGGCGCAGCTGGCGCTGCAGCGCCATGACGAGCTCGTCGAAGGCCGCAGCACTGATCGGGTCGAGGCCCGACGTAGGCTCATCGAGGAACAACAGCTGCGGATCGAGCGCCAGCGCGCGCGCCAGCGCGGCGCGCTTGATCATGCCGCCGGAGAGCTGCGACGGGTACTTGAACGCGGCCTCCGCGGGCAGGCCGACCAGCCGCAGCTTGAGCATCGCCAGCTCATCCAGCGCGCGCGACGGCAGGTCGAGGAACTCGATCATGGGCAGTTGCACGTTCTGCAGCACCGTCAACGACGTGTACAGTGCACCGGCCTGGAACGTCACGCCGTAGGTCGCCTTGACCGCCCGCAGTTCCGCATCCGACATCTGCGTGATGTCGCGCCCCAGCAGCCGCACTTCGCCGGCCCGCGGCTTCTGCAGCCCGAGGATGGTGCGCAGCAGCACCGACTTGCCGGAGCCAGACCCGCCGACGATACCGAACACCTCGCCCGCGCCGACCTCCATGTCGAGGCCATCGTGCACGACCTGCGTGCCGAAGCGGTTGACGATGCCGCGCACGGCGATGACCGGCGTGGACATCAGATGTCCAGCTCCATGAACAGCACGGCGAACAACGCATCGGCGAGGATGACCAGGAAGATCGCCTGCACGACCGCGACGGTCGTCAGGCGACCAAGTTCACGCGAGGAACCGCGCACCTGCAAGCCACGGTAGCAGCCGGCCGACGCAATCAGGATCGCGAACACCGGCGCCTTCCACAGCCCCACCCAGAACGTGTAGGGGCCGATCGCCTCGTCCATGCGCGTGATGAACTGCACGAACGGCATGTCGAGCAGGAAGCGGCAAAGCAGCGCGCCGCCCGCGAGGCCGACGGCGTCGGCGATCACGGTCAGCAGCGGCAGCGCGATCACGAGGCCGATGATGCGCGGCAGGATCAGCACCTCGAACGGATTGACGCCGGTTGCCTTCAGCGCGTCGATCTCCTCGTTGAGTTTCATCGCGCCGATCTCGGCTGCGAACGCACTGCCGGAGCGGCCTGCGACGATGATCGCGGTCAGCAGCACCGCCATCTCGCGCAGCGTGCCGACCGTGATCAGGTCGACGACGAAGATGTCGGCGCCGAACTTGCGCAGCTGCTGCGCACCCATGTACGAGGTGATCACGGCGATCAGGAAGGCGATCAGCGCGACGATCGGGATGGCCGTGATGCCCGTGTCGTACACATGACGCGTGATCGACGTCCAGCGCCAGCGGTGCGGCCGGGTCACGTTGCCGGCGAACGTCGTCGCCGACTGCCCGACGAAGCCCAGCCCCTCGAGCAGATCGTCGCGGCCGCGCACGACACGCTTGCCGAGTGCCGCCGTCGCCACCTCGGCCGGACGGCGGAAGCGGCCGCCTCGCGGCCCTGCGGCGAGCTGCTCGATATCGCCATCACCGAGCGTCGAACCCACCAGGCGCACCAGCTCGGGCTCGTCACCCGACCAGCTGACGCGCAGCCCGCCGGCCCTGGCACGGGAAGCCACATCGCGCAACAGCCACGCACCCGACAGATCGAGCACGTCGAGCTGCCCGGTGTCGATCGACAGTTCCTCGACGCCGTCGAGCGGCAGCGATTCGAGCGACGGCGCCAGCGTGCCGACATCGGCCGCGCGCCAGTTGCCCTGCAGCATCAGCCGCAGCGTGCGGCCCGCCTTGTCGAGCGCGTAGGGCATGCCGCCGGCGTGTTGGGCGCC
>JAWLAD010000048.1:0-5960 GCA_041395605.1 Steroidobacteraceae bacterium
TCGCGGCAGGCGCAGCAACTCGCCGAGCGTGCGCACGCCCATGGACTGCAGGCGCGCGCAGGCAGCTTCCGGCCAGCGCAGCACCGCGATCGGCAGTGGCGCGAGCTGGCCCGCGAGCTGGGCTTCGTGCTGCACGCAGAAGCCACGGGCGCCGCGCGCGCCCGCGAGCGCTGCGCGCGGCGTCGGTGCGACTGCGAGCCTTGCAGTGAGCCCCAGCCGCCAGGCGCTGTGCCGCAGCTGCTCCGCCAGCACCTCGAGCCCGCCGAACAACCGCAGGCTGCCCTGCAGTTCGAGCAGCAGCTCGTCGGGCGGCTCGAGGCTGACGCGCGGCGTGAAGGCCAGCGCCGCTTCCGCGAGCGCGACCAGCCGCAGCCGCTCCTGGCGCCGGTCGCGCGTGCGAGCCTGCAGCTGCGGACAGGTCGCGAGCGCCGCCGCGAGGCTCATGCCGGCCTGCACCCCCAGCGCGCGCGCCGCGGCGTTGACCGCGACGAGGCGCGGCAGGCCCGCCTCGGGATCGAGCACGCCGACCGGTCGCTCCGGTTCGGCACGCAGCACCAGATCCGCGCACAGCACGGCATCCAGGCACAGCTGCGGCAGGTACAGCGCGCACCAGAGCTCCGCCTGGGCTGCACGCGGCGGCGGCTCAACCGCAGGCGCCACCGGTTGCAGCAGCGCCGGCGGCGATCGTGCAGCAGTTGCCGATGACGGCAGCGGTGCGAGCAGATCCGCCTGGGCCCAGCGCTCGGCACGCTTGCGTGGATGCGTCATGGCGCCACCGTCACGACGCGGCATCCCAGCGCAGTTCGAGCGCACCGCGTGCGCCGCCGCGACTCTTGATGAAACCGAGCCGCGCACCACCGGGCAAGGGTTCGAACCGCAGCCGCAACCCTGCGGGCGACGACTCGCGCGCGCTCGTCAGTTCGCGGAACAGGAAACCCAGCGAGCGGCCCCGCTCCGTGGCGAGTTGCAGGCGACGGATGCTGCGCAGCTGCGCGCGGCGTGGCCAGCACAGCACGGCCTCGCAAGCCCCCGAAGCCAGCGCCTGCTCCATGGCCCAGAGCGCCGTCTCGGTGCGCACGACAGGCTGCCGATCGAGAGCTGGATGCCCGCCGCCGCCAGCGCGGGCGCGTAAGGTTCTGGGGCGGCGCCACCCAGGCCAGCCAGCGCGCCGGTGTCAGTGCCGTGAGGCGAGCGAGCGCCGGCACCAGCAGCCGCAGTTCGCCGAGACCGAAGCGCGGCGTCAGGATCTCGACGAGACCGGCGCGCGGCCAACCACCGCCGGGCAAGGCGTCATCGAGTGCCGGAAACCCCGTGCTGAGCGTATCGCAGGGTGCAATGCTTCGACCGCGCCAGATGCCCGGGTGCTGGAGCAGATCGAGCAGTGTGCGTGCGGGTTCCTGGGATGCCATGACACTCGATGCGACGCCGGCGACGGTGACGTTGGATGAAGGCGACGATGGCGTTCACCGGCCACCGCGCGGAGTCTTGCGATGCGACGCGTGGCGAAAGCAGCGCGTCTCGTGGTCGTGGACCATGCCGACGGCCTGCATGAAGGCATAGCAGGTCGTCGGGCCCACGAACCGGAAGCCACGCTTGAGCAGGTCGCGACTCATCGCGCGCGAAACGTCGGTCTGCGCCGGTGCATCGCGATAGCTCGACCAGTGGTTGACCACCGGCTTGCCCTGCGGCACGAATGACCAGAGATACTTGGCCAGCGTGCCGAACTCCTTCTGCACGGCCCGCGCCGCGCGCGCATTGTTGAGGGTGGATTCGATCTTGCCGCGATGCCGCACGATGCCTGCATCGGCCAGGCAGCGCTCGACTTCGCGCGGGCCGAAACGCGCGACGCGCGCGATGTCGAAGCCCGCGAACGCGCGCCGGTAACCTTCGCGCTTGCGCAGGATCGTGAGCCAGCTCAGGCCCGCCTGCGCGCCCTCGAGCGTCAGCAGCTCGAACAGGTGGGTGTCGTCATGCGAGGGCACGCCCCACTCCGTGTCATGGTAGGCGACATAGAGCGGATCGGTGCCGCACCAGCCGCAGCGATGCGGTGCATCAGGTGCACGCCGTGCCGTCATGGGATGAGCTCGAGCTGGCCAGGATTGACGGGCTGTGTCCGCAGCGAGCGCGGTTGATTGAAGAACCCGATGCGGCCACACCCACAAGGGCAACCGAAGCGCTGTACCCGCGGCCGGCTCGCATGCTTTTTCGGGACGAGCCTGCCCGGTGCGCCCGCAAGCGGGCGCCTGATGATGTCTGCCATGAGGATCTCCTGCAGCAGTAGCCGCTGGTGCCGGCTAGCTGCCGCCGTTGCACAAGCCGGCGTTCACTTGGCGACTCCCGCCGCAGCCGCATGCTGCGCCGCCAGCTCGACATCTTTCGCCATGACACGCGCCACGACCGGGCGCGCCTTGAAACGCTCGACGTAGGCCGTGAACACCGGCTTCGCCTCGAGCAGCTTGAAATCGAGCATCCAGGACAGCGCCATGCCCCAGAGCAGGTCTGCGGCGCTGAAACGCTCGCCGAGCAGATACGGCCCGCGCGACAACTGGTCGTGCACGAGGTTCACCGTGTCTGCATAGCTGCCGTAGGGCGAAGACGTGGGCATGGTCACTTCGCGCTGCTGGGCTTTGTCCATCATGGCCGGCTCGAAGCACGAACCGTAGAACACCATCCAGCGCAGGTAGGCACCACGCTGCGCATCGTTGAACGCCGGCGCGAAACCCGCCTCGGCGTACAGATCGGCGAGGTAGATGAAAATGGCGACCTGCTCCGTGACCAGCGTGCCGCCATGCAGGATGGCCGGCACCTTGCCGAGCGGATTGACGGCCAGATACGCCGGCTGGCGCTGCTCACCGGCCTTCATGTTCAGCACGTGCAACTCGTAGTCGGCCTGCAGTTCCTCGAGCAGCATCAGCACCGCCAGGGAGCGGGTCTGTGGCGAATGGAACAGCGTGATGTGGCGATTCGAAGGCATGTGTTCGACTCCAGTGCGCGGCGGACGGCGGCGTTACATGAGCCCGGTGGAGGTTTTGCCGCCGCGGCGCAATACGCCGACGACGACGCCTTCGATGATCAGCGGCGCCTCGCCGGACACCGACTCGCGCATGTTGACCTTGATGGGCTCGAAGTCGGGGTTCTCGGGCAGCAGCCAGACCGTGGAGCCATCCTGCTTGTAGCGCTTCACGGTGACTTCGTTCTCGAGCCGCGCGACGATGATCTGGCGGTTGCGGACATCGGCCGTGCGGTGCACGGCGACGAGGTCGCCATCGAGGATGCCGGCATCTTTCATCGACATGCCGACGACCTTGAGCAGGTAATGCGGCCGCGGCGAGAAAATATCCGGGTCGATGTTGAAACGCGACTCGATGTTCTCTTCGGCGAGGATGGGCCGGCCCGCGGCGACGCGGCCAATGAGCGGCAGGCTCATCTGCTCGCGGATCGTGTCCTTGAGCTTGATGCCTCGCGAGGCGCGCCCGGCACGAGCGCAATGGCCTTTGCGGGCGAGCGCCGCAGATGCTCCTCGGCTGCATTGGCGGACTTGAACCCGAGCTCTTGCGCAATTTCTGCCCGCGTGGGCGGCATGCCGGTTTCCGCAATGGCTCGCTGGATGAGGCGGAGGATTTCGGTCTGGCGGGGGAGTCGAGGGTCTGACATCGATTCCTCCGTGTCCTGGTGATTCGTACAGTACCTGTTCTTTTATCCAGTCGCAAGCCCCTGCAACACACGCTGCTAGCATCGCGCCATGTCCCCGGCCGCCCCCTCCCCCGACAGCCTGCCCGTCGTCATCGACCGCTGCCCGCTGTGCCACGGCAGCGAGCGGCGCGAACTGGTGCGCTTCCCCGCCATGCAGTGGATGCGCTGTGCCTGCGGCCTGATCTACAAGCACGAGCAGCCCGCCACGACGACCGAAGCGCTGTATGCCGAGGACTACTTCACCTCGGCCGGCTACGGCCTGCGGCGCCACCTGCGGCGCATCATGGTCACGGCACCAGATCCTCGACGCTGGCCCATACGACGCCTGGGCCGCTGCTCGATATCGGCTGCTCGATGGGCTATGCACTCGAAGCGGCGGCCTCGCTCGACCTGCCTGCGGCCGGCACAAACCGTCAGCGGCTACGCCGTCGAGCAATGCCAGCTGGGCTTCCGCGCCGAACGCGGCACGCTCGACGCACTGCCATTCAACGACGCCGAGTTCGCGATCGTCACGATGAAACACGTGCTCGAGCACACGCCGGACCCGCGCCGCGCGCTGGCCGAAGTGCATCGCGTGCTGCATGACAGCGCCCTCTTGATCGCGATCCCGGATGCGCGCTACCACAAGGCGCAGCGCAACCCCGCGACCAGCGGTTTCTATCTGCCGGAGCGCGGCGGCACCGAACACTTCGTCTGCTACGAACACGCACGCTGACGCAGCTGCTGCGGGAGTGCGGTTTCCGCACGGTGCGCGTGAATCCGCTCACTGATCCAGCCTGAGGTGCGGAAAAACCGCAGGTGCGGCAGTTCGCGCAACTGCTGTTCGCCGCCACTGCGCGCCATCCGGCCAGTGGCTCGCCGACACGCTGCACCTGCGCAAGGGTCGGCTGGTCGCGGTCCGCGGCTGGCCCGTGGCGGACCGGAGTGCCGCCGCTCGCGTCAACCGCCCGCCAGAAGCGACGACGGTGTATACCAGGCTGCGACGACTGCGGCGCGCACGCGCGTCCGCATCCACCACGCTGCGCACCTCGGCGCCGACCTCGCGGAGCACTGCTTCGATGGCACTCGGCGCCAGCGTGTGCACCTGTACGGGCGGCCGGCCGCGCAGTCGCTTCCACAGCGGCCGCAGCACACCGGCATTGAACTCGCGCAATGCCTGCAGCAGGGCGCCGCCTTCCATGTTGGCCGCACGGATCTGGAAAACCGCCACTCCGCCGGGACGCAGCACCCGGAAGAAGTCCCGGATGTAATCGAGCTGGAAGCCCGGCGGCACGTGCTGCAGCGTGATGCTGCTGTAGATGAAATCCAGCGATGAATCGGCAATCGGTGCCAGGCGGTTGTCGGTATTGACGACGTAGCGGCACCGCGACCCATGCCGGTTGTAGCGGTTGGCGGCCTCGACCATGGTCGAGGAGATGTCCACGCCGGTCACGTCGCTGAAATGCCCGCACAGCGCCTGGCTCAGGCGGCCGACGCCACTGCCGAAATCAAGTGCCGCACCGCGCGCCACGGTCACGCCATCACGCTCCAGCGCCTGCATGACGGCAGCGACCTCCTCGCGACCGGTCTCGAAGAACGCGTCTGCGTCCCATTTGTTGTTGCGGAACCGGTCATCCGTGAGCACCGCCCACATCGGGTCGTCGCGACCCAGACGCTCATAGACCCGTTGCACCGATTCGAGCTTCATCGCTGGCTCCGCTGTCGCACCAAGCAGACAGTTGCGACAAGTTGGGGTTGCAAACGCGCCGTGGATTTGTTGCAGTTGCGGCACGGTGCAACGATGGATCGTGGAGGGTACATCGTCGCGCTGATAAATCTTATCCCAAGAGGAATCAGAAACATGAAGAGCACCCTTTTCGTCAAAGTCGCCGCCGTGGCTGCCGTCGCTGCGCTCGCGGGCTGCACCGACCTCAAGCCGCTGCAGGCCCAGGTCGACGGCCTGAAGTCCGAAGTCGCCAGCCTGCAGTCGCAGGTTGCTGCTGCGAAGAGCGCTGCGGATTCGGCGAACTCCGCCGCGTCGTCGGCCTCCCAGGCCGCCAGCGGCGCGCAGAGCGCTGCCAACCAGGCCCTCGCGGCCGCGCAGGCCAGCCAGAGCTGCTGCGATGCCACGAACGAGAAGATCGACCGGATGTTCCGTCGCTCGATCTCCAAGTAAGGGCAGACAGTCTGCCGGTCGGGTCGCAAGGCTCGATGGCAAACAGGAAACGCCGCGCATTGCGCGGCGTTTTCTTTTGTCGGGTGCAGATCGACGCCCACCCGCCCTCGTG
>JAWLAD010000049.1:0-3802 GCA_041395605.1 Steroidobacteraceae bacterium
GCAGGTGCTGGGCGCGCTGAACGAGGGATACCGCTATGCGCAGGTCCGGCTCGCGCCGGCGCGCCTGACGCATTGCGAACGCTGGTGGGGCGCGGCCCAGCGCGCCCACGACATCGCGGTCGACTATGCCTGCCGGCGGCGCGCCTTCGGCAAGCCACTGATCGAGCACGAGGGCGTCGGTTTCATGCTCGCGCGCAACGAAGTCGACCTGCGCCAGACGCAACTGATGATCGACTACGTCGCGTGGACGCTGGACCAGGGATCGAAGGCCAGCACCGAGTCGAGCATGGCGAAGTTGAGCTGCGCGGAAACGCTGTTCACGATCGTCGACCGCTGCGTGCAGGTGCTGGGCGGCCTCGGCATCACCGGAGACACTCCGGTCGGGCGCATCTTCACGGAAATCCGCGCGTTCCGGATTTACGACGGTCCCACCGAGGTACACCTCTGGTCCCTCGCGCGGCGGTTGCAGCGCCGGCATGGGCAGGCCGGTGCCAGCGCCACGGGCGGCACGAAGTCGTGAACGGCGCTGCGCACGAGTTCCGCGCCGGCCTCGAATTCGACGTCGCCGCGCTCGAGGCGCATCTTGCGGCGGCGCTGCCGCAGTTCGCGGGCCCGCTGACGGTGCGGCAGTTCGCGGGCGGCCAGTCGAACCCGACCTACCAGCTGGTCACGCCGCAGGCGCGCTACGTGCTGCGGCGCAAGCCACCGGGTGCGCTGCTGCCGTCGGCGCATGCGATCGAGCGGGAGTATCGCGTGATGGCAGCGCTGGCCGCGCACTCCGCCGTGCCCGTCGCACGGCCACTGCTGCTGTGCGAAGACGTGGGCGTGATCGGCACGGCTTTCTATGTCATGCAGCTCGTCGATGGCCGTATCTTCTGGGACCCGACCCTCGCCGAGCTGCCGCGCGAGCAGCGCGCCGTGCATTTCGATGCGATGAATGCGGCGATTGCCAGCCTGCATGCCGTCGATCCGGCGGCAGTGGGATTGGCGGACTTTGGACGCGCCGAGGGCTACGTGGCACGGCAGATCGCACGCTGGTCGAAGCAGTACCTCGCCGATGAAGCGGCGGGGCGTGACCCCATGCTGGATCGCCTGATCGACTGGCTGCCGGCGAACGTGCCGCGCGATGAGCCGCCCGCGGCGATCGTGCACGGCGACTTTCGCATCGACAACATGATCTTCCATCCGGCGGAACCGCGTGTGATCGCGATCCTCGACTGGGAGCTTTCGACGCTGGGCGACCCGTTCGCGGACTTCGCCTATCACCTGATGATGTATCGAATGTCGAGCGAATCGATCCCGGGCCTGCTGGGGCACGACGTCGCGGCGCTCGGCCTGCCGTCGGAGGCCGAATACGTCGCGGCCTACTGCCGCCGCCGCGGCCTCGCGACCTTGCCGCACCTGGATTTCTACCTGGCGTTCTGCATGTTCCGTCTCGCCGCGATCTTCCATGGAATCCGTGGCCGGGTGGTGCGCGGGACCGCGGTCAGTCCGCAGGCGCAGCGCTACGCAGCGGAAGTCGAGGGCATGGCGGCGCTGGCATGGCAGCAGGCGAGGCGCGCGGGGGCAGCGTGAACCCGCGCCGGGCACCCGTCTTCATCCTCGAGGGTCTGCACAAGACCTACGGTGAAAGGCGAATCCGCCGTGCACGCGCTGCGCGGACTCGACCTCACGGTCGAGCATGGTGAGCTGCTGGTCCTGCTGGGGCCTTCCGGCTCAGGCAAGTCGACCCTGCTGAACATCCTCGGTGGCCTCGACGAGGCCGACCAGCGGCCATGCGCGGTTCCGCGATCTGGATCTGGTGGGCGCGGGCGATGCCGAGATCACGCAGTACCGGCGCCATCACGTCGGTTTCGTGTTCCAGTTCTACAACCTGATCGCCAGCCTCACCGCGGAGGAGAACGTCGAACTGGTCACGGAAATCGCCGATCGTCCGATGAGTGCGCTGGAAGCGCTGGATCTCGTCGGGCTTGCGCCACGGCGACACCATTTTCCCGCGCAGCTCTCCGGTGGCGAACAGCAGCGCGTCGCGATCGCCCGCGCCATTGCGAAGCGCCCGACCGTGCTGCTCTGCGACGAGCCGACCGGTGCGCTCGATGTCGCGACCGGCATCCGCGTGCTCGAGTCGATCGTGGCCGTCAATGCGCAGCTCGGCACGACGACCCTGCTGATCACCCACAACGCCGACATCGCCCGCATCGGCGACCGGGTCGTCCGCTTCGCGGATGGGCTGATCCCTGCGATCGACGCCAACCCGCAGCGGGTCTTGCCCGCGGAGCTGCACTGGTGATCCACATCGCGCCGCTTTCGATCGCAAGCTCGTGCGCGACCTGTCACGCCTGTGGTTGCAGATCATCGCGGTCGGCGCGGTGCTCGGCTGCGGCATCGGTCTCTACGTCATGGCCACTGGCATGTACGGTTCGCTGGAACGTGCCCGCGACGATTACTACGCCCGCGCCCGGATGGCCGACCTCGCCGCGTCCGTCGTGCGCGCGCCGCTGCGGGTCGCAGGCGAACTCGAAGCGATCCCGGGGGTGGATGCGATCGAGACGCGCATCAGTGGCGTCGGCCTCGTGGACCTGCCGGGCGTCACGGAGCCGGTGTCGGCGCAACTGGTGTCGCTGCCGCTGGATAGACCACTGCGTGTCAACGACCTGGTGTTGCGTGAGGGTCGGCTGCCAGCCCCGCTGCGCGACGCCGAGATCGTCGTCAACGAGGCCTTCGCCGCCGCCCACGACCTGCGCCCCGGCTCAAGGTTGACTGCGCTGATCTACGGCAAGCGGCGCGCGCTGGAAGTCGTCGGCATCGGCAGCAGTCCGGAGTTCGTGTTCGCCGTCGCGCCCGGCGAACTGTTGCCTGAACCGAAGCGCTTCGGCGTGTTCTGGATGGGACGCGAGGCATTGGCGCGCGCGTTCGATCTCGATGGCGCGTTCAACGACGTCGTGCTGCGGCTCGCGCGCGACGCTGACCAGCGGGCGGTCATCGACGGCGTCGACCGCGTGCTGGCGCGACACGGTGGACGCGGCGCCTACGGTCGCGACCGCATGCTGTCAGCCCAGTTCCTGAAGGATGAACTGACGTCGCTGCGAACGATGGCCTCGGTGCTGCCGCCGGTTTTCCTGCTGGTGGCCGTGTTCCTCGTCAACGTCGCGCTGTCCCGGCTGGTCGCGACCGAGCGTTCGAATATCGGACTGCTGAAGGCCTTCGGCTATGGCAATGCGGACGTCGCATGGCACTACGGCAAGTTCTCCGTCGTGTTCGCGTTGGCCGGCGCGCTCCTGGGTCTTGTCGTCGGCCACTGGGGTGGCCGGTACATGGCTTCGGTGTACCGCATGGTCTACAACCTGCCCGCGCTGGATTTCGTCGCCGGCCCCGCCGTCCATGCAGGTGCTTTGGGCGTCGGCCTGCTGGCGGCGATCGTGGGTGCCGCGCAGGCCGTCCGCAGGGCCGTGCGGCTGCCGCCTGCGGCGGCACTTGCTCCGCCGGCGCCAACGGGCTTCGGCCGGCTCGGTGTCCGTGTCGAGCGGGCCGCGCGCCGGCTCGATGCGAAGACGCGGATGATCGCCCGGCGAATCGTGCGCTTCCCGCGCCGCTCGATGACAACGGTGCTCGGTCTGTCCTTCGCACTGGCGCTGCTGGTCGCTTCGCGGCACTTTCCCGAAGTCACCTACCGCATCGTCGAGGTGAACTTCGGCATCGCGCAGCGCATGGATGCCAACGTCACGTTCTCCGAAGTGGCCGACGAGCGCATCCTGCGTGATCTTGGCCACCTGCCGGGCGTCCTGCAGGTCGAGCCGCTGCG
>JAWLAD010000050.1:0-2736 GCA_041395605.1 Steroidobacteraceae bacterium
CACGCGCGACCGCCGCACGACCGCTCGACGTGCTCGTCATCGGTGCCGGTCTTTCCGGACTCAACGCGGCGCTGCTGCTCGAAGAGCAGGGATTGCACGTCCGCGTCCTGGAAGGACGAGACCGCGTCGGCGGACGGCTCGAGAGCCTGCGCAGCGTCGAGGGGGCGCCCGAAATGGGCGGTGACAGCATCCTCGGTGGCTACGGTCGCATGCAGGCGATGGCTCGCCGCCTCGAGGTGCCGCTGGTCAACCATGAGGGTCGCCGTGATCTCTCGCCCGAGGCCCATCTGGATCCGCGCACTGTCGAACTGGCCCTCGGCGGTTCGGTGATACGGCGCGCGGACTGGCCGACGCATCCGCTCAACGTGATGCCGGAGGGCGCACGTGACCGCTTTCCGGGACGTGGCTTCTTCCAGGGCGTCATCGCGCAGCACAATCCGCTGCAGAGCTTCGAGGACTGGTGGCGCCCCAAGAGTCGACCTCTTGACCTGTCGGTCCACGAGTTCTTCAAGAGTCTCGGATGGAGCGATGCCGCGATCGACCTGAACTACAACACCAATGTCCAGTACGGAACGTCGGCGCACGATGTTTCGGCCTTGATGTGGTTCTACGTGCAGGCCTGGTTCAAGCTGCAGGGCGCGCGCGAGCGGGTCGCCTACAAGGCCGTGCGCGGCAACCAGTCGATACCTGAAGCGATGGCAGCGGCACTGCGCGGCGACGTATTGACCGGCGCCGAACTGGTGGCGGTGCGCAGCGACGGCGGATGGGTCGAGGCGATCTGCGCGGACGGATCGGTCCACAAGGCACGTCGCATGATCTGCTCGATGCCCGTTCCGACGTTGCGCTGGGTCAAGTTCGATCCATTGCTGCCCGCACACAAGCTGCGTGCGATCCGTACCGTTCCCGTCATGCGGGTCACCAAGGTCGTGCTCGTACCGAAGAAGCCGTTCTGGCGCGAAGACGGCCTGTCGCCTGCAATGTGGACCGACACTGCTGCGGGCGAGGTCCGTGCACTGCGGGAGGGTAGCGATCACGATGAGGTCACCTGCCTGATGGCGTGGGCGCGCGGGTTTCTCGCCGACCAGCTCGATGCGATGGGGCCACAGGATGCTGCCACGCGTGTGATCCGGGAATACGAAGCGTTGCGGCCCGCAGCGCGCGGATTGCTGGAGCCGGCTGGCTTCAAGTCGTGGCAGTCGGATCGCTACGCGGGTGGCGACTGGGTTTGCTGGGCGCCCGGGCAAGTGGTCGACGCAGTGCCCGCGCTGAAGGAGCCGGCGGGGCGGGTGCATTTTTGCGGCGAGCATACGGCGCTGTCGAATCGCGGCATGGAAGGCGCGATGGAGTCCGGCGAGCGAGCCGCGCTCGAAATACTGGAGTTGAGCTGAGATGGCTGAGGGGTCCCGCGCCGACGTCCTCATCATCGGCGCAGGCCTGTCTGGACTATACGCGGCGTGGTCGCTGGCACGCGAGGGCGCGCGGGTGGTGGTGCTCGAGGCACGCGATCGTGTTGGCGGACGCATCGAGAGCGCGCGCCACGTGCCCGGCAATCCGGAGATGGGCGGCGACAGCATCCTCGCCGGGTACGGCCGTCTGCAGAGCGCCGCGCAGGCAGTCGGGGTGCAGCTGGTCGATGACCAACCGCGGCGCGCGCTGTCGCGACCTGTGCTTGCGCTGGGCGGGCAGATCATCAGGCGGGACGACTGGCCGAAGCATCCACTCAACGTGATGCCCGACGGTGATCGCGATGCGTTGCCCGGTCGCGCGTATTTCGAATCCGTCGTCGCGGGGCGGATCCCCGCGGATCTGGATCCGACCTGGTATTCGCCGAAGAACGCGCGCCACGACATATCGGCCTACGAATTCCTCAAGCGCATCGGCTGGAGCGACGCGGCGATCGAACTGAATTACGGGACCAACATCCCCCGTGGTACCAGCGCCTACGAGTGCTCGATGCTGATGTGGTATTTCCTCGTCGGCTGGTTTCGGACCCAGGACAAACTCGGGAACGTCGCGCTGCGCGCGGTCGGCGGCAATCAGAGCCTGCCAGAGGCGCTCGCCGCTGCGCTGCCGACGCCGCCGATCATGGGAAGTCCCGTAGCCTCGGTCCGGCATACGCCGCAGGGCGTCCAGGTCACGACCGAAGACGGCACCGTCCATCGGGCCGAGCGTGCGATCTGCTCGCTGCCACTGCCGGCGATGCGGCACGTGCGTTTCGACCCGCCGCTGGGTGTGCAGAAGGCCCGCGCGATTCGCGTGGTGCCTTCGATGATGATCACGAAGATGGTGTTCGTGCCGAAGCGTCCGTTCTGGGAGCTCGACGGGCTGGACCCCGGTATGTGGACCGACGGGCCGGCAGGCATCGTCCGGCCACTGCGTCAGGGTAGCGACGGTCGCGAGGTCACGGCGCTGATGACCTGGGCCAGGGGCTACGACGCGCAGCGGCTCGATGTGCTCGGTCCGCGCGCTGCCGGCGAACTCGTGATGCGCGAGATTGCGCGCCTACGGCCCGCGTCGGCAGGCCACCTCGAGCCGGTCGCCTTCAAGTCCTGGCAGACCGATCGTTTCGCCGGCGGCACTTGGGCGGTCTGGGCTCCGGGGCAGCCGCAGGCTTTCCTGCCCGCGGTAGCCGAATCCGAAGGCCGCTTGCACTTCTGCGGCGAGCACACGGCGCTGGCCAATCGCGGCATGGAGGGCGCGATGGAATCCGGGGAGAGGGCGGCGCTCGAGGCGTTG
>JAWLAD010000051.1:0-2675 GCA_041395605.1 Steroidobacteraceae bacterium
CCTGGCCCGTGTAGAAGTCGGCGCGGGTACGGCCGTGGATCGCGAGCGACGCGATGCCGGCCTCCTCGGCGATCCGCGCGATGCGGATGCCGTTGCGATGCGCGCGGTCCCAGCCGGTGCGTGTCTTCAGCGTCACCGGTACACCGGCAGGCTGTGCGGCGACGACGACGGCGGCGAGGATCGCCGCGACCAGCGACTCATCCGTCAGCAAGGCCGAGCCGCACAGCCGGTTGCAGACCTTCTTGGCCGGGCAACCCATGTTGATGTCGATGATCTGGGCGCCCAGATCGATGTTGCGGCGCGCCGCTTCGGCGAGCGCCGCGGGGTCCGCGCCAGCGAGCTGCACGACGCGTGGCTCGGGCTCGCCGGCATGGTCCATGCGGCGGCGCGATTTCGCCGTGCTCCACAGGCAGGTGTCCGACGTGATCATTTCGGAGGCCGCGAGGCCCGCACCGAGCGACCGGCACAGCACGCGAAACGGCCGGTCGGTGACGCCAGCCATCGGTGCGAGCACCGCCGGACGGGCGATCGACCAGCGACCGATCTGCGTCGCGGCGGCGTGGTTGGCCGGCGTCATGGTGCGTGCCGTGGCGGAGCGCTCAGCGCGCGGCGGCGGTGGCCGGGATGTCGTTCGCGCAGCGCGTCGCGCTGCCTTCGGCCAGGCACACATCGAGTTCGAAGCCCACTGCATTGCCGCCCGGATCGACCAATTGAACGGCCGTCTCCAGACGCGCGCCGGCGGCCAGCAGCGCTTCGGGCGCCGTGCCTGCCGGTCGCTGCTGGTACTCCTCCGCGGTCAGGTCGCGCGAGGCGATCCGGTTGCCATAGCGATCCTGCAGCGTCACGCGCAGCAGCGGCATCGGCTGTGGCCGCGGCGACAGGTTGCGCAGGCTGGCGCGCACGAGCAGCGTGCCGGCGGCATCCGGCGGTGCGAAGGCGCCGAGCTGACGCACATCGTAGGCACGCAGGTCGCCGCGCAGCTCGATCGGCTGGCCGATCGCCGCGTAGAAGCGGCTGAGAGGTCCGGAGAGTGCCGGCCATGCGACCAGCGACTCACGCTGCTGGTGGACCAGCTGCGCGGCGAACAGCAGCGCCAGCAGTGCCGAGCCGGCCGCATACGCTGCATGGTAGCGGGGGCGCGCCGGCTCGATGGCTTCGAGGACCTCGATGTCCTCCGGCGTGGCCGGATCGGCCGATTCGTTCGCGGGTGCGACGTCCGCCGCGGGCGGATCCAGCGCACCCAGGTCGATGTCGAGCCGGTCCGGGACGAGGATCGGGTCGTTGGCTGCGACGACCTCATCGATGCCCGCATCGTTCGCGGCGGGCGGCATTTCGAGCAGCTCATCGTTGGCGGCGACCGGCTCGCTGTCCGCAGCCAGGTCGATGCCGTCAGGCAGGTCGGCGCCTGCGCCATCGCGCGTCGCCTCCTGCAGCGCTGGCGCCTCCCCGGTGGTCGCCAGGTCGTCCAGTTCGATGATCTCGATCGCGTCCGCCGCGGCAGGCGTGTCGATCAGCGGTGCGTCGAACGATGGGGCTTCGAACTCGGGGGCGTCGAACGTCGCTGCATCAAAGGGCGCCGCGTCGAACGGCGTGGCATCGCTCGGCGTGGCATCGGTCGGCGCCGGTTCGGCGGGCGCCCCAGCCGCGGGCGTCCCAGCCGCGGGCGTCCCAGCCGCGGGCGGCGCGCCGGCTGGCGCCGGCGCCTCGGGCGCGGCAGCGCCGCGCTCGAATACCCCTGTGTTGGCGCCGCCATCCGCCAGGTCGGTGTCGATCCTGACTTCGAAGATCCGCGTATCGCCAGCGTCTGCGAGGGCCGGCTCGAGCGCTGCGTCGGGCGACGCGTCGGTGGCGGGCGTCTCGAGCGCGTCGGCTTCCGTGTCATAGAGCGTGACGAGCGCGTTGAACACCGACGCGCAGCGCCCGCAGCGCACGTGTCCCTGCGCGATGCGCAGGTCGGCCGCGGAGACGGCGAGCGACAGCTGGCATTGCGGGCAGATGGTGATCACGGCGACCTGTGCGGGGCTTACCCAGATGCGCCGATTCTGACCGACATTGCGCCGTGACGCGATCCGGCCAGCAGGCTCCAGCCGTCGCGGCTGGCATGTATGTCCATGTCGAACCAGGGGCGATAGGCATCCAGCACCTCGCTGCCTTGCGCATCGAGCAGCCCCGCGAGCGCGAGGCGGGCGCCGGGCGCGCACAGCGTCGCCAGGCGCGGCGCCAGTTCGACCAGTGGACCAGCGAGGATGTTCGCGACCACGAGGTCCGCGCCGGGTTGCAGCGCGGCATCCGTCGCGACGATGTCCAGCCGGTCGCCGACCTCATTGGCGAGCGCATTGTCATGCGTGGCGACCAGTGCCTGCGGGTCGATGTCGTAGCCGGCCGCCCGCCGGGCGCCGAGGCGCAGCGCGGCAATTGCCAGCACGCCGGATCCGCAGCCGTAGTCGATCACCCGCGCCACGGCCGGCGTCGTCACCGCATCCAGCCACTCGAGGCACATGGCGGTGGTCGCGTGCGTGCCGGTGCCGAACGCGAGGCCCGGATCGAGCCGCACGACGGCGGCGGTGGGTTCTGCGGCGTCCGGCGGCAGCGCGATAGCCGTAGGGCAGATCCACAGCCGCTGGCCGAATCGCATCGGATGGAAGTCGCGCAGCCACTCCCGCTCCCAGGCGCGG
>JAWLAD010000052.1:0-2465 GCA_041395605.1 Steroidobacteraceae bacterium
CGGTACTCGAGCCGCAGGCCCGGATCGAGGGCCTGCAGCGCGGCGCCCACGTGCTCGGTCTGCACGCGGGACAATGGGCTGCGCCGCGCCCCGATGCGCAGGGTCCGCGGGACGCTCATGCCGCGAGCCTCGTGACGGCGCCGATGACGACGATGCTCGGCGATTCGACCTGATGGTGAGCAACCAGCGTTGCCGCGGCATCGAGGCGCCCGCGGATCACGCGCTGGGTCGGCAGCGAGACGCGCTCGACCAGCGCGATCGGTGTGTCGGGTGCGCGGCCGTGGCGCAGCAATTCAGCCTGCAGCGTTTCGATCGCGCTCGTGCCCATGTAGACCACGAGCGTGTCGCGCGTCTGCGCCCACGAGGCCCATTCCGGTTCGCTGCCGTCGGCGGCGCGCTGCGCCGTCACGAGCCGAACGCCGGCCGCGAGGCCGCGATGGGTCAGCGGTATGCCGGCGCCGATCAGCGCGAGTGCCGTCGTGATGCCGGGGACGACCTCCGTGCGCAGGCCGGCGGCGCGCAGCACGTCGAGTTCCTCGCTACCGCGACCGAATACGCAGGGATCGCCGCCCTTGAGCCGTACCACGCGCTTGCCGGCGCGACCATGCTGGAGCAGCAGTTCGTGGATCCGTTCCTGCGACGTGCTTGGACCGCCGCCGGTCTTGCCGACTTCGATCAGGTCGGCGTCGCGGCGTGCGAGCGCGAGCACGTCCGCCGAGACGAGCCGGTCGTACAGCACGACGTCGGCCCGCTGCAGCGCGCGCAGGCCCTGCAACGTCAGCAGGCCCGCGTCGCCGGGCCCTGCGCCGACCAGCGTCACCACGCCGGTCGCGATACCGTCGGGCGTCGCCGCGGCCAGCGCCCGTTCGAGGGCCCGTTCCGCGTCAGCGAGGTCGGCAGCGCCCGCGGCGGCGCCAAGCTCGCCATCGAGCAGCGCATCGACGGCGCGACGACGTTGCGAGGGATCGGGCCAGCGCGCGATCAGTCGCTGGCGGAAGCGAGCGAGCAGCGCGGCGAGCGGCCCCAGCGACGGCTCCAGCAAGGCCTCGAGGCGTTCGCGCAGCCGGCGGGCGAGCACGGGCGACGCGCCGCCGGTCGAGACCGCAACGATCACGGGCGAGCGGTCGATGATGCTCGGCATCAGCGCGGTCGACAGCTCGGCGTCGTCGACGACGTTGACCCAGATGCCGCGGGCGCGCGCGCGCTCCGACACCGCGGTGTTGATGGCGCGATCATCGGTGGCCGCGATCACGAGTCGGGCCGAGGCGAGCCATGCAGCATCGGCGTCGCTGCCGACGAAGGTCCGTGGCACGTGCCGCAGCGCTGCCGCGGCAGCGCGTGCCGCCAGCGTGTCGGTCAGCGTTGGCGCGACGACCGTGATGCGCGCGCCGGCGCTCTCGAGCAGGCGCACCTTGCGCTCGGCCACGATGCCGCCACCGACGACCGTGACGGGCTGGTCGCGCAAGTCGAGGAACAGCGGCAGACGCTCCATGGCAGTTCCCGGGCCAGGCGTCAGCCGGACAGCCCGTGCAGGCCGCACTCGCGTTTCAAGCCGAAGAAGCGGGTCGCCTCCGCGCTGCCCGCTTCGCTCAGAGGCCGCGTCGTGTGCCAGTCGCCGATCGACACATAGCCCTTGTCCCACAACGGGTGATAGGGCAGCTCGTGCTGCTTCAGATAGCGGCCGACGTCTCGATCGCTCCAGTCGACGATCGGTTGCACCTTGAAGCGGCCGTCGACGACTTCGACGCAGCGCAACTGCGCGCGACTGCGTGACTGCGCGCGCCGCAGGCCGGAGATCCAGGTGCCGACGCGCTGCTCGCGCAGTGCGCGCTGCATCGGTTCGGCCTTGGCGATCTGTCCGTACTGCTCGAGGCCCTCGATGCCCTGTTCCCACAGGCGCCCGTGCCGGGCTTCGAGCCAGGACGGCGACAGCGTCGGTTGCACGACGTGCAGGTTCAGGTCCAGGCGCTCCGCCAGCGTGTCGATGAACTGATAGGTTTCGGGGAACAGGTAGCCTGTGTCGACCAGGACGACCGGAATCCGCGGTGCTACGCGGGTCACGAGATGCAGCGAGACCGCCGCCTGGGCACCGAAGCTCGATGACAGGATGTGCGTGCCCGGCAGTTCACGCAGTGCGAACTCGACGCGTGCGGCGGGCTCGAGCGCGCTGATGGCCGCGTCGAGCGCGTGCAGCGCTTCGGCCTCGCCGCCGCGGGCCGCTTCGATCACAGTAGCTTCGAGCGCCATAGGAAGTCTCCGAACCTCTCTTGGGGGAAACGCTCGGCCGCCCAGCGGGCGACGAGCGGATCGAGCGTCGCGAAAATCTCGGTCTCGTCGACGTTCTCGCGGTACAGGCGGTTCAGGCGCTGGCCGGAGCCATCGGCGCCGAGGTGCAGGTTGTAGCGACCGGGTGCCTTGCCGACGAGGCCGATCTCGCCGAGATAGGGCCGGGCGCAACCGTTGGG
>JAWLAD010000053.1:0-2069 GCA_041395605.1 Steroidobacteraceae bacterium
CCGCGGCCGCATACCGCCCGTTCATCGTTTCACAGCGCCCGACCAAGGCTGCAGTGTTTGCCGCAAGCCAATGGGTCTCGCCGTAAGTGGCGATACGTCGACGATGGACCTCCTGAATTTGCTGCAGCCCCCAACGCCGATCGCCGGCCACGCAGGCAGCGCGCGCCGCCGTGGCCTGCGCAAACTGCGACACCGGATGGTCGGCACCGTTCAGGGCAAGCAGCCCCGCGAGCGCATCGCGCGACAACCCGACGGCTTCGGCCGCATCACCCGCAGAAAGCAGGCAATCCGACAACGAAACGCTGCTCCACAGCGTGTCCAGATTCCGCTCACCGAGCACCTTGCGCCGGGATTGCAGCACCTCGCGATGTCGCTGTGCACACTCGCGGAACTGTCCTGCCATGCCGAGCACGCCGGCCAGGCCGGCACGGACATCGATCGTGATCATGTGATCGGTGCCCAGCGCCCGTTCCGCCAGCTCGACCGCTTCGCGATGGGCGGCGATGGCTTCCGGCCAGCGATTCTCGCCCGCCAGCGCGACGCCATAGTCATTCAGCACCCCGGCGAGCCGTTGGTCCGCCACACCGAGCGCGCGCAGCTCGCCGGCTGCCCGCTCGAGCAGCGCGCGGGCGGCTGCCATGTCGCCGCCCGAGTTCATGACCTGCGCAGCCAGCTGCGCGTCGATCAGTGGTCCCTCGGGCGTGCCTGGGGCGACGACCCGAATACGCTCGCTGGCCTGCCGCAGGATGGGTCCCGCCTCCGCGAAGCGACCCGCGCGCTGCAGCAACTCGCCGCGATTCGCCAGCAGGCGTATGTACCGTGCGTCGTCACGGTTCGCCGCGCCGTAGATCTCCAGCGCGCGTTGGTTCGCAGACAGCGCCTGTTCGAAGCGTCCCAGCGACGCGTTCACGGAGGCGATCGTTTCCAGCACCGTCGCCGCGACCATCGGGTCAGCGGACAGCTTCTGCTCGGTATCCTGCAGCGCATGGTCGACGACGCTCGCCAGTGACGCGGGTTCCGGACCGGCGCGCGGATCGACGGCCGTCAACATGCTGGTCAGGAACTTCGTGACTTCCGTCGCGCGCCGCGCATCGAGCTGCGCCTGGTCGCGCTGTCGTTCCACTTCGCGCGCCGTGGACACGTACGCCACGAGCCCGAGCATCGATGCACCCAGCAACAGCAGGCTCAGCGCGCTGGCAATGCGGTTGCGCTTCAGCAGCTTGCCGGCGCGATACCAGACCGTCGGCGCACGCGCCTCGACGGGGCGGTCGGCAAGGAAGTTGCCGAAGTCTTCGGCCAGCGCCGCGGCGGATGGATAGCGTGCCGCGGGATCGCGTGCCAGCGCCTTGCGGACGATGTTGTCGAGATCACCGCGCAGCTGCGCGTTGCCCGAGACGCGACTCGGCCAGTCCGGCTCTTCGCTCGTCACGACCCGCACGTACTCAGCCGGTGTCGTTGCACGGGCTGCGAATGGCCGCGTGTCCGTCAGCAGCAGGAAGGCCAGTGCACCGATGCCGTAGACGTCGGTGGCGGTCGTGGCCGGTCGCTGCTCCACCTGCTCTGGCGCCGCGAAGTGCGCCGTGTAGCCCGCGCCGGCCACGAGCGTCAGGTCCTGCTCGCCGCGCTCCGCGTCGATGAACTTCGCGACGCCGAAATCGATCAGCTTGAGCCGGCCGTCGGGCGTGACGAGCACGTTGCCCGGCTTCAGATCGCGGTGCACGACCAGCAAGCGGTGGGCAGCTTCCACGGTGCGGCATAGCTCGACGAGTAGCTGCACCCGCGCCCGGACCCCGAGCTGCCGGTCGCGGCAGTAATCGTCGATGGGCACGCCGTCGACGTACTCCATGACATACCACGGTCGACCGTCGTCACTGATGCCGGCATCGATCAGCCGCGCGATCCCCGGGTGTTCCAGGCGCGCCAGCGCCTGGCGCTCGACGTGGAAGCGCGCGAGGCTGCTGGCGCTGCGCAGCTCCTGCCTCACGAGCTTCACCGCAACCTGTTGCTCGACGTCGTCTTCGCGGCGGGCCCGGTACACGACACCCATGCCGCCGGAGCCGATCGGCTCC
>JAWLAD010000054.1:0-1895 GCA_041395605.1 Steroidobacteraceae bacterium
TAGGTCGGCGCGAGGCTATTGACGCGAATGCCGTGCGGCGCGAGTTCGACGGCCATCGCCTTGGTCAGCCCCTCGATCGCGTGCTTCGTCATGCAGTAGACCGTGCGGTTCGGGGCGCCGACGTGCCCCATCTGCGACGACATGTGCAGGATCACGCCACTGCGCTGCGCCAGCATGCGGCGCGCAGCCGCCTGCGCGGTGACGAACATCGACCGCACGTTCAGCGCCAGCAGCCGGTCCAGGGTGTCGAGCGCGACATCGACGAATGGCTGAGGCTGGTTGCCGCCTGCGTTATTGACCAGCACGTCGCAGCGCTGCAGCCCCGCGAACAGGTGGTCCACGGCAGCGGCATCCGTGACGTCGCAGGCCACCGCGCGGGCGGTCGCGCCGGAGGTTCGCAGGGTCTCGGCCGCCTGTTCAAGTTCGTCGCCGCCCCGACTGACGAGCACGACGTCGCCGCCGCGCCGCGCAAAAGCTTCGGCGCAGGCGAGGCCGAGTCCGCGGCTCGCACCGGTGACGACGATCGTGCGGCCGGCAAAATCCTCCCTCTCCGTGCCCATCTAATGGCTCCGCGTACCACTGCTGTCAGCAGTCTAGCGATTCCGCTGCCAGAAGAAATGGACACCCGCGCGGCGCGGACGTGAAACCGCGCGGAACTTGCGTGACATTTTCCGTGGGCTGCATCACGGCGGCCCGGTGCGGCCCGGGGTTGAACTGCGCGTACGGAGGCAGCTTGCATGGGCGATCAGGGTTCAGGCAGTTCCGGTCGGACGGTGCTCGCGGTGGCGAGCCTGCGCGACTACTTCCGCGAGGCGCTGCACGACGCGCTCGATCACCAGCAGGTCGCGGTGGACGCGCAGACGGAACACTACGTCGTCAACCTGCTGACGCTGTTTGCCCGCGCGGATGAACTGCATGCCGGCGAGCCGGCCGGTCGCGCGGCGAGACCGCTGGCGCTGCGACTGGCGGATGCGCTGGAAGCAGCGACGCCGCAGGAGCGCTGCGTGCTGCTGCAACGGCTCGGCGACCTGTCGCTGTTCTTCGCCGGCTGCTTTGCGCGCAGTTTCGCGCGGCGCCTGGTCGACGTCGACTACCACGTCGCGATGGGCGGGCGCGCCTACGCGACGCTGGCCGATACGCTCGGTCGGGGGCCGCGACGGGCGCTCGCCGGCGTGTTCGACGAACTGTCGCGCAAGTTCCAGCCGCTGGTCGACGCGCTGGGCGAGGTCAGCGATGCCGGTTACCGCTACAGCCAGGCCGACACGCTGCGCCTGTACGAGATCTGGCTGAAGACCGGCAGCCCGCGCGCGCGACGCCTGCTGGGGGACATCGGGGTGACGCCGGCGCCAATCGGTCGCCGGACGCACTGACATCGCATGGGCACGCTGCTGCAACGGTTGCAGGCACGGATCGCCGAGACCTACGACCTGCAGATCGGCGACGACGTGCGCGAGTTCGTCATCACGGATCCGGCGTTGCTGCCGGCAGACGCGCGACCGGTCGACGCCGGCGAACAGCTGTTGGTCGATTCCGGTGGTGACGCTGCGGGCTGCGGTGTCGCGTTGTATCTCGATCCGCTGGTGCTGCGGCGCCTCGAGACCAACGATCCGACTCGCGCACTGCACGCCGGCAATGTCGCCGACTACCTCACCGTGCTGGAAGGCGTCAGTCACTTCGTCTGCGTCGCCTGGCATGCCCAGCATGACCGGGCTGTCTCGCTGCTCGCGCTGGAACTGCAGGCAGAGGTCGACAAGTACGTCGCCACCGTCACGCTGCTGGCGGAACAGTGCCCGGGGCGCTTTCCCGCCGGTCTGCACGATCTGCTGTTCACGCGATGCCGGGTGGCGCCGGCGCGGGCTGCGGGTCGCGACGCGCTGTACCGGCGTGCGCGCGAG
>JAWLAD010000055.1:0-5491 GCA_041395605.1 Steroidobacteraceae bacterium
CCCCACCGCGCGCCGTGATCTCCGACAGCACGAAGCGTGCGGCGGCGTTGTAACTGGAACTACCGGCGAAATCGTCCTGCAGGTTCAAACCGAAACGTACGTAGTTCGGCCCCCAGGAATTGCGGCGCGCCGCGAGCTGCAGGCCGTAGCGACCGTCACGCTGCTCGAATCCGTAGTCGAGCGTCTCCAGGTTGCCTTGGCCATACAGCGCGATCACCCGCTGCTCGAGTTCCTCGCCATCGGGCGCACGGCCCACCAGCGGCCCGAACAAGGCGTTCAGCGACCTGCCGTAGCGCTGTTCGCCTTCGGCAACGTGCAGATAGTCGATCTGCGGAACACCCTGCCGGGCCGACTCGCGTGCGGCGAGATAGGCGCGGTAAGCAGCCGGCGGCAGCGCCAGCGACGCCAGCCGCTCGCCGCTGGCCCGGGCGGCCTGCTCGCCGAGTTCGATCGACCGCGCGATCCGGCTGAGGTCGAACGACGACGCATCGCCGAGCTGCGGATCGAGCAGCAGATCGTCGGGCTCGAGCATGTCGCGCTGGGCATTACTGCCGCGCCGGATCAGGATCGCCAGCATCTGGTTGGAGATCTTGCCGACCGAATCCAGCCGCTCGCGCGTCTGCAGCGGGAAACCGACATCGACGACGATCAGCCGATCGACGCCCATCGCCCGCGCCACGCTGACCGGCAGGTTGTCGGCCAGTCCACCGTCGACCAGCAGCCGGCCGTCCATCTCGACCGGCACAAACACCCCGGGAACCGACAGGCTGGCGCGCATCGCCGTAACCAGATCGCCATCGCCGAGCACCACGGCCTCGCCGCTCTCTAGGTCGGTGGCCACCGCCCGAAAGCGGGTCGGCAGATCGTCGAAACTGCGGGCCGCCGCGACCGGCAGAGTGAGCCGGCGCAGGGTCTGGCTGAGTTTCTGGCCGGTGACCAGTCCCTTGGGCAGGCGGAAATCGCCGCCTTTCAAGCCGAGCGGAAAACGGACCAGGAAGTTCTGATCTTCGGACTTGCGGCGGAAGGTCAGGTCGGACCGCGCGGGTCGATCGCGAAACGCGTCCTGCAGAGTGCCCATGGTCAGCGCCGCCTCGATCTCGCCGGCCGACAAACCGCTGGCATACAGCCCGCCCACCATGGCGCCCATGCTGGTGCCGGCAATCGCATCGATTGGCACGTTCAGCTCCTCGAGCACTTTCAGCACGCCGATATGGGCCATGCCGCGCGCGCCGCCACCCGACAGGACCAGACCGATCCGCAGCCTGGACGCACTGCCGCCCTCCGTCGACGGCTCCAGCCGATCGGCTGCCAGCACGACGGGCGCAGACACGGCGACGCTGGCGAAGATCGCGGCGAGACAGAGCAGCAGGGAGCGGAACATCGACGGCATCCACGAGTGCACGCGCTCAAGGATAACAGCCGTACGCGCGACCGTCCGCGACGCACGGCCCGGGGGAATCAGTCGCAACCGACCCGGGCGGATGCGGGATAATCCCGGCATGCACCGCGGAGGATGGGCCCTGTTTCTGGTTGGCGCGCTGGCGACGACGTCCGCCCCGGCGACCCCGGCCGAGGTCGTGGTCACGGCATCGAAGCACAGCGAATCGCGGCTCGAGGTGCCGGCCAGCATTTCGCGCCTGGAAGTGGAGGACATCCGCCTGCTCGGCGCCACGCACGCCGCCGAGGCGCTGAATCGAGTCGCCGGCGTGATGATCCAGCGTGGCAGCGGCCAGGAAAGCCTGACCGCGATCCGCTCGCCGGTGCTCTCGGGCCCGGGTGCCTGCGGGGCTTTCCTGTTGCTGGAAGACGGTCTGCCGCTGCGGCCGGTCGGCTTCTGCAACGTCAACGAACTGTTCGAGCTCAATACCGGCCAGGCGGCGGCCATGGAAGTGATCCGCGGGCCCGGCACGGCACTGTACGGCGCCAACGCCGTGCATGCCGTCATCAACGTGATCAGCCCCTCGATCGCCGATCTCGAACCGACCCGGATCGCGCTGGAGACTGGCTCGCATGGCTTTCGCCGACTGCAGCTGGGCAGCTCGCATGTCACTGCCACCGGTTCCGGCTTCGGTGCCTGGGGCAGTTTCACGCACGACGGCGGATATCGCGCCGACGCGCCAGTCGACGACGGCAAGCTGAACCTGCTGTATCAGCAACGCTGGCGCGACGGCGAGCTGCGCCTGCGCTTTGCCGGCACGGTTCTGAACCAGGAAACCGCGGGCTTCGTGCGCGGCCTCGATGCCTATCGCGATCCGCAACTGGCGCGCAGCAACCCGAACCCCGAGGCTTTTCGCGACGCCTGGAGCACGCGGGCCTCGGCCAGCTGGAGCGCCGACAGCGACTGCGAGCGCTGCACGACCGACCTGCGACTGATACTGCGCCGCTCGCGGATGCAGTTCCTGCAGCACTTCCTGCTTGGCAAGCCGCTCGAGCGCAACGGCCAGGACAGTCTCGCGTTCAGTGCGCTGCTGGCCCGTCCCTGGGGGAGCGGCAACGACACCCTGTGGCGGGTCGGGCTCGACCTCGAGCTGGCCGACACCTGGCTGGTGGAACAGCAGAACGGGCCGACGCTCGAAGGCAGCGCCGCGGCCCGCGCGATCCGGCCCGCCGGCCGCCACTACGACTACCAGATCGATGGCGCGACCGCTGCCGTCTTCGCCGCACTCGACTGGCCACTCACGGCGCGGCTCAGGGTCGGCGCTTCGCTGCGCGCCGATCTGACCCGCTACGACTACGACAACCGCATGCGGGACGGCAGTACTGCCGAGGACGGCACGCCCTGCGACTTCGGCGGCTGCCTGTACGCGCGCCCGGCCGATCGCCGCGACAAATTCTCGAACCTCACGCCGCGACTGTCCCTGACCTGGGCCGCCTCCGCCGCCAATCGCCTGTATTTCGCCGCATCGCGCGGCTTCCGCCCGCCCGAGACCACCGAACTCTACCGTCTGCAACGACAGCAGCGGGTCGCCGAGCTGGATTCGGAAAAGCTCGGCAGCCTCGAGTTCGGCTGGCGCCACGAGACCGAAAGACAGGCCTGGTCGCTGGCGGCCTATGCGATGACCAAGTCGAACCTGATCCTGCGCGACGCCGATGCGTTCAACGTCAGCAACGGCCGCACCACCCATCGCGGACTGGAGTACGAATATCGACTGCAGCTGGCGCCGGACTGGCAGTTTTCCGCGGCCGGCACCCTCGCCCGGCATCGCTACGATTTCAGCCGCAGCATCGAGGGCGGTGAGACCATCGTCCGCGGCCACGACCTCGACACGGCCCCGCGCCAGCTGCACCGGGCCGCACTCGGCTGGCACTCCACGCAGCGCTGGAGCGGCGAACTCGAACTGCAACATGTCGGCCCGTACTACGCCGATGCCGCCAACCGAGCCCGCTATCCGGGGCATACACTGGTCAATTTGCGCATCGCCTGGTCGCCGCTGCCGCAGCTGCGTACGACGCTGCGAGTCACCAATCTCACCGATCGTGCCTATGCCGATCGCGCCGATTTCGCCCAGGGCGACTGGCGTTATTTCCCGGGAAGGGCGCGCAGCGCGTTCCTCGAGATCGAGTATTCATGGCACCGTCACTGAAACTGCCGGAAGCCGCGGAGCGCGACCTGCGGACGTTGCAACTGCAGGTGCAGATCCTCGAGATCATGCGCGAGGGCGTGGTGCTGATCGACAATCGCCGGCAGATCCGCCTGACCAACCCCGCGTTCGACGAACTGTTCGGCTATGCGCCGCACGAGCTCGATGGCCAATCGATCGACTTGTTGTGTCGGCTCGGCGCCGTGCTGCCGGCAGCCCGGCGGCGCCGGCCGCCGGCACCGCTCGCGACCCAGCGCAGCGAGCCGGTGGAACTCGAATGCCTGCGACGCGACGGCAGCCGCTTCGCGGCCAGCTGCGTGGTCACGCCGCTGACGATCGACGGCACCGACCACTGGCTGGCCGCACTCGACGACGTCTCGGAACGCAAACTGCTGGAACGGCAGATCCTCGAGGTCAGCAACCGCGAGCAGCAGCGGATCGGCAACGACCTGCACGACGGCCTCGGCCAGGAACTGACCGGTATCAGTCTGCTACTGCGCGGGCTGAGCCAACGCCTGCAACGCACCCAGCCGGAACTCCTGGACGAGATCGAGGAAATCGTCGGCCTGCTGAACCAGTCGATCCACAACACCCGCACCCTGGCGCGCGGCCTCTCGCCAGTATCGCTGGAGCGTGGCGGACTGGTGCCGGCACTCCGTGCCCTCACTGCACGGGTACGCGAGACCTACGGCCTGGCCACGACACTGCGCACGCGCATGTCGCAGCCGCTGCACCTCGACGAAAACGCCGCCAATCACCTGTACCGGATCGTGCAGGAAGCACTCAGCAATGCGATACGCCACGGCAAGGCCTCGCGCGTGCGCATCCAGCTCGGCGCCGACGGCACGGCGATCCGCCTTTCCATCCACGACAACGGCCGCGGGCTGCCGCCGGGCGAGCAGCGCTCCTCGGGGCTCGGGCTGCGCACCATGCGCTATCGCGCGCAGGTCATCGGCGGCGATCTGCAGATCGCCAACCACCGGCTCGGCGGCACGGTCGTGCGCTGCACCTGCCCACAAGGCGCACGCGAGCGCGTGCATCGCGGATCCTAGCCGGAGCGGCTGCGCGACCGGCCACCCGCCGGAATCTGCTGGGTGATGCAGTGGATGTTGCCGCCGCCGAGCAGGATCTCGCGGGCTGCCACGCCGACGACCTTGCGCCCCGGGAACAGCCGTCGCAGTTTGGCCAGCACGGCCGCATCCGTACGCGGATCCAGCAGCGGCACGACCACGCCGCCGTTGGCGATGTAGAAATTGACGTAGCTGGCAGCCAGACGTTCGCGAGCGTGACGCGGCTTGACGCCGGCGCGAGCCTGCAGACCCGCGGCCTCGGCACGGCTCATGTACAGCGGCCCGGGCATCGGCAGGCGGTGAACCTTGAAGCGGCGCCCGCGGGCGTCGCGCGCATCGTGCAGGCGCTCCCAGGCCTCGAGACAGATCTCGTGCTGCGGATCGCGTTCATCGTCGGTCCACAGCAGCGCCACCTCGCCCGGGGCGACGAAACAGGCCAGGTTGTCGATGTGGCCGTCGGTTTCGTCGTTGAACACGCCATCGCCGAGCCAGACCACTTCGGTCGCACCGGTATAGGCCTTCAGCAAGGCTTCGATCTGGGCGCCGGTGATCTGCGGATTGCGATTGCGGTTCAACAGGCACTGCTCGGTGACGAGCAACGTACCTTCGCCATCCGAGTGGATCGCCCCACCCTCGTTGATCAGCGGCGCGCGATAGCGGTCGAGACGCTCGATCTCGAGTACCTTGCGCGCCACCAGATCGTCCTGATCCCAGGGGAAATAGAGGCCGCCGCGCAGGCCGCCCCAGGCATTGAAGCGCCAGTCGACCCCGCGCACGGTGCCGGCGCGATCGACGACACAGGTCGGACCGACGTCGCGCATCCAGGCGTCGTCGCTGGAG
>JAWLAD010000056.1:0-3364 GCA_041395605.1 Steroidobacteraceae bacterium
AGGCGTCGGCGAATGACGACAAATTGTTTCAGAATCAGCGACTTGAGAGGGTGGCAGAGCGCTGGTTCAAAGCCGTGCTGCGAGGCCCTCGGAGAGGGTGCTTCGGGCAGCCGCCTGCCCTCCGGATAGGATCAGTGGGCTTCGTCCCAGTTCGCGCCCACGCCGATTTCGACGATCAGCGGCACGTCGAGCGCGCCTTCGCCGGCCGCGCCCATGCGTTCGCGGACAGCCGCGGTGACCGCCTCGACCGCTTCGGCATCGACCTCGAGCACCAGCTCGTCGTGCACCTGCATGATCAGCCGCGCATGTCGGTCCTGCCGGCACCAGTCGTGCACTGCGATCATCGCCCGCTTGATGATGTCGGCGGCCGTGCCCTGCATCGGCGCATTGATCGCGCTGCGCTCGGCGTATTGCTGCAACGCGCGGTTGCGGGCGCGGATATCGGGTAGATACAGGCGTCGCCCGAATACCGTCTCGACATAGCCGAGCTCGCGGGCGCGTTCGCGGGTCTCGTCCATGTAGCGCTTCACGCCGGGATAGCGCGCGAAATAGCGCTCGACGTAGCTGGCTGCGGCGCCGCGGTCGATGCCCAGCTGGCGCGCCAGGCCGAAGGCGCTCATGCCGTAGATCAGGCCGAAGTTGATCGCCTTGGCGGAACGACGCTGGTCGGCGGTCACCTGCTCAAGCGGTGTCGCGAACACCTCGGCGGCGGTCGCCTGATGCACGTCCTGCCCCTCGGCGAAGGCGCGCAGCAGGCCCGGATCGCCGGAGAGATGCGCCATGATCCGCAGCTCGATCTGCGAATAATCGGCGGCGAGCAGCCGCTGGCCCGGCGGCGCGACGAAGGCCTGGCGGATCCGCCGTCCTTCCGGCGTGCGGATCGGGATGTTCTGCAGGTTCGGATCGGTGGAGCTCAAGCGTCCGGTCTGCGCGACGGCCTGGTGATACGAGGTGTGCACGCGGCCGGTGCCGGCGTCGATCTGCCCCGGAAGCTTCTCGATATAGGTCGAGCGCAGCTTGGCGAGACCGCGGTAGTCGAGGATCAGCTGCGGCAGCGGATGGGAGGCGGCGAGCTCCTCGAGGACGTCTTCGGCGGTCGAGGGTTGGCCTTTCGGTGTCTTGCGCAGCACCGGGATGCCGAGCTTGTCGTAGAGGATGTGCTGCAGCTGCTTGGGCGATTCGAGGTTGAACGGCTGGCCGGCCGCTTCGTGGGCCCGCTGCTCGAGCGCGGCCAGCTTGTGGGCGATTTCGCCGCCCTGCACCCGCAGCAGTTCGCGATCGATCAGGACGCCGTTGTACTCCATCTGCTCGAGCACCGGCACCAGCGGCTGCTCGATCTCTTCGTAGAGCTGCTTCAGCCGCGGCTCGGCTTCGATCGCGGGCCAGAGCGTCCGGTGCAGCCGCAGCGTGACGTCGGCATCTTCGGCCGAGTAGGCTGCCGCGATCTCGATCGACACCTGGCTGAACGGGATCTGTTTGGCGCCCTTGCCGGCGACGTCCTCGTAGTGGGTGGTCTCGATGCCGAGGTAGCGCTGTGCGCAGGAATCCATGTCGTGGCGCGTCGCGACGCTGTTCCAGACATAGGACTCGAGCATGGTGTCGTAGCGCACGCCGGCCAGCTCGATGCCGTGGTTGCGCAGCACGTGCATGTCGTACTTCAGATGGTGCCCGAGCTTGCCACGGGCCGGATCCTCGAGCATCGGCTTGAGCCGCTCGAGCACGAGTTCGCGCGACAGTTGATCGGGCGCGCCGGCGTAATCGTGGGCGACCGGTACGTAGGCGGCGACCCCGGGCTCGATGCAGAACGAGACACCGACGATCCGTGCCTGCATGTAGTCGAGGCTGGTGGTCTCGGTGTCGAACGCGAACAGCGGCGCGCGCGACAGTGCCTCGATCCAGCGATCGAGCCCGGCTTGGTCGGTGATGGTTTCGTAGCGGCGCGGTGCTTCGAGCACTTCGGCCGGTGCGACGACGGTAGCGGTGGTCGTTGCACCGCTGGAGGTGGCCCAGGCGGCGCGGATGCCGCCGCCGGCGGCGGGCCGGCCACGACCCGTGCCGCCGCGGAACTCGCCGGCTGTCGGCTCGCTCGAGTCGGCGGAGGGTGCCGCGTCCGCCGGATCGTCTCCCGTGCCGGCGTCGCCGCTGGCCCGCAGTGCCTTCAGCAGCGAGCGCAGTTCGAGCCGCGTGTAAAGCGCGCGCAGCGTGGCGACATCGGCCGGGCGGCGCGTCAGGTCCTCGGCTTCCGTCGGCAGATCGCAATCGCAGCGGATGGTTGCGAGCTGGCGGGCCAGTTCGAGGGTCTGCAGGCCGGCGCGCAGATTCTCGCCGGCCTTGCCGGGCACTTCGGCAGCGTTCGCGATCAGCGCATCGAGGGTGTGGTATTGCGCCAGCCATTTGGCGGCGGTCTTCGGGCCGACCTTGTCGATGCCCGGAATGTTGTCCGAGCTGTCGCCGACCAGGGCGAGGTAGTCGATGATCTGCTCGGGCCAGACATCGAATTTCGCTTTGACGCCGTCGCGGTCGTAGACGCTGCCGCTCATGGTGTTGATCAGCGTCGTGCGCTCATCGACCAGCTGCGCCATGTCCTTGTCGCCGGTGGAGATCAGCACGCGCTGGCCGGCCGCGGTGGCGCGCCGTGCCAGTGTGCCGATCACGTCGTCGGCCTCGACGCCGGAGAGGCGCAGCAGCGGCAGGCCGAGCGCCTGCACCGCGTCTAGCAGTGGCTGCACCTGGGCGCGCAGCTCGTCGGGCATCGGCGGACGGTGGGCCTTGTACTCGGCGAACAGCTCGTCGCGGAAGGTCTTGCCCGGTGCGTCGAACACCACTGCGATCCGCGGCGGGTCGACGTCCTTGAGGAACTTCTGCAGCATGTTGATCACGCCGTAGACCGCGCCGGTAGGCTCGCCGCGCGAGTTGGTGAACGGCGGCAGGGCGTGGAAGGCGCGGTAGAGGTACGACGACCCGTCGACGAGCACGAGGTCGGCGTGCAGCGGCGTGGCGGCGGCCGACGTGCTCATACGGGCTCGCGTGCGAGCCGCTGCAGGTCGGCCGTGAACTGCTGTACGTCGAAGGTCGGCTGGGTGATCAGCCGCAGGCGATTGGCGCGATCGTAGACGTACAGCGTGCCGGAATGATCAACCGTGTACTCGCCGCGCGCGATGGCGTCGTCACCGGCGCCCTGCAGTGGCACCTTGATCGCGATCGCGCGGAAGGATTGCGTGACCTGCTCGAGCTCGGCGGGCTCGGGCCGCAGCGCGACGAACGAGGGGTCGAAGCTGCGGGCATAGGTGGCGAGCCGCTCCGGCAGGTCGCGTTCGGGATCGACCGAGATCAGCGCGACCTGCAGCTTCGCGCCGTCCTCGCC
>JAWLAD010000057.1:0-3330 GCA_041395605.1 Steroidobacteraceae bacterium
GTAACCGGACGACGATGCGCGCATGCCCAAGATCGGGGCGCCGCCCGTGACGGACATCAACGCTTCGGCCAGCCGTTGCCGCTTTACTCGCAGCGTCGCCTCGGGGGTTTCCTCATGTCAGATTCGTCGCGCGCCGGCTCGTCGCCCTCCACCGCCATTCGCCCATCGTCCGCCGATCCGTCATCCACGGCTGCCCCGGCTCCCGCCGAGCCGCGCCTGCTGGCCGCACGCGAATTCGCCGGCTGGCTCGCCGCACCGCTGCGCTCCTCCGTGGCGCTGCGAGTACACGGCGATCGCAGCGCCGTCCAGCGCGTCCTGAACATCCGGCTCGACGGCGTGCTCTCGCACGACCGCCCGGCCAGCGCCAACCGCCGCTGGCTGTGCGAAATCATCCGCGCCTGGGCGCCGCTCGAGGTGATCTTCCCGACGCGCGATTACAGCAACGTGCCCGGAGTCAGCGGCGAACTGCCGCGCCATGCCGCCTTGCTGGTCGAACGCGCCTACGGCCACGTGCTCGCTGCGACCCGCAGCATCCCCAGCGCCTGCGACCTGCTGCGCGCCGACGCCCAGTTGCTCGACCTGCAGATCGCCGTCGCAACGGCGCTGCAACCGCAGCTGACACCAACCTCCTCCCGCAACGACTGGCCCGAGGAACTGCTGCGCATGTCGCTCGGCATGGCCGAGTTCCTGCATCGCCATGCGATCGGCCTCGCCCCCATGCTCAGCGATGAGACGGTCATGACCTACACCTCGTACATCGCCCGCCTGCAGCGCAGCTTCGACGACGAGTGCCGCAAGGCCCGCGTGGCCTGATCCTTCCGCATCCGCGCGCGGCGCGCCCGCACCACACTGCGACGCACTGCCGCGGATGCCACGCATTCGCCCTCCTTCGCAAGACTCGATCCGACACGCCGGTCGCGAAGCCCGCATTGCGGTCGTCGCCCTCGGCGCCTGCCGAAACGCGCGCACCGCGTGTTGACCCCCCCCGTCGATCCGGCGCAGCCTCGACAGGCCACACACGGCTTGCAGCCTGGATCAGTCCGAGGTGCTTATGGATCGACGCGACATGTTGATTTTGACCGGCTCGCTGGCCGCCGGGCTCAGCGCCGTACCACAGGTGCCGGCCATGGCCAGTTCCACCGTGCCGGCCGGGTTCAAGGGCCCGTACATCGACCTCACCACGCCACGGGGCAATGTGCTCGCCGCCGTGCGGATCGATGCGAATCTCGACGAGAGCAGGCAGAAATGGGGCAGCGTCAGCGGCGTGGTCGCCGGCGTGCGCGACGGCGAGGCACTGCGCGATCTGTTCGGCTTCGAAGTCGTCTCGGTGGCACGGGCCTGGAAGCAGCCCGACAACAGCTACCGGGTCCTGCACCGTGAAGCGATTCTCTACACCGATCTGGCCAGCGGCGACGTTCTGACACACTGGCACAACCCCTACCTCGACGAAACCGTCGAGGTCGTCGATGTCATCAACGATCCCTGGAACCACTATTTCGCCGAGACCGTGAAGAAATTCGCGCCGGACTACGGCGGCCTCAACAAACCGGTCGAGCGGCCGCCCGAACCGTACAGCATGGGGTTCTTCGACGCCGGCAACGGCATGGTCCAGAACCGGACCCACATCAATCTCTACTATCGCGCCGCACTGCAACCCGACCAGTGGCCGCGCGAAAGCTCGGGCACGATGAACCGGGTCAGCGAGTTCTTCACCTCCACGGCCAAGCTCGCCGACCTGCAGAACCCCGACAAGACCTCGGTCCAGCACACCGGCTCGTGGGTACGCGTGACGCCGTGGCTGCCGTGGATGCTCATGGGGCAGACCCCGGGCCACATCGTCTATCACTCGACGGTGCAGTCGTTCGACTCCCTGGACGGCTTCAAGCCCAAGGTCCTGGCACATACCGAGAAACACCATCCGCACATGCTCGAGGCGCCACCGCGGGAGTACTGGGACAAACCCAATCTCTCCAGCCTCGAGGTCTACGCCAGGACCCAGAAGCCCAAGCCACCGAAGAAGCCCTAGAGCCCCCGCCATGTTCAAAGGCATGCAGGAGATCGTGGTCTCGGTCCACAACCTGGAGCGGCTGCGTTCCGATCTCATGGACATCGGCCGCTGGAGCGCACATCCGCTGCCGGACGCACCGCCCGAACAGTTCGCGGCCTGGCATGTCCCCGCAGGCTGCAGCCGCATCGAGCAAGTGCTGATGGTGGCCGAGCAGGAGACCCGCGGCATGGTCCGGCTGATCCGCTTCCACGGCGTGGAAGCGGATCTGATGCGGCCGGCCCAGCGCTCCTGGGATACCGGCGGATTCTTCGACTTCAACGTCTACGTCCGCGACACCAACGCCATGTACCGCGCGCTGCAACGCGCCGGCTGGACGGCCTTCGGCCCGCCCACGGACTACCAGCTGGGCGACTTCAGCATCCGCCAGGCCGTGATCCGCGGCCCCGACGGCCTGATCATGGTCATGCTGCAGGCTTTCGGCAAAGTGCTGGTCGAGCTGCCGGCGTTCACGGCCATGTCGCGCACCTTCAATGCGCTGCAGGTCGTCCGTGACTACGACGTCGCACGCGCTTTCTTCGTCGATCAGCTCGGCTGGTCGCCGCTGATGGAGCGCGACATCCGCGACTCCGAGGAACCCGGCCGCAACATGCTGGGCATCCCCGGCAACATCGCGCGCACGGTGCGCCGTCGGGTCGGCATCTTCCATCCCGACGGCGGCAACGACGGCTCGGTGCAGTTGCTGGAAATGCAGGAGCTCGGCGGCTACGACTATTCGAGCCGCTGCGTCGCGCCGAACCTCGGCCTGCTCTGCGCACGCTACCCCGTGCCCGACGTAGCAGTCTGGGCCGCGACACTGCGCAGCCGCGGCGTCGCGCTGTATACCGAACCGACTCGGCTGGTCGTGGCGCCCTACGGCGCACTCGACCTGTGCGCGGTGCGTACACCGGACGGCGCGATCCTGGAGTTCTATTCCCCGGCACGGGACTGAGACTGCCGCATGCCGCGGCAGCGGCAGCCCACTCGCCCATCCATCCACCCGCCATCGGGCGCCGGCCTGGCCCGGCCCGGTCGGGTACAATCGGCGGAGAGGTCCTGTCGTGACGTTCCGCAACCCCTCCTCCGCCGAGATCGAGTCGCTGCTGCGCAGCGCACGCACCATCGCCGTCGTCGGCCTGAGCGCTGACGCTGCGCGGCCGAGCCACGGCGTCGCCGCGGCGCTGCAGCGTTTCGGCTATCGCGTGGTCCCGGTAAACCCCGGCGCCACGACCCTGCTCGGCGAACGCGCCGTACCGGATCTAGACCATCTCGGCGAGGTACTCGCA
>JAWLAD010000058.1:0-2115 GCA_041395605.1 Steroidobacteraceae bacterium
GCGGGTGACGCTGCCAGCGATGCCGCCGCCGCCGCCGGCCAGGCTGCGGGCGACGCCGCCGCCGCCGCCGGCCAGGCCGCGGGCGACGCCGCCGCTGCGGTGGGTGACGCCGCTGCCGCCGCTGCTGCGGAGGTGCAGAAGTAATTCTCGCCCGAGAATTGCTGCTGTAGGAACCTCGAGGTTCCAGACGAGCCCGGGCACGGTGTCGACGACGCCGGTCCGGGCTTCGTTTTTTTGGAAGGGCCCCGGCCGGCAGGAGACTTTGCCATGACGGTCAGTGTGCGCGATGCGCGAAGTCTGCCCGCGGACCGACGCTGGATCGAAAGCGTCTACCGCGACTATCTCGACGATCTGGCGCCGCTCAATACCGGCATCTTCCCGGTCCTGGGAGAAGTCGGGCATACCGAACCCGATCAGTTGACGCGCTGGTTCGCCGATTCTTCGGCGCATCTGCTGCTGATCCTCAAGTCGAATGTTCCGACGGGCTTTGCGATGATCAGTCGGGGTGGTCCGGCGTTCAGCCGGGCCGCAGCCGACTATCGCATGGCCGAATTCTTCATCGCCCGGCCCTACCGTCGCCTCGGAGTCGGCCGTTCGGCGGTGCCCCTGATCCTCGATCGCTTTGCCGGGCAATGGGAGATCGTCGAGTACCAGCGCAACCCCGGCGCCGTGAATTTCTGGCGACGGGTGGTTTCCGCCTATACGCGGGGAAACTACCAGGAGCGCGTCGTCAACGGCGAAGTTCACCAGACCTTCGTTTCGGGTAACCCACGCTGCGATCCGCCGCCGCCATCCACCGCCACTCGCTGAGGATCGTCGACGAGCGCGACCCCGTCCGTCCAGGCGCGGTGCAGGCGTCCCGCTCCCGGGATCGGGCCTGGCTCGGCCGAACCGGTTCTGCCCGACCCGCGGGCAGTTGCCGCGAGCCGCCGCGCGGCGCCTGGGCTATGCTCGGGCGGCTGGTCTGTCGTCACCGCGGCAGGCCGGTTGCCCATCACAACGCAACAGGGGAACATCCATGTCTATCCGATCCAGGTGGGTCGCAGCCTTCGCGACCGGCCTCATGCTGATCGGCTGTGGCAGCCAGCAGGAGCCGGCGACCCGGGCGGTCGAGGCGGTTCAGGCGGCGGTCGCCGCGGTCAGGGACGAAGCGGCGCAGTTCGCACCCGAGCAGCTGCAGGCGGTCGACGACGCGCTCGGGCGCCTGCAGAAGCAGCTCGCCGACCAGAAATTCACCGAAGTGCTGACCGCGGCGCCGGTGCTGAACAACCAGCTCAGCGAACTCAAGTCCACGGTCGCCGAGCGCAAGGCGCGTGCCGAGTCCGCGATCGCCGAGGCGCAGGAAATGTGGCCGGCGCTCGCCGAGGAGTTGCCTAAGATGAGTGCCGCGCTGAAGGCGCGGCTGGATTCGCTCGGCAAGATGAAAGCCCTGCCCGAGGGGATCGACCAGGCGAATCTCGACTACTCGCGTCAGGTCTACGACGAGCTGTCGAACAACTGGGCCGGCGCGCAGGAGGACTTTGCCGCGGGTCGCATCACGGAGGCGGCCAGCAAGGCGAATGCGGCCCGTCGCCGCGCCAACGACCTGATGGCGCGTCTCAGGGTGCCGGCGCTGCCCCGCTGAGCGCCCGGCGGCTTCGCAGCTCAGGGAGTTGCGAGGCCGCTGTGCCGGCCTGCGGCAGAGTCAGGCGCTGTGGGCCAGCAGCGGCGCCAGATACTGGCCGGTGTGCGAGCCGCGCTTGGCGGCGACTTGTTCGGGCGTGCCGCTGGCGACCACGCGGCCGCCGCCTTCGCCGCCTTCCGGCCCCAAATCGACGATCCAGTCGGCGGTCTTGATCACGTCGAGATTGTGTTCGATCACGACGATGGTGTTGCCTTCGTCGCGCAGGCGGTGCAGTACCGCCAGCAGTTGCGCCACGTCGTGAAAGTGTAATCCGGTGGTCGGTTCGTCGAGGATGTAGAGCGTGCGCCCGGTCGAGCGCTTGGCGAGCTCCTTGGCGAGTTTGACGCGCTGGGCTTCACCGCCGGAGAGCGTGGTCGCGTTCTGGCCGAGTTTCAGGTAACCGAGGCCGACGTCGAGCAGGGTCTGCAGTTTCGGTTGCGCCGTGGGCAGGG
>JAWLAD010000059.1:0-1500 GCA_041395605.1 Steroidobacteraceae bacterium
TCGCGGCGTTGCGGGCGGCGAACGAGTCGGCGGCGGAGGTGGAGTTGTCGCTCTGAGCGCCGGATTCCGCTGCCGTGGCGATCGGGGTGGGCGCGGTCGATTTGATGAGCTGGGCGCCGTCGACCGGCACATCGCTGTAGTGCCAGTTGCCCTGATGGTCTTTCCAGCGCCAGACGTCGGCCCGGGCAAGGCTGGCGGCGAACACCAGGGTCACGGCGGTGGCAATGAGGATGCGTGCGGTCATGGGCGGCTCTCCGTCGAGGAGACAGTATGACCAGAAGCGGGCTGGCCGAAGTTTGAACTCTGTCACATCGGGCGGGTTCGCGGCCACCCCGCAACCCGCCCGATGCACCCGCCGCCGGCCTGAGGCCGTCAGTCGTAGGCCCGCTCGCCGTGCTCGGCGAGGTCGAGGCCCTCCCGCTCGGTGTCGTCGCCCGGGCGGAGGCCGACCGTGAACTTCGCCACCGCGAAGGCGATCACTGTGATCAGTGTGGACCAGACGATCGTGAACAGCACGCTGATGGCCTGGACGCCGAACTGCCTGCCGATGTTGTCGATCTCGGCGACGCCGCCGAAGGACGGCGCGCCGAGGATGGCCACGCCGAGCGCGCCGACGATGCCGCCGACCGCGTGGACGCCGAACACGTCCAGTGAGTCGTCGTAGCCCAGCGCCTTCTTCAGGCTCGCGACCGCCCACAGGCAGATCACGCCGGCGATGAGGCCGAGGACGATCGCACCGGCGACGCCCACCGAGCCGCAGGACGGCGTGATCGCCACCAGACCGGCGATGGCGCCGGACGCGGCGCCCAGCACCGTCGGCTTGCCTTTGAAAACCCATTCGGCGAACACCCAGGCGATCACCGCGGCTGCCGTGCAGACATAGGTGTTGAGCAGCACCAGGCCGGAGCTGACGCCGGCGCCCAGGCCCGAGCCGACGTTGAAGCCGAACCAGCCCACCCACAGCAGCGAGGCGCCGGTGAGGACGTACGGCAGATTGTGCGGCTGGATGGCCGTCGTGCCGTAGCCGAGGCGCTTGCCGACGATCAACGCGCCGACGAGGCCTGCGATACCGGCGTTGATGTGCACCACCGTGCCGCCGGCATAGTCGATGGCGCCCAGGTCGGCGATCCACCCGCCGCCCCAGACGGCGCGGGCGATCACGAGGTAGGAGCAGGTGAACCAGATCAGCGCGAAGATCAGCACCGCGGAGAACTTGGTGCGTTCGGCGAAACCGCCGACCGCGAGCGCGGTGGTGATCGCCGCGAACGTGGCCTGGAAGGCGACGAACAGCAGTTCCGGAATGGTGCCGGACACGGCGTCGGGCGAGATGTTCCTTACCAGGAACGCATCGAAGCCGCCGATGAAGCGGCCTTCGCCGGTGAACGCGAGGCTGTAGCCGTAGACGACCCACAGCACCGTCAGCAGCGAGAACACCACGAATACCTGGATCGACGTGGACAGCACGTTCTTGGAGCGCACCTGGCCGCCGTAGAACAGCGC